>DATBKU010000067.1:0-5195 GCA_036555725.1 Streptosporangiaceae bacterium | reverse complement strand
CCCCGCCCCACTGCGTACGGGCTACACGGTGAAGATGCCGTAGGAGAAGCCGTCGGCGCGTACCTCGCCGTTGTCGATCGTGACCCCCCGCGCCTCCACCGTACGGCCGTGGGGGGTAGCCGTCGGCAGGGCGAGTCGGGCGGGGGCGCGGCGGGGGTTGACGACGACGAGGTGGGTGCCGCCGCGGACGTACGCGAACGGGTAGCCGACATGGAGGACCTCGACGGAGCCGCGCGCCCCCAGCGCGGGGTGCGCCTTGCGCACCGCGATCAGCCGGCGGACCTGGTGCAGCAGCGAACCCGCGTCGGCCCGCTGTGCGGCGACGGTCGGACGCCCCGGGTCGGGGTCGATGGGCAGGTACAGCCGGTCGGGGTCAGCCGTAGAGAAGCCGGCGTTGGCGGTGTCGTCCCACTGCATCGGGGTCCGGGAGCCCGCCCGGTTGTTCGTCGGCTCGAGTCGGCTGCCCTCCTTGTCGGGCATTCCGGGCAGGTAACGCATGCCGATCTCGTCGCCGTAGTAGATCGCCGGCAGCGTCGGCCAGGTGAGCAGCAGCGCGAAGGCGGGCCCGAGCTGTTCGTGGGTACGCGGGCCGCAGGACAACCGTGAGAAGTCGTGGTTGGCGGTCGGCAGCGCGATGTACCCCGCGTCGCCGACGGCGGCGGCGGCCGCCCGCCAGGTGTCGACGAACTCCGCGGGTGAACCGCCGCCCTCGGCGTCGAAGAAGCACGTGCCGTGCGGCCAGCCCGGGCTGGTCATACCGGTTTCGTTGTCCCACAGCGAGCGCATCGCCCGGCCGACGAAGTGCAGGAAGAAGTCGACGTGGAAGCCGGCCGGCACGGCGATCTCGGGGCTGCCCCACTCGCTGAGGATCATGGCCTCCGGGTAAGTCGCGTCGAGCCAGTCGCGCATATCGCCCCAGAGCTTTCCGGTCTCCACGCCGCCGGGGTCGCCCTTGACCAGGGAGAAGGCCATGTCGACGCGGAAGCCGGCGACGCCGAGGTCGAGCCAGTGCGCCATGATCTCGCGCAGCGCCGCCCGGTTGGCCCGGGGGCCGTCGGCGTCGACCGGCTGCCGCCACGGCTCGGACTCCTTGAGCCGGGCGTACCCGAAGTTGAGCGCGGGCTGTACCGGAAAGAAGTTCTGCAGGTAGTAGCCGGACCGGCGGCCCGGTGACGGGTTGAAGCCCAGGCCCGGACGGTCGGCCCAGATGTAGCGCTGATCGTCGGGGTCGTCGGCCGCCGCGCGGAACCATGGATGCTGGTCGGAGGTGTGGCCCGGCACCAGGTCGAGCAGGATCCGGATGCCCCGGTCGCGGGCGGCGTCGACCAGCTTGGCCAGGTCGTCGTTGGTGCCGTAGCGGGGGGCCACGTTGAAGTAGTCGGACACGTCGTAGCCGGCGTCGCGGAACGGTGAGGCGAAGCAGGGGCTGATCCACACCGTGTTCACGCCGAGCCAGGACAGGTGATCGAGGTGCTCGATGATCCCGGCGAAGTCGCCGATCCCGTCGCCGCCCGAGTCGGCGAAGCTCTGCGGATAGATCTGGTACAGCACGGCGTCGGCCAGCCAGGACGGAGCGGGGCGGACGGTCACTGTGCCCCCCGCGCGGTCCTCGGCGCGCTCTTGGCGCACGCTTCCTTCGTCACTCGTTCCTCACTCCTCAGTCCAGCGCGCGCCGCGCGCCTGCGGCGCGCTCACTGGGGATCCCTTCGACGCAGTTCCAGCACGTAGCCATCGCCGGGGGTGAGCATGGGCGCGGCCAGCCCGTGTGCCGCGAGCGCCGCCCCGGTGAGCGTGCCCCGCGGCCGCCACGGCACGCCCTGACGCACCGGAGGCGGCAGCTCCGGACAGACCGCGACAGCGTAACGCGCGCCGGGGACAAGACCGGGCAGCCGCAGCCGTACCGGCCCGTCCGCCGCGGCGGACGCCAGCTGCGCGTAGGCGAACACGGCGTGGTCGTCGCCCACCACGCCGTAGACGTACGCGGCCGGGTCGGGGTGGTCCACCCGCACCATGCGGCCCGAGTGCAGCAGCCCGCGCAGCCGCCGGTACGCCTTGATCCACTGGGCCAGCTCGGCCAGTTCCTCGTCGGTGCAGGTGGTGATGTCCCACTCGATGCCGGCGTGGCCGAACAGCGCGGTGAGGCAGCGGAAGCGCAGCCGGCGGCCCCGTCGTGCACCGCCTCGACGAGATGCCGGTTGTGATCCCACTTGAGATAGTCGATCTCGTACTCGGTCACGAGCGCGTCCAGCCGGCCGAGCACATGGTCGAAGACCTCGGGCCGGGCCACGTCGAGCACCTGCTGGTTGCGGATCGGCGCGGGGTACGGCCGGGCGCGGCCAGCACCCAGTCCGGATGCGCCCGGGCCAGCTCGGACTCCGGGTTGATCATCTCCGGCTCGACCCACAGCCCGAACCGCATGCCCAGCTTCCGTACGTGGGACACGAGCGGGCCCAGGCCGTCCGGCCAGACGTCCGGGTCGACGTACCAGTCGCCGAGGCCGGCGGTGTCGTCGCGCCGTCCGCGGAACCAGCCGTCGTCGAGCACGAAACGCTCCACGCCGATGGCCGCGGCCCGGTCGGCGAGCGCGGTGAGCCGGTCCAGCGAGTGGTCGAAGTAGACGGCCTCCCAGGTGTTCAGCGTCAGCGGGCGCGGGGCGCGCGGATGCTCGGGCCGGGCCCGCAGGAAGGCGTGCATGCGATCGCTGAGCCCGCCGAGGACGGCGTCGAACTCGGGCAGCCGCTGGGCGAGGTACTGGTGGTTGCCGCTCCACCCGACGTGGACGCCCCACACCTCGCCGTGCCGGAACCCGCAGCCCGGCGTGCCCGCGACGTACAGCGGCGGCCCGTCGAAGCCGGTCTTGCCGCGCCGGTTCTCGTGCGTCAGCGCGCCGTGCCCGAACGCCGTCCGCTGCGGCGTCCGCTCCCGCGCCCAGTGGCCGGTGGTGTCGAGCACCTCCGCCGCGTCGGCCGGGACGGGCAGCAGGCACAGCGCGCCGTCGAGCGTCCAGACCCCGGGCGCGGTGTTGCGGACCGTGAGCCGCATCCGCAGCACTCCCTGCGGGGACAGCCGCAGCTCGCTGGTCACCTCGACCCCGGCCACGGCGTCGGCCAGCTCCGCCGTCAGCCCGCCGCGCCCGGAGTCGTTCGACACGTCGACCGGCCGGGTCAGCGTCAGCCGCAGATGACCGGCCCTGCCGTCGCGGTGCCCGGACAGGCCGGGCCGCCCCAGCCAGCCGTCCGCCTCGGCCGGCAGCAGCGGCACCGTCAGCTGCCCGCCGCGGTCCACCGGGCCGCCGTCCGGGAGCACCCCCGCCCGGACCAGGTCGGCCATGATCGACTCGGGCTCGTCGGACCGGCCGATATCGGCCCCCCAATGCAGCACGCGCGGCACGCCGGGCCCGGCCGCGTCGACGACGAGGCTGGTCCGCGCGGCCGCCAGCACCACCGGCGCCGGATCGGCCGGACGGGTCTTGTTGGCCATCACGGGCTAGACCATTGCACCGGTAAACATTCCTGTCTAATTTGCGGTCATGAGGAGATCACCCCGCCTTACCTCTGCGCCCCTGCTCATCCACGCCTTGACCGTCGTCGGTGCCGCCACCCTGATCGGCGCCGTCCCGACCGCTTCGGCCGACCCGGCGCCGGCCACACCGGCGCACGTCGCCCCGGCCGCGCCGCCCCGCGTCGTCCCCGCGCCGGCGCGCCTCCGGACGGTCCCCGGCACGTCGTACGAGCTGACCCGCGGCACCCGGATCGCGGTCAAGTCGCACCACGCGGCCGGAGTCGCGGCCATGCTCGCCGGCACGCTCCGGCGATCCACCGGCTACCCGCTCCGCGTCACCACGAGCGGCGCCCACAGCGGCATCTCGCTCGCCCTGTCCGGGTCGCACCGGCTCGGCCAGGAGGGCTACACGCTCGACGTCACCCGCGGCGGCGTACGGCTGTCCGCCCACACGCCCGAAGGCCTCTTCCGCGGCACCGAGACGCTGCGCCAGCTGCTGCCGCCGAAGATCGAGAGCCCGTCCGTCCAGCCCGGGCCCTGGGCGATCCCCGGCGTGCACATCTCCGACCAGCCGCGGTTCGGCTGGCGCGGCGCGATGCTCGACGTGTCCCGGCACTTCTTCTCGGTGGCCGAGGTCAAGCGCTACATCGATCTCGCCTCGCTGTACAAGATCAACATGCTGCACCTGCACCTGGCCGACGACCAGGGCTGGCGGATCATGATCGACAGCTGGCCACGGCTGGCGACGTTCGGCGGCAGCCTCGAGGTCGGCGGCACGCCCGGCGGCTACTACACCAAGGCCGACTACACCGACATCGTCCGCTACGCCGCAGCGCACTACATCACCGTCGTGCCCGAGATCGACATGCCCGGGCACACCAACGCGGCGCTCGCGTCGTACGCCGATCTGAACTGCGACGGCGTGGCGCCCCCGCTCTACACCGGCACCGACGTCGGCTTCAGCTCCCTGTGCGTGAACAAGGACATCACCTACACGTTCATCGACGACGTCGTCCGCGAGCTCGCCGCGCTGACCCCGGGTCCGTACATTCACATCGGCGGCGACGAGGCGCACAGCACCACGCACGAGGACTACGTGAAGTTCGTCGAGCGGGTGCGCGACATCGTGGCGGCGCACCACAAGACGATGGTCGGCTGGAAGGAGATCGCCGGCGCCTCCATCGCCCCCGGCTCGGTCTCGCAGTTCTGGGGCACCACCACGCCCGGGGCCGCCGACATCGAGCAGGCGCAGTCGGCGGTACGGCAGGGCGCCAAGCTCGTGATGTCGCCGTGCGACAAGACCTACCTCGACATGAAGTACACGCCGACCACGCCGTTCGGGCTCAGCTGGTGCGCGCTCGTCGAGGCGCAGGACTCCTACACCTGGGATCCGGCGGCCATCGTCGACGGGATCGGCGACGCGGACATCCGCGGCGTCGAGGCGCCCTTGTGGAGCGAGACCATCGACGACATCTCCGACGCCGAGTTCATGGCCTACCCCCGGCTCGCGGGGATCGCCGAGATCGGCTGGTCGCCCGCCACCGGGCGCTCGTGGGACGAGTACCGGCTCCGGCTGGCCGCCCAGGGCCCCCGCTGGGAGGTGCTGGGGGTGAACTTCTACCGCTCGCCGCAGGTGCCCTGGCCGGCGTGACGACCCCCGCCGATGGTTCCCGGGCGAGCCCGGGAACCATCGG
>DATBKU010000066.1:0-18994 GCA_036555725.1 Streptosporangiaceae bacterium | reverse complement strand
GATCGCTGTCCAGCACGCGCAGCGCGGCGGCGGCATAGCGACCACGCACGTTCTCGCGTACCTGCTGATGTGTCTCGGCGTGCTGATCGGTCACGGCTGGACCTCCTCGCAGACAGGGGCCGGGGCGGTGGGGACGGGACGGCCCATCACAACGTCCGCGGCGATGGCCGGCAGGGAGCTCTGGGCGTCCAGAATCGACTGAGGAAAGTACCTCAGCTACTATTGAGTCAATGTTTACTGAGGAATTGAGCGTGGAGCGGCGAGCCATGATCTACGCCGCGCTCGCCGAACCGGCGCGGTTGGCGGTGGTCGATCTGCTTGCCTTCGGCGATGTCTCACCCAGTGAGCTGGGCGCCGCTCTCGACCTGCCGTCCAACCTTCTCGCCCATCACCTGCGGGTCCTGGAGGAGGCGGGAATGATCCGGCGCACCCGCTCCGAAGCCGACCGGCGCCGCAGTTACGCGCGCCTCGTACCGTCGGCCTTCGACCTCCTCAACCCGGCCGCCGGCCGCCGCACCCTACCTGCGGGGCGGGTGGTGTTCGTGTGCACACGCAACTCCGCCCGCTCCCAACTCGCCGCGGCACTGTGGACGCGACGCAGTCCGGTGCCGACGGCGTCGGCGGGAACCCACCCCGCCGATCGGGTGCACCGGCGAGCCGTCACCACCGCGCGCCGACACGGTCTCACCCTGGACGCTCACCGCACCGCGCAGCTACGGGACACACTGCGACCCGGAGATCTCGTCGTGGCCGTCTGCGACAACGCCTACGAAGAACTTCACGACGAGCCGGGGCAACAGCCCCCGTTGCACTGGTCGGTGCCCGACCCGGTCCGCACCGACACCGACGATGCCTTCGAGTCCGCCTTCACCGAGATCGCCGCCCGCATCGACCAGCTCAACCCACTGGTCACGAACTCCCAACACACGCCAGCCGGCGACACACCAACTCGCCGCGCCACGGCACCTGGTTCCTGACGGCGCTCTTCACCCGCGCGCACCACATCGGCCCCACCCAGCAGCGAGGAGACAGCCATGACCGGACCTGCCGGCACCTATCAACACCCCGAGCTGAGCATCGACCAACAGCACGCCCTGCTCACCGCCGCCCGCAAACTCGCCGACGAATTCGCCGGCACCTTCGGCACGCAGACCATCGACCGGTTCCTGCACTCCAGCTACGACCAGTTCGCCCACCGGGCCTGCATCCCGCACTTCCTGCCCCTGCTGGCCGAACGCCTCGCCCGCCAGCGGCTGCGCGCGCTCGCCCGCATCGAAGGCAAAGACACCGGCGACACCCCCATCGTGCTGTTCTTGTGCGTGCACAACGCCGGTCGCTCCCAGATGGCGCTCGGATTCCTCCAGCATCTGGCCGGAGACGGCGCGATCGGCTGGTCCGGCGGCTCCGAACCCGGCGACCTGCTCAACCCGACCGCGATCGAGGCGATGCGCGAACGCGGCATCGACATCTCCCGGGAGTTCCCCAAGCCGTGGACCGATGAGATCGCCCGCGCCGCCGACGTCATCATCACCATGGGCTGCGGCGACACCTGCCCCATCTTCCCCGGCAAACGCTACGAAGACTGGACCCTCAACGACCCCGAAGGCCTCGACCTGGAAGCCGTACGACCCATCCGCGACGAAATCGAACGACGCGTACGCCGGCTCCTCCACGAGCTTGGCGTCCCCGCCCGCCCCGGCTTGGCGTAGGCGGCGGAACCTTGCCGCCCGTCGCGGGCGAAAGATCACGCCGACCTGAAACACGTCGGACCCACCACCGGCCACCGGTCTCAGAACAGGTCGATCTGCCAGTGATTGCAGCGAAGCATGCGTCCGGCGAACCCGAACTCACACTCTCCCAGGTTCGTGAAGCCGTTCTTCTCGCAGATCTTGTTTGACGGGACATTCGTCACCGCGGGAAAGGCGTGGATCTGCCCGAACTTACGCTCCATCCGCGCCTTCTCCAGCACCGCACCCACGGCCTGACCGGCGATTCCCCGGCGCTGGAATTCAGGAAGAACCATCCAGCCGATCTCGTAGACCGCCTCGCCCTCATGAGACGACTCAAAAACGGAAATCCAACCGGCAGCCGATGTGGAGCCGTCCGGAATCACCTTGAGCGGCCAGCACCGTCCCTCAGCGGCCATAGCCAGCGCCTTCGCATGGGCCCCCTCGATGTCCTCCGGCGGCCGGGCGCCACCCAGCTCGGCCATCATCACCGGGTCGGTCTCGGTCCGGAGCGGCAGCCAGACATCCTCTGCGGTCATCATCTCCAGCCTCATCGCGGCCACAGTAGCGCGCTCAGGGCATCGATCGGCCAGTGCCGGGTCTTCCGTAGAACGACACCATGAGATGGTCGTCGACCGGTTGGTAGCCGATCTGCTGGTAGATGCTGTTGCTGGTCGGGTTGGTGAGGTCGGTGAAGAGCACGACCTCGCGGGCGCCCCCGGCGAGAGCGGCCTGGGTGACGGCGGCCGTCACGGCCGCGCCGAAGCCGCGGCGGCGGTGCGCCGGCGGGGTGAAGACGGGGCCTACGCGGCCCATGCCGGCGACGACCCGGCTGCGCCCGGCGAAGGCGACCGGCGTACCGTCGGCCTCCCACAAGACGAAGCCGCCATAGCCGATGCGGTCGTCAACGGCGCTGCGCCGAGCGCCCGACACCGTGCCGGCCTCGGCGGAGAACATCTCGTACCACTCGATCAACAGGTCGCGGTCGGGGGGCGTGGCGACGCGCGGCCCGCCGGGCGGAGGCGAGTGCGGGGGCCGCAGCGTGCCGAGCCGGTACAGCCGCTGCCGCATCTGGACCCGTGGTGCGGCCCCCGTGTGCCGCCGCCACGCCTCGGCGAAGCCCTCCACGACCGCCCGGCCGCCGGTCACGCCGGGAAACGACCGTCCGGTCGCGATGAGGGCCGCGGGCAGCGCCGCCGCGGCCGGGGCCGGCATGGTCGCGAGCACCACCGGATGCGGTGGGGTCTGCAGCAGGGCGCCCGCAACGGGCCCGTCGGCCGGCTGCCACCAGCCGTACAGCGGAGTGTCCGGGCCGTCGTACACACGCGGCGCCGTCCGTAGAGTCTCGGCGACGGTCAGCGGCACCGTGTGGGCCGCGGGCCGCGACCGCAGGAACGCGCCGGCCGCCGCGAGGTAGGTCTCGATGTCCTCGGTCGTGCGCCACGCCATGCCCCAGCGTGACACCCGCCGCCCAGCGGCGCACCGCCTTAACCGGCGGCGCACCGTGTTAAACCGGCGGCGCACCGCACTGAACCGGGGCGCATCGCATCAAAGGCGTGCCGTGAGGCGAGGCGTTGGGTCAGATGCCGCAGCAGCGGACGTACGCGTCGCCGGAGCCGCACCAGCACGGGTCGCCCGGCCCCGGCGGCCACGGCGTGCCGGTGCCGCGGGTGCTCACCCGCTGCCCGAACTGCCGCACGGTGAGCGGGTCGGCCGGGTCGCGGCCCTCCTCGGCGGAGAACCGTTCGTACGCCTCCAGTGTGGCCCGGAACACGCCGGTCACGCGCGTACGGATGACCGGGTTGACCCAGGGGGCGTCGCCGCGCAGGAACGCCTCGATGATGTGCCGGTGGTCGTCGGTCGGGAGCTCCTCGGCGAGGTCGGGGTAGCGGGCGATCACCGCGGCGCGCTCGATCGGCGGCCAGTACATCAGGACGGCCGAGAACGTCAGCAGCGACTGCGTGTCGCCGCCCGGCTGCTCGGCCTCATGGTCCATCTCGTCGCGCGGCATGCCAAGGAACATTCGCGCGATCAGCCGGGTCCTGATCAGCGCCTGGTACTCGTCGCTATGCCGTTTGTCGCACAGGGCGATGCCGGCGTTCGCCCAGCGCAGCGCCTCCGCGGTGGCGCCGATGTGCAGCAGGCCGATCGAGGCCGGGACGTGGACCGCGGGGTCCGCGGGCCGCGCTACCGACAGCTCGTCGAGGATCTGCTGGCCGATGTCGACCCCGCCGACCGCGAGTGCGACCTCGGCGAGCTCGGCCCGCTTGACCGGCTCCTGCTCGCGCGCGGACTCCAGCAGCATCGCGCGGCCTTCCGGATGCGCCACCAGGTCGGCCATGGCCGCCTCGAGCCGCTGCCTCGCGCGCTGCTCCTCATCGACTGTCACGCCCGCCACGGTAACGCCGACCGGCGGCCATTGCCCCCAAACCGAACCATCGTCTGCTGCCTTGTCTCGGGCGTCGCCGCACGTCGCCGCGCTGGTACGGCGGATGTCCGGTAGTGGTATGTCTTGCCCGGCTATGGACTGGAAAGGCCTGGGTCGGGTAGGCATTCGGGCTATGGGACGACTGGTGCTCGGGCCACTGCTGCGTCACGTCGGGGAGCGTACGGCAACCGTTTGGGTGGAGACCGCCGAGCCCGGTGAGGTGACCGTGCTCGACGCGACCGGCCAAACCTTCACCGTGCACGGCCATCACTACGCCTTCGTGGAGGTCGAGGGGCTGGCCCCCGGGTCGGTCACCCCCTACGAGGTCCGGCTCGACGGCGAGGTCGTGTGGCCGGAGCTGCCGGACTTCCCGCCGAGCGAGATCCACACGATCGACCCCGGCGCGCCGCTCCGGGTGATGTACGGGTCCTGCCGGGTGGCGCCGGCCAGCGAGGAGACCCACGGGCTCGACGCGCTGTCTTCGTACGCCGAACGGCTCGCGGCGGGCGGCGACCGGCCGGCGGTGCTGCTGATGATCGGCGACCAGGTGTACGCGGACGAGCCGCCACCGCAGCTGAGCGAGTTCATCCGGGCCCGTCGCGACGTGAGCGAACCGCCACACGAAGAGGTCTGCGACTTCCAGGAGTACGCCGAGCTGTATCGGCTGGCCTGGAGCGAGGACCCGGCGGTGCGCTGGCTGCTGTCCACGGTCCCGTCCTTGATGATCTTCGATGACCACGACATCCGCGACGACTGGAACACCTCGTACACCTGGCGGCAGCAGATGGCGGCCCAGCCCTGGTGGCGGCACCGCATCACCAGCGGCCTCGGGGCGTACTGGATCTACCAGCACCTGGGCAACCTGACCGCGGCGGAACGCGCGGCCGACCCGGTGTACGCGGCCATACGTGAGATGGGTCAGGAGGGGGACGGCGGCAAGGTGCTCGACGACTTCGCCGAACGGACCGACCGGGATCCGGTCGGAGCGCGGTGGAGCTACGCGCACGACTTCGGCTCGACTCGGCTGATCTTGCTGGACAGCCGATGTTCGCGGGTGCTCGAACCGGACCGGCGGGCGATGTTCGACGAGCAGGAGCACCGCTGGTTCGACGAGCGGTGCCAGGGGGACGTCGACCATCTGCTGATCGCCAGTTCCCTGCCATACCTGCTGCCGGGCGCCATCCACGACGCCGAGGCGTGGAACGAGGCGCTCTGCGCGGGGGCGTGGGGGCGGCGGATCGCCCGGCTGGCCGAGAAGATGCGGCAGGGCGCCGACCTGGAACACTGGGCGGCCTTCCAGGAGTCCTTCCGGAAGGTCGCCGCGAGCGTGCTGGCGACCATGCGCGGGGAGCGCGGGGCGGCTCCGGCGACCGTGACGTTCCTGTCCGGCGACGTGCACTACTCCTACCTGGCGCGGGTGGCCGGTCTGCCGATCGCCCAGGCCGTGTGCTCGCCGCTGCGCAACCCACTGGAAGGGCGGTTCCGCCGGGCCAACCGGCTCGCCTGCATGCGGGCCACGGACGCCCCGTGGCGCTGGCTGGCGCGCGCGGCGGGCGTCGACAGCGGGCCGCTGCGGTGGCGGGTCACCGATGGCCCATGGTTCGTCAACGCCATCTCGACCATCGAGATCACCGACCGTACGGCGACCGTACGGTGGGAGACCCCGACCCACGAGGGCATGAAGGAGTTGGGCCGGGCCGTCCTCACCCAGCCTGCGGCCCGCTGATATCGGCGCTAGGTCTTGAGTAGATCGTCGAGCATGGCGTCGTACTCGTCCTCCGGCTGGCCCAGGTCGACGCGCGCGCGGAAGCGCAGCCGCAACAGCCCCTCGAGGCTGTCCTCAGCCGAGACCGCCTCTGCCTGGTCGCCATGCGGGACGTCGCCACCGCGGTCCTTGATCGAGAGCACGACATCCGCCCCGGCCGTCGCCCATTCGTGCGCCCCCGACAGGTCGCCGTGCGCGTACAGCACCTCGGCGACGCACCGGTGGACCTCGGGGTCGCGCGGCGCGTCGGCGCGGATATCTTCGATCAGCGAGCGAGCCTCGTCATCGTGGCCGAGCTCGAACAGCACGTCGGCGAGATAGACCCGGGGATCCCCGTAGACGTCGCCGCCGTCGTCGATGGCCTTGCGATAAAGTTCGGCCGCCTTCTCGTACTCTCCAGCGTGCTGCCATTGCTCTCCTGCGCGGAGCAGCACCTTCGCGCGGGACACCCCGCCGGAGACAGACCCGGCCAGTTCGGACAACCGCTCCGCCGCCGCAGCATGATCGCCGGTGCGCAGCGTGTCGAACTCCATGTCGTCGAGATCGTCTTCGGTCACATGCGTCACCCTTAGACGCTACCCGCCACTCGCCCACCGAAGCGGACCAATGCGAATGATCATCCAAAAAGGGGGATAAGGTCCTGGCCTAACGACGGGACCTTTCGAGGGCGTCCCAGAACCCGCGGCGCAGGGCGTGCCGTACCTCGTCGTGCAGCAGGAAGTCGATCGGCAGGGACGAGCCCTGCAGCAGCCGGGCCTCGAGGTCGGACGGCATGCGGGGCTTGCGGGCCAGCACGGCCTCGAGCCACAGGGCGGGCGCGTCGCGGGCCACCGACTCGCCGAAGTCCTGTCCCTCCTGGTGGGCCGCCTTCACGGCGTCCGACAGCGTCGACGTCGGCTGCTGGGCGGCGGGTGCCGGCGTGAGCTGCTGAGGGCCGGTGTAGGGGCCGTGCTGCTGCGGCGGCGAGACGTACTGCGAGCCGGACATGGGCGCCGGGGAGTTCGCGGTGGGCGTCGGCGCGGCGTACAGCGGGCTGGCGGGCTGGTCGAGCTGGCTCGGCTGGCTCTGCTGCGGCACGTGACCGACCTGGGTCACCTGGCTGGTCTGACCGCCCTGACTCTGCGCCGCGCTCGCGGCGGGGCCGCTCACGGAGGGCACCGGGCTCACCGAGCTGACCGGCGACGTGATCGGCGAACCGGGTGGCGGGCTGGTGTGCGGGCCGGTCTGCAGCGGCGCGATCGTGCCGCCGGTGCTGGCCGCGTGGCCGTTGGACAGCGGCGACGAGGATGTGTCGACCCCAGTGAGCAGGTTGACGTACGGCCGGAGATGGCCAGAGCCGATCTCGATCAGGTCGTCGCACTCCTGGCGGAGCGCACGGGAGATCGTCCAGTTGCCGTCGACGGCGACATGCACGACGGTGACCCGTACGCCGAGGTCCTGCGCGTCGGTGATGACCTGCGCCAGGTCTTCGTCGTTGCTCACCACGATCGCGTCGGCGAGGGCGCCGTTGCGGGCCAGCGTCATCAGGTCGCGGTGGATCTCGGTGTCGACGCCCTCGCGGCGGCCGGGGCGGATGCGGCCGAGGCGGAGCTTGAGGCCGGGCAGATCGGCGAGCGCTTCGTGCTCGGGCGAACGGCGGCCCTCGACGGTCGCCTCGTACCAGTAGCACCGCAGCAGTGGCAGGCCGGTTCGCTCGCGCGCGAGGTTGCCGAGAAGCTGAAGCAGACCGCCGAAGTCCCACGAGACGGTCTCCCGATGGCGGGTTCCGTGCACCGCCAAAGCGCCGTCTGCCAGCAGATAGCCAGCATCAACGAACAGCGCGCAGCGATCCACGCGATACCGCCCCTTCCTTGACTCGAGACCCCGCCAGTGGACCCACTCCCCGGGCCGAGCGCCACCGATGGACCTCGGGCACCCACAGCGTAGTGAAGTATGCCGGTGTCGTAAGCCAATCCGGCGATTCAACTTTCCCGCCCGCCCCTGCTCGCTGGGCGATATGGCGTCGGCGCCGGACGTTACCATCGCTTCCGGTCTGCCCGTAATGAATCCTCATGATCTTTACAGACGGATTTCTCGGTGCGCGACGCCGCGTGTCAGCGGCGCAGGAGCGCGGTCACGGTCACGAC
The DNA here is from genome assembly GCA_036555725.1 of Streptosporangiaceae bacterium. Taxonomy (GTDB): domain Bacteria; phylum Actinomycetota; class Actinomycetes; order Streptosporangiales; family Streptosporangiaceae; genus CALAED01. Next base: position 10,948 of record DATBKU010000066.1, on the reverse strand, counting down.
GCCGAGCATGAAGACCTCGCGCGGGGTCGTCACCCTGATCGTCCGCACCCGGTCGAGCCGGCCGGAGAAGGTCTTGACGTCCGTGCCGAACGTCGGCCTAGGGCCGGCGGATCCGGTGGCCGACCCGCCGAAGACGTTGCCGGCGTTGTGGCCGCTGGTGGCCGGGGTCAGCGGACGGGTGCCGAGCAGCACCCGGTCGCCGGCGTCCGCGCGTCGTCTCGCCGAATGGGTGATACCGCGTTACAGCTCGGCGATCAGCGCGCGGAGGGCGGCGGCCAGGCCGTCCGGGGCGTCGTCGCCGTGCTCCCTGACCGGCCACCCGCGCAGCGCCGCCTGCCGCGCCTGCCGTTCGCCCCCGCCCGAGGCCGTACGGAGGTAGCCGCAGGGGGCGTCCGGCCAGTCCTGCGGCATGGGCAGTTCCTCGGTGAAGTAGTCCGCGCCGCGCGGCACGGCGTCTCCGCCGGTGCGGGGCGCCACGCGCTCGCCGCGGTCGAGCCGTCGGCGCAACTCGGCGGCGTACGCGGGGTCATCGGCCGCGATCTGGTCCAGCCGGCTGGCGGCGGCCGGGCCGGGCAACGTGGCGTCGCAGAAGACGTAGGCACCGACCAGCCGGTGGGCGGCGCGCTGGGCCGCGCCGATCGGCGGCAGCAGCGGGCCGGCGTCGCCCTGGCCGACGAGGACGAGCGGCGGCTCCGGGCGGGCGGCCCCGATCGCCAGCGCGGCCCCGGCCACGTAGCGTCCCGCGTACGGCTGCCGGTCGTCGTCGGTGATCTCGGGCGCGACCACGTTCAGGCCGTACGTCCGCAGCGTGCCGGGCACCCGCCCCCATGCCGCGGCGGTGGTCAGCGGGCTGTGCAGCAGGACGAGCGTGCCGGGCGTCATGGTGCCCGAGCCTGCCAGCCCACCGCCCGGGCGGCGCGGCCGGGGCCGATACGCAGACCCTAGGCTCTAGACCGTGAGTGATCGCGCAGAACTTCTCGGGGAGATCAAGGCCAAGGCCGTGGTGCACGGCGACTTCGTGCTGTCGTCCGGGCGGCGCGCCTCGTGGTACGTCGACCTGCGCCGGATCACCCTGGACGGGCGGGTGGCCCCCCTGGTCGGCCGGGTCATGCTCGACCTCACCGGCGACCTCGATTACGCGGCCGTCGGCGGGCTCACGCTCGGGGCCGATCCGGTCGCGACCGCGATGCTGCACGCGGCGGCCGCGCGTGGGCAACGGCTCGACGCGTTCGTCGTGCGGAAGGAAGGCAAGGTGCACGGTCTGCAGCGGCGCATCGAGGGCCCGGACGTCACCGGGCGGCGCGTGCTCGCCGTCGAGGACACCTCCACAACCGGCGGCTCGGTGCTCACCGCCATCGAGGCGCTCCGCGAAGCCGGGGCCGAGGTCGCCGGGGTGGCCACCATCGTCGAGCGCGGGGCCCGCAAGCGCATCGAAGCCGAGGGCCTGGAGTACCGCACCCTGTTCGGCCTGGCCGACCTCGGCGTCGAGGCCTGACACGCCTAACACGCCCGAGACGGCTACGACGCCGAGGATGACTTGATGATCGTGTAGGTTCGCTTGCCCGCCGTGCCCTTGCCCTGCAGCTTCCCGTTGATGTAGACGTCGACCGCGCTGGCGTCGGAGACGACCAGGTACATCCGGGGCTCGTCGGCCCGCCGTACCTCGCCCTGAGCGAGAAACCCGTTGAACAGCACATTGCTGTTCCCGTTATTGGGCACGGTGATGAACACCCCGCACTTGGCGGCCCGGCAGCGTACGACGAGCGCCTCCTCGGCCGCCGGCGACTTGGATGCCGACTGCGGCACCCGGCTCGTCGGCGGCTTGGCCGCCGGCGGGTCGGCCTTCGAGGAGGCCGGGCCCGGCGACGCCGGCTCCGAGGTCAGCGCTCCCCACAGCGCGACACCGCCCACCACCAGAAGTGCTATGGCGAGCACCACAGCCACGGCTGCGATCAGGATGCGCGCGTGACCCCGAGGGTCAGGCCGATGACGTCCCACATGGGGGAGGTTAGCGGGAACTGTCGCCGCTCAGCGACGGACGTGACTCTTCAGACCCGTTCTTCTTGCCCGAGTGCTTCCCATCACCGGCGTCCGGCCGCTTTTCCGGCTGCTCATGAGACTCTTTGCGGCTCTTGAGCACCTCTCGTACCACAGGCACGATTGATGCCACTACCGCGAGGGCCACGACCGGAAGTACATATTTGTCGATGCCCTTCACCCGGCTGCCGAGGAAGTGGCCGACCAGAATGATCGACTCGGTCCAGATGATCGCCCCGACGACGTTCCAGATGAAGAACCGGCGGGCGCTCATCTCGAGCATGCCGGCGAGCGGGTTCAGGAAGGTTCGCACGACCGGGATGAACCGCGCCAGCACCACCGCGCGGGCGGGGCCGAACTTGTTGAAGTAGTACTCAGCCTTGTCGACGTGCTCCTGGCGGAAGAGCCGCGAATTGGGCCGGTCGAACAGCTTCCGCCCGTACCGAGCGCCCAGGTAGTGCCCGAACTGCGCGCCCGCGATCGCGAACAGCGGAGCGGCCGCGAGCAGCACCGGCAGCGACAGCGGAGTCACCCTGACTCCGTGTGCGGCCTCGGCGGTCGTGAAGAGACCGGCCGTGAACAGCAGCGTGTCACCTGGGAAGAAGAACCCGATGAGCAGCCCTGTCTCGGCGAAGATGATGGCGAGGATCCCCAGCACCCCGAACGTGGTGATCAGCGACTGGGGATCCAGGAAATTCACGGCGAGATCCACGCATCGAGCCTACCCGTAGGGTCGTAGCGGACGGGCGCGATGGACCGGGTGTGGACTGGCCGCGTTTCCGGCGTCCACGCGCTTCGGGATACTTACATCGGGTACTCGTGCACCATGGCCTGGAGCCTCGTAAAACCAGGGAGCTTACATATGCCTATCGCGACACCAGAGGTCTACGCGGAGATGCTGGACCGCGCGAAGCGGAGCGGCTTCGCCTACCCGGCGATCAACGTCACGTCGAGCCAGACGCTCAACGCCGCGCTGCGCGGCTTCGCCGAGGCGGAGAGCGACGGGATCATCCAGGTGTCCACGGGCGGCGCCGAGTTCCTGTCGGGCGCGAGCGTGAAGAACATGGTCTCCGGGGCGACCGCGCTCGCCGAGTACGCCCGGGCGGTCGCGGAGAACTACCCGGTCAACGTCGCCCTGCACACCGACCACTGTCCCAAGGACAAGCTCGACGGATTCGTGCGCCCGCTCGTCAAGATCTCGCAGGAGCGGGTGGCCCGCGGTGAACAACCGCTGTTCCAGTCGCACATGTGGGACGGCTCCGCCGTGCCGCTGGACGAGAACCTCGCCATCGCCGCCGAGCTGATCGAAGAGTGCGCCAAGGCCCGCGTGATCATGGAGATGGAGATCGGTGTCGTCGGCGGCGAGGAGGACGGTGTCGTCGGCGAGATGAACGAGAAGCTCTACACGACGCCGGGTGACGCGCAGGCCACGGCCGAGGCCGTCGGGCTGGGCGAGAAGGGCCGGTACATCCTGGCCGCGACGTTCGGCAACGTGCACGGCGTCTACAAGCCGGGGCACGTCAAGCTGCGCCCGACAGTGCTGAAGGACATCCAAGAGGCGGTCGGCGGCAAGTACGGCAAGGACAAGCCGTTCGACCTGGTGTTCCACGGCGGGTCCGGCTCGACGCTGGAGGAGATCCGCGAGGCGCTCTCGTATGGTGTGGTCAAGATGAACATCGACACCGACACGCAGTACGCCTTCACCCGGCCGATCGCCGAGCACATGTTCCGCAACTACGACGGCGTGCTCAAGGTCGACGGCGATGTCGGCAACAAGAAGCAGTACGACCCGCGCTCGTACGGCAAGACCGCCGAGGCCGGGATGGCCGCCCGCGTCGTCGAGGCCTGCGAGAACCTGCTGTCCGCCGGCAACAAGATCAAGTAGCGGTTCTGAGGTGGTTCCCGCGCGGCCGCCGGGAACCACCGCCGCTGCTCGGGGTTGCGTGACGCAACCCTTGACTTAGCATGGAACCGTGCTCCCCCGGACCTACGACAACCAGAACTGCTCTATCGCGCGCGCACTCGAAGTGGTCGGCGATCGCTGGACCATGCTCGTGATCCGCAGTGTGTTCGAGGGCGTCCACCGGTTCGACGACCTCCAAGAGGCGCTCGGCGTGGCACGCAACGTGCTGACCGACCGCCTCGGCCGGCTGTGCGACGAGGGCCTCCTTCGACGTGTGCGCTATCAGGAGCGGCCCGACCGCTACGAATACCGCATGACGCGTAAGGGCGTCGGGATCTGGCCGGCGATGATGTCGCTGCTGCTGTGGGGCGACCAGTACTACGCGGACGACGGGGCGCCCATGATCATCGCGCACCGCGGCTGCGGGGGTGAGCTGACCCCGCAGCTCACCTGCGGTACGTGCGGGGTATCGCTCGGCCCGACCGACATCGAGCCGCGCCCCGGCCCAGGGGCCACCGAGCAGCAGTCCATCGATCTGAGTTCGAGCCCGGCCTAGAGCCGGCCCGCACTCACGCCAACCGCCGATTGCGGCCAAAGGGTTGCTTCATGAAACTCAATGAGGTCCAATAAGTTTTATGACGCAACTCGACGAGCGGCCGACCTCCGCTGGAGTCCACACGACCGTGCCGGCCCTGCGCATACGCCCGTACGAGAGCACGGACGCCGACGGGGTGCGGGCGATGTCGGCCCGGCTGTCCCGGCGCAGCCTGTACGAGCGGTTCTTCGCCGGCACGCCCTGGCTGCCGCCGATGTACCTCAACGCGCTGGCCAAGGCCGACCACAACGATCGGGAGGTCCTGCTCGCCGTGACCGGCGGCCCGGCCATGGACGGTGGTGAGATGGTCATCGGGATCGCCGAGTACATACGCGACCGAGAGGTGCCGGAGCTGGCGGACCTCGCCGTACTGGTGGCCGATGGCTGGCAGCGGCGTGGCGTGGCGCGCCGGCTGGTGATGCGGCTCGGCATGCTGGCGGCGGCCCGCGGCATCGCCGGCTTCAAGGCGGACGCGCTGATGACCAACCGGGCGGCGCTGGCCGCGATCGCCAGCATCTGGCCGGAAGAACGGGGGCGACGCGACGGCACTACGACCAGCTTCACACTGCCGGTCAACGCGCTCTGCTGACGCGCCCACCCCGCTCGCCCCCGGTTTCGGCCCCCGCCCCGTACGCCTCCCTACACGGGTGCGGGCGCCGTACGGTTCGACACACGCCCGACCTACCATGGTCGCCATGACTCCTCCGGAGCACAACAACCTGCTGGAGGGCCCGGCCCCGACCGAACTGCCGGACAACGCCGAGGCTCGGACGGCCATAGAGCAGGGCGTCGACCCGGTCGAGGTGGTCGCCCGCCACCCCGCGTACTCCGCCGCGTGGGCCGAGCTCGCCGACCGCGCCTTCGCCAAGGCGCACGTCATCGACTCCTACGCCTACGCCAGGACGGGCTACCACCGCGGGCTCGACCAGCTACGCCGCGCGGGCTGGAAGGGGCGCGGCCCGATCCCGTGGGAACACGAGCCGAACCGCGGCTTCCTCCGGTCGCTGCACGCCCTCGCCCGCGCCGCCGCCGCGATCGGCGAGGACGACGAGGCCGAGCGCTGCAAGACGTTCCTGCGCGACAGCAGCGAGACGGCGGCCCAGATCCTCGGTTGAGCGCTCGCCTGAAACGCGGGCAGCGTGGGCGTCGTTACTGGCTTCGGCCTGTCCGGGTAAGATTTCATCGCAAGAGGCTCCTGTCGCACTTGCGGCCAGGAGCCTTCTCCGTGAGAAGGGACTGCCCGCGACATGCCTGCCATCGTGCTCGTCGGCGCTCAGTGGGGGGACGAAGGCAAGGGCAAGGCGACCGACCTGCTCGGCGGCCCCGAGCACACCAAGGTCGACTACGTCGTCCGCTACCAGGGCGGCAACAACGCCGGTCACACCGTCGTCATCGGAGACCAGCGGTACGCGCTGCACCTGCTGCCGACGGGCATCCTGTCGCCGCAGGTCGTGCCGGTGATCGGCAACGGCGTCGTCATCGACCCGGCCGTGTTGCTCGATGAGATCGACGGGCTCACCGCGCGCGGGATCAGCTGCGACCGCCTGCTGATCTCGGCGAGCGCGCACTTGATCATGCCGCACCACAAAGCGCTCGACAAAGTCACCGAGCGCTACCTCGGCAAGGCCCGCATCGGCACCACCGGCCGCGGCATCGGCCCCGCGTACGGCGACAAGGTCGCCCGGATGGGCATCCGCGTCCAGGACCTGCTCGACCCGGGAATCCTCGAGCAGAAGCTCGAGACGGCGCTCCGCGAGAAGAACCAGGTGCTGACGAAGGTCTACAACCGCCGCCCGATCGAGGTGGGCCGGGTGGTCGCGGAGTACGTCGAGTACGCCGACCGGCTCCGCCCGTACGTCGCCGACACCACGCTCCTGCTCAACCGGGCACTCGAGCAGGACAAGGTCGTGCTGCTGGAGGGCGGACAGGGCAACCTCCTCGACATCGACCACGGCACGTACCCGTTCGTGACGTCCTCGAGCCCCACGTCGGGCGGAGCGTGCGCCGGCTCCGGCATCGCGCCCACCCGCATCACCCGTGTCATCGGCATCCTCAAGGCGTACACGACGCGTGTCGGCAGCGGGCCCTTCCCCACCGAGCTGCTCGATGAGCAGGGCGAGTGGCTGCGCAAGACCGGACATGAGTACGGCACGACGACCGGGCGCAACCGGCGGTGCGGCTGGTTCGACGCGGTGATCGCGCGGTACGCCACTCGGATCAACGGGATCACCGACTTCTTCCTCACCAAGCTCGACGTGCTGTCCGGGCTGGAGCGGATCCCGGTCTGCGTCGCGTACGAGATCGACGGTGCGCGCCAGGACGAGATGCCGATGACGCAGACCGAGTTCCACCATGCCAAGCCGGTGCTGGAGTACCTCGACGGATGGCAGGAGGACATCTCTACGGCCAAGACCCTCGACGACCTGCCGCCCAACGCGCGGGCGTACGTGCACGCGCTGGAGGACCTGTCGGGGGCGCGGATCTCGGCCATCGGCGTCGGTCCCGGCCGCGATCAGACCCTGCTGATCCACTCGTTGATCTGACCCTTGACCTGCGGCGCCCTTCCCATGTGAGGGAACGATCACTCGCCGTTCCCCCGGGCGACGCCCTCGTGACGTACCCTGCCGGGTGTGACGACTCGGGGGGACCGCATCGAGGTACACGGGCACCGCGGCGCACGAGGATTGCGCCCCGAGAACACACTGTCCGGCTTCGCGTACGCCCTCGAGATCGGCGTCGACGTCGTCGAGCTCGACGTCGGCCTGACCGCCGACGGCGCGGTGGTCTGCAACCACGACCAGGCGCTGTCCCCGGTGAATTGCCGCGACACCGAGCCGGTCGAGCCGGGCGATCCGCTGTTCCCCTACGTCGGCCGCCGGCTGCGCGAGCTCACGCTCGACCAGATCAAGACGGTCGACGCCGGGGCCAGGAACCGGCCGGACCAACTCGCCGAGACCCTGGTGCCGGTGCCCGGCGCCCAGCTGCCGACGCTGGCCGAGGCGTGTGCGCTGATCGGCAAGTACGACGACGCCCGGCTCGCCGTCGAGCTCAAGACCGACCCGTCGTGGCCGGACGCCGAGGTCGAGTGGTTCGTCGCCATCGTCCGCGAGATTCTCGAGTCGTACGGCTTCTGCGGGCGGTTCCGCATGCTCGGCTTCGACTGGCGGGTGATCGTGGCCGCCCGGCTGATGATCCCCGAGATCGACTGCGTCGCCCTGCTCGAGGAGGCGACCATCGAGCCCGGCACCGAGTGGCTGGCCGGTCTCGACCCGTCCGACCTCGCCGGGGCCGCGCTGGCCGCGGGCGCCACCGTCGTGTCGGCGCATACCGTGCTGACCACGCGCGAGCTGATCGACGACGCCCACCGGCTCGACCTGATGGTGACGCCCTGGACCGTGAACGACCCGGCCGACATGGCCCGCTTCATCGACCTCGGCGTCGACGGCTTCGTGACCGACTATCCGAACCGGGCGCACGCCGTACTGGAGTCGTACGGCCTGCCGGTGCCCGCCCCCGCCACGCCCGCCCGGACGTAGGAAGCTAGAGCCAGCCGTTGCGGCGGAAGCCGCGATAGAGCATGACGCAACACAGGGCGATCAAGGTGAGCACGGCCGGGTAGCTGAACACCCACTGCAGCTCCGGCATGTGCTTGAAGTTCATGCCGTAGATTCCCGCGATCGCCGTGGGCACCATGAGGATCGCGCCCCACGCGGAGATCTTCCGCATGTCCTGGTTGTCGTCGACCGTCACCTGGGTCATGTGCGCCTGCAGGATCGGGGTGAGCAGTTCGTCGCACGACTCCACCTGCTCGCGGACCCGGGTGAGGTGGTCCTCGACGTCGCGGAAGTACTCGCGGATCTCGGCGGGCACGAACCGGCGGCCGACCAGGTTCCGCAGCGGGCTCGCGAGCGGCCCGACGGCCCGCTTGAGCTGGATGACCTCTCGCTTGAGGCGGTAGATGCGGCTGGCCTCGTTGGTGCGTTCCGGCGAGAACACCGCCTCTTCGACCTCGTCGATGTCCTGCTGCACGCCCTCGGCGACGCACATGTAGTCGTCGACGACGCGGTCGGCCACCGCGTGCAGGACGGCCGCCGGCCCGAGCGCCAGCCGGTCCGGGCTCTCCTCGAGCGCCCGGCGGACGGGGGCCAGCTCGCCGTGCGTGCCGTGCCGTACGGTCACCACGAAGTCGCGGCCGCAGAAGATCATGATCTCGCCGGTCTCGACGGCCTCGACGCCGTTGGAACGCCCGACGTAACCGACCGTCTTGAGCACGAAGAACTGGACGTCGTCGTAGCGCTCCAGCTTCGGCCGCTGGTGGGCGTGGATGGCGTCCTCGACGGCGAGCGGGTGCAGGCCGAAGACCTCGGCGAGCTGCTCGAGCTCACCTGCGTGGGGCTCGTGCAGCCCGACCCACACGAAGTCGGTGCCGCCCGCCACGCTGTCCGCCTTGCTGGTGCGGGCTCCATCGCGTACCAGCCGTACGGCCTCGGCGACGGTCTCGGTGGAGACACGCTTGCCGTCGCTATAGGCCGCCCAGTCGATGACGGCCGAGTGCCGGCCTGCGTCGCGGCCGAAGTCGCGGCGGGCCGTGCGGTTGGGCCGGCCGAGCGGCTTGAAGAGGGTCCTGGTCCTGGGCGCGGTCCGCCGCTTCGCGGGAGCGGGACGCGCGACCTTGAGGATGGCCATGGGGGATGCTCCTTCCCCGGACAAGGCCGGGCGAGGCCGTGCTACAACCCTGATCGAGGGGAGCTACGCGCCACGCGCGGCCGGACGCCGAGTAGAGGTGAACGGATCAAACGAGTCGGGACTATGCGGGATCTCGGCGGTACTGCAAGGATCACCAGGACTCATTCCGGCCACCTCCCTTCGGGCTGGGCGTCAGGCCGCAAACCAGTTAAGGCTACCACCGGGTATTAGGACGCTCCGCCAATCGCGGCGGTTCACCCGGATAAGGTGACGCCGTGCGAGTCCTCCTCCTCGGCTCCGGCGGTCGTGAGCATGCCATCGCGCGCGCCCTTCGCCGCGACCCGGCCGTCACGATGCTGCACTGCGGACCGGGAAACGCCGGCACCGCCGACATCGCGGAGAACCACGTGCTCGACCCGACCGATCCGGTCGCCGTCGTCGAGCTGGCCAAGCGACTGCGCCCCGAACTGATCGTCATCGGGCCGGAGGCGCCGCTGATAGCCGGGGTGGGCGACGCCGTACGGCAGAACGGGTTCCCGTGCTTCGGCCCGGACGCCGCCGCGGCCCAGATCGAGGGCTCGAAGGCGTTCGCCAAGGACCTCATGGCCGCCGCCAAGATGCCGACGGCCGCCGCGCGGGTCTGCGACTCGGCCGCCGAGGTGGCGGCCGCGCTGGAGGAGTTCGGCCCGCCGTACGTGGTCAAGGACGACGGCCTGGCGGCCGGCAAGGGCGTGGTCGTCACGCTCGACCGAGACGTCGCGGAGCGGCACGCCGCCTCCTGCGGCCGGGTCGTGGTCGAGGCGTACCTCGACGGGCCGGAGATGTCGCTGTTCGCGCTGAGCGACGGGGAGCACGCCGTGCCGCTGCTGCCCGCGCAGGACTTCAAGCGCGCCTACGACAACGATGAGGGGCCCAACACCGGCGGGATGGGCGCCTACACCCCGCTACCGTGGGCGCCGGACGGCCTGGTCGACGAGGTCATGGCCACCGTGGTGCGGCCGGCCATCGCCGAGCTGGCCCGTCGCGAGACGCCGTATTCCGGGGTGCTGTACGCCGGGCTGGCGCTGACCGCGCAGGGCGTACGGGTGGTGGAGTTCAACGCGCGGTTCGGCGACCCGGAGACGCAGGTGGTGCTGGACCGGCTGGCCACCCCGCTGTCCGGGCTGCTGCAGGAGTGCGCCCTCGGCGGGCTGGCCCCGGGGACTGTCGTGGAGTGGCATCCGGGCGCCGCCGTCGCGGTGGTGGTCGCCGCCGAGAACTACCCGGCCGGCCCGGTCAAGGGCGACCCCATCGCCGGGATCGACGAGGCCGAGCAGGTGCCGGGGGCGTACGTGCTGCACGCAGGCACGAGGCGCGACCACGACGGGATCTTGATGTCCAACGGCGGGCGGGTGCTCAACGTCGTCGGCACCGGCCCGGATCTCGCCGCCGCCCGCTCCACCGCGTACGAGGCCGCCGCCAGGATCCGCATGCGCGGGGCGCACTACCGTACGGACATCGCGGCCAAGGCCGCCGCCCCGTAGGTCCCAGACATGATCATGCGATGGCACCCCCGTGGGAACCATCGCACGATCACAAGATGCGGGCTCGGCTCACTTGTTGGGGCCGAGGCAGAGCACGTAGCCCTTGCCGCCGCGCTCGCCTTTCCAGAAGGCGCTCTCCGCGGTCGGGTAGGCCTTGCAAATTCCGGCGCTGTTAATGCTGAAGTCGGTCTGCGACTTGTTCTC
>DATBKU010000065.1:0-4586 GCA_036555725.1 Streptosporangiaceae bacterium | reverse complement strand
CCGCTTCGGTGCCGGCATCGGCGCCGGCGCTGCTGCCGGCGGCCCCGCCGTCGTTCTGGCCGTCGGAGAGCAGCACGATAGTGGCCGAGGGCCAGAAGCCGATGTTCGGAGCGCTGCCGTTGCGGCCGAAGGTGACGGTCTTGTGCGTGATCGCGGATAGCGAGGCGAGGATGGCGTCGCCGAGTGACGTGCCGCCGGCGGCCTTCAGCCGGCGGACCGCGGCCGAGGCGGTCGCGTGATCGGCGGTCGGCAGGGCGGCCTCGAGGCCGCCCTGGTGGAACGCGACGACGCCGATGTCGACGTTGTCCGGCTGGGCCGTGATGAACGACAGCGCCGCCGTCTTCGCGGCGGCAAGACGGCTGGGCACCACGTCGGTGGCGGTCATGCTGCCCGAGACGTCCATGGCGAGGATGACGGTGCCGGAGGCACGAGACACCGGGACGGACGCCGCCGGGCCGGCCACGGCGATCGCGAGCACGGCGACGCCGGCGATGGTGAACCACACACCCCCGAGCCTGGCGCGGCCGCGTCCGGGGCCACCCGCCGTGAGCCCGGCCGCGGTGAGGGCCGCGGCCCGCCGCCACGCGACGACCACCGCGGCCCAGGCCAGGCCCGCGGCCACGAGCAGGCCGGCGGCCAGGAGAGCGGGGTTCGAGAGGCTCATGCGCGCCTGCGCTGGGTGCTCGCGACGACTTCGATGAGCGCCGTGGCCAGGTCGGCGCCGGTGCCGATGCGGTGGATGGGCACGCCCGCCCGCCGCATCCCGGCGGCAAGGCCCGTGTCGCGTTCCTCGACCCGAGCGCGGATCCGGGTGCGCAGCAGCGGATCCGAGGAGTCGATGATGAGCTGCTCCCCCGTCTCGGCGTCTTCGACCACGACCAGGCCGACGTCGGGCAGTTCGTCGTCGGCGGCATCGACGACGCGCAGGGCGACGACCTCGTGGCGCAGCACCAGGCGCAGTAGCGACCGCCCCCAGTCGCCGTCGCCGATGAAGTCGGAGACGACCACGACCAGGGCGCGGCGCCTGGCTAGCTTGGCGACCGCGTCGAGCATCGCCGCTAGGTCGGTCGTGCTGCCGTACTGGCCACCGCCGGGCCGGCCGGCGTCGGCGGTCCTGGCGAGTTCGGCCCCGATGCGCAGCGCGTGTCTGCGCCCGGTGCCTGGCGGCACGATGCGCACTGTTCCAGTGTCGTAGAGCAGCGCGCCGACGCGGTTTCCGCCCCGGCCGAACAGCCGGGCGAGCACCAGCGCGAGCTCGCTGAGCACGTCGTGCTTGCCGCGTCCAGGCGGCCCCACCGTCATGGACGCCGAACGGTCGAGCACCAGCCACACGGTGAGCTCACGGTCTTCGGTGAAGACGCGAAGCTGCGGCTCGTTCAGCCGGGCGGTGACATTCCAGTCGATGTGGCGCGCGTCGTCGCCCTCGGTGTATTCGCGCAGTCCGACCAGGTCGGTTCCGGTCCCCCGGTGCGCGGTGCGGTAGCCGCCCGCTAGGCGTCCGTCCAGGCGGCGGACGACCCGCCATTCGAGACGGGCCAGGAGCCGTTCCGGAGCGGTGCGCATGGGCATGAGGTCAGCGGCCGCCCAGGACGACCTCGGGCTCGGCCACGGCGTCGAGCACCTTCGTGATGATCGCGTCGGCGGTGACGTCGTCGGCGAGCGCCTCATACGACAGCACGATGCGGTGCCGCATCACGTCGAGCGCGAGCTCGCGGACGTCATCTGGCAGCACGTAGTCACGGCCGTACAGGAACGCGAGCGCCCGGGCGCCGGTGACGAGGGCGATGGAGGCGCGCGGGCTGGCCCCGTAGCTGACGTACCGCTTCAGGTCGCTGAGTCCGGCACCGAACGTCCTCCGGGTTGCGGTTACCAAGCGCACGGCGTAGTCGACGACGGCGGTATCGACATAGACGTCGAGCACGCGCTCCTGCATGCTGATCAGGTCCGCCGGGCCGAGCATGGCGCGGACCGGTTCGGCGTGGCGTAGCGCGCGGTCGACGATCGCGTGTTCCTCGGTGGCGCTCGGGTAGTCGACGACGACCTTCATCATGAACCGGTCGACCTGCGCCTCAGGCAGCGGGTAGGTGCCCTCGGATTCGATCGGGTTCTGCGTCGCCATGACGAGGAACGGCTCGGGCACCTGGTGAGTCTCGCGGCCGATGGTGACCTGGTGCTCCTGCATCACCTCGAGCAGGGCGCTCTGCACCTTGGCGGGCGCGCGGTTGATCTCGTCGGCGAGCAGCAGGTTCGTGAAGACCGGACCGAGCTGGGTCTGGAATTCACCGGTGTGCTGCTGGTAGATCCGCGTTCCTGTCAGGTCAGCCGGCACCAGGTCGGGGGTGAACTGGATGCGCTGGAACTGCCCGCCGACCGCCGCGGCGAGCGACTTGACGGACAGCGTCTTGGCCAGCCCGGGGACGCCCTCCACGAGCAGGTGCCCGCCAGACAGCAGGGCGATCGCCATCCGCTCGAGCAGCACATCCTGGCCGACGATGGTGCGCTTGACCTCGAAGAGCACCGGTTGCAGGGGGTTGGTGTACTGGCCGGGTGACGGGGACGGCCGCTCGTTCGGCGTCGTGGTCATCGGGCTCCTTCGTCCTGGGCTGTTCCCATTGCCTCGTTCATATTTGCGGCCCCTTCCCTGGCCCCTGACCGCTACCCCCGCCGAGCGCGGCGCCGATCGGCACCGCGAAGCCGATGCCGGCGAACGCGTCCTCGCCAGCCGGGGCGGCGATCGAGACGACGATGCCGATGACAAGCCCGTGTGCGTCCAGCAGCGGGCCACCTGAGCTGCCCGGGTTAACCGACGCGTCGAACTGGATCAGCCCGGAGAACTTGCCGTTGCTGGTGTCCGCGGTTCGGTCAAGACCAGAGATCACCCCGGAGGACACGCTGTCGATCAGGCCGAGCGGATTGCCGATGGCGACGACGGACGCTCCCACGCCGGCGCCGCCGCCGACGGTGGCGGGCACGACGACCTGGGGCAGCTTCGCCGGGGCGAGGGTAGCGATGTCCCGCTTCGGGTCGGCGGCAGCGACAATCGCGTTCGCCGTGGTGCCGTCGGCGAACGTAACGATGATGGCCCCGCCCTTGGCGATGACATGATTCGCGGTCAAGATCGTGCCGTCGTCGGCCACGATGACGCCAGTCCCCAGCTCATGACCGGCACGAACGATCACCACCGAGGGCGCGAGCCGCTGGTAGATGACCGGCACGGTCAAGCTGGCGGGGGTCGGGGTGGGGCGCGGCGGCGCGGCCTTGGCCGCGGGGGGCGTGCCGGTGAGCCGGGTCGCCAGCACCGCGATCACCGCGAGCAGGACCACCACGGCCGCTGCCCCGGCGACGAGCAGGCGGCGCGATCCGCGGGCCCCGGGCGTGCGCGGTCCGGCGCCATCGACGCCAGCAGGCCCGGGGTCCATGACCTCACATTAAGTACATCAGTTAAGAAAAGGGTAAGCATACGCCCAGAAAGCGCGGAAGAAGGCAAACGTGTCATCGGGACTGTTTCGTGGCACGTGCGGAGGTCACCGGCCGCGGTGAGCGCGGCGGCCGGCTTGTCATGAAGGGGTGGTCCGGCCCGTCAGCTGCTGGTCGCGCCGTCCTGTCCGCCCTGCTCCTTCCGGACATGCGTGCCGAACCCGGCCATCCCGGAACCCGTCGGCCACCCCGAGCGCGAGAACGGGGGCGGGGACGCCGGGTGCCGGCCGATCCGTACTGGGGTCGGCGCGACCGACTGAACGCTGTCGGCGCTGCAGATCGCCGCGGGGTCGCTGACCGGCCCGAGCACCTGGCTGCTGGTCGGGATGGCGCCGGGCGGGACCCTGTGCCGCGGGGCACGGTCAAGGACCTTGCCGAGGTTCTCGGCGTGAGCATCCCTGGCCGTGAGCGAGTGCAGCCCGAAGGTGGTCTCGATCAGCTTCAGGGTGGATGCGTGCTCGAACGGGCCATGATGAACCACCCGGCGCCGCGCCAGGTTGGAGACCACGATGGCCGGCACCCGGAACCCGAGTTGCCGGTAGTCGGGAACCAGCTGGCCGTCGGTCGGGGTGGTGCCGTCGCCGGTGTGGTCGACGTCCGCCGGGTTGGTGTCGTCGATGACTCGCGGCGGCGGCACGTGATCGTAGAACCCGCCCCACTCGTCGAAGGTGACGACCAGCACCGTGTTGTCCAGATATCCGGCGCTGGCCAGGGCGTGATAGGTGTCGGCGATGAACCGTTCGCCGAGCCGGATGTCGGCCAGCGGATGGTCATCGGCTGATGTGCCATTGCTCTCGGTATCGAAGGCGGGATCGACGAAGCTGACGTTAGGCAGGTTCCCCTGCGCCACCGTGTCGATGAACGACGGGGTGGTGACCGGGATCCCGACAGCGTCGGTGTCCCCGGCCGCGAAGGGATGCCAGAACGGGAAGTACTTCGTGCCCCACAGCGCCAGGAAGGGCAGGTCGCGGAAGAAGTACCCGCCGGTCGGGATGCCCTGGTTGTTGGGGATGGGCGACAACTGGTCCCAGATGGCCGGCAGCGCGGAGATCGTAAACGAGTTGTGGTCCCGGTCAGTCCGGGCCGCGTGCTGGTAGAAGCGGTTCGGG
>DATBKU010000064.1:0-2809 GCA_036555725.1 Streptosporangiaceae bacterium | reverse complement strand
GATCGTGAACTTCAGCGAGCGTGGCGCGGACTTCCGGCCCTGCGAATCCGTGGCGGTGACGGTGAGCGTGTAGCGCCCAGGCCGCAGCCGTTTGCGGGCCGAGATGCGGCCCTGGAAGCGGACCTTGCGGCGGCCGGCGCGCGCGCTGAGGACGAACGCGCCGGCCTTGACCTTGCGAGTGCAGCGCCGTCCCTTCGAGCGATTCGCGACGCACTTTCGCCCGACCTTGCGACCCTTGACCCGCTTGCTGAACGCGAACCGCACCCGGACCCGCTGGTTGACGGTGAAGCCAAAGGTCGTGCCGATCGGCGCGGCCGTGGAACTCGCGATCCGAGTCCGCTTCTTGCCCCGCCGCCAGCGGCGATCAGACTGAGTCAGGCGCGTGATCTTGGGCAACGCCGTGACGACGGTCGCGCGCATCGATGCGCCGCAAGCCGATGCCGCCGGGTTGTCGCCGGTGTCGCCGCCGTAGCTCGCAAACCACCAGTAGCGGCCTGCCCTGGTCGGGGTGAAGCCGGCTGCCGGGTGATACGTCGCGTTCCCCGACACGCTCGCGCTGCCGACGGGCTTGCCGCCGGACGTGCATACGCCAGGCGCGGACGCCTGCGGCCCGAAGACGGTGACGTTGATCGCTCCAACAGGCGAGGCACCGCCGGCGAGGACCGCTCCCAGGTTGGGTGCGGCCAGCGCTCGGCCCACCGTGCCTTTGGCTGGTGCAGTGAAGGTCAGCGTCGGGTTGGCGGGGATCGCGCCCAGCAGCAGACCCTGGTAGTGGGCGCCGCCGTCCTGGTACAAGGTGGCCGCGGCGCAGCTGCCGGCCGTGGCGCAAGAGACGATGCCCAGCTCAACGCCGGGATCGGGGCCGGCGTCGGCTGGGACGGACACCTTGATCGCGGGCGCCCAAGCGCCCGCGAACTCGCTCGGGAACATGCCCTGGTAGTGGCCGGCCGCGTCCTGGTACGAGCCCGCCGCGCTGCACGTGCCCGGAGACACGCACGACACCCCTTCGATGTCGACGTTCGGGTCCGCGCCGGCGTCCGGAGGAAGGGCCGCCCTTATACCCGCGGTCCAGGTGCCGGCGGACTCGTTAAGCAACACACCTTGGGTGTGACCTGACGCATCGGTGTAGGTGCCGGCGGCGCCGCACTCGCCGGCGGCCGGGCACGACACCCCGTAGAGCGCGGCGGCCGGGTCCGTCGTTCCGGCATCGGCCGGTAGCGCGGCCTGGCGCGCGGTCCAGGTCCCGGAGGATTCGTTCAACAACAGCCCGTGGGTGTGGGTGCCCGTGTCGTAGTAGGACCCGACGGCGGCGCAGCCGCCGACGGGAGGACAGGACACTGCGAACAGGCCGGTGCCTCCCTGGGTGGTGCCGTCAGCGGGCAACGGCGTCTGCACCGCGGTACCCCAGGTGCCGGAGGACTCGGTCGCGAGCAGCGCCTGACCCTGCGTCAGGTTGTCACGGTACTGGCCACCGGCCGCGCAGTTGCCTGCGCTCCCACACGAGACTGTGGTGACGTTCACCTGGGGGTCCGGGGTGGCCGCATTGCTGGGAGGAGTGAGCTTGGCCGCGCCCCACGCGCCCGATTGCTCGTCCAGCAGCAGCCCCTGGGTGTTGTTGGACGTGTCCTTGTAGGAGCCGACGACGGCGCAATTGTCCACCGACGGACAGGACACCTGGCTGAGCGACACCATCGGGTTGGTACCGGCGTCGCCCGGCAGCAGCGCCGTCTCGGCGGTCCAACTGCCCCCCGACTCGATCAGCAGCAGTCCCTGCGTTCGACCCATGTTGTCCTGGTAGGAGCCGACGGCAACGCAGTTGCCGACCGTAGGGCACGACAGCGAGCGGACAAAGACGTTCGGGTTCGTCCCGGCGTCGCCGGGGAGCGGCGCCTTCATCCCCGCGGACCACGCGCCCGAGGACTGGGTGAACAGCACGCCCTGATGATGAGCCGACGAGTCGGTGTAGTAGCCGGCGACGGTGCAGTTGCCTGCCGACGGGCACGCGACGGACTCGAGGGTTGCGTTCGCATTGGTAGCGGCATCGCTCGGGAGCACAGCCTTGATGCCGGTCGCCCAGTTGGGGCTCATGGATGCGAAGGAGGCGGGCGCGTGCAGCGCGACGAGCACCCCGCAGATCAGCCCGACGGCCGCAACCAGAGCGCGGGAGCGACGAACCGACTGCGGCATGTGCCAACCCTAAGGCGTTGCGTGGGCCTTTTTCCAATCGATTCGGCGCTCCTTGAGATATTTGCGCGGTGAGTGGTTCAGGCATGCCGCTGCCGCAGGGGTCGCGCCTGCGGATGGATGACTCCACGCGAATCGCTTCCGCAGGAGCGGTCGTCTTCGGCGGTTCGCCCCTTCGCGTCCTGCAGCTGAGCAAGGCGGGCGCCGACGTCGTGAGCGGCTGGTGGGCAGGGGGGCCGGTGGGGAGCGAACTCGCGGAGCGGCGCCTCGCACGCCGCCTGGTCGACGCGGGCCTCGCACACCCCGAACCGGCGGTCGCCGCCGACCCTGCGCAGCTGACGGTCGTCCTTCCCGTGCGCGACCGCCCGGCCGAGCTCGCCCGCTGCCTGGCCGCGCTCGACGGCCGCTCGCCCGTCGTCGTGGTCGACGACGGCTCTGACGACGCGGAGGCGATCGCCGCGGTCGCCGGCCGGGCCGGCGCCGCGCTCCTCAGGCTTGACCCCGGTCGCGGGGCGGCTGCCGCACGCAATGCCGGCCTCGGCGCCGTGGGCACAGCGTTCGTGGCGTTCGTGGACTCCGACTGCGTCGTCGGGCCCGGCTTCCCCAGTCGTCTGCTCGACCACCT
>DATBKU010000063.1:0-1566 GCA_036555725.1 Streptosporangiaceae bacterium | reverse complement strand
GCCCAGCTGGTCAAGGTGGACAAGGGCTTCACCGAGCTGACCTCGCTCGGCCTGGTGCCGCCGACACCGTGGCGGGTGTTCGGCGCCCAGGCGACCGGGTGCTCGCCGGTGTCCGCCGCGTTCGCCGCCGGGCACGACGTGGTCCGCCCGGTCCGCCCGGACACCATCGCCAAGTCGCTGGCCATCGGCAACCCGGCGGACGGGCCGTACGTGCTCGACGTGGTGCGGCGCACCGGCGGAGTGATCGCCGACGTGAGCGACGACGAGGTCGTCGACTCGATCCGGCTGCTCGCCGGGTGCGAGGGCATCTTCGGCGAGACGGCCGGCGGCGTCACCCTCGGCGTGCTGCGCAAGTTGCTGATCCAGGGGCAGCTCGACCCGGAGGCCGAGACCGTGATCATCAACTCCGGTGACGGGCTGAAGACCCTCGACGCCATCGCCGCGGCGGTGGACGTGCCGGCCCCGATCAGGCCGACCCTCGAGGCATTTCAGGAGGCAATGTCGTGACGGTGCAGGTGCGCATCCCCACCATCCTGCGGTCCTACACAGGCGGCGCGGCGGAGGTGACCGCCGCCGAGGGTACCCTCCGCGAGGTCATCGCCGGCCTGGACGCCGCCTACCCGGGCCTGGGCAGCCGGATCATCGACGACGGCGGCAAGCTGCGCCGGTTCGTCAACGTGTACGTGGGCGACGAAGACGTGCGTTTCGCCCAGGGACTCGACACGCACGTGCCCGCGGGAGAACGGGTTTCGGTCATTCCTGCCGTGGCTGGTGGGGCGCCCGAGGCCACAGCGAAGATAGGCCAGATGGCGTGATTGGTGGGTAAGTGGCGGCAGGCACCGTCAGTACAGGGTAAGGTCAGTTCCGGTCGTCATCCGACGGGGACGGGCTGCGCGCTGGCGCTCAGCCGTTCTCAATGGTTCGCGATCGACGGGTTCCGCGGTGACAAGGGCGGGGCTCGAAGGCCCGAGCGTAGTTAGGGAGTTGTTTGGAATGGCTCAGGGCACCGTCAAATGGTTCAACCCGGACAAGGGATACGGCTTTATCGCCGTCGACGGTGGCAAGGACGTTTTCGTCCATTTCTCGGCGATCCAGTCGGATGGCTACCGCACCCTCGAAGAGGGACAGCGGGTCGAGTTCGAGATCACGCAGAGCGACCGGGGCGCGCAGGCCGACAAGGTGGTCGTGGTCTCTTAAGTTCGCTCGTGGCCCTCGCTTCGCGCGGGACCACAGATCTGCCGGGTTCTGCTGGCCGGCCCGGCCCCCAGGGGCCGGGCCGATCTGTTTGATGCCTGCCGCGCCAGCATCAGCGGCCCGCTCCCTCTCGGGGCGTTTGCACTCTCACTAGGAGAGTGCTAGACATGGTGCTGGCACTCTCCTTATGTGAGTGCCAGCATGATGGCGGGATCGGGCGACGAGGCACCTTCCCGCGGCAGGAAGGGACTGCCGCGCGGGCTGCCGTCCGTCGCGGGCGTCGGCTCGATCCGCGCGTACGCCACGGAGGACTGGAGCCTATGGCAGCGAAGATGATCGCGTTTGACGAGGACGCCAGGCGCGGCCTCGAGC
>DATBKU010000062.1:0-162780 GCA_036555725.1 Streptosporangiaceae bacterium | reverse complement strand
GCGAGTCCCTCTGGTACACCGTGATGGCCGTTTCCGACCCGGCCGCCGCCAAGCCCGCCGACGGAATCTCCGCGTTCATGGTCCACGCCGACGACCCGGGCTTCATCGTCGGCCCGAAGGAACGCAAGCTCGGCATCAAGGGCAGCCCGACCACCGAGCTCTACTTCGAGAACTGCCGCATCCCCGGCGACCGCATCATCGGCGAGCCGGGCACCGGCTTCAAGACCGCGCTCCGCACGCTCGACCACACCCGCCCGACGATCGGCGCGCAGGCGCTGGGCATCGCGCAGGGCGCGCTCGACTACGCGACCGGGTACGTCAAGGAACGCCGCCAGTTCGGGCGGCCGGTGGCCGACTTCCAGGGCGTGCAGTTCATGCTCGCCGACATGGCGATGAAGCTCGCGGCGGCCAGGCAGCTCACCTACCACGCGGCGGTCAAGTCTGAGCGAGCCATGTACGGGGAGCGGGTGTCCGACCTGACCTTCGTTTCGTCGGCCGCGAAGTGCTACGCCTCCGACGCCGCGATGGATATCACCACCGACGCCGTCCAGCTGCTCGGCGGGTACGGCTACGTCAAGGACTATCCGGTCGAGCGCATGATGCGCGACGCCAAGATCACCCAGATCTACGAGGGCACTAACCAGATCCAGCGCGTCGTGATCGCCCGCCAGCTCCTCCAGTAGGGGAGAGCCGCGTGGACACGACGTAGGCGACCACGACGGCGACGATGACGAGCGGCATGACGGCCAGGCCGTCGGCGAACAGCAGCAGGGTGGCGAGGAGAACGGCGGTCATGGGCAGGGAGAGCATGACCGTGCACATGGCTCCCATGCCCATGGCCACGCCGGCGACGAGGGAGAGCCCGGGCAGGTGGGACAGCGCGATGCCGCCGGCGGCGCCGAGGAACATCGCGGGGAAGATCGGCCCGCCGCGGAAGCTGCTCAGTGAGGTCGAGTAGGCGAGGCTCTTGCAGAGGATGAGCAGCAGCAGCGCCCCCACCGAGTAGGCGGCACCGCCCGTGATGAGTGGGCCCAGCGCCGTCTGTCCGGAGAACAGCACCTCGGCCGATTTCTTCCCGGTCGTCTCGGCGTAAAGGATCGCGAGCCCCGCGATGACCGCGCCGGTCACCGGCGTGAGCAGCATCCGGTGGCGCTCGATGTACGGCTGGAGGAACAACGCGAGTCGCCTGATGGCCGAGCCGACCAGGACGGCGGCGACGCCGATGACGATGGCCCAGCCGAATTCGGAGACGCGCGGCTGGCCGTAGGACGGCAGGTCGGGGATCGCCAGTGAGAACGTGCCGAACCCGGTCCAGTTGTCGAGGCCGACGAAGACGAGGGCGCCGATGCCCGCGGCCAGCAGGCCCGGCAGCATGACCACCGCGAGCGTCGGCCCGCCGAGCCCGGATGCCTCCATCAACAGAAACGCCCCAAGGATCGGCGAACCCAGCAGGGTGCTGACCGCCGCGAAACTGCCCGCAGCGCCGACCACCGCGGTGGCTCGTTCCGGCATGTCGCGTCTGATGAGGCTGACGGCCCAGACGGCGAGCCCGCCGCCGAGGGCGATGAGCGGTGCTTCGGGGCCGAGGACCGCGCCGAAACCGAGGGTCGCCAATGCGGCGAGCAAAATCCCCGGCAACTCCCGCGCCGGCGCCGCCCCGTGGGCCTTGAACCCTTCGGCGGGCGAATGGCCGCCTTGGCCGGGCAGAAACCGGATGATCAACGCGACCAGCAGACCGCCGGCCACCAGCATCGGCAGCGGCCACCACGTCGGCTCCGCCTGGAAGCCCAGCGCCGCCGGCAGATCCGTGAAGATCCACTTCTGCAGACTGTCGACCAGTTTGAGGAACCAGAACGCCGCCGCGGAGATCGGCACCCCGAGGATCGCGGCGAGCACCAGCAGCGCCACGTAACTGCGGGTCCGCACCAGGGCGAGCGGATCGGACGTTCCAGGTCCAGGTGCCGATGCCGGTTTCGCCGGTTCGCGTGTCGGCTCCGCAACGGTCATCGGCTCACCCCCGCAGATGTCTTCCGCCACGGTCCGCACTCGCGGGGGCCCCGGCATCCTCCGCTGCGGGTGAAGCGTGCGGGCGAACCGCTATCGGGCGCGGGCGGCGAGGTTTTCGGCGATCACCAGGTCGAGCGGGTGGGTGACCTTGAGGTTGTGCTCGTTGCCCGGCACGACCCGGATCGGCACGTTCGGCAGGTAGCGGTGCACCACGCCGCAGTCGTCGGTGGCGGTGAATGACTCGTCGGCGAGCGCCAGCTCGTACGCCTTGCGCAGTGTGCCGAGCCGGAACCCCTGCGGAGTCTGGAACCGGCGCAGGGAGTCGCGGGACGGCATCGCGACCACCTGGTCGTCGGCGATCTCGACGATCGTGTCGGAGGTGGGCACGGCCACCGCGACCGCCTCGTACGACTCCAGCGCGGCGAGGCAGCCGCCGATTACGGTCTGGTCGACGAACGGGCGGGCGGCGTCGTGGAACAGGACATGCGTGTGGTCAGGTGCCGCGCGGAGCGCCTCCAGGGCCCGCAGCGTCGATTCGGTACGGGTGTCACCGCCGGAGAGCACCGCCTTGACCTTGCTGAACGGACGGGCGATCGCGGCCGCGGCGGCCTCGTGCCCGGCGGCCATCACGACGAGGATCTCATCGATGCCGGCGGCGTTCTCGAAGGCCTCGATGGCGTACGACAGGATCGGCCGGCCGGCCACTTCGATCAGCTGCTTCGGCGTCGCCCCGCCGACGCGTTGCCCGGTGCCGCCGGCGAGCACAACGGCGACCTTCGTGATGGCGACGCCCGCTTCCGAACCGACACGAACCGCTACGCTGTGGGAACACTCGCGGCCTTGATCTTGTCCTGTGCGGTGCATTCGAAAAGCCTAATCAGGACCCTGTCGCGTTGGTCACGTGTCTCAGGCTAGGGCGCTGGAGCCCGGCGGTCCTGACGTTCGGAGGGCGTCGATGACTTTGGCTGTTGTGCTGGCGACCGAGCCGGTCGGGGGAGTAGGGGAGGAGGGCGGCGGGCCGACGGCGGCGCTGCCGTACGGGCCCGACACCACGCTGCTGGAGCGGCTGCTGGATCAGCTCGCCGCGCTCGGCGTGCACGACAGCCGGATCGTCGCCCGCCGGGAGCTCGCCGCGCCGCTGCACAAGAACGGCCACGACGTCATCGAGACCGACGACCTCGCCGACGATCTCCGGGTCGTCGCCGAGCTGGCCAGGGCGGCCAAAGAGCCCGTGCTGATCCTGTCCGGCGACATCGTCGCCGGCGACGAGCTGCTCGTCCGCCTGGTGGCAGACTCGAAGGCCCCGGCGTCCGCCGTGATCTCCCGGGCGCGGTCGGCAGGGCCGCCCACCCGGCCCGTGGTCCGTGTGAGCCGCGCCCGCGTCGTGTCGGCCGGTTCCCGATATCACCAGGTCACCGATCCGAACGCGGTTTTCAGGGGGATCCTCCGGGTCGCCCCGCCGGAGACCAAGAGGCTCGCCGATGCCGCCGCCGAGCTCGCCGGCCTCGCGGGCTCGCTCCGGCCGGTGCCGCCGATCCGTACGCGGGAGCAGGTCGGCGGCGAGCAACTGGAGCGGTTCGTGGACCGCGACGCCGAGGGCGACCTCGACGGATCGTCGTCCCGGAAGGCCGATTGGGCGCCGCCACCGGTGCTCGCCACCACGCCCTCGAACGGCGACGACGTCCCGGCGCTGCTGCTGACCGGATTGGTGCGCTCCGGCGTACGGGTCGGCGCGCGGGGCGTCCGGGTGCTGGTGTGTGAGCGGGCCCTCACCCCGGAGCAGGCCGCGGCGGCCCGCGCCGCGGTGGAGGCCGTCGACGAGGACCGGGTGCGCCTCGACGCGGCCGTCAAGGGCGACGACGGCTTCTTCACTACTTACGCGGTCAGCACCTATTCCTGGCGCATCGCCCGCTGGACGGCCCGCCGCCGGCTGACGCCCAACGTGGTGACGTCCATCTCGATGGGCGTCGCCGTGCTGGCCGCCGTCTGGTTCGCGGCCGGCACGCGTGCCGGCATGATCGTCGGTGCGGCGCTGCTGTACGTGGCGTTCGTGCTCGACTGCGTCGACGGCCAGCTGGCCCGGTACACGAGGCAGTTCAGCACACTCGGCGCCTGGCTCGACGCAACGTTCGACCGGGCCAAGGAGTACGTGGCGTACGCGGGCCTGGCCGTGGGCTCGACCGCCGCCGCGATCGGCAGCTCGGTCCACGGCGGCGACGTGTGGCGGCTCGCGGTGGCCGCGATGGCGGTGCAGACCTGCCGGCACATGATCGACTTCGCCTTCGGCGCGGCCAAACGGCGCGTCGCCGGAGGCGAACAGCTGCCCGTCCTGCCGCTGGACGCGCCCGACGACAGCGCACTCGACTCGCCGCCGCAGCCGCCGCGGGCCGCCGGTGCACCGGACCGGAAGGGGCTGGGCCAGACGGCGATCTGGCTGTCCAACCGTACGGAGAAGATGCCCGGGCTGCGCTGGGCGAAGAAGATCGTCATCTTGCCGATCGGGGAACGGTTCGCGCTGATCTCGCTGTCCGCCGCGCTGTTCAACGCCAAGGTGACGTTCGTCGTGCTGCTGTGCTGGGGGCTGCTCGCGGCAGGCTACACACTGACCGGACGAATCTTGAGGTCCATCGCGTAATGACCACTACTGCCCGACCCGGCGCGCACGACCCGGCCGCCTACCACGGCAGCCGCCTGGTGGCCTACCGCGACGACGGGTGGATCGCGCAGACCCTGGGCCGGCCGGCGCACGGGATGCTGCCGCCGCTGGCGCCCGCCCTGGTGGCCGCCGCGATCACCGTGGTGCTGGTGCTGGCCGGCGCCGCGGGCCAGACCGGCCCCGCGCTGTTCGTGCCGTTGGTCGCGCTGCTGCTGACCGGTCCGTCGTCGAGCCATCCCCACGACGGCCCGCTTGACTGGCTCGTACCGCCCATCATGCGGGCGATCGAGTATGGTTACTTGGCCGCCCTGGGCTTCGCGCAGGGCGTCTCGGAGCCGTTGATCTACGTGTTGATCGCGGTGCTCGCGTACCACCACTACGACACGGTCTACCGCACCCGGCAGAAGCTCTGGCCACAGGAATGGATGTTCCGGGCGGGCCTCGGCTGGGACGGCCGGATGCTCGTAGTAGCCTTGGCGGCTTTCGCCGGGTACACCCCACTGGCGTACGCCGCCCTGGCCGCCTATCTTGGCGTGCTGTTCGGCGTGGAGAGCGTCCTTACCTGGACGCGCACCGGACGCGGCGAGGGCACGATGGTCAACCTCGAGGACGAGGAGGAAGCAGGATCATGATCGGCATGGTGCTCGCGGCCGGCGCCGGGCGCCGCCTGCGGCCGTACACTGACACGCTCCCCAAGGCACTGGTCCCCGTGGACGGCGAGACCAGTATCCTCGACATCGCCTTGGGGAACCTCGCTCAGGTCGGACTGACCGACGTGGTCATCGTCGTCGGCTACCGCGCCGAGGCGGTCGAGGAGCGGAAGCCGGCCCTGGAGACCAAGTACGGTGTCTCCCTCACCCTTGTGCACAACGACAAGGCCGAGGAGTGGAACAACGCCTACTCCATGTGGCTGGCTCGAGATCACTTTGCCAAGGGCGTCCTGATGGTCAACGGCGATACGGTTCATCCGGTGAGCGTCGAGAAGACCCTATTGTCGGGACGAGGCCCGGACATCCTGCTCGCGGTGGACAACGTGAAAACACTCGCCGACGAGGAGATGAAGGTCACGCTCGACGCCGACGGGCGGCTGGCGCGGATCACCAAGCTCATGGACCCGGCCCAGGCGTACGGCGAGTACATCGGCGCCACCCTCATCGAGCCCGCCGCCGCGGTGCCGCTGGCCGACGCGCTGGCGGCGACCTGGCGCGGCAACCCGGATCTGTACTACGAGGACGGCTACCAGGAACTGGTGGACCGCGGCGGCCAGATCGCGGTCGCTCCGATCGGCGCCGTCGACTGGGTCGAGGTCGACAACCACGACGACCTCGAGCAGGCCCGCCGCATCGCCAAGGGGTATTGATGCCTCTCCTCGCCCGGATGCTCACCGCGCCGCTGTCGATCGACGTGCGGCGCGGCGCCATCGCGGCGCTGGGCGAGCTGCTGGCCGACCGGCGGATCGCCACGGAGGGCCGGGTGGCCGTCGCCGTCGGGCTCGGCCAGGGCGACCAGATCGCCGAGCACGTCCGGCCGACCCTGCAGGACTGCGAGGTCTTCCGGGTCGAGGGCGCCTCGGTCGACGCGGCCGTACAACTCGGCTCGCAGCTTCGTGGGGGGTCGTACGAGGCCGTGGTCGGCATCGGCGGCGGCCGGACGATCGACGCGACCAAGTACGCCGCGACGCTGGCCGGCATCCCGATGGTCTCGGTGGCCACCAACCTGTCCCACGATGGCATTTGCTCGCCGGTCGCCTCGCTGGAGCACGAGAAGGGCAAGGGCTCGTTCGGGGTGGCCATGCCGCTCGCCATGATCGTCGACCTCGACTACGTGCGGGCCGCCCCGGAACGGCTGGTCCGGTCCGGCGTGGGCGACGTGCTCAGCAACCTGTCCGCGGTCGAGGACTGGGAGCTGTCCCACCGCGAGCAGGGCGACCCGATCGACCGGATGGCGCTGACCCTCGCCCGCAACGCCGCCGAGGCGTTGATCTACCAGCCGGCGTCGATCGAGTCCGACCGGTTCCTGACGGTGCTCGCCGAGGGACTGGTGCTGTCGGGAATGGCGATGTCGTTCGCCGGTTCGTCCCGGCCGTCCAGTGGCGGCGACCACGAGATCCTGCACGCGATCGACCAGCTCTACCCCGGTACCGCCAACCATGGCGAGCTGGCCGGCATCGGCGCCGCGTTCTGCTTCTTCCTGCGGTACGAGTTCCTGGGCGAGGACCAGGAACGGGCCCGTACGGTGGCAAACTGCCTGGCTCGGCACCGGCTGCCGCTGGCGCCGGCGGACATCGGGCTCAGCGACGAGCAGTTCGCCAAGGCCGTCGTCTTCGCGCCGCAGACCCGGCCCGGCCGGTACACGATCTTGGAACATCTGGGTCTCGACGAGCCCGCCGCGCTGAAGGCGGTCGCCGAGTACACAAGGGTGATCGGACACTGATATGGCGGCACGCAAACCCCCGACGGTCGCCGAGGTGCGGGTGGGCGGCCAGCCTCCGGGGTTGACCGACCGCCGCAACGAGGAGCACTGGGCCGGCCGGCTCTACATGCGGTCGATCTCGCCGTACTTCTCCTGGCTGTTCATCCGGATCGGGTTCGCCGCGAACCACCTCACCGTCCTGATGGTCCTGTGCGGGATGCTCGGCGGCCTCTTGGTGGCGCTGCCGCTCGGCGGAGTGGCCTGGCTGATCGGCGCGCTCGCCGGCGCGCTGCTGATCCAGGTATACCTGCTGCTGGACTGCTCGGACGGGGAGGTGGCCCGGTTCACCGGCCGCACCTCGATCATCGGCGTCTACCTCGACCGGATCGGCCACTACCTGTCGGAGGTCGCGCTGCTGGTCGGGCTGGGCTACCGGGCCCAGGGCGCGTGGGAGTCGGGCGGGTGGGCCGAGCTCGGCCTGGTCGCCGCGCTGGGCGCGGTCCTGATCAAGGCGGAGACCGACAATGTCGTGGTGGCCAGGGCCAAGTCGGGGCTGCCCGCCGACCCGGCCGAGGGCGACCGGGCGCTGCGGCCCCAATCGACCGGCCTGGCGCTGGCCCGGCAGGCCGCCTCGATGCTGCGCTTCCACCGGATCATCGGCGCCGTCGAACTGTCCCTGCTGATCCTGCTCGCCGCCGTGATCGACTACCTGCGCGGCGGCTTGACGGCCACTCGGGTGCTGGTCGTCGCGGTCGCCGTCGTCGCCGCACTGCAGACCCTGCTGCACCTCGTCAGCATCCTTGCCTCGCGGAGGCTGAAGTAGTGAAGAGGCTGCGCTGGTGAAGCTGTCGGCGGTGGTGCTGACCATGGGCAACCGGCCCGCTGAGCTGGACCGGGCGATCGGCAGCGCCCTCGGTCAGGAGCACGTCGACGTCGAGGTCGTCCTCGTCGGCAACGGCGCCGACCCGCTGTCGGCCGGCTCGCCGTACGCCATCGACGAGCGGGTCCGGATCGTACGGCTGCCGAAGAACGTGGGCATCCCGGCGGGCCGCAACCGGGGCGTGGCGGCGTCCTCCGGCGACGTGGTGCTGTTCCTCGACGACGACGGCTGGTACCGGTCGACGCGGCTCGGCACCTACCTGCGGGACCGGTTCGCGGCCGATCCCAAGCTGGGGATCGTCTCGTTCCGGGTCCGCGACCCCGACGGCGGGCCGGGGGAGCGGCGGCACGTGCCCCGGCTGCGCGCCGGCGACCCGGAGCGGTCCTCGGAGGTCACGACCTTTCTCGGCGGGGCCTGCGCGGTCCGGCGGGCGGCCTTCGACGCCGCGGGCGGGCTGCCCGAGCGGTTCTTCTACGCCCATGAGGAGACCGACCTGGCCTGGAAGGTCCTCGACGCCGGCTACCACATCGAGTACGACGCCTCGGCCGTGATGTTCCACCCGGCGGTGCTGCCCACCCGGCACGAGCTGTTCTACCGCTACAACGCGCGCAACCGGGTCTGGCTGGCCCGGCGCAACCTGCCGTGGCCGCTCGTGCCCGTCTATCTGGGCGTGTGGATGGCGATCACGGTGCTGCGCGAGCGCCGCCCGAAGGCGCTGCGGGCGTGGTTCAAGGGATTCGTGGAGGGCTGGCGCAAGCCCGCGGGGACGCGCCGCCCGATTCACTGGAGCACGGTCTGGGACATGACCCGGATGGGCCGTCCCCCCATCGTCTGACGACTCTCCTGCCTGCTCACGCCGTGCGTGAGCGGGTGCCATGCCCGCATCACGGCGACGCAAAGTTGATGCAATGACGTCAAAGTGATGTCAGAGTGGAGGCATGGATCTCACGACCTACGTCGACAACCTCCGCCGCGGGCTGGCGGTGGCCGCCGAGGCCGGCGGCGATGAAGCCCGTGCGCTGGCCGAGCGGCTGAGCGCACCGCTCGAGGCGGCAGCCCGACTCGCTTTGCTGGAGGCGCTGTCCGCCGCCGCCGACGAGATCACCCGCGACCTCGCACCCGGCTCGGTGGAGGTACGGCTGCGTGGGCGCGACCCGCAGTTCGTGGTGACGCCGCCCCCGGCCGACGAGTCGTATGAGCACGAGGCCGGGGCGTCCCAGCCCAGCCTCCGGAATGCGCTGGTCAGCAGCATCGAGGTGGCGATGGGTGTGCGGCCGGCCGCCGGCGAGGAGCCGGAGGCGGGCGACGATGGGGGCACGGCGCGGATCACGCTCCGTCTCCCGGAGCACCTCAAGCCGCGCATCGACGAGGCGGCCAAGCGGGCGGGGCTCTCCGTCAACGCCTGGCTCGTCCGCGTCGTGTCCGCCGCGGTCATGCCCGGCGACCAGGCGCCTCCGTCAGGTGGGCGCGGCGCCGGCCCGCAGACCGGCAAACGCTTCACCGGCTGGGTGCGCTGACATGCGACGCCACTCCAACCTCCCCACATCCCGGAAGCCTTCAGACCGGCAGGATGCGACCGCCATGCCAACTTTCGAAACCCCAGAACCGATCTTCGCCGTCATCGAGGTCCCGGTCGGCGCCGTCCGGGTGAAGGCGAGCGAGCGCGCCGACACAGTGGTCGACGTCAGCCCGAGCAACCCATCTGAGAGCGCCGACGTCACCATGGCCGAACAGACACAAGTCGAGTACGCCCAGGGCAGGCTGCTGGTGAAGACGCCGAAGGTGAGGGCCCGATGGTGGTCGTTCGGGGCGGGACCCTCGGTCGTCGTTACGGTCGAGTTGCCGGCGGGCTCCCGCGTCGACGCGGACACGAAGTACGCGGACGTCCGCTGTGAGGGGCGCCTCGGCGAAACCGAGGTCGAAAACTCCTTCGGCGACATCTGGCTCGACCAGGGCGAACGACTCCGGCTGCACACCAATTGGGGCGGCATCACGGTGGGCCGGGCGGCCGAACGCATCGAGGCCACCACCTCCGGCGGCGAGGTCCGGATCGACGAGATCGATGGAACCGGCGTGGTCAAGAACGGGCACGGCGGCATCACGATCGGCACGGCCATCGGCGACCTGCGACTGAACACCTCGTCCGGCGGTATCACCGTCGACCGTTCGCTGGCCGACATCGCCGCCAAGACCGCGTACGGCGCCGTACGGATCGGCGAGGTGGTGCGCGGCTCGATCAACGCCGAGACGTCCTATGGCCGGCTCGAGTTCGGGATCGCCGAAGGCACCGCCGTCTGGCTGGACGTCAGCTCGCAGCACGGCCACGTGGACAGCACGCTCGACGCCGCGGACGCCCCCGCCCCCACCGACGAGACAGCCGAGGTCCGCGGCCGTACGGGCTACGGCGAAATCCTGATCCGCCGATCACTGAACCGCTCAGCAAAATAAGGAGAGATCGACGTCAACCGCGATTGCGGCCGAGGGCCCGGCCGTCAGCCGCTCAGGGTCTGGCGCCAGCCAGGATCGGCGGTGAGCACAGTGAGGCGCTGCGTGGCACGCGAGACGGCGACGTACAGCGTGCGCAGGCCGGTCGGCGACTGGGCGGTGATCAGCTCGGGCGACACGATCACCGCCGCGTCGAACTCCAGGCCCTTGACCTCGAGCGCGTCGAGCACCTGCACGCGATCGGGGAAGTCGGCCCAGCTCGCGTCGGTACGGACGAAGCCGACCGGAACTATCACGCCGATCGTGCCCTCGACCTGGCCCAGCAGATCGACGACCGTGCCGGTGACCTCGTCGGCCGGCTCGGCGACCACCCGTACGACGGGCTCGAAGCCCGTCGCGCGGACGGCCCGGGCCGGACGGGCGCCGGGCACCGCCAGCCGCAACACGCGGGCGGCCGTCGCCGCGATCTCCACCGAGTTCCGGTAGTTCGTGGTGAGCTCGTACTGCTTGCGGACCCGGCGGCCGAGTGACTCGTCCATCGCGGCGCTCGCGGCCTCCGGGTCCTCCCATGCGCTCTGCGCCGGGTCCGCGACGACGGTCCAGGTGGCCTGCCGCCCGCGTCGGCCGAGCATGCGCCACTGCATCGGCGACAGGTCCTGCGCCTCGTCGACGACGATGTGGGCGTACTCGCGAGAGATCGTCGTCCCGTCGTCGACCCGGCGGGCCCGCTCGATCCGCTCGATGGCGGTGGTCAGCTCGGTGAGGCCGGGTCGCCACGTCTCGGCCGCCTCGCCGGTGAGCAGGTTGACCCCGTCGACGACGAACGGGTCGTCCTCCTCATCGGGGTCGCGCGGCGGCCGGGGCGGGGCGCCGAGCAGCACGTCGAGCTCGTCCAGCAGTGCGATGTCCTGGTACGACAGGGACCCGGACGCGAAGGTCGCCGCCAGCTTCGCCACCTGATCGCGCGGCAGGTCGCGGCCCGCGGCGCGCCGCAGCCGGTCGACGTCGGACAGCGTGCGCAGCACCTCGACCGGGGTGCGGATCGGCCACCACATCTCCAGAAAGCCCTCGAACTGGTCTCGTACGTGGTCGGCGAACTCCCGGCGGTTGGCGCCGGGTGCGTCGGCCGCCCCGCCGATCTCCTCGAACCGCTCCCACAGCGCCCCGGCGAGCATGTCGGCCGCCCGCGGCCGCGCCCCGTTGGCGGTGCCCCGGCGGCGGTGCACGTCACGCCGCACCCGCTCGAGCCGGGCCTGGTCCAGCCGTACGATCACGCCGCGGTACACGACCCGCAGTTCCTCCGGGGCGCCCGGCGGGGTGGCGTGCACCGCCCGCCGCAGCACGCCCACCATGGACTCGGCGCCCTTGAGCCGGGCCATGGCCGGCGGGTCGTGGCGGACCGCCTCCACGCCCTCGACCAGGTCACCCAGCGAGCGGAGCGTCGCACCGCCCTCGCCGAGCGACGGCAGCACCCGCTCGATGTACGACGTGAAGCGCCGGTTGGGGCCGACGATCAGTACCCCCCGGCCGCCGAACCGCCGCTGGTGCCGGAAGAGCAGGTACGCGACTCGGTGCAAAGCCACGGCGGTCTTCCCCGTTCCCGGGCCGCCCCCGACCAGCACGGTCGCGTCGGCGGGCGCCCGGATCACCTCGTCCTGCTCGCGCTGGATGGTGGCGACGATGTCGCGCATCGTGCCGTCGCGGGTGCGGGCCAGCGAGGCCAGGAACGCGCCGTCGCCCACGATCGTGAGGCCGTCGACCGCGGACGGGTCGAGCAGGTCGTCCTCGAGGTCGACCACCTGGTGGCCCTTCGCGTGCAGCACGCGGCGCCGGACCACCTCGCGCGGGTCCTCGGGCGTGGCCTGGTAGAACGCCTCGGCGGCGGGCGCGCGCCAGTCGATCACCAGGGAGTCGTGGTCGCGGGTGCGGACGCCGATGCGGCCGATGTACCGCACCTCGCCGCCGGTCATGTCGAGCCGTCCGAACACCAGGCCGTCGTCGGCGATGTCGAGTGCCTGGGCACGCAGCGCGGCCTGGTAGACCATGGCGTCGCGGTCGACGAGCGAGCCTTTGGTGCCCGCGAGGGCCTGCCGGTACCCTTCCAAGATCATGCGCTGAGCGTCCGCGCGCATCTCCTCGAGCCGTACGTACGCCGCGTCGACATGACCTTGTTCGGCGGCGATCTCACGGTCCTTGGCCGGGGACGGCATGCGTGGCTCCCTAAAGAACGGCAGATGAGAGAGCTTATGCGCAGATCGGGGAAAGGCGTACCTCCGCAGGTCCGATAGCCCACCCGATGGTGTGAGGCGGTCGCGCGGACGTGCCAGGGGCGGCAAGGTGGGAACCGGCCATATCTAAGGGAGGATCTCGTGCTCGGCAGCCGGCAGCGGCTGGTGATCGGCGTGGTGACGACGCTGGCCGTTCTCGTGGCGGGCGGCGTACTGGTCGATCGCTTCGTGCTGCAGGCCGAGTGGTGGCAGGTCGATCGATCCGAGACCATCGCCGAGGAGCCGCCGCTGGCCCCGCTCGGCCCGCCGCCGGGCCCGGTGGTGACGTCGTGGCAGCTCACCACGCCCGTGCACCGGAGCGGGCTGCCGCCGTACGACCAGGTGGCGCACGCCATCGTGATGGGGCAGCTGATCGTCGCGTCGGGCCACGGGCTCAGCGTCCGCGACGCGCGCACCGGACAGGAGCGTTGGCACTACTTCCGCAGCGGCTGGTCGCTGCTCGGCTGGACGGCGACGGGCGATCGGGTCGTCGTCTACCTGGAGCGCACGGGGAATCGCGACGACCGGCTGCTGCTGGGGTTCGACGCGGTCAGCGGGCAGGAGATGTGGCGGCAGAGCGGCGCGGTGCCGGCGGCGACCGACCGGACGACGCTGCGCTGGCCGGCGGGCTCCGGCGCGGTCCTCACCACGGACGGCGACCGGACCACGCTGCACGGCCGGTCGGCGGTGACCGGGCGGCGGCTGTGGACGAAGACGCTGCCGGCGGGGTGCGCACTGCCCGAGGCCGCCGGATACGCCTCCGACGGCGGCGACACGCTGGCCGCGGTCGCCCTCGACTGCAACGACCGCAGTCGCGTCTTGGCGGTCGATCCGCGTACCGGCCGGGTCCGGCTCGACGCTTCCTACGGGGTCGACGATCCGCCCGAGGTGGTCGTCCGCGGGGACGTCGTCGCGGTGTTCGACGGCACCGCGCTGCGCGTCTACCGCGACGGCAAGCAGCTGGTCACCCGCGCCGGCGAAGATGCCTGCGCGCCCATGTGCCCGGTCGCGACCGATCATGGCCGGGTGCTCGTGGTCTACCAGTCCGCAACGGAGAAACGGCACCTCATGGAGGCCGTCGATCAATCCTCGGGGCGCACGCTGTGGCGCCGCGATGTCCCCGACTACGCGGCGATGACGGTGAGCGGCGGGCGGCTGTACGCGCTGCGCCCGAGCCTCGCCCAGAACCTGCTGCCCGCGGGCATCGACATCGTCGACCTGGCGAGCGGGCCGAAGCCGCCGAGCGTGACGACCGTGCCGACGCCGCTGGTGCTCGCGCAGCGGCGCGACGTCGTACGGCCCTGGCTGGGCACGGGCGGCGGGCTGCTCTACCTCAGCGTGCCCGAGGCGGCGCCCCGGCCGTTCGGGGCCGCCCGGCTGGTGGCGCTGCGCGGCGGCGAGACCGGGCCGGGGCCGGCCGAGCTCGGCGGGGTGGCCGCCGCCGACTGGCCCGACGCCTGCGACCTGCTGCATAAACGCGATCTGGCCGCGTCCGGGCAGGACGCCCTGGACTACCGGCCGCGTCCCGAGTACACCACCGTGGGCGACGTCCGTCTGGAGCACGCGGTGAGCTGCACGTACGAGCCGCCCGGCGAGGAGCAGAGCGCGGCGGCGCCCCGGGTGACGGTGGAGTGGGTGGCCGACACGCCGGGGGCCGCGTCCGGGCTGCTGGCGGCGCTGCGGGCCACGCAGAATCGGGCGCGCGACGTGCCGGGCATCGGCGATGAGGCGTACGACCTCGGCCTGCCGTCCGGCACCATCGCGGTGCGGGTCGGTCGCTATATCGTCGCCGTCAACGCCTTCCAGGCCCCGGGAATGGCTACTCGGCTGGCCCGATCGGCCGCGGCTCACCTGCGATCACAGTGACCGGCGCCTTGGAGTGCCCGACGATGGGAACTGCCGGGCTCGCTGATCCGGCGCCCCCATCGTCGGGCACTCTGCCGATCGTCGTCACTCCGGCCGCCCAGGCCTCGAGATGGTTGACGAACCGCTGCGCGTGGACCGGCCAGTGGTACCGCTCGCGGGCCGCGTCGTAGCCGCGCTTGCCCATGTCGGCTCGCAGGTCGGGATCGTCGCGCAGCCTGCGGACGGCCTTGACGGCCGCCTCCGGGTCCTGGAACGGGACGATGACGCCGCATCCGGTCGGGCCGACGATGTCCGCAGCGGGCGGGACCGGCGTGGTGATGACCGGCACGCCGTGGGCCATGTACTCGACCACCTTGGTCGGCATCGAGTGCCGGTAGTTGGGCTCGTTGTGCAGCAGGGCGAGCCCGGCCATGGCGCCTTCGGCGATGCGCAGCGCCCGGTCGTTCGGGACGAAGCCGTACCAGCGCAGGATCCCCTCGCGCTGGGCGTCGCGCAGCAGCGGCCGTACGGCGGGGTCGGCCGCGCCGATCAGCTCGACCGCGATGCCCTCCGCGTGCAGTATCCGGGCCATCGCGACCATCTCGGCGGTGCCGCGCGCCGGCGACAGCTGGCCGACGTAGACCACCCGGCGGTCGTCCGGGGCCGGCGGCGGGGTGTCGGAGACGTACGTCGTGTTCGGCACCACTAGGTGATCGTCGCGGAACCGGTCGCGGTAGCCGGGCTCGGCCAGCAGCAGCCGGTACCGCCGTTCGGCCCGCGACTCCAGCCCCCGGACGTACGGCCGCAGCAGCGGGCGCAGCGGGACGGGAACCCAGGCCTTGACGGACAGCGCGGCCGCGGTGTCCTCGTGCACGTCCCAGACCACGACCGGACGGCTGTCCGGCCGGCCGCGCCGCAGCCGGCGGGGGAGGGCCGGCAGCAGCTCGGGGTCGTGCAGCAGCACCAGGTCGGCGTAGAGAGCGTGGCGGTTCAGCGCGGCGCGGGCGGCCCGCAGCGGGGCCAGCCGGTGCCGTCCCGTCGCCCGCGGTACGTCGACCGGCGTGACGCTCGGCCATGGCGTCACATTGCACGCCCGGAAAGGCGCGATATAAGTGACCTCGTGGCCGGCCTCGAGAAGCGCCCGAATCTGCCGATGCAGAATTCTGGCGTCCTCGGGATGGTGTACGACCGTGCACACGCAGACTCTCATATTTAAACTTTCTCCGGAAGTGTGCGGAAGCGCGGCTCCCACACCGCCAGATGGCAGCGACAATTCACCAAAATCGATCCTGCGCAGGTCGCGGAAATTGCCGGTGAATTCCACTTGGCCATCAGGTGTACGCTCCGGGACGCTCGCTCAGAGTAGTTCGATGGACGCGCCCGGCGTGCCCCTCGTCAGGCCGCGGGTGTCGAAGATCAGCCGGGCGTGCCGGCGCAGTGTCTCGGTGTTGTACGCGCTGTGCGCGGCGAGCACGATCGTCATGTCGGCCGCCGCCAGCGCCGCGATGAGATCGTCGCCGGCGCGCGGCACGTCGGCGCCGTCGACCTGCCAGGACCGGACGTACGGGTCGTGGTAGCTGAGCTCGGCCCCGAGCCGCAGCAGCCGCCGGGCGACCGGGCGGGCGGGCGATTCGCGCTGGTCGGCGATGTCGGCCTTGTAGGTCACGCCGAGGACGAGGATCTTCGCGCCCTTGAGCGCCCGCCCCTCGCGGTTGAGCAGCTGCTGGACGCGTTCCACGACGTAGCGCGGCATCCGGTCGTTGATCTCCTGGGCGAGCTCGACGAACCGGAACGGGTAGCCGAGGGAGCGCACCTTGTACGACAGGTAGTTCGGGTCGATCGGAATGCAGTGCCCGCCGACGCCGGGGCCGGGACGGAACGCCTGGAAGCCGAACGGCTTGGTGGCGGCGCACTCGATCGCGTCCCACAGGTCGATGCCGAGCTCGTTGCAGAACACCGCCATCTCGTTGACCAGCGCGATGTTGACGTGCCGGTAGGTGTTCTCGAGCAGCTTGGCCATCTCGGCCTCGCGGGTGCCCTTGGCCTGCACGACCGTCTCGACGAACTTGCCGTAGAAGGCGGCGGCCGCGGACGCGCAGGCCGGGGTGAGCCCGCCGACGATCTTGGGGGTATTGCGGACGCCGTACACCGGGTTGCCGGGGTCGATGCGTTCCGGCGAGAACGCAAGGTGGAAGTCCTCCCCGGCGACCAGGCCGGATTTCTCGATCATCGGGCGGATGACCTCGTCGGTCGTCCCGGGGTAGGTCGTCGACTCCAGCACCACGAGGGCGCCCGGGGCGACGTGCCGCGCGACCGTCCCGGCGGCGCCGCGCACCGCGGTGAGGTCGGGGCCGCCCTCCTCGGACAGCGGCGTCGGCACGCAGATCACCATGGTCCTGGCGCCGTCGAGGACGGCCTCGTCCCTGGTGGGGGTGAAGCCGGCGGCGAGCATCTGCTCGACCTCGGCGTCGGACACGTCGTCGACGTGGGAGAGACCTGCCTTGAGTCCGGCGACGACCCGGGCGTCGCGGTCGAGCCCGCCCACCCGGAGCCCTGCCCGGCAGGCCTCCCGGACGAGCGGCAGCCCAACGTAACCGAGCCCGATGACCACCAGATCCAACGGTGGCTCCCTTCGCGATGCCCCGTCCGGCGCGGTGGGCTCACCGCACCCGGGGGCGTACGCGGGCCGGTCAGCCGACGCCGAGCTCGCGGTAGGCGGTCAGGCAACGCGCGGTCACAGCGCGCCAGGTGCGCTCCGTTCTGACCCATTCCCGGGCCGCCTGCCCGATCTTCCTGCGTCGCTCCGGACTGTAAATGAGCAACTCCAGGGAATTCGCCCATGCTTCCGGGTCTTCCGGAAGAGTTAACACTCCGGACACGTCGGGTTCTACGATTTCGCGGAGCGCCTTGACATCACTTGCTATTACTGGGATTCCTCCTGCCATCGCCTCGATGGGCTTCAATGGGGTGACCAATTGGCAGACCCGGTCGGCGCGGCGGGGCACCGCGAACACATCTAGGACGGCGTGATAGTGACGTACGGACGACATCGGCACGCGGCCGGTGAACACGGCGTCGACCCCTCGGTCGGCGGCCAGGCGTTCCAGCGCGCCGCGCTCCGGGCCGTCCCCGACCAGCAGCAGCCGTACCGGCGCGCCGCGGTCGTGCAGCAGCGCCGCCGCCTCGATCAGCGTGTCGATGCCCTCGTAGCCATAGAACGACGAGGTAAGCCCGACCACCGCCGTGTCGGAGCCGAGGCCGAGCCGGGCGCGCAGGTCCCCGGCGTCCGGCAGGGGCTGCAGGAAGGCCTCGTCGACGGCGTTCGGCACGACGGTCACGACACCCGGGTCGACGCCGCGCGTGACGATCTCGTCGCGCATGGTCGTGCCGAGTGTGATGACGCGGTCGGCCGCGCGCATGCACCGGGTCTCCAGCTCCCGGCTGAGCCGATAGAAGTCATCGGTGTCGCGGTGGCTCGGGTCGCGCGACAGCCACGAGTCCTCGAGGAAGCCGCGCACCTCGTACACCACCGGCAGGCCGTGCCGGCGGCGCAGTTCCAGCGCGACCGCGGCGTTGAGGTGGTTACTTGCGGCGTGCAGCACCCGCGGCCGGATCGTGGTGACCAGCCGGTCCGCGAGGCCGGCCGCCTGCTGCACGGCGCGGACATGGTCGCGCGGCGGCAGCCAGGGCAGCAGCCGGTGGTAGGTGATGCCGCCGACGCTGACCGCCGGCCTGGTGTCGGCGATGCCCTGGGCGAGCGGGTAGCCGAGGCGGGTCACGACGTGCGGCTCGAGGCCGGCGGCTCGCTGGGTGAGCGCGATCTCGTGGGTGCGCACCGTGTAGCCGGCGTTCGTCCGGGGCAGCGCGTTGGTGACCAGATGCAGTACGGCTGGGCCGGACGTGGCCAGGCCGGTCCCGGCCGCCCGAGCGCGGTCAACGTTCGCCGGACCCGTGGCGTCCAACCTGGTAAAACGCCCGGTTTCGGGCTGCTCCAGCAGCGCTCGGAGGTCGGCGGCCTCACGACGGGGGTTTCGTGGGCGTGGCTTGGCGAGTCGGCCCAGGCGGGTGCGGCCGAGCCGCGCCGGGGCATGGCGCAGGGCCAGCCGAACCGCCAGCCGCCCGGCCCGCCCAGGGTCGTCGCGGAGCTGCCGCCAGGCGAGCCCGGCCGGATAGACAATGAGTTTGGCGCGGTGGGGGGCGGGCCCCCGCCAGGGGGTCGGTATGAGCCTGCGCCACGTCGTCTCAAGCACGGCGGGCGAGCGTAGTCGATTCCGATGAACAGAAGGGAAAAAATGCTCCAGCCCATCGTGCACGTCCTCGGCGCGCGACCGAACTTCGTCAAGGCCGCTCCGGTCATCGCCGCGCTCCGCGACGCCGAGCAGACGGTGATCCATACGGGCCAGCATTACGACGAGCGGCTGTCCGAGGTCTTCTTCCGCGAGCTCGGGCTGCCCGAGCCCGACGTCAACCTCGAGGTCGGCTCCGGCAGCCATGCCGCGCAGACTGCCGCGATCATGGTCGGCCTGGAGGCGGAGTTCACGAAGCGTTCACCTGGCCTGGTCATTGTGTACGGCGACGTGAACTCGACGATCGCCGCCGCCCTTGTCGCGGCCAAACTGGGCAGTCCGGTCGCCCATGTCGAAGCCGGGCTGCGCAGCTTCGACATGACCATGCCGGAGGAGGTCAACCGCCGGCTCACCGACCAGCTGTCGAACCTGTGCTTCGTGACGAGCCCGGAGGCCGTCGGCCACCTCGCCAACGAGGGCGTCCCGGTCGACCGGGTGCACTTCGTCGGCAACCCGATGATCGACACGCTGCTGAAGAACCTCGACACCTTCGACACCGAGAAGGTTCGGGCGGCCTTCGAGCTGCCGGACCGTTACGTACTGGCCACGCTGCACCGCCCGGCCAACGTCGACTCGCCGGAGATCGCCGCCGACCTGGTCCGCCGGCTGCACGAGATCGCCGACCTGGCGACCCTGGTCATCCCGCTGCACCCGCGCGGGCGCACGGTACTGCTGGCCGCCGGTCTCGACGACCACCCGCAGCTGCGGGTGCTCGACCCGCTCGGCTACGTCGACTTCATCGCGGCCGTACGGGGGGCGGCCGCGGTGGTGACCGACTCGGGCGGCCTGCAGGAGGAGACAACGATCCTCGGCGTGCCGTGCCTGACCGTACGGCCCAACACCGAGCGCCCGATCACGATCACCCACGGCACCAACCGGCTGGTGACCCTGGACGAGCTGGTCCCGGCCGCCCGCAAGGCTCTGGCGAACGTCGGCGTGGCCGAGGTCGGGGGTGGGCCCCCGACGGGGGGTTGGAATGTCACAGCACGGCAGACGCCGCCGCTGTGGGACGGGCAGGCCGGGCCACGCATCGCCGAGGTGATCAAGAGGTACCTCGGTGACTGACACCTCGGCGGCGAAGGCCAACCGGCAGGTGGCCCGGCTGCGTGCCGCGCTGCGCGACCGCGAGGCCCGGGTGATCGAGCTCGAGGAGCGGCTGACCGCCTTGGAGAGCTCGACGACCATGCAGTTCGGCCGGGTCGTCGCCGCGGCCGCCCGGCGCCCGGGGCGCGGAGTCGTACGGCTGCCGCGCCAGCTGTACCGGCTGTGGAAGCGCAAGGACGCGCCGCAGGCGCAGTCGAGCGGGGAGCGCCGGGGGCACCTCGACCTCGCGGGCTTCGACCGCCCCGAGGATCGGATGCTCGTATCGTCGACCGATCGGCTGACCATCGCCGGCGTGCTCGGCCCGGATGCCCGGGCCGCCGCCGCGGACTGCGCCAGGGTCGTGCCGCTGCTGCCGCACGACGCGACCCTCGCGCTCGACTCGGCCGACGCCGACCTGGTGATCGTCGACGCGGCGGCGGGCGCGCCCGGCGGCCCGTGGGCCAATCTCGGCGAGCCGGGCGTGTACGACAGGGAGCAGACGCTCGCGGCCCTGATGGAGACGGCGCGCGACCGGGGCCTGCCGGTCGTGCTCTGGGGCGAGGCGTTGTGGCCGGAGTCACTCGGGAGCGAGACACAGGGGGGCGAGACGTTCGGGAGCGCGACACCGCCGGGCCTGGCCCGGCTGGCGTGGTCGGCGATCGGCACGCCGGGAGTGTCGCTGCGCCGGTTCAACCCGGTCGGCGCCGGTGCCCGCGATCCACGGCCGCTCATGGTCGAGCCGCCGCGGGCCCGGGTGCCGTTGCGGGTGCGCCGGGCGGCTGACGGCATCGCGGCGGAGATCGACGCCCGTACGGCCACGAGCGACCACGCGTCGCTGCCGGGCCTGCTGCGGCGGAGCGCGGTCACGCTGGCGCTCACCCCGGGCCAGGTGCTCGAACAGCTCGCCGCCGGCGCGCTCGTGCGCTGCCCGCCGCCGCTGGCCGACCGGCTTCCGGACGACCTCCGCGACCATGTCCACGACGATGTCCACGACCATGTCCGCGACGTGGCAACCGATTACGACCCGCTTCCGGCGTTGCGCACGATCTTCCTCCGCTTCGCCACGCCCGTACGGCTGGCGGCCCTGTGCGAGAGCCTCGGCCTGGACGCCGACCCGCTGCGCGACCGGCAGGTGGCAGTGGTGGCCGAGGTCCACGGTGCGGACGCGGCGCGGGGTCTGGTGGCGGCGCTGCTCGCCCAGACGTACCGGCCCGCCGAGGCCGTGGTCACCGGCCCCGGTGCCCCCGTCGCCGCCGCCGAGCTCGCCGCGCAGGGGGTCGACGTCCACGCCGCCCTGGCGGACGTACGGTCGGCCTGGGTCGCGCCGTGGCCCGCGGGCGACGTCCCCGCGACGTACCTGCTCGACCTCGGCTGCGCCGCCGAGTGCTCGGGCGCCGACGTCGTCGGCCCCGGCTCGTCGGCTCCGTACGCCTTCGCCGCCGACGTCGAGCCCGCGCTGGTGCGGCGCGAGCCCTACCTCTCCGGTGGGACCGTCACGGACTGGGCCGCTCGCGGCGCCCGCCTGCTCTGCTTCGACCCACGAGGTCGAGTCGCGGTCTGACGTGCCCGGCTCGACGACAGGAAAGACAGGAAGGGAACGTACGTGCGACCTCGCGCCCTTGTGTACGGCGACGTCGACCTCAACCTGATCGACGGCTCGGCGATCTGGGCTCAGGCGATGGTGCAGGCCCTGGCCCGCGCCGGGTGCGAGGTCACGCTCGTGCTCAAGGCCCCGGTTCGGACGGGCCGGCTGGTCGATCCGCTGGCGGCCCTGCCGGACGTCATCGTGCGCCGCCCGCACGACGAGGGCCTGACCGAGCCGGGCCGGGGGATGTCGCCCAGGCAGGCGGTCACGGTGCTCACCGCGGTCGACGCGGACCATCCGTACGACCTCGTCGTGGTGCGCGGCCGCCGGCTGGCCCACCTG
Organism: Streptosporangiaceae bacterium; assembly: GCA_036555725.1. Lineage (GTDB taxonomy): Bacteria > Actinomycetota > Actinomycetes > Streptosporangiales > Streptosporangiaceae > CALAED01. The sequence continues at coordinate 140,912 of DATBKU010000062.1, read as the reverse complement.
CTGGCGCACAGCCCGCTCGCCGGACGGCTGTGGACGTACCTCACCGACGTACCGCAGTCCGCGGCCGACTTCGACGCCGCGAGCCGCGGCGAGCTCAAGCGGATCGCGCAGGCGTCGCGGTTCCTGCTGTGTCAGACCGAGGAGCTGCGCTGTTTCCTGGAGAGCGCGATCCCGGCGACGGCTGGCAAGTGCGTGCTGTTCCCGCCGGTCGTGGTGCTGCCCGACGGCCTGGAACCCCGGGAGCCGCGTCCGGACCGGCCCGGCCTGCTGCGGCTCGTCTACACCGGCAAGTTCGCCCCACGCTGGAACACCTACGAGATGACCGGGCTGCCGCGCCGGCTGGCGGCCGTGGGGGTCGACGCCGAGGTGCACATGATCGGCGACAAGATCCACGACGATCCGGCCGATCCGGCGTTCGCCAAGCGCATGCGGACCGCGCTGGAGTCGACCGACGGCGTCATCTGGCACGGCGGACACCCGCGGGCGGAGGCGATGCGGCTGTCGGCCGGCTGCGACGTCGCGCTGTCGTGGCGCGACCCCGCCCTCGACGCGAGCCTGGAGCTGTCCACCAAGGTGCTCGAGTGCGGCGCGCTCGGCATCCCGGTCGTGCTCAACCGGACGCCGATGCACGAACGGCTGCTCGGCGCCGACTACCCGCTGTTCGCCGGCTCCGAGGCCGAGGTGGTCGACGTGCTCGCCGTGGCCGGCGCCGAGCCGGAGACGTACGCCCTGGCGCGCGAGCGCTGCCTCGCCGCGGCCGCCGGCTTCACCCTCGATGCCGCCGCCGGCCGGCTGACGCGGTACCTACGGCGCGCCTTCCCGGCGGACACCGTGGCCGATTCGGCGCGGCTCAAGGTCGTGGTGGCCGGGCACGACCTGAAGTTCTTCACGGCCCTGCTCGACTATCTGAAGTCCCGTTCCGACATGGAGGTCCGCGTCGACCACTGGGCCGCGCTCAAGGTGCACGACCCGGAGCGGAGCAAGGAACTCCTCGAGTGGGCCGACGTCGTCGTCTGCGAATGGTGCGGGCCCAACGCGCTCTGGTACGCCGAGCACAAGCGGCCCGGGCAGCGGCTGCTGGTCCGGCTGCACCGGTTCGAGCTGTACGCGGCGTGGCCGGCCCGGCTCGACATCGACGCCGTCGACGCCGTCATCTGCGTCAGCCCGCACTACGCCGAGCTGACCCGCAAGATCACCGGCTGGCCGGAGAGCAAGATCGTCGTCGTGCCGAACTGGGTCGACGTCGACCAGCTGCACCGGCCCAAGCTCGACGGCGCCCAGCACCACCTTGGCTTCATCGGCATGGCCCCGTCCCGCAAGCGTCTCGATCTGGCGCTGGACGTACTTGAGGAACTGCGCCGCGACGACCCGCGGTTCACCCTGTTCGTCAAGTCCAAGCTGCCCTGGGACTACTGGTGGATCTGGCAGAAGGAGGAGGAGCGGGCGCACTTCGAGCAGGTCTTCCGCCGGGTCCGGCGGTCACGTGGGCTGGCCGGGGCGGTTGTCTTCGACTCCTACGGCCGCGACGTCGGCGCTTGGCTACGGCGGATCGGCTTCGTGTTGTCCACCAGCGACGACGAGAGCTTCCACCTCGCCCCGGCCGAGGGCATGGCCTCCGGCGCCGTCCCGGCCCTGCTCAACTGGCCCGGCGCCGACACCATCTACGACCGGCACTGGATCCACGCCGATGCGTCCGCGATGGCCGCCTCGATCGCCGCGACCGTACGCGACGGCCGCTGGGACGACGAGCGCCGCATGGCCCACACCCAGGTCCGCGACGCCTACTCCCTCGACAAGGTCTGCACCCAATTCACCGCCCTCCTCAAAGCTTGATGACCTCGAGGCCGGGCATTCCGTCGTAGTAGTCGGAATCCTGAGTCACCAACTGACGCCGTGGGTGATGGCCGTATCTTCGCAGCCATCTTCGCAGCCTGAGGAGGGCGAGTAAGGCGCGCGGAGCCGACCTGCCGTGCTTACCGCTCGGGGGGAAGCTGCGGACGGGTCACCGGCACGACGGTCAGCAGGTCGTCGAGCCCTCGGAAGTCGTCGGGATTCGTGGTAAAGAGCGGTAGTTCCTCGGCGATCGCGGTAGCGGCGATCATCAGGTCGACCACTCTCCGTCGTGGTTTGCGGCCTGCGGCGATCGCCGCTGCCGACACGCGGCCGTAGATCCTAGCCGCGTCCACATCGAACGGGATGGGGTCGAATTCGTTCTCGGCTCGCTGGAGCACATCGAGCCGACGAGAGCGCTCGACGTGCTCGTCGTACTGACTCTGCTCATCGTTGTGGCGCACTTCATGCGGGCCGGCCGACAGTTCGGCGAGGGTGATGGCACTGATCGCCATCTCGGCAGGCAGTTCTGCAGGATCAACCCATTTGCGCAGGATCATAATGTTGGTGTCGAGAAGCCCTTGTGGGTGCTCACCGCTCATAGGGATCGCTCGTCTCCTGGTCGAGCGCGACGTCCTGATCCGCTCTGAAGATGTCGAGGTCGATCGTGGGAGCGGTCCGCGACATGGCGGCGAACTCAGCGCGGGGAACGAACCTGCGTCGGCGTCGCAGGGGGATCAACTCACCGATGCGGTGACCATCGCGGGTGACCGTGAATGCCTGCCCCCTTTCGACGGCATCCATGATCTCCTTTGACCTATTGCGAAGATCGCGCTGGGTGATCTCTGGCTGTGCAGTCATAGCGACAATCTAACAGATGATGTAGCACGAGATGCTACATGGTGCTGCAGGCGCTTGAGTACCGGGTTTGCCCAAGCTGAGGACACACGCGATCGTCAACCTGGGCACATGAAGGAACCTAGTCTCGGTCCGAGTAGAGGTGTGCCGCGTCGATCAGTGCCATGCGTCCGGCGCGTGCGCCGGCGCGCAACTCGTCGCTGAAGCCGGCACCCGAGTAGCAGGCCAGCACCGTTTCGGTCGTGTCGTATCCCTTGGCCGCCAAGAGGTCACGGGCTCTGGCCAGCCGCGCGACGTGACTCGAATCCATGATTTGTCCCCACTTCGCCTCGCCCAGAGAGAGGATGCGTCGCGGTTGGTCCGCGCGGGCGGGTGCGAAGACGACCACGTCGATCTCTATCTGAGTACGGTTCGCCGCGTCGTTGACGATGCCGGAGCGTACCTCGCCGGGCGATCCACCGAATGTCGCCGTCGGCGCCCGCAAGGCGAACTCGCGGCAGAGCGCCTCGAAGTGCGGCCCGACGACACGAGCCTGGAACACCGTGCGCTGATCTCGCCAGACCGCCGTAGCCTCCCCGAGCTCCAGCCGGCTCCAATCCGGTCGCATGATCGCCTGGTAGAAGGTGATCAGCGGTTCGATGATGCGGTAGGTCGATTTCCCCGCCCGAAACGCGTCCGGCTCTTTGGCGAGGAGCCCACAGTCCTCCAACACGTTCAGCGGATGCGAGATCTCTGGCGATTTGCGGCCCACATACTTGGCGATTCCGCTCCACGTCCTGTTGCCCTCCGCCACCGCGGCGAGTACCGAGTGATAAAGGGCGGGATCGCGAATGTCAGCCTCCTCGGCGAGCAGATACCGCGCTTCCCGAAACAGCGGAGTCTGCCTGTTGAGCACCGTCCGTACGATCCAGTCGTCGAAGTCTTCGATCCCCGATGGTGCGTCGAAGCGGACGAACTCCTGGCGGTAGGCGGGCGTGCCGCCGATGACGGCGTGCAGCAGCACGGCCAGACGTGGATCTGTCACCCCCCAGAACCGAGCCGCATTTCTGTAGTCGAATGGTCGTATGAGGAGTTCGAGGCCGGCTCGCCCGCGTAGTGGAGCCTGGCCGGCCAGCAGCCTGCCCATCACCGACATGGCCGATCCGCACAGCAGAACCCTTGCCATGCCGCTGCGGCCCGACCCGCCGGGCCCAAGCTCACGCTGCAGTACGGAGGGAAGCGACGGCGACGCCTTCGTCAGGAAGGGAAATTCGTCGAACACGACCGGGACCGGGCGGTCCTGGACGGTGGAGAACAGATGGGGAATCGCATCGCCCCAGTCGCGAAACGGGATGCGGACCGGTTGCCCCGTGTATCTGATGAGGGCCTCGGTGAAATTCCGCAACGCGACCGACTCGGTTGCCTCCAACGCCGGAAAGTAGAACCCACGGGTCGCCGAAGCCAACGCTTCCAGCAGGTAGCTCTTGCCTTGACGGCGTCGCCCGCTGACGACCCCGAGCATTGCCCCTGGGTGTGGATCGGATGCGAAAGAGACCAAGCCAGCCCACTCGCTGTCGCGATCGAAAACGTGGCCTGGCTTGTCGACCATTGCCAGACCTCCCGCGACTCAGGTACAGATGACTAAACCATAGTTTACTAAAGTACAGATTAGTCATCTGCGAGCCGCGACCCGTCAGCGGGGGTGGAAGAGGCGGTCGATGACGCGGGCGGCGGCCTTGCCGTCCTCCAGGGAGCAGAAGCGGTCGACGAAGCCGTGGTAGGCGTCGGCGTAGGGGGCCGTCGCAGCGTCCACCGAGCCCAAAGCGTCGATCAGCGCATCTGAGGTCTCCAGCAAAGGCCCCGGGGCCTCCTTCTCGAAGTCGAAATAGAAGCCGCGCAGCCGGTCGCGGTAATCGGCGAGGTCGTAGGTGAAGAACAGCATCGGCCGCCGCGTGTTGGCGTAGTCGAACATCGCCGACGAGTAGTCCGTCACCATGACATCGGAGATCAGGTAGAGCTCGGCGATCTCCGGATAGAGCGACACGTCGTACACGAAGCCGTCGCCCGCGTTGGGGACGCCGTCGACGATGTTGGAGTGCAGTCGCACCAGCAGCACATGATCGTCGCCCAGCGCCGCCCGCGCCCGGTCCATGTCGATCGGCATCTCGAACTTGTACCGGCCCCGGCTGTAGAACTGGTCGTCGCGCCAGGTGGGGGCGTACAGCACCACGCGCTTGCCGGCCGGGATGCCGATGCGGTCGCGCACCCCGGCGGCGATCGACGCGGCGTCCGGGCTGTAGAGCACGTCGTTGCGGGGATAGCCGGCCTCGATCATCTCGCCCTTGAACGCGAACGCCCGCTTCATGATCTTGGTGCTGAACGGGTTGGGCGACAGCAGATAGCTCCACTCCGGCAGCTTCGGATAGTTCGCCGCGCCCTGCAGAGCCTGCTTCATGCCCGGAGCGTAGGCGAAGTGGACCTCCTTGACGTCACGCCCGATCTTCTTCAGCGGCGTGCCGTGCCAGGTCTGCAGGACGATCTGGTCCGGGTGGCGCTGGAACCAGTCGCCGATGCGGTGGTTGGTCACGATGTAGCGGCTGGCGGCCATCGCGTCGTGCCACTCGGCGCTGTTCAGCCGGATCGGGGTGACGGTGCCGGGCAGTTCGGCCTGGGCGTCGTTGACCACCCATAGCTGGGGGAGGTCGATGCGCTGCCGGACCATCTCCTCGTGGATGGCGCGCGGGTTGCAGGAGTACTGGCGCCCGTTGAAGCACGAGTAGAGCACCTGGTCCTTGAGACCGGACCGCTCCACTTTTCGGTACGACTGCTCACGCAGCTTCTGCTGCGCGGCGCGCTCCTCGGGGGACACGTCGCCGGTAACGGCGAGCACCAGCCGGCCGCCGTAATTCTCGACCGTGTAGCCGCGCCGTGCCACCTCGACCGACTGCGGGAGAGCGCCGGCGGCGTCCCGATCCAGCGAGACCGCGAGGGCGCGCTCGCCGGGGCCCGGCCGGAACAGCACGTCCCATCTCCCGGCGCGCAGCGGCAGCACGCCGGCGAGGGTGGTGACGGCCGCGGCGGGCACTGCGGCGGTGCCGTCGATGAAGCCGTACGCGAGCTCCAGCCGCCGGTTCCGTCCCCGCAGCACGATCTCGCCGCGCTCGTACGACGGGTGCGCCCCGGTCACAGACAGCGTGCCGTCGGCGGCCCAGGACAGGCCGGCCACGACCAGCCGGGCCGTCCGGACCCGGATCCGCAGGTAGCCGCCCGCGTTGGGCTCGGCGATGGCCTCGACCGCGTCGCGCAGCGTCCGGGCGCCGGTCTCGTCTTCGCCCATGACCAGCGGAATCGAGCGACGGCCCTTGAGCGACACCGAAACCGTCCAGGTCCGGGTGTCGTCGATCGCCGGCGGATCGCCGGCCTTATCCTTTGCCCCGCCCGACCGGCGGGCGGCGTCCGCGGCCTCGAAGAGCGACAACGGCACGACCGCGCGGAACCGCCGGCCGTCGACCTCGGCCGCCGGCACCGACTGCGACTCTTCACCGCGCGCCAGGCGCAGGCCGGCCGGGGTGCCGTCGCGGACGATTCCGGTGACCTCGAGCTCGTCGCCCGACCAGGTCAGGCCGGTGACCTTGGCCCGAACGGTCTCGACCTTGATTTGGAAGACGCCGTCCTCGACGGTCGGGACGATCCGCACGTCGTCGGTGACGTAGTGGTAGGGCGGGTGCGCGCCGCTGCCCGAGCTGCCGCCGCGCAGCGCGGCCTGCCGGAATACGCCGGCGTTGACCACCGCGGCCCGGACCTTCCAGGTGCTGTCGGTCCAGCGCCGGCGGCGCCGCAGCCGCTTGGGGTCGATCGTCGCGGAGAACCAGGTCCACGTGCCCCCGTTGCCGTCCTTGGTGCGCTGGCGCGCGGGCAGGACAATGGTCCGCTTGCCGCTGCGCAGCGCGATCGCCTTGGCCGAGGTCCAGCGGTGCCGCATGCTGACGGAGTTGATGTACGCCTCGCCGGTGACGTGCAGTTTGCCGTCACGCCAGGCGACCTCGTGCACCTTGCTGCGCAGCGATACCTCGTGCCGGGCGCGGTACACGTCCCGGGGGATCGCGAGGTTCTCGTCTTTCCAGTACGGATAGACGACGTACCGGTGCAGGCCCTGCCGCACGATCGACGGTGTGGTCTTGCCCCGTTCGAACCGGACGAGCTTGACCAGCTCCGTCTCGAGCCCGCGCCGCGCCAGGTGCCACTTCAGCCGCGACAGCGCCGGAAGCCGGTTGAACACCCGGGGTTCGACCTGCTCGGCGTACGCGGCGGCGAGGGTGACGATGTGCTCGCGGGTCTCGTCGTCGGCGTCCGGCATCGCGTCGAGGAAGGTCCGCAGCTCGCGGTTCAGCACCGACTCCTCGAAGCGCAGCCGGTCCTTCGCCCCCCAAACGCCATCGAGGCGCGGCGCGATCGACTCGACCGCGGCGAAGCCGTCGGAGATCTCCCGCTGGTCGGTGGTCGCCGGGACCCATGCCGACTCCAGCCGGTGCAGCACCGCCCGCCAGATTACGTCGACGGCATCCGCGCGGAAATGCGCCTCGATCGCCAACGCCACGTCGTCGTATCGGTTCGTGTCGGGGAACGTCAGGCCCCGCTCGGTCCAGAACGACCGCCGGAACAGCTTGTTGGTCACGTAACGGTCGTTGATGAGCGGCGGGAAGCGACGAATCGTGGTGCCCTTGCGCCCGTGGCGGAACGCGTCGCGGTGCAGCCACGACTGACGCGTCGACCGCTCGCCCTGCACCCGTACGTTGCCCGCGGCGAACGCCGACCCGGTCTGCTCCAGCGACGTGGCGAGCAGCTGATAGGCGTCCGTGGGCAGCACGTCTCCGGCCTCGGCGAAGGCGAGGTAGTCGCCGGTCGCCTCCCGTACGCCGAGGTTGCGCGCCGCGCCGCGCGACACCACGGCGCCCTCGGGCGACGCGTCGACCACCCGGAACCTGTCGTCGGGCAGGTCGAACGCCGGGAGGTGCTCGCCGCCGGCCCGGCCGATCACCAGCACCTCGAAGTCGCGGTACGACTGAGCGGCGATCGACTCCAGAGTCACCGACAGCTGCTCGGGCTCACCCTCGGGGACGATGATGACGCTGATACGGCCAGACATGGGCCCTTATTTCTCCCGTTTATCCCGCCTGGCAGGCAGGGTGACAGTGATTGTTACCCGTCCGCCGGACGGGGAATTGCATTGTGCTCCGCCTGGGGGGCGGACGTCGGCGTTTATTGCCCCGTCCTCGGCTCTTCACCGAGGAAGAGCTTGCGTACGACACGTTCGGCGGCATGCCCGTCGTCGAAGCGACAGAACCGGCGGCGGAACTCCTCGTGCGCCTTGGCGGCGATGTCGCCGTGGTAAATGCCACTCCGGAACGTCTCGACCAGCTCGTCCTCGGTCATCGCGACCGCGCCCGGCGGCTCTTCCGGCAGCTCGAAATAGACGCCGCGGGTGCGCTTGTACGTGTCCCAGTCGTTGGCGTAGACCACGATCGGCTTGTCCAGGTTGGCGTAGTCGAACATGATCGACGAGTAGTCCGTGAGCAGCACGTCGGAGGCCACGCACAGGTCTTCGATCGTCGGGTGCCGGGACACGTCGATCACCCGGCCCTCGGGCCAGCCCTGGATCCGCGCCAGGTCCTTGCGCGGATAGAAGTAATGCGCGCGGAGGAGGAGGACGTAGTCGTCGCCCAGCTCGCGGACGAACCGCCCGATGTCGAACATCGGCTGGAATTTCGCCATGTAGTCGCGGTGCGTCGGCGCATACAAGATCGCGGTCTTGCCGTCCGGGATGCCGAACTCGGCGCGCAGCCGGGCCGTCTCGTCGTCGGTCACGGTGAAGAACCGGTCGTTGCGCGGGTAGCCGTACTCGATCATCTCGTACGGGCAGGGGAAGACGCGGCTCCACACCTCGGTGGTCAGCGGGTTGGCCGACAGCAGGTAGTCCCACCGGTCGGAGCGGCGCAGCAGCTCGTCGAAGTCCATGTCGCTGGCGCCGACGGGGAACTTCATCTGATCGAGGCCCATGGTCTTCAGCGGGGTGCCGTGCTGGGTCTGCAGGTGGATCGAGCCGCGCCGCTTGATGATCTCGTCGGGGAAGTTGACGTTGTTGACGAGGTACTTCGCCCGGGCCATCAGCCGGAAGTACGCCCTGGTGCCGTCGATGACGTACGGGACGCCCTCGGGCATCTGCATCCGGGCGGCCTTCCGCACCACCCAGACGCCCTTGACGTTCGGCACCAACTCGGCGGCCCGCTCGTAGATCGCGCGCGGGTTGCAGGAGTAGCCCCGGTACCAGTACGAGCCGTACACCGCGAGCTTGTCGTCCATGGGAAGCCGGAGCTGGACGCGGTAGTAGACCCGCTTGGCGTACCGGCGGGCCAGGCTGACCGTGCGGCGTAGCCCCCTGCGGACGCCGCGGAACCGGCCGTGTACCAGGATCCGCCCGAGGTTGGCCACCTTGAACAGGCTGAACAGCCGGTACGCGTCGCGCTCGACGAGCCGGTACTTCAGGCCCTGCAGGCCGCCGGGGACGACGTGGTCGGCCGGGCGGTGGCGGTAGAGCTTGTGCATGCCGGCGAAGAACTCGCGACGCAGGTCGCGCGGGACACGGTCCTCCTTGGCGAACACGATGAGCAGGTGCCACATCATCCGGTCGAACATGATCGCCCGGAAGTCGTCGCCGGACGACTCAAGGTGATCGATGAAGGCCCAGATCTTCTCGTACTGCCCGAAGACGTCGAGGTGCTTGGCGTTGCGCGTTTTGGTGATCGACTGGCCGGACCGGCGCTGACGGTAGTGGTAGCAGACCCGGTCCAGCATGCTGATGCGCTCGGCGGCCAGCAGCACCGGGTACGACACGGGGGAGTCCTCGTAGAAGCCCTTGGTGAAGCGCAGCCCCTGCTCCAGCAGGAACTCGCGGCGGATGACCCGGTTCCACGCGAACGGCAGGATCTGCAGCAGGTCCGGGCGTTCACGGAGCGTGAACACATTGGGCGATTCGGGCACCCGGAACAGCTGCTGCAGGACGTTTCGATTGGCGCGCCCGGTCCAGTACGTACGGGCGTAGTCGATCATGAGGACGTCGGGCGTGGTCTCGGCAAGCCGTTCGAACACCGCCGGGATCGTGCCCTCGGGCAGCGAGTCGTCGCTGTCGACGAACCAGACGTACTCGCCGGTCGCCAGCCCGAGCCCGATATTGCGCGCCTCGCCCAGGCCGACGTTCTCCTCGAGGTGCTTGACCCGGACACGGGAGTCTCGCTCGCCGAACTCGTCGAGGATCTCGCCGCACCCGTCGGGCGACTTGTCATCGATGGCGATGACCTCGAGGTTGGAACCGGCCTCATCGAGGATTGAGTGCAGGCACTCCCGGAGGTAACCCTGAACCTTGTGCACGGGCACAACCACGCTCAGGGTGATCTGGCTGTCGGCGCTCATCAACTGGATTCCACGGTTTCTTAGGCTAGGCGGCTCTTGGACGAAGGGGCACGTCGGTCACCTTTGGTCCTGCTCAGACCGCGAACGCCGAAGCGGAGATTGGGGTGCCCACAACGACCCCGAGAGTATACCGGCGCATAAGGCGATCGATCACTATATGTCACACGCTGTTAACCGGAATGCGTCACGTCCCTTTGGTGAGATTTGATGCCGAATGTCACCTGCAGGTTGGGCCTTACGGCCGCCTCAGCGCGGTGAAGGCCCACGATATCGTCGGCGCCACTGCCCAGCGCAGCATCCTGCGTACCGGGGGCACGGCCAGCACGATCGACAGCACCACGGCGACGACGGCCGCGAGCGCGATCCCGGCCGGACCATGCAGCCAGGCGGGGTGGTACCAGCCCTCGTACGTGGCCAGCTTCACCGGGAAGCCGTGCAGCAGGTAGGAGTACAGCGTCGCGGCGCCCAGCCCCGTGTACCAGGTAAGCCGCGTGGGCACGAGGGCGAGGAACGCCGCCGACAGCAGCAGGCTGGCAGTGAGCATCCCCAGCCGCATCAGGGTGCCGGTGACCTCGCTGACCCCGATGTAGTCGTTGCCGTGCCGCCAGTACGCCCACTCGATCGACACGTGCTTGTGCACCGCGAACGCGATGACCAGCCCGGCGGCCAGCACCACGGCACCGGCGATCCGGCAGCCGGGCCGGCGCAGCAGCGCGAAGTGCTCCGGTTTCAGCATCAGGCCGATGACGAAGAACGGCAGCAGCCCGAGCGTGCGGTGCACCTCGAACGTGCTCGGCAGGTTGTTCATACCGGACAGCAGCGCGACCAGGATCGCCGTCGAGACGGGCCAGCGCAGCTGCTGCCACACCGGGGTGGACAGCCGCCAGAAGAAGGCGGCCATGAGGAACCAGGTCAGCCAGACCGGGGCCAGCAGGCTGAGCTCGAACTCCTTGCCGCCGACCGCCCAGCGGAACACGGAGTACGCCGTCTCGAAGATGACGTACGGCACGGCCAGGTTGGTGATGAGCTTGCGCGCCTTGCCGCTGGAAAAGGTGAAGTTCCGCGAGAAATAGCCGGTGATGATGATGAACACCGGCATGTGGAAGCTGTAGACGAACAGGTAGAGCGCGTGCGCCGCACTGTTGTCGCGCACCGGCTCGATGGCGTGCCCGAAGATCACGAGGACGATCGCGAGGTACTTCGCGTTGTCGAAGAACGGGTCGCGGACCTTGGCCGGCTTCTCCGGCCGGCGCGGCTCCGGGACCGTGAACGTACGACCGTCGGCCGCTGCCTGCGGTTCCGAGGATGTCTGTGCGGACGTCTGCGTCGTCACGCCGGCCTCCGCGGCGGGCCGGCGGGCGACGCGGTAGGCCGGGTGAATGCCCAGTCGAGCGCCGGTGACACCGCCCAGCGGGTGACGCGCAGTACCGGCGCCGTCATGAGCAGGATGCCGAAGCCCACGGCGGCCGCCATGGCCACGGCCACGCCGGGCGTCGTGTGCAGCCAGCCCGCCTGGTCCCAGCCCTTGCCCTGCACGAGCTTGACCCCGAAGCCGTGCAGCAGAAAGGCGTACATCGTCGCCGAGCCGTACCGGGTGAACCACATCTGCCGTACGGGCACCGCGGTCAGGAACGCCGCCACCAGGACCGCGCCCGCCGTCAGCATTCCGAGCCGCATGACGGCGCCGGTCAGGTTGCTCACGTGCATTTCGGCGAAGCCGATCCGCCACAGCGCCCATTCGGTGGTCATGTGCCGGTGCACGATGTTGGCTCCGATGAAGCCGCAGAGCAGCACCATGACCCCTATGACGCGCACCCGGGGCTGTTTGATCGCCTCGAAGTGCTCCGGTTTGAGCAGCAACCCGAGCACGAAGAACGGCAGCAGCCCCAGCACGCGGTACAGGTCCATCATCGACGGCAGGTTGGCCATGCCGGACAGCACCGAGATCACGACCGCCGCCGCGAGCGGCCACCGCAGCTGCTGCCACACCGGCGTGGACAGCCGCCACACGAACAGGGCGATCAGGAACCACGTCACGAAGTACGGGTCGAGCAGCGAGACCTCCGGCCTGTGCGCGACGCCGATCGCCCAGCGGTAGATCGAGAAGGCCGTCTCGAAGACGACGTACGGCACGGCGACGCTGGTGATGAGCTTGCGCGCCTTGCCGCTGGACAGGCTGAAGCCGCGCGAGAAGTAGCCGGCCAGCACGATGAACAGCGGCATGTGGAACATGTAGATGAACAGGTACAGCGCGTGCGCGCCCGGTGCGTCGCGCAGCCGGACGAGAACGTGCCCGCACACGACGAGCAGCACGCCGAGGAACTTCGCGTTGTCGAGGTGCGCGTCGCGCTTACTGGGCGGTCGGGCGGTTGCGGTTGCACCGGCTGAGGTCTGCTCGGAGGGTACGGCGCCGGTCGGGGACGATTCCGTAACAGGTGATGCGGTCTGCGTCATAAGTTCACTCCGGTCCCTGGGGGCGCGGGACCGGACTCGACCTTACAAGAACTCTCAGGTGGATTTGCAGATGTTCTGATTCGCGCGGATCTCGCCCTGCTGCTTGGGGATCGAGGCCTTCTGCGGGATCTTCAACGCGGTCCAGTTGGCGCCGATGATCAGGTCGACGACGCCTTCCGCGCCGGACGTCCTGGGCGCGGGCTGGGAGCCGGGGACGATGCCGGCGAGGGTCGCCGCGGCCTGGTCGGCGCCGGCGCCGTACAGTACCTGCGTCCTGCCGCCGGAGCCGGCGGGGGCGTTGCCGACGAAGAGCACCTTGTAGCCCTGCGTCTTCAACTGGTCGGCGACCCGCTGCGCCTGCCCGGCCACTCCGCTGGCGTTGTAGACCCGAACCTTCACCTGGCTCGGCGGGACCTTCGGGGTCGCCTGCTTGGCCGACTCCTGGATGCCCTTGTCGTTGCGGAGCGCGCCGAAGAAGGCGTTGGCAGTGGGCTGGCGCAGCGTGACCCGGTTGGGGTCCGGAGCGTATGCGCCGTACGGAACCGTGACGAACCGGATCTTGCCGGTCGTCAGGCCCTGCAGACTCTGGCCGAGGTGGAGCAGCGTCGGCACGTCCAGGCCCTTGTCGGTGGTGAGCGACTTGGTGCCCGCGTTCAGCAGCCGGGCCAGCTTGCCCGGGTCGGCGAGCACGCCGGCGCTGAGCGCCTTGCTGGCCACCGAGCCGAGGAACTGCTGCTGCCGCTTGATCCTGGACAGGTCGGAGCCGTCGCCCAGGCCGTGCCGGGTCCGTACGTATGCCAGGGCCGTCTCGCCCTTGACGACGTGCCGGCCCCTGGACAGGTGCAGCTTGCTCTTCGGGTCGTTGACGTCCTTGGGCAGGCAGATCTCCACGCCGCCGATCGCGTTGACGACGTTCTTGAAACCCGAGAAGTCCACCTGCATGAAGTGGTCGATCTTGATGTTGGTGAACGACTCGATGGTCTTGATGGTGCAGGCCGCGCCGCCCGTGGTGAACGTCGAGTTGATCTGGGCGATCGCCTGCGCGGGGGCGGCCGCGCCGGTCCGCGTCTTGCACGACGGCACCGGCACCATCAGGTCCCGGGGGAAGCTGACGCCCACGGCCTGGGCGCCGCCGGGCGACAGGTGCAGCAGGATCATCGTGTCCGAGCGGGGCGGCTCGTTCCGCAGCCCCCGGCCGTACTTCGCGTCGGCGCCGGCGCGACTGTCGGACCCGATGAGCAGAATGTTGAGCGCGTTGTTGAGCTTCTTCGGCCGGTTCGGGCCGACCGCGGCGTCGATGTCCTCGTGGTTGATGTTGCCCTGCAGCTTCAGATAGGCCGCGTACGCCGTAAGGCTGGTGCCGACCATGACCACGGAGAGGAAGATCGAAATCCATCCCAGCACACGCCAACCACGTCGACGTACCGGCTCGCCGGTGTAGGCATCGTCGACGTAGTCCATGAAGTGGGGGTTGTCGCTCATCGGCTCCAGAGACTAGGTCAGGGCAGCCAGTACGCGGACCCGGATGGGGCATCCCATCCGGGAACTCCGGCCACTGCAGTCACATGTTCCAAAGAGATTCGCCGCTCAAGGGCAACTTTGTCGAGGTTTCGTTGGATTATGACGGAACCTCCGGCGGCAATTGGCGCAAGCAGGCCTACGAGCAGGTCATCGAGGGTGGAGTAGCTCAACGCCGTGAGCACGCGGGCGGCAGGGGTGAGCCCGGAATTGCGTACGAATGAGTAGGTCTCCGCAGTCACTTCCGACCCAGAAAGTGTGACGCTCCTCACACGTAGCGCGGAAGCGGCCGGATCGACCGGTTCGAACGGCGTGAAGCGGTCGCCGTACGCACGTACCTCGGTGGCGTAGTCGGTGACGCCCGGGGGGCAGTCGCGCAGCGGGCCGCCGAGGGCGTGCAGCGACAGCCCGACGATCTCGGGCGCGCCGCTCTCCAGGGCGCGCGGCAGGTCCGGCTCGCTCACCACGAGCACGGCGGCGCCGGCCACCCCGCCCGCCACGGGGACGCCGACCGGAGCTGCGACCAGGCCGGCCGACCAGCACGCGAACAGCCACGCCGCGCCCTGCCAGTGCGGCGGCAGGGCGAGCACGACCTCGTCACCCGGCTGCATGCCGAGCCCGTCGACCAGCAGGTTCGCGGTCTTGGCCACCCAGTTGGCGAACGTCTTGGCCGACAGCTCGATCCGTTCGCCCGTCGCGTCGTCGTAGAACGTCACCAGTGGCGCCGCCGGGTCTGCCGACAGCGCGGCATCCAGCAGGCCGGCGGGCGTCCTGGCCTCGGGAGTCGTCGGATCCGGCATGGACGCGAGCCTAACGACGCGCGCCGCCGCGCCGTCCGCTGGGCCTGCAGCGGGGTGATCCTTACGGCATCACTACCGCCGGGAACGCTACGCTCCGGGGTCGATGGATACCGAGGACGGACGGCCCGCGCTGGTGCTGGCGCGGCTCACGGTGGCCCCCGCGCTGATCATCGTCGCGTGGCTGGTCGCCGGGCTGCCGCTGCTGTTCGCCGGGGTGTTCCGGCCGCTCCCCGTCATCGCGCTCTTCGTGCCGGTCGCGGCCCTGTTCCTGTGGGCTGGGCTCCGGCGGGGCCGCTGCCTGGAGACCGCGCCGAAGCCGCTGGGCGGGTACGCGGTGCGGGTGGCCGGCGGCCCGCCCGCGCGCGCCCGGCCCAGGGCGGTCTCCTGGTGGGTGGTCGCCGCAGTGGTCGTCGTGGCCGTCGCCTTCCTGGTCCTGCAGCTGGCGATGAACTCCGAACAGATCATCGTGCGGCGCGACCCGGCCTCCTACGTCCAGTTCGCGACCTGGCTGACGCACCACGGCTCGCTGCCGATCCCGCAGCAGCGGTGGGCGTTCGGCGGCGGCGACCCGGCCCTGTCGTACGGCAGCCCGGCGTTCTTCCAGCGCGGCGGGGTGCTGGTGCCGCAGTTCATGGCCGGGCTGCCGATGATCCTGGCCGCCGGCGGCTGGCTGGGCGGCGTCTCCGCACTGCTGGCCATGTCGCCGATTCTCGGCGC
Source organism: Streptosporangiaceae bacterium (assembly GCA_036555725.1). Taxonomy (GTDB): domain Bacteria; phylum Actinomycetota; class Actinomycetes; order Streptosporangiales; family Streptosporangiaceae; genus CALAED01. Next base: position 125,289 of record DATBKU010000062.1, on the reverse strand, counting down.
GTGCGCCGTCCTGTCGTTCGGCGGGTTGACGGCACGGCTGGTCGGGCCGCGGTGGGCGCCGCTGGGCGCGCTCGCCCTCGCGCTGACGCTGCCGACGATGTACGTCTCGCGGTCGACGTACAGCGAGGTGCCGGCGCTCGTCCTGCTGCTGGGCGGGCTCTGCCTGATCCATGACGCCCGGCGCGACGCCGGGCGGCGCGCCGCCGGGGCCGTCCGGATCCGCGCGGCACTGGCCGGGCTCTCGTTCGGCCTGATCATCCTGGTGCGCATCGACGGGCTCCGCGACATCCTGCCCGTGGTCGTGTACGCCGGCCTGCTGGTCGCGCGCCGCCGCGGCATCGGGCTGCCGCTGTTCGCCGGCCTCGCGCTGGGCACCGCCGCGGGCCTGCTCGAGGGGTACGTGCTCTCGCGGCCCTACCTCAACTACCTGAACGCCTCGCTGGACCCGCTGCTGCTGATGGCCACGGCGATCGTGATGTTGACCGTCATCATGGTGACGCTGCTGTGGTGGCCGCCGACCGGGAAGCCGCTGCGCCGGCTCGGCCGGTGGGTCGGCCGCGGCCGGCTCCCCGACCTCGCCGCGCTGGCCACCGTTCTCGTGGTGATCGCGTTCGCGATCCGCCCGTACGTCCAGACCACGACGCGCACGCCGGTGACATACGACGACCGGCTCAACGCCACCTTCATCAAGACCGTGCAGCAGGTCAACGGCCTGCCGATCCAGCCGGAACGGACGTACGACGAGATCAGCCTCTACTGGGTCGTGTGGTACATCGGGCTGCCCGCGCTGCTGCTGGCCACGTTCGGGGCGGCGCTGCTGGGCCGGCGGCTGCTGCGGCGCTCCTCCCTCGAGTGGGTGCTGCCGTACGCGATGATCGTCTGGACCACCGTCACCACGCTGCTGCGCCCCGGCATCACGCCCGACCACCCCTGGGCGTCGCGGCGCCTCGCGTCCGTCGTCATCCCCGGGCTGATCCTGTTCGCGATCTGGGCGCTGGCCTGGATCGTCCGGCGCGTACGGCGGCTGGGCTACAGCAGGCAGGTGACCGGCGTGGTGGCGGTCTGCGGAGCGGTCGTGCTGCTCGTCCCGCTGACGGCGGCGTCCGGCGGCCTCATCTTCGCCAGGACCGAGCAGGGCGAGGTGGCCGCGGTGCGCGGGCTCTGCGCGACCATCGGACCGCGGGCGTCGGTGATCATGACCGAGCGGGTGACGGCCGACCGGTTCAGCCAGGTGATCCGGGGCATGTGCGGCGTGCCGGTCGCGCGGATCCCGCGCGGCGACCGGACAGCGGGGCAGCGGGTCATCGGCAAGGTCGTCGCCGCCGGTCGCCGGCCGGTCCTCCTGGGCGCCAACCCGTCCGACGTCACGCCGTACGGCCCGGCGCAGCAGGTGGTCCACGTCGTGACGCGGCAGGACGAGCACACGCTCGTCACCCCACCGAACGGCACGTGGAGCCTGACGATCAACGTCTGGATGGCCCGCCCCAATTCTTAGCGGCGTGTGAACAACCGGTGATCAATCGGTGCCAACCGGCATCCTCATCACGGATTTATCCTCCGGCGAGTATCCTCGCCCTGCGTGAACACGCCCGATGTTGCCCCGAGCCCGGCCACGGCCCCGCACGTGACGGTCATACTGCCGTGCTACAACGAGCAGGATCACGTCGTCGACGAGGTCGAGCGGATCTGCAAGGCGTTGGACGCCAGCGGCCACACCTACGAGCTGCTCGCCGTCGACGACTGCTCCACCGATGAGACTCTGAGCCGGCTGACCGAGGCCGCGCCGCGCTTCCCGAATATGCGGGTCATCCCGTTCGCCCACAACAGCGGCTCGGGCACGGTCCGGCGGATCGGCACGCAGCAGGCCCGCGGCGAGATCGTCGTGTGGACCGACGCCGATATGACCTACCCCAACGAGCGCATCCCCGAGCTGGTGGACATACTCGACGACGAGCCGAACCTCGACCAGGTCGTGGGGGCGCGGACGTCGGAGATGGGCACCCACAAGGTGCTGCGGGTGCCGGCCAAGTGGTTCATCCGCAAGGTCGCCGAGCGGCTGACCAACACCAAGATCCCCGACCTCAACTCCGGGCTGCGGGCGTTCCGCCGCGAGGTGTCGCTGCCGTACCTCAAGCTGCTGCCGCCCGGCTTCTCGTGCGTCACGACGATCACGATCGCGTTCCTGTCCAACCAGCACAACGTGCGGTACGTGCCGATCGACTACTTCAAGCGGGCCGGCAAGTCGAAGTTCAAGTTCCTGAAGGACGCCTACCGCTACATCCTGCAGGTGCTGCGGATGGTGATGTACTTCAACCCGCTCAAGGTGCTGATGCCGCCCGCGCTGTGGCTGATCGGCATCGGGGTGGTCAAGGGCGTCGTCGACCAGTTCCTGCACCCGCTCTACTTCGCGATCAACACGGTGCTCATCTTCGTGACCGGATTGATCATCGCGTCGATGGCGCTGCTCGCCGACCTCATCGTCCGGTCCCGGGGCGACACGTGACTCATGCGGTACGGTCGGCTGATGGCCTGGTTAGGCCGTCGCACCCAGTTGATCAGTACCAAGGTCTCGAGGAAGTCAGTGAGGATCGCGATCGTCGGGCCGACGTTCCCGTACAAGGGGGGCGGGGCGCACCACACGACCGAGCTGGCGCACCGGCTCGCGGGTGCCGGGCACTCCGTCGACCTGGACTCGTGGAAGGCCCAGTACCCCGCGTTCCTCTACCCGGGGCAGCTGACGATCTCCGCGCCCGAGGGCGAGCCGTTCCCGCGGACCCGGTGGGACCTGTCCTGGCGGCGTCCCGACGGCTGGTTGCGCGCCGGGCGCCGGTTCCGCTCGTACGACCTCGTCGTCCTCACCGTGCTCACGTCCGTGCAGGTGCCGGCGTACCTGGGCATCCTGGCCGGGCTGCGGGGCGAGCGGCGGCCGCGGGTGGTGGCGCTGTGCCACAACGTGCTCCCGCACGAGCGTAAGTCGTACGACATGCCGCTGATGCGGGCGCTGCTGCGCCGCGTGGACGGCGTGCTGGTGCACTCCGAGGAGCAGGCGGCCGTGGCCCGGTCGCTGGTCTCCGGCACCCCGGTACGGCTCGCGCAGCTGCCGCCGCACCTGCCCGCGCGGGGAACCCCGGCCGACCCGGTCGACGAGCCGTTCCACCGGCTGCTGTTCTTCGGGGTCGTCCGTCCGTACAAGGGTCTCGACGTGCTGCTGCGAGCGCTGGCGGCGGGGCCGCCCGAGGTGTCGCTGACCGTGGCGGGCGAGTTCTGGGGCGGGCTGGAGGAGACCCGGCGCCTCGTCGACGAGCTGGGCCTGACCGGGCGGGTCGAGCTGCGGCCCGGGTACGTTCCGGGCGCCGAGGTCCCCGACCTGTTCGCCAAGGTGGACGCGCTGGTGCTGCCGTACCGTGCGGCCACGGCATCGCAGAACGTCTGGATGGCCTACGAGCACGGCGTGCCGGTCGTCGCGACGCGCGCCGGCGCGCTGGCCGACCACGTGCGGGACGGGGTCGACGGCCTGTTGTGTGAGCCCGGCGATGTGGGCTCCCTCGCGGACGCGCTGCGGCGGCTCTACGCCGGGGGCGAGCCGGCCCGGCTGCGCGGTGGCGTGCGGCCGGTCCAGGCCGATCCCTACTGGGCCGACTACGTCGACCGGCTCCTGGAATTCGCCCGGACCTGACGCCGGGCGCTGGAGGGACGGGCGCTCTATGAGCGGTCGCCGGCGGCGGTGACCTCGGCGGGCAGCGCCTCGGGCCGTGTCCTGACCTGGGGCGGCCGGCCGCCGAGGAGGAACGCGGTGCCGGCGCCGATGAGGTCGACCAGGGTGAACACCACGCGGGACACGATGGCCACGACGATCGGCGCGCCGGCGGGCAGCATGGGGGACAGTGCGATGGTGAGGGCGGCCTCGCGGGCGCCGATGCCACCGGGGGCGATGAACACGAGGAAGCCGACCGTCCAGGCCAGCGCGTAGGCGCCCGCGGCGGTCAGCGGCAGCGTCTTCCCGGAGCCGCCGGCGGCCATCGAGAGCAGCCAGATGTGGGCGCCGAACAGCGCCCAGCCGAGCAGGCTCCAGCCGACGGCCCGCAGCGTCGCGGCCAGGTCGGCCGGTCGCTCCAGCGGCGGCCGCCGGACCACCTTCAGCGCCAGGTTGAGCGACCAGGTCACGATCTTCGGATGCAGCGCCGCGATCAGCACAGGGGCGAGCAGGAACAGCCACCAGTAGTCCTCGGTGGTCGCCGGCGACGTGAGCGGCAGCGCCACCGCCGCGACCGCGAGCCCGGTCGCCATCGTGATGGCCATGGCGAGCAGGGTGGCGCTCACCATCCGCTTGCGGCCCACCTTGTACTCCCGGCCCAGCTCCACCTGGGCGGCCAGCACCCACACCTTGCCCGGGACGTACTTGCCGAGCTGGGCGATAAACCAGACCCGGATGGCGCCACGCAGCGGCAGCGTCGAGCCGAACCCGGCGAGCGCGGCGCGCAGGCCGAGCATCAGCGTGCACATTCCGGCGAGCGCGGCGACCAGCGCGAGCCCGACGATCGGCCACGATATGTCCGAGAGCGCGCGGCTGGTCTCGTCCCACCGCGCGGCCAGGGCGTATCCGCAGCAGCCGAGGGCGAGTACGAGGAAGGATGGCCGGAGTATCCGCTTCACGTTCGGCCGGAAATTCACCCGGTAAGGGTATCGGTAAGGGCAAAGGCGTCCAGTTGTCATCCGGATGAACACCAGATGACGGGCGACGCGGTCCGTCAGTCGGGCAGCGTGGCCCAGACGGTCGTCCACGGGAACGGCGACGTGACTTCCCGTACCTCCGCGATGCTGCCGACGAACTTCGTGAAGGTCCGCTTCGACCAGTGGTTGAGGTGGCCGGGCGTGTTGCCGAGGTCGGAGACGTACCGCCCGGCGACCAGATTGCAGCCGCGGAAGACGGGCTCGCGGGGCACCGAGAAGATCACGTGGCGCCGGGACACGCGGGCCATCTCGCGCAGCCCCTGGACGGGATCGGTGAGGTGCTCGAGCACCTCGACGGAGACCACGAGGTCGAACTGGTCGTCGTCGAACGGCAGGTGGTGCGCGTCGGCGTGCAGGTAACCGGGGCCGGGATAGTGCTGCCACCACGACCGCAGCCCGGCGTCCGGCAGGTCGAGGGCGACCACCTCGCCGAAGCGGCGGTGCAGCTTGTCGGCGATCACGCCCTCGCCGCAGCCGACCTCGAGTGCCCGTTTGGGCGCGCCCCGTGGATCGGTGGTGACCCGGTCGAACACCTTCTCCAGATTGGCCACCCAGCGCTCGGTGAGGTAGCGAATGGCGGGATTCTTGGCGGTGTATTTCGGCGTGGTATTGCCGATGACGATGCCGGGTGTCTCGGGGATGGCCTGGTCCTGAGCCACGACGACCTCCGCTCCCTCTCCTGCCGGCGGCTCGGGACGAAATCCGGCTGCCGATTCTCGCGGAGCGTATAGCCGTTGATCAAGCAATTGCGGGCGGCTGGCAAGAGGTTACCTAGTGTTCATTGGTAAGACATCTGCCGCCTGCCGATAGGCTCTTTTAGCGATGCATCTACTTTAATAGATGCGTTCACTTTGTGTTGCGTACCGTTCACCTGCTGGCCTATTTGGCGAATTAACGCTACGTTTCCGCAATCGTCTTCGCTATTACAGGTGCGGCTCGATGGCGGCGAGCAGCTGGCGCTTGGGCTTGGCGCCCACGATCTGCTGTACGACCTCGCCGTTCTTGTAGAGGTTGAGCGTCGGGGCGCCGATGATGCCGTACTTCACCGAGGTCGCCGGGCTGGCGTCGATGTCGAGCTTGGCGATGGTGAGCTTGCCGTCGTACTCCGTCGCGATCTGCTCCAGTACCGGCGCGATCATCTTGCACGGACCGCACCAGTCGGCCCAGAAGTCCACGAGCACGGGTGTCTCGCTGGCGAGCACCTCGTCGTCGAACGTCGCGTCTGTCACGGTGATGGGGGCGGTCACGATCTCTCCTCGGTACGTCTCGTACTCGTGTTAAGCCCGGCCGCCGCCGGTTCATTCCCGCCCGGTTCTGGCTGCGCCGGCGCCGCATGAGACATCGCGATTCGGCCCAGCAGGAAGGCGAGCCCGGCCCAGGCGAGGTCGGCGACCGTCGCGATCAGCCGGGACACCGTCGCGATGACGAGGGCCTGCGGCCAGCTCATCAGCGGGGCCAGCGCCGCCGCCATGGCCACCTCCCGGGTGCCGATGCCGCCCGGCGCGAAGACCGTGAGGAACCCGACCACCCAGGCCAGCATGTAGGCCGCGGCCGCCGGCAGGAAGTCGGCGAGCCCGCCGTGGTGGACGTCGGTGACCAGCAGCCAGGCCTGGATGTCGAGCAGCAGCCACCCGGCCGCCGTCCAGCAGACCGCCCGGCCGAGTGCCGCCACCCGTACGCTGCGTTCCAGGGGGTCGCGCCGGGCCAGCCGCAGCGCGAGGTTGAGCGCGCCGGTGAGCAACCGGGGGTGCAGGGCGGCCACCGCGATCGGCACCAGGGCCAGCGTCCACCAGTAGTCCCTGGTCGCCTGCGCCGACGTCAGCGGGAGCGCGACCGCCAGCAACGCCAGCCCCGAGGCCAGCGTGACCGCCATGCCGAGGACCGTGGCGGTGAAGGTGCGCTTGCGGGGCGCCGCGTGGTCGCGGCCGAGCTCCATGGTGGCGACCACCTGCCACACGCCACCTGGCAGGTACTTGCCGAGCTGGCCGAGGAACATCACCCGGACGGCGGCGCTCAGCGGCAGCGGCGAGCCGAGGTCGGCCAGCAGCACCCGCCAGGCCAGCATGGCCCCGCCGGGCGCCACCACGCCCGCGATCGCGGCCAGGGACACCGACCACCACGAGAGCGAGGCGAGCGCCTCCGCCGCCTTGTCCCACTGCGAGACCAGGGCGTAGGTCAAGAGCGCGACGGCGAGGACCACGAACCCCCCGCGCAGGACCCGGCTCGTCCACAGGTGGCGCAACACGCGCTCCAGGTTACGGGGTGGTTCGACCACGTACGGCGACGTTCACCCGACGGTCCACGGGCAAACCCCGGGGTGCGACCGGCCCGCCCCTAGACTGGCCGGCATGCCGAAGGAGCGAACCAAGCAGCTCGAGTACTCCGAGTTCCAGAGCGCGATGCTCGAGGAGGACAAGCGGCGGCGCAAGGCGGCGAAGCTGATCTCGGTGCTGACCCACTTCCTCGGCCGTGACGACCTGTCCGGGCTGACGGTCGCGGACGTCGGGTGCTCCGCCGGCTTCATCTCCGACGAGCTCGCCGACGCCGGGGCCCAGCACACGATCGGCATCGACATCGACGTGCCCGGCCTGAAGCGGGCGAAGGACGCCTTCGGCAAGCGGGTCGGCTTCGTCTGCGGCGACGGCGAGCGGCTGCCGTTCCCCGACGGCACGTTCGACGCGATCGTCTTCAACCACATCTACGAACATGTGGTCGACCCCGACGCGATCGTCGCCGAGCTGCACCGGGTGCTGTCCGACGAGGGCGCCCTCTACCTCGGGCTGGGCAACAAGTACGGCATCATCGAGCCGCATTACAAGCTGCCGTTCCTGTCCTATCTGCCGTACGGCATGGCGGACCGGTACGTACGGGCCACCCGGCGCGCCGACCAGTACTACGAGCGGTTCCGCGGGCGCGGCGGGCTGCGGACGATGCTGGGCGACTTCCAGGTCTGGGACTACACGTTCAGTGTGATCTCCGAGCCGGGGCGATTTCACGGCGGCGACGACATGCCAGGACCGGTCGCCAAGCTGCCGCCGCAGGCCATCAGGGCGCTCCGTCCGATCATCCCCACGTTCCTGTGGGTGGCGACGAAGACGCCACGGTCACCTGCCGGTCCCCCGTTGATCACCCCACCTGAGCCCGTCACGGCGTAGGCTGCCGGAAGGGGCGACCCCCGCCACAAATGCAAGTTGAGCGCGCCCGGCGAGTGGGCGCGATTTACCCGGTGGCCCCTGCGCCGGGTGTGCAGAGCAAGGGAGGATCGTGGCGCCACGGATCCTCGTCGACGCGACGGCCGTGCCCGCCGACCGTGGTGCGCTCGGCCGATACGTCGACGGTCTGATCGCAGCCCTCGACTCGGCCGGTGCCGATCTGGCGGTCGCCTGTCAGCGCTCCGATGAGGAGCGGTACACCAGGCTCGCGCCGAATACGAGAGTCGTCGCCGGGCCGACGGCGATCGCGCACCGGCAGGCGCGGCTGGCGTGGGAGCAGACCGGGTTGCCGTTCGTCGCCGAGCAGGTGGGCGCGCAGGTGATCCACCTGCCGTACTACTCGATCCCGCTGCGCCCGGGCATCCCCGCCGTCGTGACGATTCACGACGTCACGTACTTCTCCGAGCCCGAGGTGCACAACCCGGTCAGGTCGACGTACATCAAGTCCGCGACCCGCACCGCGTGCCGCCGCGCCACCCGCATGATCGTGCCGTCCAAGGCGACGCGGGACGAGCTGGTGCGACTGCTGGCCGCCGACCCGAGCCACATCGACGTGGCCTACCACGGCGTCGACCACGAGGCCTTCCACCGGCCCGCCGAAGACGAACTGCGCCGGGTGTCCGACCGGCTCGGCCTGCACGGCCACCCGTACGTCGCGTTCCTTGGCGCGCTCGACCCGCGCAAGAACGTGCCGAACCTGATCCGCGCCTGGGTGCGCGCCGTGTCCGACCGGCCCGATCCGCCGGCGCTGGTGCTGGCGGGCGGCGGCGGCTGGGACGACGAGGTCGACGCCGCGATGGCGACGGTGCCGACGCAGCTGCGGATGGTCCGGCCCGGCTACCTGCGCTGGTCGTCGCTGCCCGGATACTTCGGCGGCGCCCAGGTCGTCGCGCTGCCCAGCCGGGGCGAGGGGTTCGGGCTGCCGGTCCTGGAGGCGATGGCCTGCGGCGCGCCGGTCCTGACCACGCCGATCGCCTCGCTGCCGGAGGTCGGCGGCGACGCCGTGGAGTACACCGAGCCGGACGAGACCAGCATCGCCGCGGCGTTGACCGCGCTGCTCGACAACCCGGTCCGCCGTAAGGCCCTCGCCGAGGCCGCCTTCGTACGGTCGCAGGAGTTCACGTGGGCCGCGTCCGCCCAGGCGCACATGGCCTCCTACGAGCGCGCCGTCTCCGGCTAGCCGTCCCCCGTCCCAGGGGTAGGGTTCCCGCATGGCGATTACGGGGAAGAACGGGCAGGTTCGGCAGGCCGTCATCCTGGCAGGTGGCAAGGCGACCAGGCTGCGCCCGTACACGGACGACCGGCCCAAGGCCATGGTGCCGATCGCGGACAAGCCGATCGTCGACTGGCAGCTGGAATGGCTGTCCGGCCAGGGCTGCGAGCACGCGGTGATCTCCTGCGGCTACCTCGCCGACGTGATGGAAAAGCACCTCGCCGGGCACAGCTATCCGATCACCATCGAGGTGGCCGTTGAGGCGGAGCCGCTCGGCCGGGGCGGCGCGCTGCGGTTCGCTGGGACGCATCTGCCGCACCCGGCGGAGCGCTGGCTGGCCCTCAACGGCGACGTGCTGTGCCGGTTCCCGCTCGCCGACCTGATCGACCGGCACGTGCAGGCGGGCGCGATGGCGACGATCGCGCTCGCGCAGTACCAGACCACGTGGGGCATCGCGACCCTCGACGAACAGGACCGCATCGCCGGGTTCGTCCAGTCGCCGAAGCTGCCGTACTGGATCAACGGCGGCGTGTACGCCTTCGAGGCCGGCGTCCTGGACCTGCTCCCGGAGAAGGGCGACCACGAGCACACCACGTTCCCCCGGCTCGCGGTCGAGGGGCTGCTGGCCGCGTACAAGATCCCAAGCTACTGGCGGGGCGTCGACACCGTGAAGGATGTCAAAGAGGCGAGCGAAGAGGTGCTCCGGCAAGGTTGGTGAGCAAGGTAGGTAGGACGGCCGTGCTGACGAGGGAATGGCGGCCACCGTGGCCGGTGAGTCCGGGCCGCACCCTGTCGCCGCACCGGCGCGGGCCGCGCGACCCGGCGTTCCGGATAACCGCCGACGGCGCGATCTGGCGGGCGTCGAGCACCCCCGACGGCCCGGGCACGCTGCGGCTCAGCGCGCACCCAGGCCGCGGGGTGATCGAGGCGGCCGCGTGGGGGCCGGGCGGGGAGTGGCTGCTCGACATGGTCCCAGAGCTGCTCGGCGCCGCCGATGACCCCTCCTCCTTCGAGCCCTCGCACCCGGCCGTACGAGAGGCGGCCGCGCGGCTCGGCGGGCTACGAATCGGCCGTACGGGACGGGTCTTCGAGGCGCTCGTGCCGGCCGTACTGGAGCAGAAGGTGCCGGGGCGGGAGGCGTGGCGGGCGTGGCGCTATCTGCTGCGACGGTTCGGTGAGCCGGCTCCGGGGTTCCCGGAGATGCGGGTGCCCCCGCCGCCCGCGGTCTGGGCGCGGATCCCGTCGTGGGAGTGGCATCGGTCGGGTGCCGAGGCCATCCGGGCTCGTACGATCATGAACGCCGCCCGGGTCGCCGGGCGGCTGGAGGCGGACGCCGCGCAGGCGCGGCTGCGGTCGCTTCCTGGCATCGGGGTGTGGACGGCGGCGGAGGTACGGCAGCGGGCGCTCGGCGATCCCGACGCCGTCTCGGTCGGCGACTACCACATTCCCGGCCTCGTCGGCTGGGCCCTCACGGGCCGGAAGGTCGACGACGCCGGGATGTTGAAGCTGCTGGAGCCGTACGCGGGGCACCGGTACCGGGTCACCCGGCTGCTGGAGCTGTCCGGCAACCATCCGCCGAGGCGTGGCCCGCGGATGCCGGTTCGCGACTATCGGTCGTTTTGAAGTCATCCGGGCGGGAGCGGCGGCGGAGCCAGAAGTTGTCCGGGGCCCAGTCGAGACCGTCTCGGCTGTCGGCGCCGAAGAGCGGGGCGAGTACGGCGAGCACGACGAGGATGGCGAGTACGAGCAACATGGGAACTGTCCTTCAGGTACGGCCGCGACGTCTGGCGCGGCCGGGAGTGAGGCCGTGGCCACGGCCCCGGGACATTCCCGCGGGGCGAGGGCCGGCTCTTCGAAAGGAATCTCCGAAGGATCCGTTTCCCTCGCACTTACTAGTTTGGGGCAGCCGACTGTTCACGTCCAGCGAGTATTTCTGGATGGAATGTGTAAGAATCGCTGAACTATGTTGGACTTGGGCCGACTCAGGGTGCTTCGCGAGCTCAAGCTGCGCGGCACCGTCGGCGCGGTCGCGGACGCTCTCGGCTACAGCCCGTCCGCGGTGTCGCAGCAGCTCGCCCAACTGCAGAAAGACGTAAAGGTGCCGCTGCTCGAGCGAGTGGGCCGGCGGCTCCGCCTCACCGAGGCCGGCGAGGTGCTGGCCGATCAGGCCGAGATCCTGCTCGCCCAGGCGCAGCACGCCGAGGAGTCGACGCTCGCGGCCGGCGGTCGCGTGGCCGGTGTCGCCCGGGTCCTCGGACATCAGGTCGCGTTGCTCAATCTGGTCGCGCCAACGCTCCCGGCGCTACGCCAGCGGTATCCGGAGCTGGTCGTCGAGGTTATCGACGAGGAGTCCGAGGACGTCCTGCGCAAGCTGGCCCTGCAGGAAGTGGATCTCGTGCTCTACAACGAGTACGTCCACATGCCGATGCCCAGGAGCGCCGAGCTGGAGAACGAGACGCTGCTCATCGAGCCGATGCGGCTGGTGCTTCCGGAGGGCCACCGCCTCGCGAAGGCGGCCTCGGTCCGGCTGGCGGAGCTGTCCGGTGACCCGTGGATGAGTACCCATCTGGGCACCAGGCACGCGGAGATGATGCGGCGCGCGTGTGCGGAGATCGGCGGGTTCCGCCCCATGGTCCGGCATTACACCAACGACGTGAGCGTGGCACTCAGCCTGATCGCCGCGGGCGCCGCGGTGGGGCTGCTGCCCGAGCTCGCGCTCGGCGTCAGCCGCCCCGGAGTCGCTGTTCGCAGCCTGACCGATGTCGATCTGCGCCGTCGCATTGTGGCGTGGCGCCGCCGGGGAGCGGCGTCGCGCCCGTCGGTCGACGCCGTGCTCGGCGAGTTGCGCGCGGCCGCCGATGCTATCGTCGCCCGCCGCTCGGGCGTCAGCCGCGGGGAGCCCACCTCATCCACCGGAAATGGGACGGGTGAGGACGCAGGTGAGGGGTCACCTGGAATGAAGCGAATGCGACAGACGTAATGTCATGGCATGAGCTCGCTCTCGCGGCCCACTTCCGGCTCGACGCCGTCAATCCCCGATGAACCGACACCATCCGCCCTGCGCCGCGCCCTCGCCCGCGCCCGCGACGGCAAGTCGCTCGACCGCGGCGAGGCGGCGATCCTGCTGCACGCGCGCGGCGAACACCTCGACCGGCTGCTGGCCATCGCCACCCGGATCCGCGACGCCGGCCTCGCGGCCGCGAGCCGACCGGGTGTCATCACCTATAGCCGCAAGGTCTTCATCCCGCTGACCAGGCTCTGCCGGGACCGCTGCGGCTACTGCACGTTCGCCACCGTCCCGCACAAGGTCGACGCGCCGTACCTGAGCCCGGACGAAGTGCTGGAGATCGCCCGGCAGGGCGCGGCGCTGGGCTGCAAGGAGGCGCTGTTCACGCTGGGCGACCGGCCCGAGGACCGCTGGGCGGCGGCCCGCGAGTGGCTCGACGCCAACGGCTACGACGACACCCTGTCGTACGTGCGGGCGATGGCGATCAGGGTGCTCGAGGAGACCGGGCTGCTGCCGCACCTCAACCCGGGGGTGCTGACGTGGCAGGACTTCCAGCGGCTCAAGCTGGTCGCGCCGTCGATGGGGATGATGCTGGAGACGACGGCCACTCGGCTGTTCACCGAGCGGGGCGGCGCGCACTTCGGCTCGCCCGACAAGGATCCGGCCGTACGGCTCCGGGTGCTCGAGGACGCGGGCCGTACGAACGTGCCGTTCACCACCGGGATCCTCATCGGCATCGGCGAGACCATCGAGGAGCGGGCCGACGCGCTGTTCGCGATCCGCGCGACGATGCGGGAGTACGGCGCGATCCAGGAAGTGATCATCCAGAATTTCCGCGCCAAGCCCGACACCAAGATGCGCGACGTGCCAGACGCCGAGCTGGAGCAGCTCGCGGCGACGATCGCGGTGGCCCGCATCGTGCTCGGCCCGAAGGCGCGTGTGCAGGCCCCGCCCAACCTCGTCGACGACCAGTACGAACTGATGCTGCGGGCGGGCATCGACGACTGGGGCGGGGTGTCGCCGCTGACCCCCGACCACGTCAACCCCGAACGCCCGTGGCCGCAGATCGACGAGCTGGCGCGGCGTACCGCCGGCGCCGGGTTCACGTTGCGCGAGCGGCTCACGATCTATCCGGAGTATGTACGGCGCGGCGAGCCCTGGCTCGACCCGCGGCTGTCCGCCCACGTCGCCGCGCTCGCCGACCCGGCGACCGGGCTGGCCCGCACGGACGTACGCCCGGCGGGCCTGCCGTGGCAGGAACCGGATGGTGGCTTCACTGCGTCCGGCCGGACCGACCTGCACGTCGAGATCGACACGACAGGCCGCACGAGCGACCGGCGCGACGACTTCGACGAGGTGTACGGCGACTGGGCCGCGCTCCGCGACCGCCTGCCCGCGGCCGTGACCCGGCTGGACCACGACGTCAAGGCGGCGCTGACCGCCGCCGAGCGCGATCCCGGGCGGCTGTCCGACGAGCACGCCCTGGCCCTGCTGGCCGCCGACGGACCCGAACTGGACGCGGTGGCGGCCTTCGCCGACGACCTCCGGCGCGACGCCGCCGGCGACGCGGTGACCTACGTGGTCACCCGGAACATCAACTTCACCAACGTCTGCTACACCGGCTGCCGGTTCTGCGCGTTCGCCCAGCGGCGCACCGACGCGGACGCGTACACACTGTCCGTCGAGCAGGTCGGCCGGCGGGTCGGCGAGGCCTGGGCGGCCGGTGCGACCGAGGTCTGCATGCAGGGCGGCATCCACCCCGACCTGCCCGGCACCGCGTACTTCGACCTCGCCCGCGAGGTGAAGCGCCGGGCGCCGGACATCCACATGCACGCCTACAGCCCCATGGAGGTGGTCAACGGCGCGAGCCGTACGGACCTGTCCATCAGGGAGTGGCTGATCGCGGCCGGCGAGGCGGGCGTCGACTCGCTGCCCGGCACCGCCGCGGAGATCCTCGACGACGACGTCCGCTGGGTGCTCACCAAGGGCAAGCTGCCGGCCGGCGCCTGGGTCGAGGTCGTGACCACGGCGCACGAGCTGGGCATCCCGACCACGTCGACGATGATGTACGGCCACGTCGACACCCCGGCGCACTGGGTCGCCCACCTCAAGCTGATCCGGGGCATCCAGGAGCGGACCGGCGGCTTCACCGAGTTCGTGCTGCTCCCGTTCGTCCATCACAACGCGCCGATCTACCTGGCCGGGCTGGCCCGGCCCGGGCCGACCGAGCGTGAGAACCGGGCCGTCCACGCGCTGGCCCGCATCCTGCTGTACGGCGCGATCGACAACATCCAGTGCTCCTGGGTGAAGCTGGGCGACGACCTCTGTGTACGGTTGCTGCGCGGCGGGGTCAACGATCTCGGCGGCACGCTCATGGAGGAGACGATCAGCCGCATGGCCGGGTCGGAGAACGGCTCGTTCAAGACGATGAGCGCGCTGGAGGGGCTGGCCGAACAGGCCGGACGCCCGGCGCGGCAGCGCACTACGACGTACGGAAAGGTGCCCGAGGAGCGGATCCGGGCGGCCCGGCGTACCGACGGGGTCGGCCACTTCCTGCCGGTCGTCCACTGAGGCGAACGGCCAAAGCGTTACAAAACCGGCATCCCGGCTTGCGATAGGTGGGTATGTCGTCATTAAGCTCCAAGCATCACCTCGGGGGCCGAAGGGTGTAACCCCGCAAGGGGTTCGGACGACGGCATGAGGTCGACTGTTGGATTTTGGTGAGCGTGCGGAGCGCACCACGCCGCCTCGCCGAAGCGGGCAAAGCCAGCGCCCGCGGCTCGTGCTGGCCTTGGTCAGCGCGGGTGTGCTACTCGCCGGTTTGGTCGGCGGGGGCTGGGCGCTGCGCGAATTCCCCAAGTCGTGCTCGGGCAGTCCGCTGCTGATCAGCATCGCCGCGCAGCCCGACGTCGCCCCGGCGATCATGGAAGTGGCCTCGCGGTTCAACGTCCAGACGCACGAGGTGCGGGGCCGGTGCGTGCGGGTAGACGTCTACGAGAAGGAGCCGGCGAAGGTCGCGCGGTTCCTGTCCGGCGGGCCGTTCGCCGGGGCCGAGAAGCTCAACGTCGACGGCTGGGTGCCCGAGTCGTCCATGTGGGTCAACGTGGCGCGCGACTCCGTGAACGGCGCCAAGCTCGTGGCCCCCGACGCGAGCTCGATCGCCAGCTCGCCGGTGGTGCTGGCCACGTCGCGGGCGGTGGCGGCGGAGTTCCGGCGCCGCAAGATCGACCCGAGCTGGCGCATGCTCTTCCCCAGCTACGCCTCGCTGTTCGGCGGCCCGAAGACGAAGACCCCGGTCTCGGTGCAGATGCTCGACCCGTCGCTCAGCGGCAGCGGCATCGCCACCATGATCGCGATCCGGAAGATCGTCGGCACCGGGCGGGAGTCCGGCCCGCTGCTGACCTCGTTCGTGCGCGGCATGCAGCGCAACACCTGGAGCGACAACACGACGATGTTCACGTACCTGACCGGGCTGGCCAGGTACAGCAGGCCGATCGTCGTGTCGACCGAGCAGGCCGTGTTCGTCTACAACGACACCCACCGGCCCAACCCGGCGACCCCGCTGATCCCCAAAGAGGGCAGCGTGCTCATGGACTACCCGTTCGTGGTCACCACGAACGACTCGGCCCGCAAGGAGGCCGCCGAGTCGTTCCGGTGGGCCCTGCAGACGCGGCTGTCGCAGGAGACGATCCAGCGGTTCGGGTTCCGAACCCCGCAGGGCTTCATCAACCGGGACATCGCGCAGCGGTACGAGGTGAACGGGTACACCCCCCGGCTCGTCGCGTCGGCGCCCCAGCCGGGCCAGGTCGACGAGGCGCTGCAGGCATGGAACCGGCTCGGCCTCGGCACGAACATCCTGGTGCTCACCGACGTGTCCAGATCCGTCGGGCAGGAGATCCCCGGCCTGGGCGAGACCCGGTTGCGGCTCGGCATCCGGGCGGCGCTGCTGGGCCTGCAGCTGTTCCCGAACGACACAAATATCGGGCTCTGGCAGTACGCCGACCACCTCGGCGGCAACCGGCCGTACAAGCAGCTGGTGCCGATCGGGCCGATCACGCAGCAGGTCAACGGGCACAGCCGGCGCAAGGAGCTGCAGCAGATCGCGCCCGCGACCAGGCCCACCGACCAGGACGCGAACATGAACGACACGATCCTGGCGGCCTACCGTGAGCTGAAACGCACGTGGCGCCCGGACAAGTTCAACGCGATGCTGGTGATGGCCTCGACCGACGACAACGCGCGCGGCGGCCTCTCGACCGACCAGCTGCTGGCGGCGATCCGGCGCGAGGCGAACCCCGAGCGGCCCGTGCAGGTCATCTTCGTGGCGTTCGGCACCGACGTGAACACCGGGGCGATGGAGCGGATCGCCCAGGCGACCAGCGGCGGCGTCTACTCCACCCGCGACCCGAACCAGATCATCAACGTCTTCATGGACTCCATCGCCCGCCGGCTCTGCACGCCGAACTGCCCCAAGACCTGACCGGCTCAGCGGGTGGCGATGAAGTCGCCGGGATCGCGGGGCGGCCGCTCCCGGGGCGGCGCGGCGGCATGGCCGACCCCGACCGCGCCCATCGGATCCCAGGCGGCGGGCAGGTCCAGGACCTCCCGGACCACATCGGCGCAGAACATCGTGCTCGACACCCAGCACGAGCCCAGCCCCTCGACGGCCAACCCGACCAGCAGGTTTTCCACGCCGGCGCCCATCGCAACGAGGAACATCTCCCGTTCGGCGGTGGCCCGCCGCTCGTCCGGATAGGTGTGCGAACCCGCCATGACCAGGCACGGCACGATGAGGTACGGCGCGCGGCGCAGCACCTCGCCCCGCTTGATCCGGCGGGCGATCGACTCTTCGGAGAAGGCGTCGCGCCGCAGGTCGGCGATCCAGGCCGCCAGCATCGCGTCCAGCAAGGCCGTACGGGCCGCGGCCGACTCGACCAGCACGAACCGCCACGGCGTCGTGTGATGCGGTGCGGGCGCGGTGATCGCGGCCCCGACGGCCCGCCGTACCGCCGCCCCGTCGACAGGGTCGTCGGTGAAGTCGCGGATCGTACGACGGGCCCGCAGCACGTCGGCCGAGCCGTACCGGAACATGTCCTCGTCCGGCGGCCGGACGAGGGCGCTCGCGCCCGGACCGGGCTCGTCGGTCACCAGGTGGGCGAGGCCGCGGACGACCGCGACCGGCACGCCGGACAGCTTGCCCTTGACCAGCTCGGCGGCGGCCGCGATCTCGTCGGCGACTGCGGTGAGCGTGGCGTCGAGGCGGTTGCCGTACCCGTCCGTGCGGCCCCGCAGGTCATCGAGCGGAATCACCCCGGACACGCCGATCGCGGCGTCGGTCAGCCCCGTGCGCCAGGGGCGGCCGAGCGTGTCGGAGACCACCACACCGATCCGCGCGCCGACCAGCTCGCGCAGCCCGGACCGGATTCGCTCGGCGGAGGCGTCCGGGTCCTCCGGCAGCAGCAGCACTGTGCCGGGCGCGGTGTTGGAGGCGTCGACCCCGGCGGCGGCGAGCACCAGCCCGTGCCGTGTCTCGACGATGCGCGTCTCGCCCTTCGGATGCCGGCGGCGCGCGACGACCCGGACGGTCTCGGCGTCGATGGCCTTCTCCCGGTCGTCGGCGACCAGGACCTGCCCTTCCGCCTTGCTGACGATCTTGGAAGTGACGACGACGATGTCCCCGTCGCGCAGGGCGTGATCGTGCTCCTGCCGGGCGACCGCGTTGACGACCAAGGCGGCGAGGTCGTCGCCCTCGCGGACCTCGGGCAGGCCGGGGACGCCGAAGACCTCCAGCCGGCGGTCAGCCGAGGTCACGGGCCAGCTCCAGAGCGGCCGACGCGATCTCGGCGGCGGCCGCGACGTCGGTCATCAGCAGCGGCCGGGCGCGTACCTCGATGCCGCCGGCCGCCGCGCCCGCGTCGGCGGTGTCGACCAGCCAGCCGTCGAGCAGCTTCGGCCCGTAGTGCGCGGCGACCGCCTGCGCCGAGGTCTCCACGCCGATCGCGGCGAGGCAGGCGTCGGCCATGCCGCGGACCGGGGCGCCGCTAATAATGGGCGACACCCCGACGACCGTCTTGGCCTCGACCGCCGGCTGGATCCCGGGCACCGAAAGGATCGTGCCGACGCTGACGACGGGGTTGGACGGCGGCAGCAGCACGACGTCGGCCGACTCGAGGGCCTCCAGCACGCCGGGCGCGGGCTTCGCGTCCTCGGCTCCCACCGCCACGATCGACTCGGCCGGTACCGACGCGTGCATCCGTACCCACCACTCCTGGAAGTGGATCGCCCGCCGTCCGGAGTCGTCCGTTATGACGACGTGCGTCTCGACCCGATCGTCGCTCATCGGGATCAGCCGTACGCCCGGTTGCCAGCGGTCGCACAGCGCCTCGGTCACCGCCGACAACGGGTACCCCGAATCGAGCATCTGCGACCGGACGATGTGGGTCGCGAAGTCGCGGTCGCCCAGCGTGAACCAGGACGGTCCCACGCCGTAGGCCGCCAGCTCCTCACGCACCGAGAACGTCTCGCCGGCGCGCCCCCAGCCCTGGTCTTCGTCGATGCCGCCGCCCAGCGTGTACATCACCGTGTCGAGGTCAGGGCACACCCGCAGGCCGAACAGGCTGATGTCGTCGCCCGTGTTGCCGATGACGGTGATCTCGGCATCCGGCGCGGCGGCCTTGAGCCCGCGCAAGAACCGCGCCCCGCCGATGCCGCCCGCCGGCACCACGATCCTCATGGTCGCGCTCGTCTTCTCGCTCGCTTCGCGGACAGCTCGTTCGTCACTGTCCACTCCGCTCGCTCGTCGGCTCGCCGCTCCAGCCTCATGGGTGCCAGTCTGGCACCTCCGCGCGCGGCGCCCGACCGCGGCCATGCCCGCCGGACCCGAGGCGAAGACACGATCGTCCGCTCCGTGAGCCGGCGCGGCGATATGCGAAGCTGGGGATACCCACCGATGACCCTCAAGCTGGAGACTCTTGTGAACTACGACGCCGTGCAGCGGCTCCGTGAGCCCGCCGCCTGGGCGCTGATCACCGCGGCGGGCCTGCAGCTCCTCGCCGGGCTGATCCTGCTCTTCGCCGCATCGAGCTTCACCGTGCAGGCGGTGTCGGAGGTGAGCGGCGGCAACGTACTCACCGGCATCGCGCTCGCGGCCATCGTCGTGGTCGCGGTGCTGCTGGTGACCCGGGGCGAGAGCCCCAGCCCGCAAGCGCGCACGATCGTGCTGGCCGGGCTGGTCATTCTCGGCCTCGCAGCCCTGTTCACCGTGGTCGCCGTGCTCGCCGGCCTCGCGGCCGGCGGCGACGAGACCGGCCTGGGGCTGTCGTCGAAGCTCGCCGTGTTCCTGTACGGCGTGGCGAAGGTCATCGTGATCGGCATCGCCGCTTACTTCGTGTACACGGTGTTCCAGGCCCTGCAGCCGGCGCGGCCGGCGGCGCAGCCCGGCGGGATCCCGCAGGGGCAGGAGGGCTATCCGGGGTACCCGCAGCAGGGGCAGTACGGCGACTACGCCCAGCCCCAGTCGTACGAACAACAGGGTTACGCACCCCAGGGCTACGAGCAGCAGGGCTACGAGCAGCCGGGCTATCAGCAGCAGCCGGGCTACGGCCAGCAGTACCAGCAGTACAACCAGCCGGACTACCAGCAGCAACAGCAGCAGCCATACGGCCAGCAGCAGCCCGACTACTACCAGCAGCAGACCGATCCCGTTCAGCAGCCGTACGGCCAGCAGCCCCAGCCGGGCTATGGCCAGGAGCCCCAGCCGGGCTATGGCCAGGAGCCGGAACAGGGCTACGGCCAGGAGCAACAGCAGCAGCAGCAGGGGTACGGGCAGCAGCCGCCGGCCGCTGGCGAGGGCGACCCGGGCCTGTGGACCCGCTCGTACGGCAGCGACGACCCGCTGCAGTCCGGATATCCCCAGTCCGGGGAAGAGAAGGACCAAAACTGGTACCGCGACGATCGTCATTCGCAATAATCCCAGTTCAACGCAGGTCCTTATGGCACTGAGCGAGGCCCTTCGCACCCCCGACCTCCAGGTTCCGCTTGACGGGCCGCGCCGTACACGCGTGTAATTTCAAGGGTGTAGTTTGCGCCTTCCCGGGGGATGGAGCTCGAGGGAAGGCTTGGCGATGGGCTCCGGGGGCTAGGAGGTGCGCTGTGAGTGAGGTGCTCATCCCGCTGGCGCACGGCACATTCGGTGAAGAGTCGGGCTGGCAGGAGCGCGCGTTGTGCGCGCAGACGGATCCGGAGGCGTTCTTTCCGGAAAAGGGTGGCTCGACCCGCGAGGCCAAGAAGGTGTGCCGCGCGTGTGAGGTGCGTGCGGAGTGCCTGGAGTACGCGCTCCAGCACGACGAACGCTTCGGCATCTGGGGCGGCCTTTCGGAGCGAGAACGCCGCAAGCTCAAGCGCGAGGCCGTCTAGCAGCCAACCCTCGCGCCCGGTCCGCCGAATGACCCCTTCCGCAGGGTGATTTCGAGTGCATGCCGGGGCGGAGCACCTGCCGGGGCGCGTACAGTGGGTCACCCGTGTCGGCCGTTGCGGCCGGGACGGCATCCACTGAAACAGACAGATCGAGCGGACCCTTGTCGCCCAGTGACAGTGCGCGCCAGCGGCACGAACTTGATCGGCACATAGTCACGGCCGTCCTGGTCACCCACGATGGAGCCCGCTGGCTACCGGGCACGCTCAAGGCGCTGTTGACGCAGACCCGGCCCGTGCAGCGGCTGGTCGCGGCCGACACCGGCAGCACTGACCGCGGTCCGGCCGTGATGGCCGAGGTCATCGGTCACGGGAACCTGGTGAACCTGCCGCGTACAACCGGGTACGGCGAGGCCGTCAGCGAGGCGCTCCGCCACCCGGCCGCGGTCATGGAGCTGCCGGAGGCCGCCGAGGCCGGATACGGCCCGCCGGTCGAGTGGATCTGGCTGCTGCACGACGACTCGGCCCCAACCCCCACGGCGCTGGAGCAACTGCTCCTGGTCGCCGACGAAAACCCGCACGTCGGCATCCTCGGCCCCAAGCTGCGCGACTGGTACGACCAGCGGATGCTGCTCGAGCTCGGCGTCACCATGGACGCCGCGGGCCGCCGCGACACCGGGATCGATCGGCGGGAGTTCGACCAGGGCCAGCACGACGGGGTGAAGGACGTCCTCGCGGTCAGCACCGCCGGCATGCTGATCCGCCGCGACGTCTGGGAGGAGCTCGGCGGGTTCGACGTGCGCCTCGGGCTCTTCCGTGACGACATGGACCTCGGCTGGCGGGCACACGTCGCCGGCCACCGCGTGTTCGCGGTGAGCGACGCCGTGGTCTACCACGCCGAGGCCTCGGCCCGCCGGCAGCGGCCCGTCGGCCTGACCAGCGACCACCCGCGCCGTATCGACCGCCGGAACGCGCTGTACGTCCTGCTGTCCAACGTGCCGTTCGGCGTGATGCTCCGCATGATCGCCCGCAACATCGTGGTCTCGCTGGTCCGAACCGTCGCGTTGCTGATCATGAAGCAGCCGGAGGCCGCGCGCGACGAGCTGGGCGGCCTGGGCGACGTCCTGCGCGACCCGGGCGGGCTGCGGCGGTTGCGCGCCGACCGGGCCCACGGCCGGGCCCACGCCTATCGCAGCATCCGCCGATACCAGCCCCGCGGCCTCGCACTGCGCCGGCTCATCGACGCGATCGGCAACCGGATCTCCGGCACCGGGCCGGTCGACACCGACGGACGGCACCACGGCTTCGGCGACGAGGGGGAGGACGAGGAGCCGCTGGCCCCGGAGAGCCGGTGGCTGAGCCGGCTGCTCGCCAACCCCGGCGTCGTGACGGTGCTGCTGCTCGTGGCGGTGACCCTCGCCGCCGGCCGTTCCGTGATCGGCTCCATCGGGCGCCTCGGCGGCGGCGCGCTGGTTCCGGCCTGGGGCGGGGCGCACGATCTGTGGGCACAGTACTTCGCGGGCTGGCATCCGGTCGGGCTCGGCTCGGCGGACGGGTCGCCGCCTGCGATCGGCGTGCTGGCGGTGCTGTCCACACTCACGTTCGGCAAGCCCTGGCTGGCCGTACTGGTGCTGCTGCTCGGCTGCGTGCCGCTCGCCGGGCTGACCGCGTACATCGCGTCCAAGCGCATCGTGCCCGATCTGCCCGCGGCGGAGGTGGGTCGCCGGCGGGGGCGGCGGGTCCATATCCCGACGCCGGTCATCCAGTCGTGGGCCGCGATCACGTACGCCCTGTTGCCGGTGGCCACCGGCGCCATCACCGCGGGTCGGCTCGGCACGGCGGTCGTGATGGTGCTGCTGCCGCTGATCGGCCTGCAGGCCATCCAGGTGGTCAACCCCCGCGGCTCCGCCGACCGCGTCAGGCGGGCCGGCCGGGCCGCCTGGGCGACCGCCTTCCTGCTGGCGGTCGCGATGGCCTTCATGCCGCTGACCTGGGCCATCGCGGCGGTGGCCGGAGCCCTGGTGTGGGTGGCGTACGGCCCGACCGTGCCGCAGCTGCGGCGGCACCTGCTCGTCGTGCTCGGCGTCCCGCCGCTGCTGCTCCTGCCGTGGACGATCGGCCTGTTCCGGCACCCATCGCGGTTCCTGGTGGAAATCGGGCTGAACCGGCCCGAGATCGTCGACGACCGGCTGCCCGCCGTGTCGATCCTGACCCTCAACCCCGGCGGCCCCGGCACCCCGGCGCTCTGGGTGACCGCCGGACTGATGGCGACCGGCCTGTTCGCGCTGGCGCTGCGCCGCCACCGGACGACCGTCCTGGGTGGCTGGATGCTGGCGCTGTTCGGCCTGCTCGTCGCCGTACTCGCGAGCGCCGTCACGGTCACCAAGGGCGCCGACGTGGCGCCCGCCTGGCCGGGAGTGGCGCTGGCGTTCGCCGCCTCGGGGGTCCTGGTGGCCGCCGTGGTCGGGGTACGCCGAGCGACCGACGCGTTCGCCGGGCGGCGGCTGCTGCCCCGGGTGGGCGCGGTCGTGCTGCTGGTGGCCGCGCTGTCCACCCCCGTGCTGGCCGCGGCGGGCTGGGCCGTCACGGGCGGACGGGGACCGCTGACCTCGGTGAACCAGGACTCGATCCCCGCGTTCGTGGGGGCGACCGGCGACGCCGCCGTACAGCCGCGCATGCTCGTCCTGCAGCGCGAGCGCGATGGCCGGGTGGCCTACAGCCTGCTCCGCGGCACCGTGCCCACGCTCGGCGAGTCGGAGATTCTCACGACCGAGGCCGCTGACCGCAGGATGGACGACCTCGTCGCCGGGCTGCTCGCCGGCCGCGGCAACGACGAGAGCCGCGGCCTCACCCGCATGGGCGTCCACTACCTCCTCGTGCCCCACCCTGCCGGCGATCCGCTCACCGGCGTGCTCGACGCCGCTCCCGATGTGACGCGGCTGAGCCGTACGCAGGGATTCGCGCTGTGGCGGCTCGCCATCCCGGGCGGCCGGCTGATGCTGCTGGACGGCAACCAGATCACGCCGCTGCCCGCGAACCCGGTCACCGCGCATGTGGCGATCCCGCCGGGCAACGCGGCTCGCACGTTGCTGCTGGCCGAGCCGTACGACGGCGGCTGGCACGCCAAGCTCAACGGCACCGAGCTGACCGGCAAGAAGGCCGACGGCTGGGCGCAGGCCTGGAACGTGCCCGCGACCGGCGGCGACCTGACGCTCACGCGCGGCATGCTCACCCGGCACCTCTGGCTCATCGTGCAGCTGGCGGCCGTCGTCGTGGTCGTCGCGCTGGCCCTGCCGGGCGGCCGGGTCGAGGCCGGGCCCGAGGCACCGCAGCAGCTCCGCTCGCCGGAACGCGCCGCCGGCGACGACGCCGAGGAAACCGGCGCCTACGACGACGTGGACGAGCGCGAACCAGAGGGGGTCGAGCCGGCCGCGAGCCCGGGCTCGCGGCGCCGGGCCCACGCTGGAACGCGCCGCCGTCCGGGCCGCGGAATCCGGCTGCCGCGCGTCCGCCGATCGGCCGAGCCCGATGCCGAGCCCGATGCCGAGCCCGATGCCGAGCCCGATGCCGAGCCCGCCGCCCCGGAGGCCGCCCGGACCGGCGGCCTCGCCGATCACGAGCTGGCCGTGATTCGGATCCCCGAGGGCGGTGACCAATGACGAAGCGGGGCATCGGCCGGCCGGCCGGCGGGATGGTGACGCGCGTCCTGAGCCATCGCTACGGCATCGCCGGGCTGGTGCTGGTGGCGCTGGTGGCGGTGTACGGGGTGGCCGTGGCCTCCACGCATACCCCCCGGCGGGCGCCCGTCCACGGTGTGCCGGCCCCGGTGGAGTCGGCCATCGCGGTGTGCCCCGACCCCGCCGCTCGTGCCAAGGCGGCCACCCGGGTCAGCGCGATGACGTCGCTGACCCCCCGCAAGGGCGGGCAGGCCGAGGTCAAGGACACCCGCAGCGGCACCGTCGTGACGACCCTGACCGCGCCGGGCACGTCGTGGTACCGCGAGGTCAAGGGCGCGGCCGGCGCGTACACCATCCGGGCCGCCGGCGCGCTGGCCGGTGGCCTGTCGGTGGAGCAGACGACCATCGCCGCGAAGGGCGGCGACCAGGGCCTGGCCGGGGTACGCTGTGCCGCGCCCGGCACCGACCTGTGGTTCCTCGGTTCCGGGCCGGTCGAGTCCAAGAGCATCGACCTGTTCGTGAGCAACGTCGACGAGCAGTCCACGGCGGTCGACGTCGAGGCGCTGTCCGGCGAGGGGCCGCTGGACAGCAGCGACGGCCACGGCATCCCGATCGATCCGAACACCACCAAGGTGATCGGCATCGGCCGGTCGCCGGACGGGCTCGGGCACATCGTCGACAGCGCCCGTGTGCTGGCCCTGCACGTGCGGGCGACGACGGGCCGGGTGGCGGCGTCGGTACGGATCCGTACCGCGAAGGGCGTCGACTGGGTGCCGTTGGCCCAGACCCCCAGGACGTCCCTGGTCGTCCCAGGGATTCCCGGCGGGTCGGGCAGCAGGCGGCTGCTGGTCGCCGTGCCGGGCGAGTTCGACGCCCGCGTCAAGGTGCAGGCGATCACCGCGAACGGCGCGTTCGCCCCGCAGGGACAGGACACCCTCGACGCCCCCGCCCAGACAGTGACGCCGCTCGACCTCGACCACGCGCTCGCGGGCAAGGGCGCGGCGGTCCGGCTGACCTCGGACCGGCCGATCACGGCCGGCTTCTTGGCCCAGGTGGGGAACGACGTTGCGTACGGCGCCGGCACCGCACCGCTCGGCCAGGGCGGCGTGGTCGCCGACAACCGGGCCGGCGAGTCCTCCGTGCTGGTGACGGCGCCGCAGGGGCCCGCCAACGTACGAATCGTCACCGTCACCGGCCAGGGCGCCGTGGGCACGCCGCAGGACGTCAAGGTGAACGGCGGCCGCACCCTCGAGGTCAGGGTGGGCGAGCCGCCCGGCCTGGCGGCCAAGGGCTTCGGCATCATGATCACGTCGCAGCCCGGCTCCGGTCCGGTCTACGCTGCCCGGCTCCTCCGGGGGAAGGGCAACCTCATCACCGTGTTGCCGATCGTCCCCGCCGTGAGCACCGTCATGCTGCCCCCCGTGGGCAACTCGCTCACGGCCGTCGTCCCGTAGATCTCAGTAGATCTCAGTCGTCCGGGGAGTCGTACGTCGGGTCGACGGACTCGGGGGCGAGGCCCAGCAGGTCGGCGACCTCCTCGACGACGACGTCGCGCACCAGCCTGGCCAGGTCGCGCTCGTCGGCGCCGCCGCGCGCCTGGACGGGGCGGCGGTAGACGACGATGCGGGGCGGGCGGTCGGCGGCCGCCGGATGCAGCCGGCCGAGCAGGACGGCGTCGGAGCCATCGGCCCACGGCTCGACGGGCGGCACCTCTTCGACAGCGAACTCCACCCCCGCCAGCTCACGCCGCCAGCGGCCGGTGACCCGGCGTACCTCATCTTGGACGAGATCGTCGAAGCGCTCGGACCGCGTACGGGACACGGGAGCCTGGGGGGGAGCCAGCGGGCCGCGCAGGCCACGACCATGCCGATCGCGGCGCTTGGCGCGCGGCGGCCGCGGCCCTCCGTCAGGGGGCTGGATGCCGCGCTGCGCGGAACCTGACACGCGGGATCGCACGCTTTGAGCTTACAGCGACGCCGCCATCACCGACCTGGATCAAGGGGTCTAGACCGAGAGCGGCCGAAATCGACGGATTATGAGGGTGTGTGGCTGATTCGGGCGGTTCGACGACACGTTCGCGAAGATAGTGGCGGCGGGCCGTATGGAGAGATACGGTCGGCCATCGTGAGCCCCGTCCGCATATGCTCCCGAACCGCGTGCAAGGAGCCCGCCGTCTACACGCTCACGTACGTCTACCGCGACTCCACCGCGGTGCTCGGCCCGCTCGCCGCGTACGTCGAGCCGCACTGTTACGACCTGTGCTCGGGGCACGCGGCACGGCTCACCGCGCCGATGGGGTGGGAGCTGGTCCGGCTGCCCGCCGAGGAGAGCGCGCCGAGCACCGACGACCTCGAGGCGCTCGCGGACGCCGTCCGAGAGGCGGCCAAGCCCAGCCCGCCGCGCGAGGAGCCGGTCGGGCAGGGCGTCGAGGTAGGCCGCCGGGGACATCTGCGAGTGCTGCGCTCGGCCGCCCCGCGCCCACCGGCCGCACCCGATCGCTGACTGTGGGTCCCGTGCCTCACCCTTGCCGTGTTCGTCCAGCCCCACCGGGGGATTCCGGCCGCGACCGTCGATAGGCTCGGACAATCGCGGGACGTCCTGGGCCCGGCCCGGCCCCGCGAACAGGCGACCAGGGGAGCAGGAGTGGGCGACCTCGAAAAGATCTTCAAGGCATACGACATCCGCGGCGTGGTGCCGGACGAGCTCGGCCCCGACATCGCCGAGGCCGTCGGCGCGGCGTTCGTCAGGGTGACCGGGGCGCGGGCGATCGTCACCGCGCACGACATGCGCAGCTCGTCCGAGCCACTTGCCACGGCCTTCGCCCGCGGCGCGACCGGCCAGGGGGCCGACGTGATCGAGGCCGGGCTCGGCTCGACCGACATGCTCTACTACGCCAGCGGCAGCCTGGACATGCCCGGCGCCATGTTCACCGCCAGCCACAACCCGGCCCGCTACAACGGAATCAAGCTGTGCCGGGCGGGGGCCGCCCCGGTCGGCCGCGACACCGGGCTGACCGAGATCAAGGCGCTGGTGGAGGCCGGGCTGACCGCCAGCGACGGGCCGCGCGGCAGCGTGACCCAGCGCGACCTGCTCGCCGAGTATGCGGCGCACCTGCGCACGCTGGTCGACCTGTCGGGCATCCGCCCGCTCAACGCCGTGGTCGACGCGGGCAACGGCATGGGCGGCCACACCGTGCCGGCGGTGCTCGGCGACAGCAAGCTGCCGGCGCTGCCGCTCGACATCGTGCCGCTCTACTTCGAGCTGGACGGCACGTTCCCCAACCACGAGGCGAACCCGATCAACCCGGAGAACCTGCGCGACCTGCAGGCGGCCGTGGTCGAGCACGGAGCCGACATCGGCATCGCCTTCGACGGCGACGCCGACCGCTGCTGGATCATCGACGAGCGCGGTGAGTCGGTCGCGCCGTCCACGATCACCGCCCTGGTGGCCGTACGGGAGCTGGAAAAGCATCCGGGAGCCTCGATCATCCACAACCTGATCACCTCCCGATACGTACCGGAGATCATCCGGGCCCACGGCGGGGTGCCCATCCGTACCCGCGTCGGCCATTCCTTTATCAAGGAGGAGATGGCCGAGACCGGCGCGGTCTTCGGCGGCGAGCACTCGGCGCACTACTACTTCGCCGACTTCTGGCGGGCCGACACCGGGATGCTCGCGGCCATGCACGTGCTGGCGGCGCTCGGCGGGCAGTCTCGCCCGCTGTCGGAGCTGGTCGCCGAGTACAGTCGCTACGCCGCATCCGGCGAGATCAACAGCGAGGTGGCCGATCAGGGCGCCACGATGGCGGCCGTACGCGAGGCGTTCGAGGGGCGGCCGGGCGTTACGATCGACGAACTCGACGGGCTGACCGTAGGTCACGCGAACTGGTGGTTCAATCTCCGACCCTCCAACACCGAGCCGTTGCTCCGCCTCAACGCCGAGGCCGTTGACGAGCAGACCATGGCTCAGGTGCGGGACGAGGTCTTGGCACTCGTCCGAAAGGAAATCCAATGAAGATCGACCCTTGGCTGCTCGAGATCCTCGCCTGCCCCAACTGCCGGGGCACGCTGGAGGCCGACGAGGCGGCGAACGAGCTGGTCTGCACCGGTGAGTGCAAGTACGCCTACCCGGTACGGGACGACATCCCGGTGCTGCTCGTCGATGAGGCGCGGACCGGCCGATGACGATCGAGGTGGACTCGGGCCGCCTCGATGATCCAGACGCCATCCAAGCCGCCGACCCTGGTGACATGCTGCGCCAGCTGGCCTCGGCGGCGGCGCAGATCCGCGAGGCGCAGTTCCGTACGACCGAGGCGGGCATCGCCGTCGTGGCCGACGCGGGGCGCCCGCGGTCAGTCGTCGTCACCGGCATGGGCGGTTCGGCCATCTCCGGCGACGTCCTCGCCGCCGTGTGCGGCGTCGGGTGCCCGATCCCCATCGTCACCGTCCGCGGGTATCAGCTGCCGGGCTGGGTGGGCGCCACCGATCTGGTGATCGCGGTGTCGTGCTCCGGGTCGACGGAGGAGACGCTCGCCGTGGCCATCGAGGCCGTACGCCGGGGCAGCAGGCTGCTCTGCGTGGGCGGCGAAGAGTCCCCGCTGGCCGACATCGCGGCGCAGGCGAGCGCTCCGTTCGTGCCGGTTCGCTCGGCCGGGCAGCCGCGGGCCACCCTGTGGGGACTGACGGTGCCGCTGATCCTGGCCGCTCGGTCGCTGGGGCTCTCCGACGCCTCCGACGACGTACTGGAGGACACGGCGAAGCGGCTGGAGGACGTCAGCCACCGCTGCCGGCCGAGCAGCGAGTCGTTCATCAACCCGGGCAAGCAGCTCGCCACCGAGCTGGGCGGCGCCGTGCCGATGGTGTGGGGCACCTCCCCCCTGGCCGGCGTGGCCGCCTACCGCTTCGCCTGCCAGCTCAACGAGAACGCCAAGTATCCCTGCGTGTACGGCGCGCTGCCCGAGGCCAACCACAACCAGGTGGTGGCGTTCGACGGGCCGTTCGGGGGCCGCGATGACGACTTCTTCCGCGACCGGGTCGAGGACGCGGGCCCCGCGCTGCACCTCGTGGTCCTCCGCGACGTCGATGAACACCCCCAGGTGGCCCGGCGGCGCGAGGTCTCGGTGGAGCTGGCGCGGGCCCGGGGCATCCCCGTGACGGAGCTCGTCGCCGAGGGCACCCATCCGCTCGAACGCATCGCGACCTTGATCGCGCTAGCCGACTACACGACCGTCTATCTGGCGATCGCGCTGGGCGTCGACCCGACACCGGTCGCCGCCATCCAGGAGCTGAAGGCGAGGATCGCAGACCAGTGAGCCGGATACGCCCAGAGCGCGCCGGTGGCTGAACGGAGACGCAATGAGCGCTGAAGGCGGGACGAGAGCGATTTTCGCCGCGCTGGCCGCCAATATCGGGATCGCGGTGGCCAAGTTCATCGCCTTTCTGTTCACCGGCTCGGCGTCGATGATGGCCGAGTCGGTGCACTCGGTGGCCGACTCCGGCAACCAGGCGCTGCTGCTCGTCGGGCGCCGGCGCTCCGAGCGCCCGGTCACCCCGCAGCACCCGTTCGGGTACGGACGGGAGCGCTTCTTCTACGCCTTCATCGTCGCGGTCGTGCTGTTCACGGTCGGCGCGGTGTTCTCGCTGTACGAGGGCTGGCACAAGATCAGCGATCCGCACGAGGTGGAATCGGCGGGCTGGGCGTTCGGCGTGCTGCTCTTCGCGATCGCGCTGGAGTCGTACTCCTTCTGGACCGCGATCAAGGAATCCAACCGCGTGCGCGGCAGGCACAGCTGGGTGGACTTCATCCGCCGCGCCAAGGCGCCAGAGCTGCCCGTGGTGCTGCTCGAAGACCTCGCCGCACTGCTCGGCCTGGTCCTCGCCCTGGCGGGCGTGTCGCTGGCGGTCGTCACCGAGAACGGCGTGTGGGACGGCGCGGGCTCAATGGCCATCGGCCTGCTGCTCGGCATGGTCGCCGTCGTGCTCGCCATCGAGACCAAGAGCCTGCTCATCGGCGAGTCCGCGGCCGACGACGTGGAGCGCCAGATCGTCGCCGCGCTCGAGGCCGGCGACGAGGTCGAACGCGTCATCCACCTCCGGACCGAGCACATCGGCCCGGAGGAGCTGCTCGTCGCCGCCAAGATCGCCGTGCATCACGACGACACGGCCGAGAAGGTGGCGCACGGCATCGACGCCGCCGAGCGCCGGGTCCGCGACGCGGTGCCCATCGCCCGGCTCATCTACCTCGAGCCCGATCTGTATGAGGCCACCAGAGAGGTCGGCAGACCCACCCCCTGACGCGGTGCGGAGCCATCGGCCTAAGGATCGACGGGAGCGGTCGGCGAGTGCTGGCATGCTAGAATTTCAGCCCTGACAAGTCGTTTCGGGAGACTCGCATGGCCCCCGGGGATCGCATTGGCCGCTGACGACAAGGTGGGAGCCGTGGAGGTTCGGATGCTGGACCTCGACGCCGCGGACAGCGCCGTCGGCGAGGTCACGGACCTGGTGAATCTTGCGTACGCCGCCGCCGAGGAGGGGCTGTGGCGCGAGGGCACGCCCCGGACCACCCCCGCCGAGACAACGGAGTTCGTCCGCAACGGGGAGATCGCCGTGGCCCGGCTGGCCGGGCGCATCGTCGGCAGCGTCCGGATTCAACAGCTCGACGGCGGCATCGGCGAGTTCGGGATGCTGGCCACCGAGCCCGGCCACCGGGGCGCCGGCATCGGCCGGCGGCTGATCCAGTTCGCCGAGGAGTCGAGCCGGGAACGCGGGCTCGACATCATGCAGCTCGAATTGCTCACCCCGAAGTCGTGGACCCATCCCAGCAAGCAATTCCTGCACGAGTGGTACACCCGGATCGGCTACCGGATGGTCCGAACCGGCAGCATCGAGGAACAGTACCCGGCGCTGGCACCCCTGCTCGCGACGCCGTGCGACTACGTCATTTACCACAAGAAGCTCGCCTGACAGTGACGGCGACGGCCTGATGCCGGCCTGACGTCACGCTCCGGCGTCGATAATGCCGATCGTGCCGACGATGTGGGCCTCCATCTCGCGGCGAGCGGCGGCCGGATCTCGACGCTCGAGCGCCGTCCGGATGCGTTCGTGGTCCTCGTGGCGGCCATCGAGCGCGTTTTCCGGCGGCCGGGCGCTGGCCGCGTTGATCAGGAAGTCCGACAGGTCCCACATCCGCCGCGTCGTCTCGGCCATGATCCGCGAATGCGCCATCGCGTGAATGACCGCATGGTATTGGCGGTTCAGTATCCGGTAGTCATGGGACCGGACCGCCGGATCCGGCGCCATTCGCAGTTCCCCGATCCGCGCCGACACATGCGCCAGCTCGGCCAGCTGTTCATCGGTGCGCCGGGTGGCCGCCGCGGCGGCGACCGTACCCTCGAAACCGCCGAACATCGCGAAGAAGTCGGCGATCTCCTGCTCGTCGTACGTGACGACCCGGCAGCCCACCTGCGGAATGATCTCCACCAGCCCGTCGCCGGAGAGCCGGCGGAGCGCGTCCATCACCGGTTGCTTGCTCACGCCGAAGTCGTTCTTCAGCGCCTCGACCTGGAGCGCCTCGCCGAGCGCGTACCGGCCTTCGAGTAGACGCTCCTTGATCCCCTCGTACACGTGGCCGGCGAGGCGACCCCCGGAACGGTCCGGAACGGCCCAGCCACGGCCGTCCCGCACGCCCGGTCGCATGGTGTTCTCCCGACGCTCGCGTTGGCTGAGGGCCCGGCGCGCAACGGGCGCGCCGCCCGAATCCAAGTCTAGGACCGTGCGCCCTGGCCGGTGCCGACGAGCTGGCGTCCCCAGGTGGGCTATCCGGCTGTTTGCCCGTCGCCGGGGATGACGAGACCGGACTCGTACGCCAGCATGACCGCCTGGGCCCGGTCGCGGAGCCCCAGCTTGGTGAAGACCCGGGCCACGTGGGTCTTCACGGTGTGTTCGCTCACCACGAGCCGGGCGGCGATCTCGCCGTTCGACAGGCCGCCGGCGATGAGCACGAGGACCTCGGTCTCGCGGGCGGTCAGGCTGGTCAGCTCGGTGGGCGGCTGCGGCGTCGCACGGCGCTGCCGGGTGAACTCCCGGATCAGCCGGCCCGTCACCTGCGGCGCGAGCAAGGCGTCTCCGCGCGCGACGACCCGTACTGCGGAGACGAGGTCGTCGGCGGTCGCGTCCTTGAGCAGGAAGCCGCTGGCGCCCACGCCGAGCGCCTCGTAGACGTATTCGTCGACGTCGAACGTGGTGAGCACGAGCACGCGGATGTCCGGGCGGGCGGCGATGATCCGCCGGGTGGCCTCGATGCCGTCCATGTCCGGCATGCGGATGTCCATGAGCACGAGATCGGGCCGGTGCCGATCGGCCAGCCGTACGGCCTCGCGGCCGTCGCCGGCCTCGGCGACCACGACGATGTCCTCCTGGGCGGACAGCAGGGCGGCGAACCCGGCGCGCACGATCGTCTGATCATCGACGATCAGCACCCGGATCATTGACGGGCGGTCTCCTCACTGGTGAGCGGCAGCTCCGCCTCCACCAGGAATCCGCCACTCGTGGCGGGCCCGGCGGAGAACCTTCCGCCGAGCATCGTCGCACGCTCCCGCATCCCGAGGAGGCCATGTCCCGGATCGGCCTCGGTATGCGGGGAGCCCGGATGACTCACCCCGTTGTCGCGGACCCGTACGGCCAGCCGGTCGGGCAGGTAGGTGAGCTCGACCCGTACGGCCGCGCCGGGGGCGTGCCGGCGGGCGTTGGTGAGCGCCTCCTGCACGATGCGGTACGCCGAGAGCTCGATCGTCGCCGACAGCGGGTGCTGGGACCCGTGGACGGACAGGTCGACGCGGCCGCCCGCGCCGCGGTGCTGTTCGATCAGGTTGGCCAGGCCGTCCAGGCGCGGTTGCGGCGCGACCTCGGGCTCGGCCTTGGCGTCCGCGCGCAGCACGGTCAGCAGCCGCCGCATCTCGACGAGCGCCTCGCGCGCGGTGCGCGCGATCTCCGCGTACCCGCGCTGCGCCTCGGGCGACAGGCTCCGCATCGTGTACGGCGCCGTCTCCGCCTGCACCGCGATCATCGACACCGCATGCGCGACCACGTCGTGCAGCTCCCGCGCGATGCGCGCGCGCTCCCGGAGTACGGCCTGTTCCCGCTGCACGGTGTTCAGCCGCGTCAGCGTCTCCGTCGTACGCTCGCGTTCCTCGGCGTTCGTGCGTTCGGCGGTCTCCACCACCTGGCGGGCGGCGCCGAGCCCGATAGCGGCGATGACCGCGAGCATCGACACCGGCCAGGGGATGCCGTCGAGGCCGTGCGAGGCCAGGTGGATGACGAGCACGGACGCGGCGCTGGCCACCGCCAGGGCCCCGGCGCCCTGCCGGGGGAGCTGCTGGGCCAGCAGGTACAGGGCGTACAGCCCGGCGAAGACCGTGGTCGCGAGCGGCTGCTCGCCGGACAGCAGCGCGGCGGCAAGTGCGCTCAGCACGACCGCGGCGACCGGCCGCAGGAACTCCCGGCGCCACACGAGCGGCACGGTGGCGGCGACCGCGAAGGCACCGGCCAGGCTCACCACGGGGGTGTTGCGCAGCGCCAGCTCGGCCAGCGCCGCCACCGTGAGCGCGGCCCCGGTGACCGGCGCGAACGCCCATGATCGCGCGAACTCCTGCCACCAGTTCAGCCAGCGCGGCAGGGGAGGCTGGGGGTGGGCCCCCGTTAGGGGGTCGGAATGAGCACGCGCGCCCGGCTGGACCCGGGTACGGCCGTCCTGCGGACCGGGTTGGCCTGCGCCGGGTTGGCCTGCGCCGGGTTGGCCTGCGCCGATTGGGCCGACGCCGGGGTGGTACGGACGCGCGGGGCCGCCCTGCTGGGCCGACCGGCCGTACAGCCGAGCCGTGAGGGCCGTCGCCAGCGGGCGGAGCAGCCGTCCGATCCACGTGAGGATCCACAGCAGCGCCTCGCCGACGCCGGCGACGATCCGGCCGGACAGCCGCCAGGCGTGCTGGGCGACCTCCTGGCCGAGTGGTGGTTTGTCGCTGGTCACGCTTCAGTTTCACCCCTTCGGGCGGACGAGGACCTCACCGTGTGGGGCGATGTCGGCGTGGGGAGTCCCCCTTAAGGACGACATCGTTTCCCTCCTCACGATGGACGCGTGCGGGGCCGGTCGCGACATATCGTCGTGACGTGTTCGGCGGCGCCCCGAGGGGGTCCGGGGCGCCGCGTACGGTCCGGTACCGTCCGGCTTTCGGGGGTCCGGACGGTGCCCGATAGATGTACCCTCGCCGGCGCGGCCACGCCGTCGAAAGCTGCGGGGCCCACCTGCGGACGGCGACCGGTCTCGCCTTGGGCTGGGGCGGTAGACCGACCGGCCGGCCGGTGAGGGGTACGGTGGGTCGCGCGGATGCGGGCTTGTGGCTCCCGTCCGCGCGGCCCCATTTTCGTTCGGACGCAGCGGTCAGGCCTTCTTGCCCAGCCAGCGCAGCGCCTTCTCCTTTTCGAAGTCCAACGCTCGAACCGGCGGCGCCGTCACCCGGCCGATCCGTTCCCCCAGGTCGCGGACCCGGGTCCGGACATCGGGATCGGCCAGCACCCGCAGTCCGAACGCCAGCTCCGCCGGGCTGATGTCGTACCGCCGCTCCAGGTCGAGCGCCAGCGCGACCGCGCGCAACTCGGGCTCGCCGAAGCGCCGGTGGCCGCTGTGCTCGCGCGTGGGCGGCAGCAGACCCAGGCGCTCCCGGTAGCGGAGCATGCGGGGCGACGTACCGAGTCGCTGGGCGGCCTCCGTGATGCGCATGCCCTAATTCTGACAAATCAGTGTCAGAAAGTCGCGTCCGGCCGTGCGCTGTCCACCGTACCGCGCCTAGACTCGCGAACGATCGACGTGACGAGGAGCTAGGGAAACCATGGACTACAAGGTCGCTGATCTGTCGCTGGCGGCGTTCGGCCGCAAGGAGATCCAGCTCGCCGAGCATGAGATGCCGGGCCTGATGGCGGTACGCGAGGAGTACGCCGACGCGAAGCCGCTGCGCGGCGCGAAGATCATGGGCTCGCTGCACATGACCATCCAGACGGCCGTGCTCATCGAGACGCTGGTCGCGCTCGGCGCCGAGGTGCGCTGGGTGAGCTGCAACATCTTCTCCACCCAGGACCACGCCGCCGCCGCGGTCGTGGTCGGCCCGAACGGTACGCCGGACAACCCGCAGGGCATCTCCGTGTTCGCCTGGAAGGGCGAGACGCTGCCCGAGTACTGGTGGTGCACCGAGCAGGCGCTGTCCTGGCCTGGCGGCGAGGGCCCGAACATGATCCTCGACGACGGCGGCGACGCCACGCTGTTCGTGCACAAGGCCGCCGAGTACGAGAAGGCCGGTGCGGTGCCCTCGCCGTCCGCCACCGACTCCGAGGAGTGGAAGGTCGTCCTCGAGACGCTGCGCCGCTCCATCGGCGACAACCCCGGCACGTGGACCGCCCTGGCCGAGCGCATCAAGGGCGTCACCGAAGAGACCACCACCGGTGTGCACCGCCTGTACGAGATGGCCAAGGCGGGCTCGCTGCTGTTCCCGGCCATCAACGTCAACGACTCGGTCACCAAGTCGAAGTTCGACAACAAGTACGGCTGCCGGCACTCGCTGGTCGACGGCATCAACCGGGGCACCGACGTGCTGATCGGCGGCAAGGTCGCGGTCGTCTGCGGCTACGGCGACGTGGGCAAGGGCTGCGCCGAGTCGCTGCGCGGCCAGGGCGCGCGGGTGGTCATCACCGAGATCGACCCGATCTGCGCGCTGCAGGCGGCGATGGACGGCTACCAGGTCACCACTCTCGACGACGTCGTCGAGACCGCCGACATCTTCGTCACCGCCACCGGCAACTTCAACATCATCACGGCCGAGGACATGGGCCGGATGAAGCACCAGGCGATCGTCGGCAACATCGGCCACTTCGACAACGAGATCGACATGGCCGGGCTCGAGAAGGTCCCGGGCATCGTGAAGACCAATGTCAAGCCGCAGGTCGACACGTGGGCCTTCCCCGACGGCCACTCGATCATCGTGCTGTCCGAGGGCCGGCTGCTCAACCTGGGCAACGCCACCGGGCACCCGTCGTTCGTCATGTCCAACAGCTTCACCAACCAGGTGATCGCGCAGATCGAGCTGTTCACCAAGACCGAGGAGTACCCGCTCGGCGTCTACGTCCTGCCGAAGCACCTCGACGAGAAGGTGGCCCGGCTGCACCTCGACGCGCTCGGCGTCAAGCTGACCGAGCTCACCAAGGAGCAGGCCGAGTACATCGGCGTCAACGTCGAGGGCCCGTACAAGTCGGACCACTACCGGTACTGATGCATTACGAGATCGCGGACCCCGGGCTCGCCGAGTCCGGGGTCCGGCGGATCGAGTGGGCGGACCGAGCCATGCCGGTGCTCCGGCAGATCCGGGAGCGGTTCGCGGCCGAGCGCCCGCTCGCCGGCCTGTCGGTCACGGCGTGCATGCACGTCACGACCGAGACGGCGGGCCTCATCCGGACCCTGCAGGCGGGCGGCGCCGACGTTGCGGTCGCCGCGTCCAACCCGTTGTCCACCCAGGACGACACGGCCGCGGCGCTCGTCGACGAGTACGGCGTCGCCGTCTTCGCCAAGGCCGGCGTCGACCGCGAGACCTATTACGGGCACATTCACCACGCCCTGGAGATCAAGCCCGACCTGGTGGTCGACGATGGCTGCGACCTCGTCAACATCCTGCACACGGAGCGTACGGACCTGCTCGGCACGGTGAAGGGCGGCTGTGAGGAGACCACCACCGGGGTCATCCGCCTGCACCAGATGGTCCGTGAGGGCGCACTGCGCTTCCCGATGGTCGCGGTCAACGACACCGGTACGAAGCGGATGTTCGACAACCGGTACGGCACCGGCCAGTCGACGCTCGACGGCATCATCCGCGCCACCAACACGCTGCTCGCCGGCAAGACCGTCGTCATCGCCGGGTTCGGCTACTGCGGACGGGGCCTCGCCGAGCGGGCGCGCGGCATGGGCGCGCGCGTGGTCGTCACCGAGATCAACCCGGTCAAGGCGCTCGACGCGGTGCTGCAGGGCTTCACGGTGCTGCCCATGGAGCGGGCGGCGCCGGTCGGCGACGTGTTCATCACTGTCACCGGCAATCGTGACGTGATCCGCGCCGAGCACATGCGGCTCATGAAGGACGGTGCCATGCTCGCCAACTCGGGCCACTTCGACGTGGAGGTCGACGTCCGGGCCCTCGCCGAGCTGGCCGTCGACCTGCACCGGGGGGTACGCCCGCAGGCCGACGAGTACGTCTTGGCCGATGGGCGGCGGCTGGTGCTGCTGGCGGAGGGCCGGCTGGTCAACCTGGCCGCCGCCGAGGGCCACCCCGCCGCCGTGATGGACATGTCCTTCGCCGACCAGGCCCTCACCTGCGAGTGGCTGGCGCGGACGCACCAGGACCTGACGCCGGGCGTGTACGACGTGCCGACGGCGATCGACACCGAGGTGGCCCGGCTCAAGCTGGAGTCGATGGACGTGTCCATCGATAGTCTGACTCCGGAGCAGGAGGACTATCTCGGCTCGTGGCAGCACGGGTCGTGACGAGCGGCGACGAGAGGCAGCCCATGGCCGACGACGAGTGGCGGGTAGAGGTCGACCTCGACGACGACGAGCACGGCCTTTCCCTGGGCGAACGGCTGCGCGCTCTCGATCTCGACGATGACGCCCGCAAACGCCTCGGCGACCGGGTCATCGTGACCAGGGACGGCACCCGGATCCTGGTGTACGCGCGCAGCGAGAGCGACGCCAGAGAGGCCGAGCGCGTCGTCCGCGAACTGGTCGAGCAGGATCGCCTCACCGCCGACTTCGCCATCACCCGGTGGCACCCGGTCGCGCAGGAGTGGAAGGACCTCAGCGTCCCGCTGCCGGACTCCCCAGAGGACGTCGCCAAGGAGGCAGCGGAGCGCGAGCCGATCAGCCCAGGGCTGCCGGACCCGCGGTTCGTCTATATGGAGGCCTACAAGCCCGAATTCCTGCGCGACCTCGGGCTCTGACCTGCCCAGCGGCACGTACCTCCACCTCGACGAGCAGGTCGAGGAGCGCTTCCGCTGCGCGCCCGGCGCAGGCGGCTGGCGGTACGTGGGCGAGCGTACGGACGGCGGACGCGCCGACCTCACGGTGGACGCTCGCTGGCGGCAGATCCGGGTCGAGCTCACCTCGGGTGACTGGCTGATCCGCGGCGGTGTCATCGGCCGCGAGGCGCTGTGGATCCGGGGTGGCGAAGAGCGGTCCGCCGAGGTCGCCGGCTTCCTGGCAGACTCGCCGGGCTTCCTGGTCGCGGTGGCCCGATGGCTGCGGCTCGAACCGGGCCAGGATGCGGTCGTCCCCCTCGTCCGGCTGAGCGGCCCGGCGCTCGCCGCGCTCACCGTCACCCAGCGGTGGCGGCTCGCCGAGATCACGACGTACGAGACGGAGCTGACGCCGCTGCCCGTCGAGCGCTACGAGATCACCGACCTGGCCACGGGGGAGACGGGCGCCGTCCATCTCGCCGGCGATGTGGTTCTCGACGCCCCGGGCATCGAGCTGACCGACCTCGAAACCCCCCCGACGCTGGGCCCTACCTCATAGCGGGCCCTGAGCCGTCAGGGCACTGACGGGTGCTGCGGCGCCCCTTGGTACGGCGGTCCGCCGTACGGCTGCGGCGCGTCCTGGTACGGCTGCGGCGCGTCCTGGTACGGCTGCGGCGCGCTCTGGTACGGCTGCGGCGGACCTTGCGGCGGCGCCATGCCGTACGGCTGCGGCGCTCCGTGATAGGGCGGGACGCCGTACGGCTGCGGGCCGGGCGGGACACCCTGGGGCGGGACGCCGGCGTGCTGCTGGTGGCGGGCCCGGCGCTGGGCGAGCCGCCACTCCTCGCGGCGGCGGCGCTCGGCCAGGACGGCCGACAGCAGCACCTCGGGACGCACGCCGGGCGGGGGCGGTGGGCTCACCAGGGCCAGCACCTGGCCGGCGATCCGCTGCCCCATCACGTCGCGCGCCTGCGGCATCAGCTCCCAGAACCGGGTGAGGTACTGCCGCGCGGTCAGGGCGAGGCCGTCCGGCACTCGAGACAGCTCCATCGACGCCGCCCAGCCGGCGAGTTGCGGCGGCATCACGGCGATGTGGCCGAGCAACGACGAGGCCGGCACCCGCTCCTGGATCACGATGGTCCCGGCGAAGATGTCGCCGAGCCGCTTGCCGTACCGGTTGAAGATCGAGCAGATCAGCGCCGGGGCCCCGGCGAACCACCAGAACTCCACGAACCCGGCCAGCGAACGCACCAACGCCTGCCGGAACTGCACCGGCCCGCCGTCGTCCCGCACCACGCGCAGGCCCAGGGCCATCTTGCCGAGCGTGCGGCCGCGGGTGAACGTCTCGAACGCGACCGGGTAGCCGACGATGATCAGCACGGTCATCAGTATCGTCAGCCCGGCCGACACCGCCTCGTCGGCGATCAGGGTGGTCATGCTGGTCAGCCACAACACGAAGTTGAGCAGCGAGAACTGGAACAGCATGTCGAGCAGCCGGGCGACGGCGCGGCTGGCCAGGCGCGCCACCCTGATGTCGAGGGCGACGGCCTCGCCCGTGATCAGTTCTGCCAAGGCTCTCCTCTGCCGACATGCTCTCCGGGCCCCCAACGTATTGTGCCCGACTTGTGCATAAGCTCTCCGGGTGGACGTAGACGCCTTCGTGGCCGCCCATCACGGCGACTGGCTCCGCCTTGAGCGGCTGATCAACCGTGGCCGCAAGCTCACGGGTGCGGAGATCGACGAGCTCGTCGAGCTCTACCAGCGGACGGCCACGCACCTGTCGGTCGTCCGGTCCAGCTCGCCCGACCCGGTGCTCGTCGGCCGGCTGTCGTCGCTGGTGGCGCGCGGCCGGGCCGCGGTGACCGGAGCGCAGGCGCCGATGTGGCGCGACGCGACCCGGCTCGTCACCGTGTCGTTCCCCGCGACGGCTTATCGCATGCGGTTCTGGTGGCTGTGCACCGCCGCGCTCTCGATCGTCACGGGCACCATCGTGGCGATCTGGGTCGCCCGCAATCCGGAGGTGCAGGCCTCGATCGCCACGCCGTACGAGATCAGACAGCTCGTCGAGCACGACTTCGCGAACTACTACACCGAGCACGCCGCCGGCGCCTTCGCCTTCGAGGTGTGGGTCAACAACGTCTGGGTGGCCGCGTTGGCCCTGATCTCCGGAATCCTGCTCGGCGTCTTCACGCTTTACCTGCTGTTCCTGACCTCGGTGGCGCAGCTGGGCTTCAGCGCCGGGCTCATGTTCGCCGCCGGCAAGGGCGACGTCTTCCTCGGCCTCATCCTGCCGCACGGCCTGCTGGAGCTGTCCGCGGTCTACCTGGCCTGCGCGACCGGCCTCCGCCTCGGCTGGACGATCATCGACCCCGGCCCGCGCCGTCGCGGTCAGGCGCTCGCCCAGGAGGGCCGGGCCGCCATGAGCATCGCGATCGGCCTCATCGGTGTCCTGCTGATCTCCGGCGCCATCGAGGGCTTCGTCACCGGCCACGTCCACACGACCTGGCTCCGCATCGGCATCGGCGTCGTCGCCGAACTGACCTTCCTCACCTACGTTCTCGTCCTCGGCCGCAAGGCCGTCAAGGAAGGCGAAACCGGCGACATCGACATCACCCCCGACGTAGCCCCCACCGCCGCCTGATCACATCAGCGCATCCAGGCCGATGTCGACGGGAACTGGATGCTCTGTTTTCAAAACGCCGGAGTGGGCGCCGGACGAAAGGTCGATGGATTAGAGGCGACCGGCGGCTTTCAGGGCGAGGTAGGCGTCGGCGAGGGTGGGGGCGATGTCGTCCGGAGGCGCGTCGACCACTTCGACGCCGTGGCGGCGGAGCTCGGCGGTGAGGCGGCGGCGTTCGGCGGTGGCGCGTTCGGCGGCGGCGGCCTCGTAGACGGAGGTCAGGTCGCCGCGCGCGCCGGCCATCTCGGTCACCCGGGGGTCGGATACGGCTGCCAGCATCAGCAGGTGCCGCGAGGTGAGCCGCGGCAACAGCGGCAGCAGGCCCTCCTCGATCGCGGCCGTGTTGAGCTCGGTGAGCAGGACGACCAGGCAGCGCTGCCGCACCCTGGCCATGATCGTGGAAACCATGCCGGCGGCGTCGGACTCGATGAGGGCTGGTTCGAGCGGCGCCATGGCCTGCACCATCGCGGGCAGCACCTCGGTACGGGCGACGCTCTCGACGCGGGCCCGCACCCGCCGGTCGTACGCCAGCATCTCCACCCGGTCGCCCGCCCGGGAGGCCAGCGCGGCCAGCAGGAGGGCGGCGTCCATCGAACAGTCGAGACGGGGGATGTCGCCGACCCGCCCCGCGGACGTACGGCCGGTGTCGAGGACGAGGAGGATGCGGCGATCGCGTTCCGGGCGCCACGTCCGTACCACCACGTCGGCTCGCCGGGCCGTGGCCCGCCAGTCGATCGACCGGACGTCGTCGCCGTCGACGTACTCCCGCAGCGAGTCGAACTCGGTGCCCTGCCCGCGGATCAGCGCGACGTGCTGGCCGGTCAGCTCCCGCAGCCGGGCCAGCTTCCCCGGCAGGTGGCGGCGCGACGGGAAGGCCGGCAGCACCCGCAGGGTCCACGGCGCGGGCCGGGACAGCTGCCGTGCGGCCAGGCCCAGCGGCCCGTACGACCGGACGGTCGAGGTGACGGCCTGCCGGTCGCCGCGCCGGGTGGGCCGCAGCAGCATGTCCACGCGGCGGCGTTCCCCGGGCGGCACGGTCAGCCGTACCGAGCGGGGCGTCGCACCCGCACTGGGCGGCCACGCGTCGCGCACACGGGCCCGTACGGAGCGGCGCCCGAGGTTCTCCAGAATCAGCGTGACGTCCGCGGTCTCCCCGAGCCGTACGTTCGTGTCGCCCGACCGGTGCAGGGCCAGCCGGCGGACGTTTCCGGCGAGCGAGAAGTCGGCGATCACGCCGGCGAGCAGCACGCCCTCGACGGCGAGCAGTGTCAGCCAGCCCGGTACGAAGAGCAACACGAGTGCGCCGAGGGCCGCGAGGAGCCCAGTCCGCCCGGTCAGTGCCATGGCGGAGTCTCCCGCTCGTGGGCGGCGCCCGGCTCGCTCATCGGGACCGTCACGCGGGGGCGGGGACCGTGGTGAGCACGCCCTCGAGGACGCCGTCGGCGGTCGCCCCCTCCAGCTCGGCCTCGGGGCGCAGCTGCACCCGATGCCGCAGCGTGGGCCGGGCCAGCGCCTTCACGTCGTCGGGGGTCACGTAGTCGCGGCCGGACAGCCACGCCCACGCCCGCGAGGTCGCCAACAGCGCGGTCGCGCCGCGCGGGGACACGCCGAGCGACAGCGACGGCGAGGACCGGGTGGCCCGGCACAGGTCGACGACGTACCCGGCGACCTTCGGGTCCACGTGGATCTCGCGTACCCCTTCGCGGCCCGCCGCCAGCTCGCGCGCTCCGGCCACCGCCTTCACCCCGGCGGCGGCGAGGTCACGCGGGTCGAAGCCGGACGCGTGCCGCTGCAGCACCGAGATCTCGTCGTCGCGGGACGGCAGCGGCACCGTCAGCTTGAGCAGGAACCGGTCCAGCTGGGCCTCGGGCAGCGGGTAGGTGCCCTCGTACTCGATCGGGTTCTGCGTCGCGCACACCACGAACGGTTCGGGCAGCGGCCTGGGCACGCCCTCGACCGACACCTGCCGCTCCTCCATCGCCTCCAGCAGCGCCGCCTGCGTCTTGGGCGGGGTCCGGTTGATCTCGTCGGCCAGCAGCAGGTTGGTGAAGACCGGACCCTCACGGAACTCGAACTCCGCGGTCTTCGCGTCGTACACCAACGAGCCCGTCACGTCGCCCGGCATCAGGTCGGGGGTGAACTGCACGCGCTTGAAGTCCAGCGACAGGGCCTCCGACAGGGTGCGGACCAGCAGCGTCTTGGCCACGCCGGGGACACCCTCGAGGAGCACGTGGCCGCGGCACAGCAGGGCGATGACCAGGCCGGTGATCACAGCGTCCTGCCCGACCACGGCCTTGGCGACCTCGCCCCGCAGCGCCGTCAGCGCCTGCCGGGTGGAGGTCACGTCCGCCTCCACGGAGTTCACCATCGGCGTACCTGCCCTTCCAGATTGTCAAGGTAGTCGGCGAGCCCCACCAGCTCCGCGTCGTCCATTGGTGCAGGACCGTACAGGGCGTGGCCGATCGCCGCCTGGGGTTGATCGGTCCGCTCGGCGACGGCGGCGGTGACCTGCGCGGCCATGGACATGTCCTGCGCGGCGCTGCTCGGCAGCCCGAGCAGCCGGACGAGACGTTCCCGGGCGCCGGCCCGCAGCGCGTCCGCCGCGCGGTCCCTGGCCCGCCGGGACCGGTACAGCCGGGCGCGGCCCTCCACCGCCTCGGCCGAGCGGACGACCACGGGCAGCGGCTCGGCCACGACGGGTCCGAGCCGCCTGGACCGCCACAGTGCGACGATCAGTACGGCGATGCCGA
This sequence comes from Streptosporangiaceae bacterium, assembly GCA_036555725.1. Lineage (GTDB taxonomy): Bacteria > Actinomycetota > Actinomycetes > Streptosporangiales > Streptosporangiaceae > CALAED01. The sequence continues at coordinate 81,568 of DATBKU010000062.1, read as the reverse complement.
GCTGCAGGATCGCCAGCTTCACGCCGAGCGGGACGAGGTCGCCGAACGTCTTGTCGCGGTGCGCCCCCGGCTGCGGCAGCGGTGGCATCAGCCAGACCGTCGCGGCCCGCTCGCCGGCCAGGTTCATGGCCAGGGCGGCGTTCCCGTTATGGCTCAGCCCGTCGTTGGAGAACGGGAACCGCGAGCCCACGACGGTGACCGTACGGCTGTCGGCCGCGGTCAACCGTACGACGTGCGGAATTCCGTCGACCGGGTAGCAGGCGGTGGCCTCCGGCGGCGCCTCATACGTCGTGCCGGTCCCGAAGTCCACGTCCCCCGCCTGACCCGCCGCGGCCAGCCCACATTGGGGAGCCACGATCTCGTCGATCGAGTCGGCCGCCGGCCGTATGCCCGGCGCCAGCTCGTCCAGTACCGACCGGGTCGGGTCGACGAGCAGCAGATCGCCGGGCAGCGCGCGCAGCGTGGCGAGGTCGTCGGTGCCCAGCCGCTCGGACCGCACCACGACCAGCACGGTGTCCGGCTGGGACCGGACGACATCCGCGGCCTGCGCGACGGACCGGTTCACCGTCACTTGCCTGCCGTTCTGGCCCATGATCTGCACGAGCGCGCGAGCCCCGCCGGCGCTCGGCGACTCGGGGTCGAGGTCCTGCGGCTGCTCGCGCGGCTGCAGCGCGGCCAGCACGATCACGACGATGACGAGCCCGAGCACGGCGAGCAGCACGCCGCGCACGCTCACCCACCGCCGCCTGGCGACCTGCCCCGCCGTGGTGGTGCTCGCGGTCATGAGGTGGGCTCCAAGGGGCGGGGCTTGGTTGAGCGCACGTGCTCGTCGAGCCGTGTGAGCTGCGCGTATCCGTCCGGGGTGCCGGGCCGGTCGCCATACCAGACGTCGTCGAAGATCCGGACCGCCGCGGTGAGGTCTTCGGCGAGGTCGGGCAGCGCCGCGCCGGCCTCGGTGGCCAGCTCATCGGCCGTACGGCCGGGCCGGGGGTCGAGAATGACCCGTTCCTCCAGGTCGCGCGCGATCGCCCGGAGCCGTTCCCGGATGGCTTGGGCCCACTCGCCGGCCGCCGCGTGCCGTTCCGCCTCGGCGCGGTAGTCCTTGGCCGTCTTCGGCTTGTCCTCCAGCAGGCCGTTCTTGCGCGCCGCCGACCCGCGCACGGCGCCCAGCCGCCACATGATCACGATCACGACGAGGACGAGAATGCCGATGATGACGGCCAGCGCGATCCAGCCGCTGCCGCCGTCGTGCTGGCCGGCACCGGAGACCGTACGGTTCAGGGAGTCGATCCAGTCGTTGACCTTGTCGAGGAACCGCTGCACGAGGGACGGGTCGTCGCGATGGTAGATCGGCTTTTCGAGCTCCCGGCGGGCCAGCTCTCGGGCCTGATCTCGGCCTACCGGGTCGACGTACCGCGCGAGGTGCACCGGGTCGACGTACCGCAGGAGGCTCAAGGGCGCCGTCCCGGGTCGTGCGGGCCGGTCGCGGCGGCGACCTGGGCCGGCCGCCACAGGTCGAGGAAGTCGGCCGGGTTCAGGTCGGCGCTGTCCCGGGTCTGCAGCTCCAGGTCGAAGCCCTCGCGGCGCATCCGGCGGTCGATGTACAGCAGCGCGATCACCCCGGCGTCGAACGGCGTGGTGAGCGTCCAGCTAACGATGCGGCCGGCGGTGTCGAGGGCCAGCTGGAGGAACACCTCGGTGCCGCTGAGGTCGTTGCCGAAGAACACGAACTCCGCGACCACGAACGGGATGCGCAGCGCGAAGAAGCCCATGAAGATCGTGATCAGCAGGGTGAGCAGCAGGATCCCGCAGGTACGCCACCACCGGCCCCGGACCAGCCGCCGGGCGCGCGCCAGCGAGCCGAAGGCCCCCCGGCGCTCCATGACCACCGCCGGCGCGGCCAGGACGAACAGGACGTACAGCCAGACCATCAGCACGAAGCCGACCGAGAACCCGATGACCCCGGTGAGAATGCCGATGCCGACCGGGCTATCCGGAGTGGCGGCGGCGATGACGAAGGGCACGACCGGCAGCGCCCCCGCCCCCACGGAGATCACCATGATCAGCGTGGCCACGCCGAGCAGCCGGCCGACCCGGGGTCTGGCGTCGCGCCACACCTGACCGCGCCCGGCCGGCAGGCCGAACAGCGTACGGCCCATTGCGGGCGCGAGGACGCCGGCCAGCAGCAGCACGGCGAACGCCGACATCAGCAGACCGAGCAGGCTCACTGTGAACTGCGCACCCAGCGACCGCATGATCGGAACCGGCGTGATCTCGTCGCGGGCGGAGTCGCCGATGAGGTAGTAGGTGACGAGCGACTGCAGCACCTGGACCACCGTGGTGATGGCCAGGGACAGTCCGAGCACGCCGCGCGGGTTGTGCCGGATGTTGACGATGGCCCCGTCGAGGATCTCCGCGACGCCGAGCGGGCGCAGCGGGATGTCGCCGCCCAGCAGATCGGCCCGGTCGGCGCCGAGCCAGCCGTCGGGCGGGGGACCGGCGTCCGCGTGGCCGTTGCTTTCGGCAGGCGGCGGGCGGTCACCGAGCCGGTCGGGGGGCACACCGGAACCCGGCGCGGCCCACGCCTGCCCGTCCGACATGCACTCTCCCGGGGCGCCTGTTCGCGGATCCGTACGCGATCACCGACCTGGACGGTGCCCCCGGCTCTCGGAGGGCCCGGCTGACAGGCTCTCCCGTCTCCCCGTCGATGACGTACGTCATCCTCGCACGATCGGCCGACTCGTCCGGTCTCGCCCTGCATACCCGGTCCGTCACCGGCGCATTCCGGACGTACCTCGATCGCCGCGCCCCAACTCAGCCCCGAGCCTCGGCGCCGTTCCGTTCCGGGGACGGGCCGGCGGCGGCGCGGGGCGGCGCATAGCGCCGGTCGCGCCGAACCCGTCGACCCGGAGCGCCGAGGTCAGTCGCCGTGGCGCCGGCGACCTCCCCGCTGCCAGGAAACCCCCATGGCTTCTCCCCCCTTCCGGATCTGGGCTGGTCGGACCCGGAAAATCACATCTTGCCGCTGAATCGACACGCAGCGTACTGCTGTCGCGCCGAGATCGTCGAATTTCTCGCCAACCGGTTATGGGACGTCCGGAAACCCGTTCGGGACCGGATCTTCCCGATCATGCCCCGCTGCCGCACACTAGAAGATAGGGAGGAAGCCGGTTCCGGTCGTGGATCGGGCTCCGTGGAGGCACAGACGAATTGCTGGTCATCCAGCGCGTCAGTGCGGAGACCTGTCTACAATCCGGCGGTCGGTGTTATCCGGAGAGCGGGTGCCGGTTGTCCCGCACCGCAAGTTAGGGGCTCGCGCATTGCAACAACGCAGGTAGCCTGGCTCGACTAGGGCATTTCGCTCTCCTAACTACAGTAGCGATGAGGGCCATGAAAGGACGCGTACTGGTCGTCGACGACGACCTTGCTCTCGCCGAGATGCTCGGCATCGTCCTGCGCGGCGAGGGCTTCGAGCCGTCGTTCGTGCACGACGGTGACAAGGCGATCGAGGCGTTCCGGGAGACGAGGCCGGACCTTGTTCTCCTTGACCTAATGCTGCCCGGTGCCGACGGCATCGACGTGTGCCGGCAGATCCGCGCCGAGTCCGGCGTGCCGATCGTGATGCTGACGGCCAAGAGCGACACCGTCGACGTCGTCCTCGGCCTCGAGTCCGGCGCCGACGACTACATCGTCAAGCCGTTCAAGCCGAAGGAACTGGTCGCCCGGGTCCGGGCGCGGCTGCGCCGTACGGACGAGCCGGCTCCGGAGGTGCTGCAGATCGGCGACATCACGATCGACGTCGCAGGGCACTCCGTCAAGCGCGCCGAGCGCAACATCCCGCTGACCCCGCTCGAGTTCGACCTGCTGGTGGCGCTGGCCCGCAAGCCGCGTCAGGTGTTCACCCGCGAGGTGCTGCTCGAGCAGGTATGGGGCTACCGGCACGCCGCCGACACCCGGCTCGTCAACGTGCACGTGCAGCGCCTGCGGGCGAAGATCGAGCGGGACCCCGAGCACCCCGAGATCGTCGTCACCGTACGCGGCGTGGGTTACAAGGCCGGTCCCGCCTGAGACTTACCCCCGAGCAGCGAGAGGCCGGTTCGTGAAGGCGCCGGTTTGGCAGGCAGCGAAGGCCCGCATCCGCCGCGGGCTCGGCACCCTCCGCAGGGTGTCACGCGGCGTGACCCGGCGCGCGTACGCCCGCTGGCGGCGATCGATCCAGCTGCGGGTCGTCGCCAGCACGCTGGCCATTTCGGTCATCGTGGTCGCGGTGCTCGGTGTGTTCTTGATGCAGCAGATCACCACGGCGCTGCTCGACGCGAAGGAGAAGGCGGCGGCGTTGCAGGTCGAGGAGGGCCTGTCGGTTGCCCAGCGCGACTTGACCGGCATTGACACCGAGGATCCCACCGACGTCCGGGCCAGGCTCGGTACGGCCGCCACGGACCTCGCCAGCCGTAGCGGCCCGTCCGGGCTTTATCAGGTCGTCATCCTGACGAGCCCGTCGGACGCCGACGTCTACCAGTTCGGCGGCCTGGCGACCAACGACGTTCAGTTGCGAAGCGTGCCGGCCCGGCTGCGCGCGCAGGTGGCAAGGGCCTCCTCGAGCTTGGACCGGCCGCGTACGTATGGGCAGCTGTACTACAACAATCGACCCTCCGAGGCGGGACTGATCGTCGGCGCCCACCTCGGCAGGTTCGAGCTGTACTACCTGTTCCCGCTCGCCCAGGAGCAGCAGACGCTCACGTTCGTGCAGAGCACGCTGGTCGGCGTGGGCGCCGCCTTGGTACTGCTCCTCGCCGCGATCGCGTCCGTGGTAACCCGGCAGGTGGTGGTGCCGACACGGCTGGCCGCCCAGGCGGCCGAACGGCTCGCGGCCGGGCGGCTCGAAGAGCGCATGAAGGTGCGCGGGGAGGACGACCTGGCGCGGCTGGCCACGTCCTTCAACGACATGGCCGCCAACCTCCAGGAGAAGATCCTCCAGTTGGAGGAGCTGTCCCAGGTGCAGCGGCAGTTCGTGTCGGACGTCTCACACGAGCTGCGCACCCCGCTCACCACGATCCGGATCGCCGCCGACCTGCTGTACGAGCGCCGCGAGGAGTTCGATCCGGCGGTGGGTCGCTCCGCCGAACTGCTGCAGAACCAATTGGAGCGGTTCGAGGCGCTGCTCGCCGACCTGCTGGAGATCAGCCGGCATGATGCGGGCGCGGCCACCCTCGACGCCGAGTCGGTGGACATTCGCGACCTCGTGCTGCGCGCCGTGGACGACACCGAGCGCTTGGCCGACCGCAAGGGCAGCAGGGTGCAACTGCACCTGCCCGGCGAGCCGTGCATGGCCGAGGTCGACTGGCGCCGAGTCGAGCGGATCCTGCGCAACCTGCTGGTCAACGCCGTCGAGCACGGCGAAGGTGAGGAAATCGTGGTTACGGTGGCCGCCGATCGTGACGCCGTCGCGCTGGCCGTACGAGATCACGGCGTCGGGCTCCGGCCGGGAGAGGCACAGATGGTCTTCGACCGGTTCTGGCGGGCCGACCCGGCGCGCGCCCGCACGACCGGCGGCACCGGCCTCGGGCTCTCCATCGCCAGGGAGGACGCCCAGCTGCACGGCGGATGGCTGCAGGCCTGGGGCGAGCCGGGCAGGGGCTCCCAGTTCCGCCTGTCGCTGCCCCGCGTCGCCGGGGCCGAGCTGCGCGGATCGCCGCTTCCTCTCGTACCGCCGGACGTGGAGCTGAGCCCGATTGCCTTCGCCGAGATCGAGCTGGCCCCCCACCCTACGGGCGGGAACCCCGCTCCGGATGCGGGCGGCGTGCGATGAGCGGTCGCGGTCCCATGGTCTCTAAGAGACACGCCCTGGTCGCGGTCGCGCTCGGCGTCACCGTGGCCCTCGCCGGATGCGTCAACGTGCCGACCGGCGGCCGGGTTGTCTCCGGCACGGCTCCCGAGCGCGCGCCGGTCGACGATCCGTACGTACGGCTCATCCCGGTCCCACCCGGGCGTAATTGGTCGAAGAGCCAGATCGTGCAGGGCTTCCTCACCGCCTCCGCCGCGTTCGACGACGGACATGCGGTGGCCCGGAAGTACCTCGCGCCGAAGACGAAGTGGGAGCCCACCAACCGTCCGGGCATCACTGTGTACGATCGGCCGCTGACCATCGCGGAGCTCACCGACAGGGTTGAGGTGACGGGCCGGCAGCTCGGCACGATCAGCACGGACGGGCAGTACCTGGCGTACCCCGACAAGATCGACGAGGTCTTCCAGCTCGCCAAGGACGCGCACGGCCAGTGGCGGATCACGGCGCTGCCCAACCAGCTGCTCACCGGCATGCTGCTCGGTCAGCGCGACGTGGAACGCGCCTTCCGCACGCTGAACCTGTATTACTTCGCGCCCGACGGCAAGGTGCTCGTGCCGAATCCGATCTACCTGCCGCTGATGAACCGGCCGGAGCTGCCCAGCCAGCTGGTCCGGGCCGCGCTCGGCGGACCTACGTCCTGGCTGACCAAGGCCGTGCGCTCGGACTTCCCGCCGGACACGAAGCTGCTCGGCAAAGGAGTCGACGTCACCGACGGGGTGGCGACGGTCAACCTGAGCAAGGAGGCCATGGGGGGCAGCCTGTCGGGCATGTCGGCGCAGCTCATGTGGACGCTGCGGCAGCTGCCCGAGGTGACCCGGTTGCGGCTGCAGATCGACGGCGAGACGATGAGCCCGCCCGGTATGGGCGCTACACAGTCGCCGAGCGACTGGCGCCACAACGACGCCGACAAGGTGCCGCCTCGCGAGGCCGGTCAGTCCGCGCCGGTCTACCTGAGCGGCGACGACGGCCAGTTCGAACAGCTCAAAGGCGACCTGCCGCAACGGGTCGACCCATCGGGCCGTACCCGGCTCCACCGTCCGGCGATCTCGCTCGACGAGAAGTCGGTCGCGGGGTTGAACGAGTCCGGCGACACCGTCCTGCAGGGCGACATCGGGCGTGACGCACCGCGCCCGGTGCTGCACGCCCCGGACCCTGGCGGGCGCTTCATCGCGCCGACGTGGGACCGCAGCGGCACGCTCTGGATGCTGGAGAACTATGGCGACCGCTCCCGGCTCTGGATCAAGGAAAAGAACAAGGAGCCCGTCGAGGTCCACGAGTGGGATCTCAGCCCGAACCACGTTATGGCGTTGCGGGTCGCGCGCGACGGCGTCCGGATCGCCGCCATCGCCAAGACGGGGGAGCGCGCGCAGCTCCAGATGGGCCGGATCCTGTGGGAGTTCGGCGTCCCGACCGTGGCGCAGTTCCTGTTCCTCGGCTCCGAGATTGTGAACGCCAAGGACCTGGCCTGGCGCAACGCCGACGAACTCGTCGTCCTGGGTAGTACACAACGGCAACCGAATGTTGTGCCTTATCAAGTGCCGGTCAGCGGCGGCCCCCTTCGCGTCATCGGCTCGGGCGGCACCGACATGACCTCGATCACCGCGCTGCCCGGCTCGCCGGTGCTGGTCGGCATGCGGGCCGAGAACGCCGACAAGATCTGCCGGCAACACGACGAGAACGATCCGATCAGCGAGTGGGACTGCTTCGCGAAGGGCCAAGCGCCCGCGTATCCCGGTTAACGCCTGGTGCCTGGGCCCGACGTCCTACCGGGCATGAGGGGACACGTCACCCTGCGCACTCGGCGCCGAATCGTCCACAGTTTCGGTTGGGTCTGTCAGGTCGATTGGAAGCAGGTCAGGGTCGTGCGCATGCGGTTGCTGACCGACGTGCTCGACCTCGTTCTCCCGCAGCGGTGCGCCGGGTGCGGTGCCGCATCGGCCCTGTTGTGCGACGCCTGCCGCCCGATGCTGTGCGCGCCGGCGCGCCGCGCGATGCCCTCGCCGGCCCCACCCGGACTGCCGGTGCCGTGGGCCGTGGCGCGTTACGACGGCGTCGTACGAGACGTGATCATCGCGCACAAAGAGTCGGGCCGCGCCGGCCTCGCCCGTCCGCTGGGCGGCGCCCTGGCCCGCGCCCTCCAGGCCGCCCTCGGCACGACTCTCGCGGTCCCGGTCCTTGTGGTTCCCGTGCCGTCCACACGGGCGGCAGTGCGTCAACGTGGGCACGATCCGCTGCGCCGCGTTACCGACAAGGCGGTTGCCGCACTGCGCGGCGGCGGCATACCGGCCCGCCGGGTCGCGGCGCTCGGGCATGCCAGACCCGTGGCCGACCAGGCCGGGCTCTCGATGGCCGGGCGGGCGGCCAACCTGGCCGGCGCCCTGCGCGTCACCCGGCCCGGCGCGATCGGCGGCCGGCCGGTGGTTCTCGTCGACGACGTGATCACCACCGGCGCGACGCTGGCCGAGGCCGCCAGGGCGCTGCGGGCCGCCGGAGCCGAGGTGCCGGCGGCGGCCGTTATCGCCGCCACTCCGCGTCGGTACGGCCAACATGACCGTCACAATGTGTAACGCATACCAGGCCCCGGACTGGTCCAAAAGTTCGGCCTTGCCGGTCCGTATTCGGTGACCGGTTGTTAAGGCGCTGGTGCACTCTGGGCAAACTCACCTGATCGCCACATACCCGTGGCCTGGGCGGGCAGCCGGTGTGCCAGCTCCTGCGCGGCAGGGTTTGGGCCGGTTTTGCGGGTGATCACGCAAGCCGGGTGACCTGGGACGGAAGGTGCGCCCGATGACTATCCGTGAGTTTTCTGCCGTTCACCCCCCTGACATTCGGGGCGGGAGGGGTTAGCGTTCCTGACATGGCACCCGCCCGGGTCCGTGGTTGCGTCGGACCGTCGTTCTCATCGGGAATACGGTCGGTCCGGCTAGCCGATGCCAGCCGCAGGCGAAACGGCCCACGTAAGGCGACTTCTCGTCGACCGATCACGGTGCGGCTTAGAGGTAAGCCCTGCCCCGTCGGAGGGTCAGACATCCTCCGAGCAGGGAGAAGGGGAGTAGTGGCGAGAGCGCCGCGAGACCCTCAGCAGGCGGATGTGGGGACGAAGACCAGGTCGGCCGGGCGGGTGTTGCAAGTCAAAGGCCCACGTGACAGGCGTCCGCCTGCCCAGCGGCGCCTGTTGCCGGGCGCTCCGATTCGGGGAATGGGGGTTCCCGCGTGGACATCATCGTGAAGGGTCGCCGCACGGATGTGAACGAGAGGTTCCGTCGGCACGTCGACAACAAGCTCGCCAAGATCGAGAAGCTGGACCCGAAGGTGATCCGGGTAGACGTGGAGGTGTCCCAGGAACGCAATCCCCGCCTGGCGCAAAAGCGTGAGCGCATCGAGCTGACGATCCGCTCACGAGGCCCCGTGATTCGCGCGGAGGCCGCCGCAGACGATCGCTACGGAGCACTCGACCTCGCACTCGGCAAACTCGAATCGCGCCTGCGCAAGACGTGCGACCGGCGCAAGGTTCACCATGGCAACCGCGCCCCCGCCAAGCTGGCGACAATGCCACCGCTGGACGCCGATACCATCGTGTCTGAGGAATCCTCAGCCGCAGCGGGCCGGACGACCACCGCGACCCGCGGCTGGGAAGGACAATCCACGGGAGACTACGAGCCGAGATCAGACCCCGACGAGCACATCGTGCCCATCTTCATGGAAGGCGATGGGCCCCTCGTGGTCAGGGAGAAGTTCCACAAAGCCGAGCCGATGTCGATCGACCAGGCCCTCTTCGAGATGGAGCTCGTGGGGCACGACTTCTTCCTTTTCCGCGATACCACGGGCGGCCAGCCGAGTGTCGTCTATCGTCGCCGTGGTTGGGACTACGGAGTTATCCGCCTCGTCGAAGAGTGATGTAGAGCTTGCCGCATGTCACCAGCTCAACCATGGCCATGATCGGGAAATACCCCTCGACGAGCGCGTCGGTGAGGAGGATGAGTGGGCGAGAACCCCGAGGCTCGCGGAGAGGCGTCGCCGGTGGTCACCGGTGACCCGATCCGCGTGTTGATCGTCGACGATCACGCGCTTTTCCGCCGCGGGCTCGAGATGGTGCTCGAGGAGCAAGGTGACATCGAGGTGGTCGGCGAGGGCAGCGACGGCAACGAGGCCGTAGAAAAGGCCGGCGACCTGCTGCCCGACGTCGTCCTGATGGACATACGGATGCCCCGCAGAGGTGGCATCGAGGCCTGTACGGCGATCAAGAGCGCCGTGCCGAGTGCCAAGATCGTCATGTTGACGATCAGCGACGAAGAAGAAGACCTCTTCGAGGCGATCAAGGCCGGCGCGTCCGGCTACCTGCTCAAGGAGATCTCCATCGACGAGGTCCCGCAGGCCGTACGAGCCGTCCAGGGCGGCCAGTCGCTGATCAGCCCGTCCATGGCGTCGAAGCTCATCACCGAGTTCGCGGCGCTGGCCAAGCGCAGCGCGGAGCGCCAGCAGCAGGTGCCCGCGCCCAAGCTCACCGAACGCGAGATGGAAGTGCTGCGCCTCGTCGCGAAGGGTCTCGGCAACCGAGAGATCGCACGCGAGCTGTTCATCTCGGAGAACACCGTCAAGAACCACGTCCGCAACATCCTGGAGAAGCTGCAGTTGCACTCCCGGATGGAGGCCGTGGTGTACGCCGTGCGGGAGAAGCTCCTCGAAATCACCTGACCCCGCGGTCATCCAAGGCCGGCTCCCGGCCGAATAGCTCATGGAAGGGTATGGCCCGTCGCGTCCGCGATGGCCATGCTCGTGCCGTTGGTCCCACCTGTACCCGACGGACGGGGAGTTGGTGCCCTGTGGGGGTGCCCGACGAGGACCGGACGCGGAGGCGACTGGCTGCCGGCGAAGAGGAGGCGCTGGGCGAGGTATACGACACTTACGCGCCTCTCGTATTCGGGCTCGCGTTGCGGGTGACGCGCAGCCGCGAGGCTGCCGAGGACGTCACTCAGGAGGTCTTCGCGTTCCTGTGGGAGCGCCCGCTCGCGTTCGACCCTGCCAAGGGCCCGTTGCGTACGTGGCTGGGCACGCTCGCGCACCGGCGGGCGGTCGAGGTGGTGCGCCGTGAGGAGCGGCGCCGGGTACTGATGACCACGTGGCCGCTGGAGCCGGCCGGGCCTGGCGTCGAGGACGAGGTGACGGCGGCCGAAGTGAACGGACGGGTCCGGCACGCGGTGGCGGTGCTGCCCGGCGGTCTCCGCGAGGCCGTCGAGCTGGCCTATTACCGGGGACGTACCTATCGTCAAGTGGCGGCCGAGCTGGGTCTCGCCGAGGGCACGGCCAAGTCGCGCATCAGGCTGGCGCTGCGCCGCATCGCCGACACGCTGGCCGAGGAGGGGATCACACCGTGACCGAACGACCACGGCATGAGACGGTGTCCGCCCTCCTCGGAGTATGGGCGATCGGGGCCTGCTCGGCCGAGGAGGCGGAGGCGGTCATGGAGCACCTGCCCCATTGCGAGAGCTGCTCGGCGGAGGCGGCCCGGCTGTCGGGCGCCGCGGATCTGCTCGGCGCGGCGGCACCGCCGCCGGCCCGGCTGCGCGGCCGCGTGCTGGAACGAGCCAGGCTGCTGCGGCCCGCCGCGTCGCCGTGCCCCGGGTACGCCGAGGCGTACGCCGCCCAGGTCTCCGTGCTCGACTCGCTGCTGCGCGAGCTGGACGGGCCGGAGTGGACCGTCAACGTCATCTACGACTGGAACGTGCAGGACGTCGTCGCGCACCTGGCCGCCACCGACGGCCTGGTCGCCGCCCAGCTCGACGTCCCGGTCGATCCGCCGCTGTCCGCCGGGGCGCCGGCGAACGGCTCCGGTACGCCCGGGGGCGGCTCGGCCGTACCGGGCGCCGACGTGGCCGCCGTCATCGAGGGCCGTACGGCCGTCGTCATCGGCCACGAACGAGCCCGGCCGCCGGAGTCGACCCGTACCGCCTGGCGGGTGCAGGCCGACGCGCTGTGCCGCGGGCTACCCGCCGACTCGTCGCACCGGTTGACGGGGGTGCCGTTGCGGATCGCCGACGCGGTCGTGGCGCGGGCCTTCGAGACCTGGGTGCACTCCGACGACATCGCCACCGCCGTGGGCCGCAGGCTGCCGCCGCCGCTGCCCCGGCACCTGTATCCCATCGCCGCGCTGGGCGTACGCAGCCTGCCCCGGGCGCTCGGCCGGACGTGGGGGGAGCGTCCGAGCGTCGCCGCGCAGGTCGTGCTGGACGGGCCGGGCGGCGGCCAGTGGGTGGTCGGGCTCGGCGCCCGGCCGCCGGCGGACTCCACCCCCGTCGTACGGCTGGAGATGGACGTCATCGAGTTCTGCTTCCTGGCCGGCGGACGCCGCGACCCCGCCACGGTCGGGGCCGTGGTGACGGGCGATGAGGAGCTCGGCCGCGAGCTGCTCGCCGCCGCCCCGGCCTTCGCCGGCCCGTAGCTTCGAGCGCAGCCACCGGCGTGCGGGTTTTGTCGGTGTCGCCCTCTACGATCGGGCATGTGACTCACGAGGTGACCATCCCCCCGCAAATCGAGCTCACCGCCGACGAGGCGCGCCGCCTCCAGCTCCGCGCCCAGGGGCTGGTCGGCGCCGACGGCCGCCGCGGCGGTGTGCCCGGCATGCTGCGCCGGCTGGGCGCCGTCCAGCTCGACACCATCTCGGTGCTGGCCCGGTCGCACGAGCTGATCCCGTACGCGCGGCTCGGCCCGGTGGGGCGCGAGCGCGTCGAGCTGTCGTACTGGGGGCGGGGCAACGCCTTCGAATACTGGGCCCACGCGGCCTGTGTGCTGCCCGTCGACGAGTGGCCGCTGTTCGGCTTCCGGCGGCGCGCCTTCCGCGAGCGCGGCTGGAGCTGGCAGCCAGACGCGGTCGGCACAGAGCAGCAGATCATCGACCGGCTGCGGGCCGACGGGCCGCTCACCGCGACCGACCTGGGTGGCGCCAAGAACGGCGGCGCGTGGTGGGACTGGTCCGACGTCAAGGCCGGCGTCGAGCGCATGCTCGCGCTGGGCGAGGTCGTGTGCGTCCGGCGGGTCGGCTGGCGGCGGGTGTACGACCTGCCCGAGCGGGTCATCCCAGCGGCGCTGCTCAACGGCGAGCTCGACGACGCGGCCTGCCTCACCCGGCTGGTCGCCCAGGCCGGGCGCGCCCTCGGCGTCGCCACCAAGTCCGACCTGGCCGACTACTACCGGCTCCGCAACGATCAGGTTGCCGGGGTGATCGACGAGACCGGCCTCGTCCCGGTCGGCGTGGCCGGCTGGCGCGATCCGGCGTGGGCCGATCCGGAGGCGCTTCGCACGCCGGTGCGCGGCCGCCACCGTACGACCCTGCTGTCGCCCTTCGACTCACTCGTGTGGGACCGCAAGCGCACGTCCCGGGTGTTCGGCTTCGACCACCGGCTCGAGGCGTACGTGCCGAAGGCCAAGCGGGTCTACGGCTACTTCACGATGCCACTGCTGGCGGGCGGCCGGCTGATCGGGCGGGTCGACCCCGCGCGCGACGGTCGTACGCTCATCGCCCGCAAGGTGTCCTTCGAACCTTCGGTGTCCCGCGGCGCGGCGGCGTCCGACGCCGCCCTCGTCGCGCTGCGCACCGCGCTCTGGCAGGCCGCCGCCTGGGTGGGCTGCGATGCCGTGCGCGTCGAGATCGTCAATCCGCCCGAGCTCGCCGCCGCCGTACGGCAGACCCTCGCCTACGAGCCGCCCGAGCCGTCCTAGGCCGTTGTTCGAGGCCGTTGTTCGAGGCCGTTGTTCCACGCCGTTGGTGCTGGCCCCGTTGTATGGCCGGCGCCCGCGGTCAGGCGTGCGAGGCGTCCTCGGCCGATTCGGATTTCACGGCCTGGGTTTCCACCGCGTCCGTTCCGCCCGGCGCGCCCTCCTCTAGGCGTGAGATATCTCGCGGGTCGTAGACCACGACATCGGAGAAGATGCCGACCGCCAGCGCCAGCACGCCCCCGACCGCGACGATCGCGACCCCGACCCAGAAGACCGCCCACATCGGGCCGAACATCAGGCCCAGGCCGCCGAGCACGAACCCGACCAGCATCACGCCCACGGCGATCCATGAGCTCGGCCGCCCAGTGTGCGAGCCCTCAGCCATCGGCCCCTCCTACTCGCCCTGTGATCGTCAAAAGAGATCTTACGGATGGTCGATCGATGAAACTGATCTCCCCAAACCCATTGCCAAGCTTCTATTGTGCAGAGAGCGCTGCGCGTGGCAGCGTCCACCCTAGGACTCACCTACGATTGACATCGTACGGGTGGTGTGTGTGCCGCCATCATTCGCGGTAACCCACGATCTGCGAGGAGCTCCCGAGAGTGCCAGTAGTCATCGATAAGATCCTTCGTGCGGGCGAGGGCAAGATCCTGCGCAAGCTCAAGCGGATCGCGGACCAGGTCAACTCCATTGAGGAAGACTTTGTCGAGATGAGCGACGCCGAGCTGCGCGCGCTCACCGACACCTACAAAGAGCGGCTCGCCGACGGCGAGACGCTCGACGACCTGCTCCCCGAGGCTTTCGCGACCGCCCGCGAGGCGGCCAAGCGCACGCTTGGCCAGCGCCCCTTCGACGTCCAGCTGATGGGCGGCGGCGCCCTGCACATGGGCAACATCTCCGAGATGAGGACCGGTGAGGGCAAGACGCTCACCGCTGTGCTGCCCTGCTATCTGAACGCCTTGGCCGGCAAGGGCGTGCACGTCGTCACGGTCAACGATTACCTCGCCAAACGCGACGCCGAGTGGATGGGCCGCATCCACCAGTTCCTAGGCCTCGAGGTCGGCGTGATCCTCGCCCAGATGACGCCCGACGAGCGGCGTAAGGCCTACGAGGCCGACATCACCTACGGCACCAACAACGAGTTCGGCTTCGACTACCTGCGCGACAACATGGCCTGGAGCCTGGAGGAGTGCGTCCAGCGCGGCCATAACTTCGCGATCGTCGACGAGGTCGACTCGATCCTCGTCGACGAGGCCAGGACGCCGCTGATCATCTCCGGCCCGGCCGAGCAGAACTCCCGGTGGTACACCGAGTTCGCCAAGATCGTGCCGCGGCTCAAGCGGTCCAGCGGCGGCCCGGAGTCCGAGGACGGCGACTACCAGGTCGACGAGAAGAAGCGCACCGTCGGCATCCTCGAGACCGGGGTCGAGAAGGTCGAGGACACGCTCGGCATCGACAACCTGTACGACTCGGTCAACACGCCGCTGGTCAGCTTCCTCAACAACGCGCTCAAGGCCAAGGAGCTCTACAAGAAGGACAAGGACTACATCGTCCAGAACGGCGAGGTCCTGATCGTCGACGAGTTCACCGGGCGCATCCTGCACGGCCGCCGCTACAACGAGGGCATGCACCAGGCCATCGAGGCCAAGGAAGGCGTGCAGATCAAGGACGAGAACCAAACGCTCGCCACGATCACCCTGCAGAACTACTTCCGGCTGTACGACAAGCTGGCCGGCATGACCGGTACGGCACAGACCGAGGCCGCCGAGTTCAACAAGATCTACAAGCTCGGGGTCATCCCGATCCCGACCAACGAGCCGATGATCCGCGAGGATCAGACCGACGTCGTCTACAAGACCGAGCAGGCCAAGTTCGAGGCCGTGGTCGACGACATCTCCGAGCGGCACGAGAATGGCCAGCCGGTCCTGGTCGGCACCACCTCGGTGGAGAAGTCGGAGCGGCTGTCCCGGCTGCTCAAGCGGCGCGGTGTGCCGCACGAGGTGCTGAACGCGAAGTACCACGAGAAAGAGGCGCTGATCGTGGCCGAGGCGGGCCGCAAGGGCGCCGTCACCGTGGCGACCAACATGGCGGGTCGCGGCACCGACATCATGCTCGGCGGCAACCCCGACCACATCGCCGACCGGGAGCTGCACGCGCGCGGCCTGTCCCCGCTGGAGACGCCGGACGAGTACGAGCAGGCCTGGCCGGAGGCACTGGAGAAGGCCAAGCAGGCGGTCAAGGAGGAGCACGAGGAGGTCGTCGACGCGGGCGGCCTGTATGTGCTCGGCACCGAGCGGCACGAGTCACGGCGCATCGACAACCAGCTGCGCGGCCGGTCCGGCCGGCAGGGCGACCCGGGCGAGTCGCGGTTCTACCTCTCGCTCGAGGACGACCTGATGCGGCTGTTCAACTCGGCTCGGGTAGAGGCGATCATGGTTCGCTTCAACTACCCCGATGACGTGCCGATCGAGAACAAGGTCGTGTCCGGGGCCATCCGCTCCGCCCAGCATCAGGTCGAGCAGCAGAACTTCGAGATCCGCAAGAACGTTCTGAAGTACGACGAGGTCCTCAACCGGCAGCGGCAGGTCATCTACGGCGAGCGGCGCAAGGTGCTCGAGGGCGCCGACCTGCACGAGCAGGTCCGGCGCATGATCGACGAGGTCATCCAGGGCTACGTCGCAGGCGCCACCGCTGAGGGCTTCGCCGAGGAGTGGGACCTCGACAAGCTGTGGAAGGCGTTCAAGCAGCTCTACCCGATCTCGATCACCGTCGACGACGTCGTCGAGGATGCCGGCGGCGAGGTGTCGGGGCTCGACGCCGAGACGCTGGCCGACAAGATCAAGGACGACGCCCAGGCGGCGTACGACAAGCGCGAGGAGGAGCTCGGCTCCGAGGTGATGCGCGAGCTGGAGCGCCGTGTCGTGTTGTCCGTGCTCGACCGCAAGTGGCGCGAGCACCTGTACGAGATGGACTACCTCCAGGAGGGCATCGGCCTGCGGGCCATGGCGCAGCGCGACCCGCTGGTCGAGTACCAGCGCGAGGGCTACGACATGTTCAACTCCATGATGGACGGCATCAAGGAGGAGTCCGCCGGATACCTCTTCCACCTCGAGGTCCAGGTCGAAGAGCAGCCGGAGCCCGCCGTGGGCGAGACCCCGGTCGCCGTGGCCGCCAGCGCGCCCGCGGGCACCACCGCCACCGACACGGACGGTGAGGGCGAGGGCGAGGGCGAGGGTCCGTCGATCGTGGCCAAGGGGCTGGCCGAGCCGCAGCGTCCGGGCAAGCTGGAGTACTCCGCGCCGACCGAGACAGGCGACGTCGAGCATCACAGCGAGGGCTCTTCCGCCGACGGCAAGTTCACCAAGGTGTCGCGCAACGACCCGTGCCCCTGCGGCTCGGGCAAGAAGTACAAGCGCTGCCACGGTGACCCCCGCCGCGCGAGCTCCTGACCGCAACGCAAGCGAAGCGGCCTCCCGGGTGCGGTCCCGGGAGGCCGCTTCGTCGTTGCGGTCGCCCTGGCTCAGGCCGACTTGCCCCGCCATTGACTCGCGTGGCCGAGCGCCTGCCGAGGCGAGATGGTCGTCTCCACAGCACTGCAACGCCAGCGGCCGCGGACGCGCTCCAACCGCAGGGCAAGCGCCTGTGTTTCAGTTCCGACAAGAGCGATAGCGGACAGCTCGGCCACTCCCGGCGCGGGTTCCTGGATCACCGGCGCGGTGACCCGCAGCCGCCGCGCGGCGACGGGCCGGGGTGACATGGTCGCCGGCAGTGCCCGGGCCAGCCCGTCGTACACGGCCGGCGCGGCGCGTCCGGCCAGGTGATGCAGCGGTCGCATGCCTGCGATCACCTCGGCGAAGACCTGCGTGATGGCCAGCGCGGTGGCGGCGAGATCGGCCTCCGGCCGGCCCTCGTCGGCCGGCACGGCCCGCAGCCGCGATACGGCACCGCCGCGCGGCCCCCGGACGAGCTGCGGTAAGCCGTCGGTACGCGGGCCACCCAGGCTTGATCGGCCGATGCCCGGAGCCGTCCGGTACGAGATCAGTCGTACGGGCGGGCGGGACCGGCGAGCCTGACGCGTGCGCATGCGTACCTCCGAAGGGTGACGTGAGAAAACGCCCGGCGGTGGCGACCCGCCGGACGTTTGCAATGGCACCCACCAGAGCGGCGAGCCCGCGGAAAGATACGCCCTGGCCGTCTCCGGCCAGCCTGGTAACGGCTGTCTGCATGAGACACGACGCCCGGCCACGCGGCCGGGCGCCGAGTCTCGTCGGCAGCGCGGCGGGCGCTAGGTTGCGCCGCCCTTGTCTTCGCGGGCCGGGCTCCTTTCGGCCGCGCCCGACTCCTGGGCGGCGCCGGCCGGGGCGCCGGAGACGACTTCTTGCGGCATGCCGCCCTCGACGGCCACGTCGCCCTCGGGCTCCCGGCCCGGGGTCAGGACGTTGAACCGTCTGATGATGAAGGTGAACAGGTAGTAGTAGACGACCGCGTAGATCAACCCGATGATGATGATCCACAGCAGCTTGTGGGTGTTGGACTTGTTGGCGTTGAGCAGCATGTCGGTAAGGCCGGCGGAGAACCCGAAGCCGAGTTTCGCGCCGATGGCATTGGTCACCGCCAGCGAGACTCCGGTCAGCACGGCGTGCACGGCGAACAGCACCGGGGCCACGAACAGGAAGGCGAACTCGATCGGCTCGGTGATGCCGGTGAGGAACGAGGTCAGCGCGGCGGACAGCATGATGCCGCCTATCACGGCGCGGCGATGCGACGGTGCGGCCCGCCACATCGCGAGGGCCGCGGCCGGAAGGGCGAACATCATGATCGGGAAGAAGCCGGTCATGAACGTGCCGGATCCGTCGTGCCCGGCGAAGTAGCAGTTGAGGTCGCCCTGGACGTTGTTGCCACAGTCGGGGATCTGGAACCAGACCACCGCGTTGACGATGTGGTGCAGGCCGAAGGGCAGCAGCGCCCGGTTGACGACGCCGTAGATACCCGCCCCGACGGTGCCGTTGTCGGCCAGCCAGTTGCCGAGGCTGTGCAGCCAGTCACCGAAGATCGGCCAGACCCAGCCGAAGATCACGCCGAGGATGAGCGAGACGCCCGCCGTGATGATCGGGACGAACCGGCGGCCGCCGAAGAACGCCAGCCAGGTGGGCAGCTTGATCCGGTAGTAGCGCTGCCAGAGCAGTGCCGCCGTGATGCCGATGAGGATGCCCCCCAGCACCCACGTCGGGTTGTGCGCGTCGAGGTTGAGGGCCGGCGCCCCCTTGTCGTCGAACGTCGTCAGCACCTCGGACCGGATCCGGGAGCCGGCGAACATGGTCATCGACACGGCGTTGAAGACCAGGTAGCCGACGACGGCGGCGAGCGCGGTGGATCCGTCGGACCGGCGGGCGAAGCCGATGGCGACGCCGACGGCGAAGATGATCGGCAGGTGGTCGAAGATGGCCGCACCGGCCGCGCCGATCACCGGGGCGACGTGGATCATCCAATGGAAGCCCGACCAGCTCGCGACACCGTCTTTGCCGAGCATGTCGTCCTGGCCGAACCGGAGCAGCAGGGCCGCGGCGGGCAGGACGGCGATCGGCATCATGAGGCTGCGGCCGATGCGCTGGAGGAGGGCGAAGACGCCCGATCCTCGTCTCGGGGCGGCGGTGCCGCCGACTGCTGCGGTGGAACTCATGTGAGGGTGCCTCCTCGGGTTTATCGGGACGGAGTGCGTCCCCGACGGGGAATTTCGAGGGCGGTGTGCAGTTGGTAGCGATCGGCTCGGTAGGTCGATCGGGTCAGTTCGGCGCAGACGTGCCCGGCGTACGACCGGCGCTCGAGGAGCAGCACCGGACTGCCCTTGTGGATCGCCAGGTGCCGGGCGTCGGCCGAGTCGGCAACGCCGGCGTTGATGATCTGGTCGCCGGCGTCGAAAACGAGCCCGTACACGGCCTCGAGCACGCCGTACAGCGAGCGGTCGGCCAGCCGCCGGTCGAGCAGGTCCGGTGCCAGCGTCGCCAGAATGTGCGCCCGCTCCAGCGCCATCGGCTCGCCGTCCGCGGTGCGCAGCCGTTCGATGACGTGGATCTCGGTGCCCGGCTCGGTGCCGAACCCGCGGGCCAGGTTTGCGTTCGCGCGGACCGTGCGCCGGGCGATGTCGATGGCGCCCGGGCGTAGCCCGCGGGCGAGCATGTCCTCGGTGAACGAGACCAAGCGCAGCGGCATCTCGAGTTTCGGCCGCGCGACGAAGGTGCCCTTGCCCGGCACGCGGTACAGCCGGCCTTCGGTCACCAGCTGGTCCATCGCCTGCCGCACGGTCATGCGCGACAGCCCGTACTGCTGGCACAGCTCGCGCTCCGACGGGACCGCGGCGTTGACCGGCAGCTCCGCCCCCTCGATCAGGTCGATCAAGATCGTGCGGAGCTGGAAGTACTTCGGTACCGGGCTGTGCGGATCGATGGATGTCATGGACATCTTCGGAGGTAAGGGCCGAATATGAACTGGTCTAGGCCGGACTAGACCACAGGATCCGAATAGGTGTCAATGCACAGAATCGGCAAAGATGAATAACGGCCCGATCAACTTCGTTAAAGCCGAACCGCAACCGGTCACGCGTAGGAGGAGGGCGAAGTCTTCGCTTGGCCTGCCGAGCGGAGTATGGTACGAACTGGTCTAGTCCGGACTAGACCAGTTCCCCTCACAGAGCTCACGGAGAGTGCGCATGGCGTCGGTGCTCATCGCCGCCGAGCGGCTGATCGTCGCGCATCGCCCGGGTCCCGCCGAGATCATCTCGCCCGGATTCGTACGGGTGGACGGCGAGCGCATCGCCGACATCGGCAGGGGGCGTCCGCCGGGCCGTCCGGATTTCGAGCTCGACAGCGGCTTCCTCGCGCCAGGCCTGATCGACGTTCAGGTCAACGGCTACTTCGGCCACGACCTCGTCGACGCCGACGAGGCCGGCTGGCACACCATCGTCCGGCGGCTCCCCGAGACCGGGGTGACCGCCTTCCTGCCGACCTTCATCACCGCGCCCGTCCCGCTGCTGACCGACGCGCTCCGGAAGACCGCCGGCCTGCTGCCTGGCCTGCCCGCCGGCAGCCGCGTGCTCGGCGTGCACCTGGAGGGCCCGTTCCTGTCGGAGAAACGGCGCGGCGCGCACAACGCCCGCTGGCTCACCGACGCCACCCCGGACGCGCTGCGCGAGCTGCTCGCGACCGGCCTGGTCAAGGTCATGACGCTGGCGCCGGAACGCACCGGCGGGCTCGCCGCCGTACGCACGCTGACCGGGGCCGGGGTGCTGGTGAGCGTCGGGCACAGCGACGCCACCGCCGCTCAGGTGGCCGCGGCCGCCGACGCCGGCGCCCGGATGGTCACACACCTGTTCAACGGGCAGAGCGGGATCCATCACCGCACGCCGGGCGTCGCCGCGCAGGCGCTCACCGACGAGCGGCTCACCTCCGGCCTGATCGCCGACATGGCGCACGTCGCGCCGGTCGTGTGCAAGCTGGCTATCGACGCGGCGCCGGGCCGGATCGTGCTCGTCACCGACGCCGTCGCGGCCGCCGGCATGCCGCCCGGCCGGTATGACCTGGGCGGCGAGCCGATCGAGCTGCCCGCCGAGGGGCCGCCGCTGCGCGCCGACGGCACCCTCGCCGGCTCCGCGCTCCGCCTCGACGCCGGCGTCACCAATGTCGTACGGCTCGGTGTCGACCTGACCGTGGCCATCGACGCGGCGACCCGTGTGCCGGCCAACCTGATGGGCCGCCCGGATCTCGGGCGCATCGCCCCCGGCGCGCTCGCCGATCTGGTCTGGCTGGACACAGATGAGCACGACGACGACCCTGGGGCCCTGCGCGCCCGCGCCACCTGGGTCGCCGGCAAGCTCGTCTTCGAGGGGGAGCGATGACCATCAGCCGGATGCGAGCGGAGATCGCCGAACAGCCCGCCGCGCTCCGCCGCACGTTCGACGCGCTGCTGCCCACGGTGTCCGACATCGAGCTACTCGCCCGCGACACCCGCCAGGTGCTGTTCATCGCGCGCGGCTCGTCCGACAACGCCGCCGTGTACGGCCGGTACCTCACCGAGGCGCACACCGGGCGGCTGGCCACGCTCGCCGCGCCGTCGATCGCCACCACGTACCAGCGCACGCTCGACCTGTCCGGCGTGCTCGCCGTCGCGATCAGCCAGTCGGGCAGGACGGAAGAGATCGTGGAGACCCTCGACTGGGCGGCCCGCTGCGGTGCCCGGACGGTCGCCGTCACCAATGGGGCGGGCTCGCCGCTCGCCGCGGCCGCTGAGGTGGCCCTGATCACGCAGGCCGGCGACGAGCTCGCGGTGCCCGCGACCAAGACGTACACCACCCAGCTGGCCGCGCTGGCCGTCATCGGGCTCGGCCTTGGCGCCGACGCCGACCCCGACGTAGACCTGTCCGACCTGCGTCGCGTGCCCGACGAGGTGGAGCGGCTGATCGCGGCGACCGAGGCCGCCGGCGACCTCCCGGCCATGGTCGACGAGCTGGCCCGGGTCCCGGGCGCCGTGGTGTCCGGCCGCGGCATCGCCTTCGGCACCGCGCTGGAGCTGGCCCTCAAGCTCAAGGAGGCCTGCTACCTGCACGCGATGGGCCTGTCGTACGCCGACCTGCTGCACGGGCCGATCGCCGTGGTCGACGACGAGACGCCGGCGATCCTGGTGGCCGCCGACTCCGGTCCCACGTTGGCCGGCACGGTCGCGCTGGCGGGCCGGGTGACCGGTGCGGGCGCCCGCGCGTACGGTGTCGGTGGCGGATCGGAGCTGGCCACTGCCTGCAGCCGCGCGCTGCCCGGCCCGGCACTGCCGGAGTGGGTCGCTCCGCTCGCGCTGATCGTGCCCGGACAGTTGCTCGTGGAGGCGCTGGCGCGCAAGCTCGGGATCGATCCCGACATGCCACGTGGGCTCCACAAGGTAACCCAGACCAAGTAAAAGGACCGATGATCATGGGCAAGGCAGAGGACATCGTCGCCGGCCTCGGCGGCGCCGACAACATCGTCGACATCGAGCCGTGCGCAACCCGGTTGCGCACCGAGGTCAGCGACGCCGCACTGGTCAACGAGGCCGCGTTGAAGGCCGCGGGCGCGTACGGCGTGATGCGCAGCGGCACGGTCGTCCAGGTCGTCGTGGGCCCCGAGGCCGACACGATCGCCACCGACATCGAGGACATCTTGGACTAGTGGCATGACGAAGGTTCTGGCCCCAGTCAGCGGAGTCGCCGTCGGTCTGAGCGGCGTGCCCGACCCCGTTTTCGCACAGGCAATGGTCGGCCCCGGCACCGCGATCGACCCGCTCCGCGAGGCGGGCGACGCGATCGCCCCGGTCGCCGGCACGATCGTGAAACTGCATCCGCACGCCTTCGTCATCCTCGACCGCGAGCAGCATGGTGTTCTCGTCCACCTCGGCGTCGACACCGTGCAGCTCAAGGGCGTCGGCTTCGAGTTGCTGGCCACGGAGGGGGACCAGGTCGAGGCGGGCGCCCCGGTCGTCCGGTGGAACCCGGCCGAGATCGAGGCGGGCGGCCGGTCGCCGGTGTGCGCGGTGGTGGCGCTCGACGCGAGCTCGGACGCGCTGTCCGACGTGGTCGAGTCCGGTGACATCCGGTCCGGAGACGAGTTGTTCGCGTGGGCATGATCGCCGATCACGTCAAGGCCGCGGTCTTCGATCTCGACGGCACGCTCGTCGATACGGAGCCGGGCAACCGGGTCCGGTGGACCCGGCTGTTCGACACGTACGGCGCGTCGTACGACGACGCGCTGATCGCCTCGTTCGCCGGGCGGCGCGGCCGGGAGGTGCTGGCCGACTTGGTCCATCTGTTCCCCGGCCGTACGGTCGACGAGCTGCTCCGGGAGGTCGTGTCGTACGAGCTGGGCCCGGACGTGCTCGACGCCGTACCGGTACCGGGAGCGGTGCCGCTGGTGCGGTCGATCAGCGCCGAGGGCGTGCCGATCGGCGTGGTCACCTCGGGCGGGCGGCGGTACGCCGAGGAGCAGCTGACCCGGCTCGGCATCCTCGGGCTGTTCGGCGTGGTGATCACCGCCGACGACGTCGCGGAGGGCAAGCCGTCGCCCGAGGGCTTCCTGGCCGCCTGCGCCCGGCTCGACGTCGCACCCGACCAGGCCGTCGCGTTCGAGGACGCGCCGGCCGGGGTGGCGGCGGCCAAGGCCGCGGGGATGCCGACCGTGGGAGTGGCCACCACGCAGACGCCCTCGGCGCTCGCCGCCGCCGACCTCGTGGTGGCCGATCTGACCGAGGTGACGTGGCCTCCGGAGTTCGGGGGCTGAGGCAGTACATCGAGACCCCATTCCATCGAGCGAGGAGGAACCAGTGGCAGAGCGCCGCGTACGAGTCCAGACAAAGGTCGGACTGCATGCCCGGCCCGCGGCGTTGTTCGTGCAGGCCGCGACGAAGGCGCCGTACGACGTACGGATCGCCAAGGCCGGCGGCGAACCGGTCAACGCGAAGAGCATCCTGTCCGTGCTGGCGCTCGACGTCCGCAGCGGCGAGGAGATCGTGATCACGGCCGAGGGAGACGGCGCCGACGCGCTGCTCGATCAGCTCGAGTCACTGGCCTCCGAAGTGGAGCCCGAGACCGCCTGAGCGGCGAGCCGTCCCCACGTACGGAGTAGGGCCTCGCGGCGCAGTGAGTGAGAGGGCGAGCGCGACCATGAGCGTTGAGCTACACGGCACCGGGGTCAGCCCGGGCGTGGGCACGGGCCCGGTCCGTATCCTGGCCGGTTCCGTACCGGAGCCCGCGGCCGGGGAACGACACGACGGCGACGCGGCGGCAGAGCGGGCGCGCGCCCACGACGCGCTGAACACGGTTGCCGCCGACCTCGAGGAGCGCGGCGTCAAGGCCGGCGGCGAGGCACAGGACGTGCTGGCGGCGCAGGCCATGATGGCCCGCGACCCCGGCCTCGCCGATCTGGTCGACGGCAAGATCGACGGCGGCCTGACGGCGGCGCGGGCGGTCTACGAGGCGTTCGGGACCTTCCGCGAGGCGCTGGCCGGGGCCGGCGACTACCTCGCCGGCCGGGTGGCCGACCTCGACGACATCCGTGACCGCGCGGTCGCCCGCCTGCAGGGCCTGCCGATGCCGGGCGTCCCGGTGTCGGACGATCCGTTCGTGCTGGTGGCCCGGGATCTGGCGCCCGCCGACACGGCGCTGCTCGACCCGGCCTCGGTCGTCGCGTTCGTGACCGAAGAGGGCGGGCCGACCAGCCACACCGCGATCCTGGCCCGGGCCATGGGCGTGCCCGCCGTGGTGGCCTGCCCGGGCTGTACGGACCTGGCCGAGGGCACGGTCGTACTGGTCGACGGGGCTGCCGGCTCGATCACGGTGGACCCGCCGGCCGACGTCGTCACGGCGGCCCGCGACCGGGCGGGCGCCCGAGGCAAGGCGATGTCGGAGGCCACCGGGCCCGGCCGGACCGCCGACGGTCACAAGGTCCCGCTGCTCGCCAACATCGGCGGGCCCAAGGACGTCGCGGCCGCGGTGGCCAACGGCGCGGAGGGCGTCGGGCTGTACCGCACCGAGTTCCTGTTCCTGGACCGGGCCGACGCGCCGACCGTGGCCGAGCAGGAGGCGGCCTACCGGGCCGCGCTCGAGGCCTTCCCCGACGGCAACGTCGTGGTCCGCGTGCTCGACGCGGGCGCCGACAAGCCGCTCGCCTTCCTGCCCCCGCCGGGTGCCGAGCCCAATCCGGCGCTGGGGGAGCGGGGGCTGCGGATGCTGCAGCGGTACCCGGACGTGCTCACCGACCAGCTGCGTGCGCTCGCCGGCGCGGCCGCGGGCCTTACCGCGAAGCTGCAGGTGATGGCCCCGATGGTGGCCGACGTGGACGACGCGCGGTCGTTCGTCGCGGCCTGCCGGGAGGCGGGCATCCAATGCGCCGGGGTGATGATCGAGATTCCGGCGGCGGCGCTGCGGGCTCGGGACATCGCCGGCGAGGTGGACTTCTTCAGCCTCGGTACCAACGACCTCGCGCAGTACGCGTTCGCGGCCGACCGGCAGGTGGGCGCGCTGGCCCGGCTGCAGGACCCCTGGCAGCCCGCGCTGCTCGACCTGGTGGCCGCGGCGGCCGCCGCGTCCGGAGACGCCGGCAAGAGCTGCGGCGTGTGCGGCGAGGCGGCCGGCGACCCGGCGCTGGCCTGCGTCCTCGCCGGCCTGGGCGTGACGTCGCTGTCGATGAGCGCGCCGTCGCTGCCGCTGGCCCGCGCCGCGCTGGCCCGCCACACCCTCGACGCATGCCGGCGCGCCGCGGCCGCCGCCCGCGCCGCGACGAGTGCGGACGGCGCCCGTACGGCCGCCCACGCCGAACTCACGGGACTCCCCGGCCTCGGCCTCTGACCTCCGCCCGTAAGGAAGGGTGGGGGCATGATCGAGCTGCCGGAGCAGGTGCGGACTCGCGCGCTGGAGCTGGACCGGTTTCCCGCGTACGTCTATGACCTCGTCGGGCTCGGCGGCCACGCCGCGGCCATCGGTGCGGCGCTGCGGCCCTCGGAGTTCTTCTACGCCGCCAAGGCGAACCCGGACGCCAGGATCCTACGGGCGCTGGCGCCGCACATCGACGGCGTCGAGGTGTCGTCCGGCGGGGAGCTGACGCACGTACGGGA
Organism: Streptosporangiaceae bacterium; assembly: GCA_036555725.1. Classification (GTDB taxonomy): domain Bacteria; phylum Actinomycetota; class Actinomycetes; order Streptosporangiales; family Streptosporangiaceae; genus CALAED01. The sequence goes on along the minus strand of DATBKU010000062.1, from coordinate 55,382 downwards.
GACGCTGCCGGACGTGCGGCTGGCGTTCGGCGGGCCGGGCAAGACCGACGAGGAGCTGTCGCTCGCCCTGCGGCTGGGGGTCGAGCGGATCCACGTGGAAAGCCCCTGCGAACTGGAGCGGCTCGCCGCGATCGCCGACCTTGAGGTCGGGGTGCTGCTCAGGGCCAACCTGGGGGTCGAGGTGCCGGGCGCCGCGCTGACGATGAGCGGGCCGTTCGGCATGGATGAGGTGGCGATCGATCGCTGCCTGGACCTGCTGCCGGCCCTGCCGCGGGTCCGGCTGCGCGGGGTGCACGCACACGTCGCCTCGGGGCTGGACGCGCCCGCGATGCTCGACCTTGCCGCCCAGATCGTGCGCTGGGCTCGCGGTCGGCTGGACCCGGCGGAGATCAACCTCGGCGGCGGCATGGCCGTCGACTATGGCGCGCCCGGCAGCCGCTTCGACTGGGCGGCGTACGGCGCCGGGCTGCGGGAACTCGACGGGGAGGGGCTGCGCGTCGAGCCGGGCCGGGCGGTGACCGCGTACCACGGGTGGTACGTCACCGACGTGCTCGACGTGAAGCGCACCCGGGGCGACGCGTACGCCGTCCTTCGCGGCGGCACCCACCACCTGCGTACGCCGGTGACCAGGGGACACGACCAGCCGTTCACCGTGATTCCACGGACGCCGCGGCCGGTCGTCGAGGGCCCGGTGACCTTGGTCGGGCAGCTCTGTACGCCGAAGGACGTCTTCGCCCGCCGGGTCCCGGTGGACGGCCTCGGCGTCGGCGACATCGTGGCGTTCGGGATGGCCGGGGCGTACGCGTGGAACATCTCCCACCACGACTTCCTGATGCACCCCAAGCCCGGCTTCCACTACCTCGCCGAATGACAGCCGAGAATGGATGTCCGGTCCGGGACGGCGGCCTCGACGTCTCTCGTGAGAGGCACCGGACCGGTGCCGTTGGATGAGGAGAGACCATGAAGTACATGATCATGATGTACGCCTCGCAGCAGGACTACGACCTCATGGCCGGCAAGCCCACCGACAGGCCCGCGTGGAAGCCGGAGGACGTCGCCTCCATGCACGAGTTCATGGAGGCGTGGAACCAGGAGCTGGTCGAGTCCGGTGAGTTCGTCGACGCCCAGGGGCTGGCGGCCCCCGTCCACACCCGGAGGATCCGCGGGCTGCGGGACGGCGTGCCGGTCGTGACGGACGGGCCGTACGCCGAGACCCAGGAGGTGCTCGCCGGCTACACGATCGTCGACTGCGAGAGCTTCGACCGGGCGACCGAGATCGCCGCCCGCGTGACGCAGGCCCCCAACCCCGGCGACGCGACCGACCTCTACATCGATGTGCGCCCGGTCGCCGACGGCCGGGCCGAGCTGGATCTCTGACCGCGTTCATGGCCGACGTCGAGGTCGAGAGCCTGCTGCGCACCCTTGCGCCGCAGGTCCTCGGCGCGGTCGTCCGGCGGTACGGGCACTTCGACACCGCCGAGGACGCTGTCCAGGAGGCGCTGCTCGCGGCCGCCACGAAATGGCCGGACGACGGCGTCCCTGAGCACCCGCGCGGCTGGCTGATCACGGTCGCCGCCCGCCGGTTGACCGACCTGCTGCGCAGCGAGCAGGCCCGGCGGCGCCGCGAGGACGCCGTCGCGACGTGGACGCTGCCCGAGCAGTGGCTGGCGCCCGCCGCCGACCGGCCGCGCGCAGAATCCGACGACACGCTGATCCTGCTCTTCCTGTGCTGCCATCCCGCACTGTCGGCGGCGTCGCAGATCGCGCTCACGCTGCGGGCGGTCGGCGGCCTGACCACGGCGGAGATCGCCCGGGCGTTCCTCGTGCCGGAGGACACTATGACCCGGCGGATCAGCCGGGCCAAGCGGCGCATCAAGGAGAGCGGGCTGCCGTTCGGCCCGCCCCCGGCGCAGCAGCGCGCCGAACGGCTCGCCGCGGTGCTGCACGTCCTCTACCTGATCTTCAACGAGGGCTACGTCAGCACGTCCGGGCCGAACCTGCACCGCGCCGAGCTGTCGGCCGAGGCGATCCGGCTGACCCGCATCGTCGGCCGGCTGTTGCCCGAGGACGGCGAGGTGACCGGGCTGCTCGCGCTCATGCTGCTCACCGATGCCCGGCGCCCGGCGCGGACCGGGCCGGACGGTGCGCTGGTCCCGATGGCCGAGCAGGACCGGGGCCGCTGGAACGCCGCGTACATCGAGGAGGGCGTGGCGCTCGTCACCGACGCGCTCTCCCGTGGGGCGCCCGGCCCGTACCAGCTGCAGGCGGCGATCGCCGCGGTCCACGACGAGGCGCCGAGTGCGCGGGAGACCGACTGGCCGCAGATCGTGGCGCTGTACGAGGTGCTGCTGCGGATGTCCGACAACCCGGTGGTGTCGCTGAACCACACGGTCGCCGTCGCCATGGCCCGCGGCGCGCCCGCCGGCCTCGACCTGCTGGACAAGCTCGCGGCCGACGAGCGGATCGCCGAGGACCACCGGCTGTACGCGGTCCGGGCGCACCTGCTGGAGATGGCCGGCGACCGCGCCGGGGCGTACGAGGCGTACGAGGCGGCGGCCGGGCGCACGACCAGCCTGCCGCAGCAGCGCTACCTGCACGCCCGCGCCGCCCGCCTCCTCGATACCGACTGAGGGGCTCGGCCGCGATTGGGGTTTGCGGGCGACGCCGCAGATCTCGTCGTTGTCCTTGCCGTGCGCGGATACCCCGTATCGCGGGCTCAGGTGGAGCTGCGGACCCAGCCGTCCGGCCGGAAACGGGCGGCGTCGCCGGCGCGTTCGCCGTCGAAGACTACGTGGTGGGCGCCGTCGCGGAGGCGGACCCCGTCGACGTAGACGCCGCGGCCCTCGTACAGCGGATCGGTTGTGTAACGCCAGCGCAGCTGGGTGGTTCCGGACGGCAGCGCGGCATCGGCGTGCGCCCACCGGCGGCCGGCGAAGCCGGAGACGGTGCCGTTCGCCGACCAGGTGTACGGCCCGGAGCGCAGCGAGAACGGCACCGGCGACCAGGTCTGGCCGTCGGACGAGGCCTCCAGCGTCGCCGTGTCGGTCTCCTCCGTGTCGTACCAGAGGTCGAAGGATGCCGTCGCGGCTCCTGCGGGCACCGGCACGGTCAGCGTGGCGGTCGTGGCGTCGGCGGTCTGCGAGAACCACGCGTCGCGGCCCGCTGCCGGTCGTACCCGTACCGCTCTGGCGAGGTCTCGGGCCACGTCCCGGCGGGCCGGGTTGATGCTGCCCCAGTTGCGGCTCGGGTGGACGCGGTTGGTCAGCAGGATCACGAAGGAGTGCGACAGCGGGTCGATCACCAGCGAGGTGCCGGTATAGCCGGTGTGGCCGGCGCTGACCGGCGAGCTCAGCCCGTCCATGTACCAGCGCTGGTCGAGCTCGAAGCCGAGGCCGTGCGAGTCGGACGGGAAGGCCTGGTTGTAGTTCGTGAACAGCAGCCGGGTCGAGTTCTCACTCAGGATGCGGGCCCGTCCGTACCGCCCCCCGTCCAGCAGCGCCTGGCACAGGATCGCCAGGTCATGCGCGGTGGAGAACACCCCGGCGTGCCCGGCGACGCCGCCCAGCGCCCAGGCGTTCTCGTCGTGCACCTGGCCCCAGACGAGGCCGCGGTCGACCTGCGCCGGCGGCACGTGCTCGTACTCCTCCGCGGCGATGCGGGGGCGCAGCGAGGCCGCCGGGTTGTACCCCGTGTCGGTCAGGCCGAGCGGCCGAGTGATCCCGTCGCGGACGAGGTCGTCCAGCGGCCGTCCGGTGATCTTCTCGAGCACGAACTGCAGCGTGATCAGGTTGAGGTCGGAGTAGATGTACGCCGTCCCGGGCGTGGCCTGCGGCGTCTCGGCGTACAGCGCCGCCTGCTGCGCCTCCCGCGTCGGGTAGTTGAAGAAGGGCAGGTCGGGGCGGAGCCCACTGGTGTGGGTGAGCAGCTGGCGGATCGTGATGACGTCCTTGCCGTGCTGCGCGAAGTCGGGCAGGTAGGACGCCACCGTCGCGTCCAGCGACAACGTGCCGCGCTCTATCTGCTGCACGGCGACCACCGAGGTGAACAGCTTCGACACCGACGCCAGGTCGAAGATCGTGTCCTTGCGCATCGGGATCCACTGATCGCGCGGCAGCTCGGTCGGCTTGTCGTCGGCGTAGCGCAGCGCGTAGCCCGTGGCGGCATGCTGCGCGATCACTCCGTTGCGGGCGGCCAGCACGACCGCGCCCGGGTAGAGCGGATGCGCCGGCGACGGCTCCAGGTACCGCGCGGCGTCCGTCGCCATCGCCGCGACCGGCTCCGGCAGCAGGTCGGCCTGGGGCGCCGAGCCGTACCGCAGCGGCTGTCCCGGCGTGAACCGGATGTCCCGGGCGGTCACGGTCGGCGGCCCCGGCCTGGCCGCGGCGGGGCCGGCGGCTGTCTGGTCGGCAAGGGCCGGCCCGCCGCCGGACAGACCCACCGTGAGCCCCGAGGTGACGAGGGCGACCAGCAAAGCGGCACGACGCATCTTCGCACTCCTTCAGCGGTAGAGGAGATATCGGGCCCGCCGGGCACGGAACCGCGCCAGCTCGGCCCGCCAGCCGGCCATCACCTGGTCGGCGTCCTGTCCGGCCTCGATGGCGGTACGGACCTGGTCGGATCCGGTCAGCTTGTCGATCCAGTACGGCGCGGTGCTCTCCCGCCAGGCGAATGTGTCCGGGTAGAGCCGCCGGGCCGTGATGATCATGGCGAGAGCGGTCCGGATGGGGTCGAAGGAGCCGCGGTCCGTGACGAACACCTGGACGCCCGCGCAGTTCTCGTTGACCCACTTGGAGAACGTCGGCACGAAGTACGCCTCGCGGAACCGTACGCCGGGCAGGTCCAGCGCGGTCAGTGCGTCGGCCCAGTGCCAGTCGGCGTATGGCGCGCCGACGATCTCGAACGGCCGGGTGGTGCCGCGCCCCTCGGACAGGTTGACCGCCTCGAACAGGCACAGCCCCGGGTAGACGACAGCGGTGTCGACGGTCGGCATGTTGGGCGACGGGAGCACCCAGGGCAGCCCGGTCAGCTCGTACGGCATACCGCGCCGCCAGCCGCGCATGGGGATCACGGTCAGCTCGAGCTCACTCCCAAGGAACTCGGCGTTGAACAGCCGGGCCAGCTCGCCGACCGTCATGCCGTGCTGCTGGGCGATGGCCTGCTTGCCGACGCCGGAGGCGTACTCGGGGTGCAGTACCGGCCCCGTCGCGGCGGTGCCGCCGAGCGGGTTGGGCCGGTCGAGCACGACGAGGCGCCGCCCCGTCTGGGCCGCCGCCTTCATCGCGTCGTACATCGTCCAGATGTACGTGTAGAACCTGGCGCCGACGTCCTGGATGTCGAAGACCACCGTGTCGACGCCGGACTGGGTGAAGTAGCCGGCGATCTTGTCCACGCTCGCGCCGTAGAGGTCGTAGACCGGCAGGCCCGTCCGGGGGTCCTGGTAGGAGCCCTCGGAGCCGCCCGCCTGGGCCGAGCCGCGGAACCCGTGCTCGGGCCCGAAGACCGCGACGAGGTCGACGCCGTCCGCAGCGTGCATGAGGTCGGCCTCGTGCCGCAGGTCGGCGATGACCCCGGTCGGGTTGCTGAGCAGCCCGACCCGACGGCGGCGCAGCGCCGCGTAGCCGTCGGCCCGCAGCACCTCGAATCCGGTCCATACGGTGGTCCGCTCTGACGAGGCGACGGCGGCCGAGGGGGTCAGCAGGCCGAGGCCCGCCGTCATCCCGCCGGCCAGCACCCCGCGCCGCGACGGCCCGTTCATAGTGTCCTCCGGGGAATCAGCAGGTCGGCGACCACCGGGCGATGGTCGGAGGCAACCGACGCGGGCACCCAGGCCGTCCGGACCCGGATGCCGGTCGAGGCGGTGACGTAGTCGATGCGTTTCGCCGGCATGTCGGCCGGATAGGTCGGCACGCCCCGCTGCCCGGCGACCGTCAGCGCGTCGGTGAGAACGTTCCACAGCGGCGCCAGCTCGGCGTCGTCCGGCGCCGCGTTGAAGTCGCCTGTGAGGATCGTGTCGCCGGGCTTCCGCTTCATGATCGCGAGCATGTCGGCGACTTGCGTGCGCCGTACGGACGGGTCGGCGCGGAAGTCGAGGTGGGTGTCGAACACGCGCACCCGGGCCCCGCGTACGTTGATCACGATCTCCGGGAAGCCGGGAGCGAGCTCGGGCACCGGGTCGGGCACCTGCGTGGACAGGCGGGTGATCTTGTGGTTCTCGCAGTCCAGGATCGGGAACCGGGACAGGATCGCCAGGCCGTACTCGCGTGGTGGTGCATCCGTACGGTCGGGCGGCAGCGTGTAGATCGGCCCGAAGAACACCCGCATGCGCAGCCGGCGGGCCAGCCAGGAGGCCTCGTCGACATAGTCGCTGCGCGTCGCCCAGTGGACGTCGACCTCCTGCAGTGCGACCACGTCGGGCCGCTGCGCCGCGATGGCCGCCGCCTGCCGCTCCAGGTCGAAGCCGTCGTCCTGGCCGGCGCCGGCGTGGATGTTGTACGACATGACGCGCAGGCGCACCGGCGGGGGCCCGGCGGCGTGCGCGGGTACGCCGGCCGTTCCCACTATCCCCATCAGCCCGGCCACGAGCCCGAGCGTGCCAGCCAATGCCGACAACGTGGACCGCGACAGTCCGCGCGACGGCGACAGTCTCGCCCTGAGGACGCGCATCCGACCTCCCAGGCCTCCTCCTACCTGGGAATCAGCGATAACCGAGGCCGTAGCCGAACGGATAGAGCACCTGGTCGGGCTGTCCGGCCACGGGGATGGCGACGGGCAGTTTGCCGGTCGGGGAGATCTCGCCGTACAGCACCTTGGTGAGCGACTCCAGCGCGGCCGGCGTGTACGAGTAGGTGGCGAGGTACGTCGTGGCCTCGGGGAAGTAGCCGATGTCGTAGGCGTCCCGCACGGCCACCACGATCACCGGCTTGCCGGTCGCGATGAGCGCCTTGACGAGGTTCATCTGGCCGGGCCCGTTGTGGGCCGGCTCGGTCGAGATGTCCCAGGCCCGGTTGGTGGTGACGACGACGAGGTCGTTGTTCTGCGCCTGGGCCACGGCCTGGTCGATCGTGGCCTGACTCGGGCTCAGCCCGGTCTGCAGCACGCTGGTGACCGGTCCGCGCTTGGCGATGTCGGCGGCGAGCGTCGCCGTGGTCGCCACGCCCCACCCGGTGACGAAGACCTTGCGATTGTCTTTGGCCAGTGGCAGCCCGCCGCCCTTGATCAACGTAGTGGTGCGGTCGGTGACCCGCTGCTCGGTGGCCAGGTGCTGCGGCGTGCCCACCCGACTCGCCACCTTGGACTCGTCGACGTACGGGTGTGTGAACAGGCCGTGGTTCTTCTTGACCCGCAGGATCCGGTAGACGGACTGGTCGACGCGGGCCTCGCTGATCTCTCCGGTCCGGACGGCGTTCAGCACGGAGTCGTACTGGAGCTGGAAGATGCCGTTGCCCGCGGTGTCCGTCGGCGGCTTGAGCAGCTGGTCGACGCCGGCCTTCAGGGCGAGGATCGGCACGCGGTCGTCGCCGTACTTCGCACGCACGCCCTCCATGCCGAGCGCGTCCGTGACGACCACGCCGTCGTAGTGCAGCTGGTTGCGCAGGATGCCGGTCATGATCGGCTGGGAGAGGGTGGCCGGGTCACCGGACGGGTCGAGGGCCGGCACGATGATGTGCGCGGTCATGATCGCGTCGATGCCGTGCGCGATGTCGGCCTTGAACGGCGGCAGGTCGAGCTGCTCCCACTGCGCCCGCGTGTGGTTGATGATCGGCACGCCGGTGTGGCTGTCGGTGTCGGTGTCGCCGTGGCCGGGGAAGTGCTTGGCGGTCGGGATGACGCCGGCCGCCTGGTAGCCGTCGACCGCTGAGGAGGCGAACTTCGCGACCAGGCTCGGGTCGGAGCCGAATGACCGCACGCCGATGACCGGGTTGGCCGGGTTCACGTTGACGTCGGAGTCGGGCGCGTAGTCCTGGTTGATCCCGATCGCCCGCAGCTCCTGGCCGGTGATCTTGGCTGTGGTGTACGCGTCCTTGGCCTGCCGTCCGGCGGCGAGCGCCTGGCTGCCGGGGAACTGGGTGAACGGCGCCGGGATCCGCGAGACGACGGGCCCCTGCTCCTGGTCGGTGGCGATGAGGTCGGGGACCGGCACGCGGGTGCTCATCGCGGCGTGCTGGATGCCGTTCGTCAGATGCGCCACCTGCTGTGGGTCCGTGACGTTGGGCGGGTCGACGGAGTAGAGGATGATCCCGCCCGGCTGGTACTTCGCGATCAGCTGCTGGGCGTTGTCGACGCCGTACAGCTTCCGGTTGGCGGCCACGTCGGCCGGGTCGGCGGTGTCCGCGCTCTTGCCGTACACCTGCAGCACGAACAGCTGCCCGACCTTCTCCTCCAGCGTCATCTTCTTGATGATCCGCAAGATGCCGGGATCTTTGCCGGATGCCTGCGCCTGTGTGGTGCCCAGACCGCCGATGGCCAGGCAACACGCGGTGGACAGGACGAAGAGGCGGCGGGGACGGATCATCGGAGCTCTCCTTCCGACCCGGGTCAGGTCAAAAATTGACCAAGCTCTCCGGATCACTGAAAGTTAGCTACATCGGCGGGCGGCGTCAATAGCCGAGAGTCCGGAAGACCATGACGTGACCGAGGGTTCAGGAACCGCGGACGTGCGCCGCCACCCGCCGGGCGGCCGCCCGGTGCTCGGCAGCGCCGACGACCTTCGCCGCCTTGGCCGCGTCGACGTACGGCGCGTCGAACAGCCCCCGCCGCTCCTTCATGCGCAGGATCCGGGTCACCGCCTCGTCCAGCCGGGCCCGCGGAATGGCGCCGCTGCGGACGGCCCTCAGCACCGCCGCGTACGTCTTGGCCAGGCTCACCGGCATCAGCAGCTGGTCGGCGCCCGCCTTGATCGCGCGCACGGCCGCCTGGACGGGGCTGTAGGTGAGCCGCGCCCCCTCCATCTGCATGGAGTCGGTGATGATCACGCCGTCGAAGCCCAGCTGGCCACGCAGCAGGCCGGTGAGCATGGAGGACGACATCGTGGCGGGTTTCCGGGACGGATCGAGCCGCGGCATGACGATGTGCCCGGCCATGATCGCATCGGTGCCGTGCTGGATCGCGGTCTCGAACGGCGGCGCGTCCACCTGCTGCCAGCGCGCCTTGGTGTGGCCGATGACCGGCAGGCCGGTGTGGCTGTCGACGTCGGTGTCGCCGTGCCCGGGGAAGTGCTTGGCCACCGTGGCCACGCCCGCCGCGCGGTAGGCGTCGATGGCGACCCCCACCAGCCTGGCCACCCGCTGCGGGTCGGTCCCGAAGGACCGCACCCCGATCACCGGGTTGCGCGGGTTGATGTTGACGTCGGCGATCGGCGCGTTGTCCTGGTTGATGCCGAGGGCCCGCAGCTCTTCGGCCGTGACACGCGCGGCCGTCCGTACGTCGGCCTCCGGGTCGCGGGTCGAGGCGAGCGCCCGGTTGCTGGGGAACCGGGTGATGAACGGCACCCGGGACACGATGCCCTGCTCCTCGTCGGTGCTGATGAGGAGCGGCACGCCGGTCTTCATCGCGGCCCGCTGGAGCGCGTTGGACAGGGTGGCGGTCTGCCGCGGCGCGCGCATGTTGCCGGGGAAGTAGATGACCCCGCCGAGGTGATACTTCCTGATCAGCGCCGCGCCGCGGGCGGACGTGGCGCCCGCGATCGTCGGCACGAACAGCTGGCCGACTTTCTGCTCCACGGTCATCCGCTGGAGCAGGGCCGGAACGCGCGACGTCGGCCCTTGACTATTGCCAGGCGCTGGGCTCGGCACGGTCGTCCGCCCTGTGGGTGCTGTGGATCCGGACGATGCCGGCCCGGCGGCTCCATGCCGGCCGGACCCGCCGCACGCGCCGGCCGCCATCGCGAGGCACAGCGCTCCCGTGATGGCCATCGATGCTCTGCTGCGTACGCGCGACGGCACTCGCCCGACGGTACGAGCAGGCGGCGCGGCAGGCAACCGGCGCATCTGTCGTGTTGCCCTAGTTCGTGGACGGAGGCCGGCGTGGACTGGGAGGATCGGGCCGGTCCCCAAGGAGGTTCCGTGCGTCCCCGTGCTCGGAGTCTGTTTGTCATGACGTGCGCCGCCATGCCCCTGCTGGCGGCCTGTGGCAGCTCGCAGTCGGACGACTCGCTGCCGCCGCTCACCCCGGAGCCGTCGCTGTCGCTGCCGGTGCCCCAGTCGACGCCGCCGCCCGCGTCCCGGTCCGCGACGCGGGCGTCATACCCGGCGCGGCTCGTGCTGATGAAATTCCTGCGCGGCGTCGGCGCGGGCGAGGTGCGGGTGTGCGGCTATGTCAGCCCTTCGTACGCGCGTAAGGCCTTCGCCCAGGCCGGCGGCTGTACGCAGTGGATCGGCACGGCCCCCACCCGGCTCACGCCCGACCAGCTCGACCAGTTGCGCACCGTGCAGGTCCTCGGCGCCACCCCGGGTCCGAGCCCGGGGCAGTACACGATCCGCGCCCGCGACCTGCGCTGGAGTACGGCCGACGCGGCGCCGACCGAGGTGCTCGCCAAGCAGTACGTCCTGGCCAAGACGGGCACCGGCTGGCTGATCGTCGCCTGACTGCGCCCAGAGCTCACGCCACGGTGGCCAGGCCGAGATCTTGGAGCGCCATGCCGGCGGCGCCGATCGCGCCGTCGCCCGCCTGGCTCGGCTCGATCCCGAAGCGCTCGCGCACTCCGGCCCGTACGGCGTCGGCAACGGGGCCTTCGCTCAGCACCGACCCGGCCAGCACGACCGGATGGCCCGGCTCGGCCGCCGCGTGCGGGTCCGCCGCGGGCAGCGCCGGCGTGACGGCGTCAACGTCCATGAGCAGCCAGCGGGCGGCCTCCTCGGTGATCTCCTTGGCCACTTGGTCGCCGTCGACCGCGGCCTGGCACACCACGGGCCCCAGGCGGCCGAGCGCGGCGGGCGGGCTGCCGTACACCTCCTTGATGATGGCCTGCGCGATGTCGCCGCCGCCCGTGCCGGGCCGGGGCAGTTCCGCGACGGCGAGGTCACCGCCACGCTCGCCGGAGCGCGGCTGGGCGAGCGCGGGCACTCTGGTCCGCTCTTGGGCCAGGTCGCGCGCCCATGAGGTAACCGGGGCCCCGAACAGCGCCTCGGGCACCAGTTCGGCGAGGACCGTTGGCGCGCCGCGGCCGTCGTGAGCATTGAGCGCCGCCCGTACCGCCTCGCGGCCGAGCCAGACCGCCGATCCCTCGTCGCCGACCAGCCAGCCGTAGGCGTCCACCCGCTTGACGATCTGGCCGTGGCTGATCACCGCGGCCCCCGCGCCGGTGCCGGAGAAGACGACGATGCCGGTCGGTGCGTTCGTGCCGGCCGCGAAGGCCACTGAGATATCGGTCACTACCGAAGGCGCGCCCGTAAGTCCGCAGGCGTGCCAGGCCTCGGTCGCCGCGTGCACGGCGGCGGCCCGGCCGGCGGCGCCCGCTCCGGCGATGCCGAAGACACCGCCGGCGACGAGTGAGAGGTTCAGGTCGCGCAGCGCCGTACGCAGTGCCGTGGTAAGCGACGCTGTCGTGTCGCCCCCGGAGTTGCGATTGGCCCCGGGCCCTCTGCCGTACCCGGCGATGGTGCCACTGGGGGCCATGACCGCACAGCGCGTCGTGGTCGCTCCGGCATCGACGCCGACGACATAGGGACCCGCCACTAGGGTCTCCACGGGGCTACCGTAATGAATTGGGCGTTGACGAGACATGTTCATTGTAAGAAACTTTCTGCCATGAGGAAAACGACCAAAGAAGAACTCGTGGCGGCGGCGGAGACGCCAGGGGCGGGGTCCGCGATCGCGGCAACGGCTCCTCCGCTGAGCACGGTCGTCCGGGTCCGTTCTCTGCTTCCTTCCTTGCCCCCGGCCGAACGCCGCGTCGCGCAACGGGTCATCGACGACCCGGAGGGGGTCGCCAACTCCACCATCACCGAACTCGCGCAAACCTGCGAGACCTCCGAGACGACCGTCATACGGTTTTGTCGCGCGATCGGCTTCTCGGGCTACCCCGAATTGCGGCTGACCCTTGCCACCGAAGCGGGCCGCGCACAAAGCGGTGGCAAGCGCGAAGTGGGGAGCGACATCCGGCCGGACGACCCGCTGGAACTGATCGTCGAGAAGGTCACCTACGCCGACGCCAGGGCCGTGGAGGAGACCGCCGCGCAGCTCGACATCGCGGCGTTGAAGCAGGTCGTCGACACAATCGCGGCAGCTCGCCGGGTCGACATTTACGGGGTGGGGGCAAGCGCCTTCGTGGCGATGGACTTCCAGCAGAAGCTGCACCGGATCGGGCGGGCATCTTACGCCTGGGCCGACGCGCACATCATGCTCACGAGCGCTGCAGTTTTGGAGAAGGACGACGTGGCGATCGGCATCTCGCACACCGGCGCGACCGTCGACACGATCGACGCGCTCGAGACGGCACGGTCCAGAGGAGCCACCACCGTCGCGCTGACCAATTTCCCGCGGTCGCCGATCACCGACGTCGCCGATCTCGTGCTGACCACGGCGGCGCGCGAGACCACGTTCCGGTCTGGCGCCACGGCGAGCCGGTTGGCGCAGCTCACCGTGGTCGACTGCGTGTTCGTCGGGGTGGCCCAGCGCACCTTCGAGCCGACCAGAGCGGCCCTCGAGCTCACCTACGAGGCGGTGCACAGCAGGCGCGCGCTGTCCGAGCGGAGACGCCGGTGAGTTCGGAGCACGCCCTGCCCGAACGCCGAAACACCTGTAGTACCGAGATCGACGCGCTACCGACGATCGAGGTGCTGCGCGTCATCAACGCCGAGGACGAACGGGTGCCGCGCGCGGTGGCCAGGGCGTTGCCGAAGGTGGCGACGCTGGTCGACGTCGCCGTCGCGGCGCTGCTCGACGGCCACCGCGTCCACTACTTCGGGGCCGGTACGTCCGGGCGGCTCGCGGTGATCGACGCCGCCGAGCTGCCCCCGACGTACGGCATCGCGCGCGATCGGGTGGTACCGCACTACGCCGGCGGCCTGCGCGCCCTGGCCGCCCCGGCGCTCGCCGAAGACGACGATCCGGGTGCCGCCGACAGTGACGACGGCATGGGGGCCATGGGGGGTCTGGACGCCGCCGAAGTGGCCGGCGGCGACGTGACCATCGGGGTCGCGGTCAACGGCCGCAGTAGGTACGTTGCCGGCGCGCTGCAGGTCAGCGCGGCGCGCGGCGCATACGTGGGGCTGATCAGCGGTAGCGCGGCCGCCCCGCCGGGGGTGCCGATCGGCACGCACATCGCGCTCGAGACCGGGCCCGAAGTCATCGGCGGAACGCCGCCGATGAAGGCGGGCACCGCCGCCAAGCTGGTGCTCAACGCCTTCTCGACGGCCACGATGGTGCGACTCGGCCACACCTACTCCAACCTCATGATCGGCGTGGCGAAGACGAACGCGAAGCTGCGCCGCCGCGTCGTACGGATCCTCATCGAGGCGACCGGCCTGCCCGCGGCCGAGTGCGAGAGAGCACTGGCCGAGGCCGACGGCGACACCCGTACGGCTCTGGTGGCCCTGCTCGGGGAGGTGCCGCCGGGCCGCGCCACCATGGCGCTGCGGGCCGGCCGGGGATCGGTACGCGAGGCGCTGCGCTGGCTGCACGCCGCGGACGAACGGCCCTGCAGCGCTCCTGGCGCCCAGGCCGCGTCCGGCTGAGCGGAATCATCCGGGGGAAGATCAACACACCGTTGGATATCTATTGACAGATTCCCTCTTTCGTAAGAAAGTTTCCTCCATGAGCTCACCGGCGGAAAACGTCACCATGTCGGCGGGCGGTGGCATCGCACTTGGGACGGTCATCCGAGTGCGGGCGCTGCTGCCGTCCCTGGCGCCCGCCGAGCGACGGGTCGCGCACCGCCTGATCCACGCCCCCGAGGAGGTCGCGGCCTCCACGATCACCGAGCTCGCGCAGGCCTGCGGCACGTCCGAGACCACGGTGATCCGGTTCTGCCGGGCGATCGGCTTCACCGGATACCCGGAGCTGCGGCTGACCCTCGCCAACGAGGCCGGGCGAGCGCAGGGCGTGGGCGGCCGGGTCGTCGGCGGCGACATCGGGCGCGACGACTCGCTCAGCGACATCGTGGAGAAGATCGCCTACGCCGACGCGCGGGCCGTCGAGGAGACCGCCGGGCAACTCGACGTCAAGGCGCTGCACGACGTGGTCACGGCGATCGTCGACGCCCGCCGCGTCGACATCTACGGCGTCGGGGCCGGCGCCTTCGTCGCCATGGACTTCCAGCAGAAGCTGCACCGCATCGGCCGGGTCTCCTACGCCTGGTCCGACGCGCACATCATGCTCACCAGCGCCGCCGTGCTCGAGCCGGGCGACGTCGCGATCGGCATCTCGCACTCCGGCTCGACCATCGACACGATCGACGCGCTGAGCCAGGCCGGGCGCCGAGGCGCGGTCACCGTGGCGCTGACCAGCTTCCCCCGCTCGCCCATCGCCGAGGTCTCCGACATCGTGCTGACCACGGCGGCCAGGGAGACGACGTTCCGGTCCGGGGCCATGGCGAGCAGGCTGGCCCAGCTCACAGTCGTCGACTGCGTCTTCGTCGGCGTCGCGCAGCGCACCTACGCACCCACTCGAGAGCACCTCGCGGCCACGCTCGACGCGGTCAGCGGGCGGTATATGCGTCCCGAGCGGAGGCGCCGGTGACCGAACGCACCGACGACGGGCTCCGGCCATTGCTGGAGCTCAACGGCGCTCCCACCGAGCAGCGCAACCCCCACACCATCGACATCGACACCCGCTCCACCCTCGACGTGCTGCGGCTCATCAGCATGGAGGACCATCGGGTCCCCTCCGCCGTGGCAGGTACGCTGCCGCTCATCGCCAGGACCGTCGACCTCGCGGTCGAGACGCTGCAGAGCGGCGGCCGGCTGCACTACTTCGGCGCCGGTACGTCGGGCCGGCTGGCGGTGATCGACGCCGCCGAGCTGCCACCCACGTACGGCATCGAGCCCGGCCGTGTCGTCGCGCACCACGCCGGCGGCCCGGACGCCCTGCTCCAGGCCGTCGAGGACGTCGAAGACGACGTCGGCCTCGGGGCCCGCGACGCCGCCGCGGTCTCGGCCGGCGACCTGGCCATCGGCATCTCCGCCAGCGGGCGCACCCCGTACGTCGTCAGCTCGCTGCGGGCGGCCGCCGGCGCGGGCGCGCGCACGGTGCTGATCAGCTCCAACCCCGCCGCCCCGTACGGCGGAGAGGTCGACGTGCACATCGGGGTGGACACCGGGCCCGAGGTCGTCATGGGCTCCACGCGCATGAAGGCGGGCACCGCGGCCAAGGTCGTGCTGAACTCGATCTCGACGGCCACTATGGTGCGGCTGGGGCTCACGTTCTCCAACCTCATGGTCGGAGTCAACGCGACCAACGCGAAGCTGCGCGGCCGGCTCGTCCGCATGCTGATGGCGGCCACCGGCATGGAGGAGCAGGTGTGCGAGCGGGCGCTCGCCGACGCGGCCGGCGACACGCAGGTGGCGCTGGTGTCGCTGCTGTGCGAGGTGCCGTCGGCGCGGGCCGCGGCCGCGCTGCGCGAGACCGGCGGCGCCGTACGCGCGGCGTTGCGGCTGCTCCACGGCGTAGACGTGCCTGCCGACGTGGAGCGTGACTGAGCAGGGGCGGGTGAGAGCCTTCGGGGGAAACCGAGATTCAGAAAGGGGTCTACGTCATGCGCAGGCGTGGCGCACTGCTCGCGGCGACCGGCCTGGTCGCCGCCGTCACCCTTCCGGCGTGCGCGCCCAGCACGAACGGCGGCGGTGACGACAAGGTCCACCTGACCGTGCTCTCGTGGCGGCCGGAGGACACCTCCGGCTACCAGAAGATCTTCGCCACCTACGAGAAGAGCCATCCGAAGGTCAAGGTCGACTTCAAGGGAATCAAGTCCACCGACTATCTGGCTGTGCTGCCGAACGAGGTCAAGAAGACCCAGGGCGGCCCGGACGTCGTCCAGCTCAAGCCGTACGGGCCCATCCAGTCGCTGATCACGGGCGGCAACCTTGTCCCGCTCGACGGCCAGGTCGACGTCTCCGGGTGGCCGGCCGAGACACTGCAGGCGGCCAAGGGCCAGCAGGACGGCAAGCTGTACGGCGTTCCGTTCGCGCTGCAGACCATCCAGGTGCTCTACAACAAGAAGATATTCGCGGACCAGCAGATCAGCCCGCCCAAGACCTGGGACGAGCTGATGGCGGCCAACGCGAAGCTCAAGAAGGCCGGCATCACCCCGATGGCGACGAGTGGCCTGCAGCCGTGGGTGCTCGCCATCGACCACCAGATCTTCGGCGCCACCCGCTACGGCGCCGGCGATTTCAGCAAGGCCGCGGTCGCCGGGAAGAAGGACTTCACCGACGCCAACTATCTCGCCTCGCTCGACGTGGTGAAGGAGCTCAAGCCGTACTTCCCCGACAAGGTCACCGCGGTCGACTACCCGGACGCGCAGACGCTGTTCACCAGCGGCAAGGCCGCGATGTACCCGGGCGGTTCGTACGAGCTCGGGCCGTTCAAGAAGACCTCTCCGGACCTCGACATCGGCTTCTTCGAGGCGCCGCCGGCGCCCGGCTCGATGGTCGACCACCCGGTCACGTCGGGGTGGGTGGACGGCTCGTACGGCCTCAACGCCAAGTCGCAGCATCGGGCCGAGGCGCTGGAGCTGGTGAAGTGGATGGCGACGAAGGAGTTCGGCCAGCTGTTCGCGAACGAGCTCAAGCAGATCTCCGCGGTCCCCGGCACCACGCCCGGTGACCCGATGCTGGCCGAGATGCTCAATAACTTCCAGGAGCATGGGGCGCCGTACATGATGCTCGTCAGCTTCGGCTACGGGAACCCGCTCGGCCGCGACGCCGAGGGCACCGCGCTGCAGAAGATGCTCAACGGCCAGGCCTCCGCGTCCGACGCAGGCAAGGAGATCCAGAAGGGTATCGACGCGTGGTTCAAGCCCAGCGGCGGGTGAGAGCCGGCGGCGGGGGCGTCCGGACCACCGGGCGCCCCCGGCTGCGCCTGCTGCTCGCCTTCCTGCTGCCCGGCCTGCTGCTGTATTCGGTCTTCATCATCTATCCGCTGGTCTCGGCCCTGCAGTACAGCCTGTTCCGGTGGTCGGGCACGCGGCAGAACGGCTTCGCCGGGCTGGCCAACTTTCACGACCTGTTCACCCGGTATCCGCTGAGCGAGCAGGTGTGGCGGGCCCTCGAGCACAACGTGCTGTTCTTCGTCGGCACGATGCTGGTGCAGAACACGGTGGGGCTGACCTTCGCCCTGCTGCTGTTCCGGTCGCGGCGAGGCAAGCGGTTCCTGCAGACGGCCTTCACGCTGCCGCACCTGGTCAGCCCGATCGTCGTCGGCTACCTGTGGGCGGCAATGCTGAACCCGCAGTTCGGGGTGATCAACGCGACGCTTCGCGCGGTCGGCCTGGACGCGCTGGCGCAGCCCTGGCGCGGCGACCCGCACCTGGCGCTGCCGGTGGCGATCCTCGTCAACGCCTGGCAGTGGATCGGCTTCCCGATGCTGCTGTTCATGGCGGCGCTCGCGGGGATCCCGGAGGAGTACCACGAGGCGGCCCGCTGCGACGGCGCGTCGGCGTGGCAGACGTTCCGGCGAGTGACGCTGCCGCTGCTCATCCCCGCGATCGGCATCATCAGCGTGCTGACCTTTGTCGGCAACTTCAACGTGCTCGATCTGATCTTCTCGTTGGAGGGCTCGCAGGGGAACCCGGCGGGCGCCACCGACGTGCTCGGCCTGCTCTTCTACCGGACGGCCTATCAGAGCCCGGACGCGAACTCGATCGGCCAGTCGTCGGCGCTCGCGGTGTTCATGTTCGTGGTGATCTTCGGCACCGCGCTGGTGGCCTCCCACGCCTTCCGCCGGATGGAGGACCGGCTGCGATGACCGCCCCCGTGTCGACCATTCCGCCGGCCTCGCCGGTGGTCACGCAGACGCAGGCCACGGACCGGCGCGCCCGGCGGCGGAGCAGGGGAGCGGGCGTGGCCGCGGGAACGCTGCTGTGGGGGTACGCCATCGTCGCGCTGGCGCCCCTGCTGCTCATGGTGGCGAGCTCGCTGCGCACCGAGCACGACCTGGCCGACCAGCCGCTCGGCCTGCCGTTGCATCCGGCCTTCGAGAACTACGCGAACGCCTGGTCGGAGGGCAACTTCAGCACGTACTTCGGCAACTCGGTCCTGGTGACCGTCGGGTCCGTGCTGCTCGGCACCGGCGTGTCCGTGCTCGCCGCCTACGCCCTGGCCCGGTACCGGTTCCCGGGGCGCCTGCTGCTGTCGGCGTACTTCCTCGCCGGGCTGATGCTGCCGATCCGGCTGGGCATCGTGCCGGTCTTCTACCTGCTCAACTCGCTGGGACTCACCGACTCGCGGATCGGCCTGATCTGCGTGTACGCGGCCAGCGGCGTGCCGTTCTCGGTCTTCGTGCTGACGGCGTTCCTGCGCCAGCTGCCGGTGGAGCTGGAGGAGGCCGCCCGCATCGACGGCGCCGGCGAGCTGCGGATCTTCGGCCAGATCATGGTGCCGCTGGTGCGGCCGGCGCTGACGACCGTCGCGCTGTTCCAGTTCATCCCGCTGTGGAACGACTTCTTCTTCCCGCTGGTGCTGATCAGCAATACCGACAAGTACACCCTGCCGGTCGGGCTCACCCATTTCGTCGCGGAGTTCGAGACCGCGCACGCCCAGCTGTACGCCGGGCTGGTGCTCACCACGATTCCGCTGGTCGTGCTGTTCCTGCTGGCGACCAAGCAGATCGTGGCGGGCCTGACGGCCGGTATGTCCCGCTGATACCAACCCGTACGATCGAGGGCGTGGCGCTGCGCGGACTGATCACCGACTGGGGTGGTGTGCTCACCTCCCCACTCGGCGACTCGATCACGACCTGGCTGACCGCCGACCAGATCGACGCCGAGGGGTACCGCACGCTGATGCGGGCCTGGGTGACCCAGGCGTACGACGACACCGGCCGGAACCCGATCCACGGCCTGGAGGACGGCACGCTCGACCCGGCCGAGTTCGAGCGGCAGCTCGCGGTCGAGCTGCGCACGGTCGACGGCGGGCCGGTCGCGCCCGAGGGCCTGATCAAGCGCATGTTCATGACGTTCGAGCCGGTCGAGCAGATGTACGACCTGCTGCGGCAGGCCCGGCGCCACGGGCTGCTGACGGGCCTGCTGTCGAACTCCTGGGGCAACGACTATCCGCGGGCGCGGTTTACGGAATTGTTCGACGCGGTGGTGATCTCCTGCGAGGTCGGCATGCGCAAGCCGGACGAGCGGATCTTCCGGCACGCCGCCGCCGAGATCGGCCTGGCCTCGAACGAGTGCGTCTTCGTCGACGACATCGAGCACAACGTCCGGGCCGCCGAGGCCGTCGGCATGGTCGGCGTCCATCACGTCTCGCCCGGCGAGACCCGCGCCGCTCTCGAGGAGCTGTTCGGCGTCTCTTTGGGGAACTGATCGGGGTTTCGGCAGGCGTCCCGGCCCGTCAGCTGCCACACTCTGAACACCCGTATGGGTCCGGCCGTAATAGCCGAGGCGATCATCGAGAAGAGACATGCGCGTCTACCTGCCGTCCACGCTTCCCGCGCTGGCTCGGGCACTGACCGGCGGAGAGCTCGGGCCCGCGCCGATCGTGGCGTACGCCGTGACGCCGGCGCTGCGGGAGTGGTACGCCGACGGCGACCTCGAAGAGCTGGAATACGCCGCGCTGATGGCCGCCGCCCGGGCGTCGCTGCGGCTGCTGTCCGAGGCCGACACGGACGTCCCGCCGCGGCGCGTGGTGCTGGCCGCCGAGGTGCCCGACGGCCTGGTCGCCAAGCAGCCCGGCGATACGGCGCTGCTGCCCGGCGGCGACCGCGCGCTGGTGCGGCTGACCGTCCCGGTGGCGGCGGCGAAGATCGTTTCTGGTCACGTCGACGACGCCGCGGCCATCGACGATGTACGAGCCGCCGTGGCCGCCCTGCCCGCCGCCGAGGCCGGCGACGAGGACGCCCAGTTCACGGTCGACGGGGCCGAGGGGCACGAGCTGATGTGGTACGCGACCCAGGAACTGCCGGATCTGTTCGGCTGACGAGCCGGGTAGCCTTGATCCCGAAATGACGCATATTGTTTGGGATTGGAACGGCACGCTCTTCGACGATGCCGAGGCGGTCGTCGGAGCCACCAGCGAGATCTTCGCCCCGTATGGTCTGGGCCCGTTCGGCCTGGAGGACTTCCGGGCGATCTATACCCGCCCGATCTGGGTGGCGTACGAGAAACTGCTCGGCCGGGCGCTGCAGGACGGCGAGTGGGAGCGACTCGACGCGGCCTGGCACGACAGCTACCACCGGCTGATGGAGCGCTGCGGGCTCACCGTCGACGCGCGTTCGACCATCGAGGCGCTGACCGCCGCCGGCCACACGCAGTCGCTGCTGTCGATGTGGCGGCATGAGCGACTCGTGCCCGCGATCAAGCGGCTCGGGCTGGCGCCCGCCTTCCGTCGCGTCGACGGGCTGCCCACGGAGCAGATCGGCTTGGCCGGCGGGCACAAGGCCGCCTACCTGGTCCGCCACCTCGGCACGCTGGGTGTCGAGTCCCGTGACGTGATCTTGATCGGCGACAGCACCGACGACGCGCTCGCGGCGCGCCAGGCGGGCGCCCGCGCGGTGCTGTACGCGGGCGGCATGCAGGGCCGGGCGGACCTGGAACGGCTCGGCGTCCCCGTGATCGACCGGCTGGCCGACGCCGTCGCGCATATGTGACACTCCGGACCTATCGCCCAGATCACATACGCTGGCCGGGCGTATCGGCCCCGGACGTATGGGGTACGTCTGGACCAACCGGGCCAGCCTCTGCATCGACAACGACGTCGAGATTGGGAGCGACACGACATGGACGCCGTCACGAACGTGCCCGTACCGGCCAACGAGCCGGTCAAGACATACGCGCCGGGCAGCCGCGAGCGGACCGCGCTCGAGGCGAAGATCAAGGAGCTCGGCAGCGAGCAGCATGACCTGACCATGACGATCGGCGGCGAGCAACGCCTCGGCGGCGGTGCCTCGGTCGACGTGGTGCAGCCGCACAACCACCGCCATGTGCTCGGGCGCCTCGGCAACGCGACGGACGCCGACGTCTCCGCTGCCATCGAGGCCGCCCACGCGGCGGCTTCGGGCTGGCGGGCCCTGTCATTCGACGATCGGGGCGCCATCCTGCTCCGGGCGGCAGAACTGTTGTCCGGTCCGTGGCGGGCCACCATGAACGCCGCGTCGATCCTCGGCCAGTCCAAGTCGGTCTTCCAGGCGGAAATCGACGCGGCCTGCGAGCTGATCGACTTTTGGCGGTTCAACGTCGACTACGGCCGCGGGGTGCTCGCCCAGCAGCCCCAGTCGTCGCCGG
This sequence comes from Streptosporangiaceae bacterium, assembly GCA_036555725.1. Taxonomy (GTDB): domain Bacteria; phylum Actinomycetota; class Actinomycetes; order Streptosporangiales; family Streptosporangiaceae; genus CALAED01. Next base: position 34,000 of record DATBKU010000062.1, on the reverse strand, counting down.
GCGTGTGGAACACGATGGAGTACCGCCCGCTCGAGGGCTTCGTGCTGGCCATCACGCCGTTCAACTTCACCTCCATCGCCGGCAACCTGCCCACCGCGCCCGCGCTGATGGGCAACGTGGTCGTCTGGAAGCCGTCGCCCACCCAGCAGCTCGCCGCGCATGTGACCATGCGGCTGCTGGAGGCGGCCGGGCTGCCGCCGGGCGTGATCAACCTGGTGACAGGCGACGGTCAGGCGGTGTCCAACGTGGCGCTCACCCATCCCGACCTGGCGGGCATTCACTTCACCGGCTCGACCGCGACGTTCCAGCACCTGTGGCGCACGGTCGGGGAGCACATCGCCGACTACCGGTCGTACCCGCGGCTCGTCGGCGAGACCGGGGGCAAGGACTTCATCGTGGCGCATCCGAGCGCCGACCCGGAGGTGCTGCGGACCGCGCTGATCCGCGGCGCCTTCGAGTACCAGGGCCAGAAGTGCTCCGCCGCGTCCCGGGCGTACGTGCCGCGCTCGCTCTGGGACCGGATGCGCGACGACCTGTGCGACGTCGTCGAGTCGCTGACCATGGGCAACGTCGCCGAGGACCTGTCGCTGTTCATGGGCGCGGTGATCGACGACCGGGCGTTCACCAAGCACGTCCGGGCGCTCGACCGGGCCAAGTCGACCAGTGGGCTGCGGGTGCTGGTCGGCGGCGGCGCGAACGACACCGAGGGCTACTTCGTCGAGCCGACCGTGATCGAGGCCGCCGACCCGGCCGACGAGATGTTCACGAAGGAGTACTTCGGGCCGATCCTCGGCGTGCACGTCTACGACGATGGCGCGTACGACACGATGCTCACCCAGATGGAGAGTGCCGCGCCGTACGGACTGACCGGGTCGATCATCGCCCAGGACCGGGCCGCGATCGCCGCCGCGGCCGACAGGCTGCGCTTCGCCGCCGGCAATTTCTACGTCAACGACAAGCCCACCGGGGCCGTCGTCGGACAGCAGCCGTTCGGTGGCGCCCGGGCCAGCGGCACCAACGACAAGGCCGGGTCGATCTTCAACCTGATCCGCTGGGTCAACGCCCGCACGATCAAGGAGACGTTCGTACCGCCGACCGACCACCGTTACCCGCACATGGGGTCCTAGGGCCCCGTAGGTCCGGGATACGCCGTAAAACCCTTTACCGATCTCTGTCTTACGTCAAGATCCGTCCTGACATATGCTCCATGAACTGGTCAAATAAGCCGTTTGGCAGTTCTTTCGGGGGTTTGCGGGGTGCGGCGACTGATCATGGTGGTGGCGGGCACGGGTGCGATCGTGGCCGCCTTCGTGGTGATCCAGGCCGTGATCGCGCCCTACCCCGCGCCCGGATACGTCGACGTTGCCAACCGGGCCGGCCTGCGGGCGGTCCGCCTCGACGTCGACCGTACTGTCACCGCCGTCGGGCATCCGCGGATCGTCTCGGGAGCGACCTACCGCTACGCCTTCCGGGTGACCAACACCGGCAGCAAACCGGTGCTTCACCTCGCGGTCCGCAGCGACCAGGTCGTCGAGCCCCGGGCCGAGTCGAGCTTCGACGTACGGTACGTCAGCAACCCCGACTGCTCGGGGAACGGCCAGGTCGACTGTCTCTTCGATGCGATCCCGCCCGGCACCACCCGGCGGGTGACCGTCGAAGCGGCCACCTCGGCGACGCGCGCCCCGGGCGACCGCTTGATCATCTACACCTATATGGGCCGGTTCATGTCGGCCCCGGACGGCTCCGCCACGTTCGATGTCATGGGACGGTGTGCCACGACAAGCGCGACATTTGCCGCTAATTCCGGTTAGCCGGTCCTGACTAGCGCCCCGGTTGCGTGGACAGGGCGTCAAGCCTGACGATGGGTGCGCCCGGTATTGGGCCCCTGCGTCCCCCGTTCTGACCTAGGAATTTCGGCGGTCCCCATGGCTACGGTCCAGCGTCTTGTTCTATGGAATGTCGATCACACGCTGGTCGACGTCGGGCGGGTGACGCGTGAGGCGTACGCCGAGGCGTTCCAGCGGGTCACCGGGCGGCCCTTGGTACGGCTGGCCCCGACGGCCGGACGTACCGAATCGGAGATCATCTTCGATACGCTCGCCTTCAACGACATCAAGACCGAGGACCACCACCTGCCCGACTTCATGAAGGCCCTCGCCGACGCCTTCGCCGCCCACCGCGCGAGCGTCCGCCGCTATGGCCGCGTGCTGCCCGGCGCCGAGGAGGCGCTGGTGGCCGCCGGACGGCTGCCGGGCGTCGTGCAGTCGGTGCTGACCGGGTCGATCAAACCCAACGCGATCATCAAGCTGACGGAGCTGGGCCTCGACACGTACCTCGACTTCGAGATCGGCGGCTACGGGTCCGAGGTGTACTCGCGGGGCGCGCTGATCGAGCTGGCCCGCGGCAACGCCACCCGCAAGTACGTGGAGAAGAAGCTGGGTGTGCCGGTCGTAGAGCCCACCACGCTGCTGATCGCCGACTCGGCGCGCGACGTCCAGGCGGCGCACATCGCGCAGGTGCCCATCATCGCGGTGGCCACCGGCACCGCGACCGCCGCCGAGCTGCGCTCGGTCGGCGCCGATGTCGTGCTGCCCACGCTGGACGACACCAACACGGTCGTCCGCGCCATCGACGACCTCACGAGGACCCACGAATGACTGGACCCGCTGCTGAAGGGACATTGCTCTGGGAGCCGTCCGAGGAGACCGTGGCCCGCGCGCGGGTGACGCGGTACCTGCACTGGCTGTGGGAGCGGGGGGTGCTGGCGGAGTCGTATGACGAGTTGTGGCGCTGGTCGGTCACCGAGATCGACGCGTTCTGGGACTCGATCTGGAGCTACTTCGACGTGCGCGGCACGCGCGGCGACGGCCCGGTGCGCGAGGGCACGACCATGCCGGGGGTGCACTGGTTCCCCGGGGCGACGCTGAACTACGCCGAGAATGCGCTGCGCCGGGCCGCCGAGCCCGCCTTCCGCGACCGTACGGCGGTGATCTTCCGCAACGAGGCGGGCACCGAGCGCACGCTGACCTGGGCGGAGTTGAGCCGGGAGGTGGCCAGGGCGCGGGCCGGACTGGTCGGGCTCGGCGTCGGACGCGGCGACCGGGTGGCGGCCTACCTGCCGAGCATCCCCGAGGCGCTGATCCTCTTCCTGGCCACCGCGAGTCTCGGCGCGGTGTGGTCGTCGTGCTCGCCCGACTTCGGCTCGGCCAGCGTGATCGACCGCTTCACCCAGATCGAGCCCGTGGTGCTGGTGACGGTCGACGGCTATCACTACAACGGCAAGCCGTTCGACCGCACAGGCGTGGTCGAAGAGATCCAGGCGGCGCTGCCGTCGCTGCGGCGCACCGTCGTGGTCCCATATCTGGAGCCGGCGCCGCGGATCGACGGCCTGCCGTACGCCGACCTGGTCGCGAACGACGCGCAGACGGTCTCGTACGACCACGTGCCGTTCGGCCACCCGCTCTGGGTGCTCTACTCCTCTGGTACGACCGGGCTGCCCAAGCCGATCGTGCACGGCCACGGCGGTGTGGTGCTCGAGCACCTCAAGTCGCAGGCGTTCCATCAGGACCTCGGCCCTGACGACGTGTTCTTCTGGTTCACCACCACCGGCTGGATGATGTGGAACTACCTCATCGGCGGCCTGCTGGTGGGCGCGACCGTGGTGTTGTACGACGGGGCGCCCGGCGATCTATGGGGGCTGGCGGCCGAAACAGGAGTGACGTACTTCGGCGTCGGCGCCCCGTACATCCAGGCGTCGATGAAGGCCGGCGTGGAGCCGGGCAAGGACGTCGACCTGTCGCGGCTGCGCGCGATCGGCTCGACCGGCTCGCCGCTGCCGCCCGAGTCCTTCACCTGGGTGTACGACTCCGTCTCGCGCGACCTGCTGCTCGGCTCGTTCTCGGGCGGTACGGACCTGTGCACCGGGTTCGTCGGGCCGTCGCCGCTGCTGCCGGTGCGTGCCGGGGTGATCCAGTGCCGCTGCCTCGGCGCGAAGGTCGAGTCGTACGACCCGAAGGGAAACCCCGTCATCGACGAGGTCGGCGAGCTCGTCATCACCGAGCCCATGCCGTCGATGCCGATCTACTTCTGGAACGATCCGTCCGGCGAGCGGTACCGCGAGTCGTACTTCGAGCTGTATCCCGGCATCTGGCGGCACGGCGACTGGATCAAGATCCGGCCCGACGGCGGCTGCGTGATCTACGGGCGCTCCGACTCCACCCTCAACCGTGGTGGGGTCCGGATGGGCACGGCCGACTTCTACCGGGTGGTGGAGGCCTTCGACGAGATCGCCGACAGCCTGGTGATCGACACCGGGCAGCTCGGCCAGGACGGCAGGCTCATCCTGTACGTCCAGCTGACCCCCGGCACGGAGCTCACGGACGAGCTGGTGGCGCGGCTGCGGTCGGCGCTGCGGTCGGCGCTGTCGCCGCGGCACGTACCGGACGACATCCACGAGGTGCCCGGCGTGCCGCGCACGCTGTCGGGCAAGAAGCTCGAGGTGCCGGTACGCAGGATCCTGCTCGGCGCGCCGGTCGAGCAGGCCGCCAACCCCGGGGCCATGGCCAACCCGGAGGTGCTCCGCTACTACGGCCCCCAGGAGTGACCTGACCCGGGGCTTGGGTCCATGGTGACGATTAGAGGTGGGTCGGGATGCGGGGCAGGCGGTGCCAGGCCGGACGTACCGCCCCGGCGAACGCCCTCCGGTAGTAACCGCTCAGCCGCTCCACCCGGACATGGGTGCCCGAGTGCGGCGAGTGGTTGAACCGGCCGCAGCCTCCCGCGCCGGGTTTGCCCAGGTCAGCGATGAAATGGCGGGAATCTGAGTCGGCTCGCAGGGCGAAATCACACTTTTGTTCTTCACCGGTTTCCAATCCGCGGGCCGGTCGGTAGCGAACCCTCTTGTGATGGGGTGCATCTCATCCGGATGTGGGGCTGACCCGGGCAAACCCCCCGTTCGGGCGGCCCCGCACCCCGGATGCGGCCTCGTACCCGGGATGTCGAAGGGAGCCGGTCAGACATGGACGAGACGACCGTCGACGGGACCGTCCCCCCGCTCCAGGCGGGGGATCCCCGGCGGCTGGGTTCGTACGACCTGATCGGCCGGCTCGGCGTCGGGGGGCAGGGGGCCGTCTTCCTCGGCAGGTCTCCGTCCGGAGACCGCGTCGCTATCAAGCTGCTGCATGCCGACCTCACCGAGGACACCGAGGCCCGGGGCCGGTTCGTGCGCGAGGCCATGGCGGCCAAGAAGGTGGCCAGGTTCTGCGCGGCGCAGGTCCTCGACGTCGAGGTCGCCGGCGACCGTCCGTACATCGTCAGCGAGTACGTGCCCGGGCCCTCGCTATACGGCCTGGTGAAGGACAACGGCCCGCTCTCCGGCGGCTCGCTGGAGCGGCTGGCGATCGGCACCGCGACCGCGCTGGTCGCGATCCATCAGGCCGGGATCGTCCATCGCGACCTCAAGCCCGCGAACGTCCTCATCGGCCCGGACGGACCGCGGGTGATCGACTTCGGCATCGCCAAGGCACTGGCCAACACGGCCACCGCCACCAGCCGCGTGCTGGGCACCCCGGCCTACATGGCGCCCGAGCAGATCCGCGGCGGGACGGCCGATCCCTCGGTCGACGTGTTCGCGTGGGGGGCCATGATGGCCTTCGTCGCGACCGGGCGCCCGCCGTTCGGCACGGACTCGATCCCGCTGGTCGTCCAGCGGATTCTGGCGGCCGAGCCGGATCTCGGCGACATGGCCGAACCGCTGCGCGGCCTCGTGCGCGACTGCCTGGCGAAGGAGCCGGCCGGTCGGCCCACGGCCCGGCAGGTCCTGCTACGGCTGCTCGGCCAGGAGGAGCTGGGCCTGGCCGCCGCACCGGCGGGTGGCGCGGCCGGGCCGGGTGCCGGGCCGGAACGGACGGCGGTGCTCACGAGCGACGTCGCCGACGTCACTGGTGTCGCGCCCGGCGGTGCCGTGGCGGCCGACGTGCTCGCCCAGGCGGCCACGATCGCGGCCGTCCGGACGCCCACCGGACGGACGGCCCCCGGTGGGAGGGCCGCGCCGGGCGGCATGGCTGCGGCCGATGGCATGGCTGCGGCCGGTGGCATGGCGGCGGCGTCGGCGCCCACCGCGGCGCTCATGGGGAGCGGCCCGGGAGACGCCGGGACCCTGCCGGTGCTGCCCCACACCACGCGGAAGGGTGCCAACGGCCCGGTCGCGCCCCGGTCGAACCTCAGCCGTGCCTTCGTCATCGCCGGGCTGGCGGCCGTCGTGATCGCGATCCTGGCCCTGCTGCTCACGACCATGCGGCCGTACGGCATGACCGGCGGGCCGTCGCACGGGGGGACGCCGAGCGGGACCCCCGCCGGCCAGAGCGAGCCGCTGAACACCACGTCGCAGAACGGGCAGCCGTTGGTGAACGGGGAGAGCCGGCAGCCGAGCACGGGCACCGAGCACTCGGCCGGCACCTCGCCGAGCCACACCCCGCAGACCGGGACCGATACCGGTACCGGGAACTCGGGGACCGGCCATACCGGCCACCCCACGACCACCCCGACCCCGACGCATACGAGCGCCACGCCGACCGTAACCCCCACCCCTAGCGAGACGCCGAGCACCACCTCGACCGAGTCCACCGGCGGCGGCACCGGCGGCGGCACGGACGGCGACGCTCACGGGGGGGCCGGTACCGTAGCGTCCACGGGCGGCTACTGATCGCATTCACGTTTGGCCAGCTCACCGCACACTGTGACCAGGTCGTCACAAATTCCGGTGGAGCGAGTGATTCGTGGGACGTTAGGGTGCGTACGGTCCAATAGTCGATTGCTGCGAGAATCACGGCTCGCGATCGACTCGAAGCGCCCGGTTATGGGAGCGCAGGCCGTCCTCGTACGCCGGGCGCTCCTCGAAGAGGAGAGCGGGTTCCGTACATGCAGGCGGACGCTTTGCGGCCTGGTGACCCGAAGCGACTGGGATCGTACGAACTGCTCGGCCGATTGGGCGACGGTGGCCAAGGCATCGTCTTCCTGGGCCGAGCCGTCGACGGCACTCCAGACGGCACCAGGGTCGCCATCAAGCTGCTGCACCGCGAGCTGACCGACGACGAAACGGCCCGGGTCCGCTTCCTGCGGGAGATCGAGTTCGCCAAGCAGGTGGCGTCCTTCTGTACGGCGCAGATCATCGACGCCGATATCGAGGGCGAGCGGCCCTACCTCGTCAGCGAGTACGTACCCGGGCCCTCGGTGCTGCAACTGGTGCAGACCGACGGGCCGATCTCCGGCGGGGCCCTCGACCGGCTGGCCATCGGCACGGCGACCGCGCTGGTGGCCATCCACCAGGCCGGCGTCATTCACCGCGACTTCAAGCCCGCCAACGTGCTGATCGGCCCCGGCGGCCCGCGCGTCATCGACTTCGGCATCGCCCGCGTCTTCGACGGCGCCAACACCATGACCAGCCGGGTCATCGGCACGCCCGCGTTCATGTCGCCCGAGCAGATGCGCGGCAGGGAGTTCGGCAAGGAAGCCGACATCTTCTGCTGGGCCGCGACAATTGTGTACGCGGCGACCGGGCGGCCGCCGTTCGGCAATGACTCGATCCCCGCGGTCATCCAGCGGGCCCTGCACGAAGCGCCCGACCTGGGCGGCATCGCCGAGCCGCTGCGCGGCCTGGTCGTCGACTGTCTCGCCAAGGATCCGGCCGACCGGCCAGACGCGCGTCAGCTGCTGATGCGCCTGCTCGGCCAGGAGGACGCGGTGCCGGGTGCCGCGGCGGCGCAGGCGTCCGACCAAGATCCGGCCGCCATCCTCGTCAAGATCGCCGAGGCCACGGCCCGCCCCCCCGAAGCGCCCGGCGAGCCCGCACCGCCCCGACCGGCCGCCGCCTACGGCACGCCGCACGATCGACCGCACGACCGTCCATACGACCGGCCGTACGAAGATCCACGCCACGGAGCGTACGACGGGATCTTCGAGCAGGCGGCACCGGTCACGCAGTCGCTGCCTCGGGGCGCCGGCGGCCAACGGAACTGGGGCGACCCGGGCTCGACCTCGCCCGCGTTCGGCGGTCCGGACGACGGCGACCCCGACGGCCAGGGCGACGAGCCAGGCGGGCGCCGCGGACGCCACCGGGGCACGGCGTTGACCATCGCCGCGATCGTGGCCGTCGCGGCAACGGTCGGCGGCACCGCGTACGTCATGGCCAACTCCCCGTCCGGTGTACGGCACGTGAACAACCCGACCACGGCGCCGGTGAGCTCGGAGGCGCCGTCCGAGACGCCGACCACCCACCGCCCGACACCGTCCAGCACAGTAGTCAGCCCGACCGCGCGGCCGACCCATACCGCGTCGCCCACGCCCACCGCGACCCGGACCACCAACCGGCCGAGCCCGACGCCGACTCGTACGAAGACGCATACGCCCACGCCCACGCCGTCCGAGCCGGAGCCGTCCACCGAGCCGCCGGTGCCGCCGGGCACATGACATGGCACGCCCGACGACCATGTTCGGACATTACGGAATCCCGCTACCCTTTTCGGTGTGACCGGAACACCACAACGGCGTGGTGCGGCCGCTGCCGGCGCTGAGGCCGGCTCAGGGGACGGCTCTGGCGTACCCGAGGAGCGGCCGGACACGCCCGGACGCAACTTCGGCGAAGAGGGCGGACGGCTCACCTACGGCGGCTATCTTCGGCTGCCCGAGCTGCTCGCCCAGCAGGTACCGCAGACCGATCCCGTAGCCAGGGACGAGCTGCTGTTCATCACGATCCATCAGGTCTACGAGCTCTGGTTCAAGCTGTTGCTGCACGAGCTTGAGCAGATCAGGGACGCGATGTTCCGAGAGGAGGTATGGCTGGCCCGGCACCTGTTCCGGCGGATCCACGCCACCGAGCGGGTGCTGATCGAGCAGATCGAGGTGCTCGAGACGATGACGCCGCAGGACTTTCTGGAGTTCCGGGCGGCCCTATCGCCGGCGAGCGGGTTCCAATCTGTCCAGTTTCGGGAGCTGGAGTTTCTGTCCGGCGCGAAGGACCCTGGGTTCGTGCGACGGTTCCGTGGTCTCTCCGAAGTCGAGGAGGCGCGCCTGCGGCGCCGGCTCGCCGAGCCGACGCTCTGGGACGCGTATGTAAATCTTCTGAGACAACGTGGCCTCGCCGCGGACAGCGACGACGATTTGCGGGAATCCTTGACCACGGTGGCTCGCGGCCGCGATCGATACGACGATCTCTGGCAGCTCGCCGAGGACCTCTTGACCCACGACGAGATGGCGGCCCTCTGGCGGAAGCGCCACGTTCAGATGGTCGAGCGTCAGATCGGCACCAAATCCGGCACCGGCGGCTCGACCGGTGCGCCTTATCTGCGTAAACGTCTTGATTTGCGGTACTTCCCACTGCTGTGGGATCTGCGGACCCTGCTCTAACTCAAAGGGGAGTGGAGAGATGAGTGCGGCCCCAAGCACTGGCGGCAGGCTCGAGTTGGCCAAGGACGAACTGCTGCTGCGGGCGGCGGAGACCTGCGGGCACACACCGGGGGTTCATCACATCACCACCGAGGACGCCCTGGCGTACCTCCGGCTCTATTACCGTCAGGTGGCCCCCGAAGATCTGGTCGACCGCGATCCGGCCGACATCTACGGCCCGGCGCTGGCCCATCGCAGCCTGGGCGAGGAGCGTCCCCAAGGCCGCGCCAAGGTACGGGTCTTCACCCCGACCGTCGAGGAGCACGGCTGGGACCCGGGGCACACGATCGTCCAGGTGGTCACCGACGACATGCCCTACCTCGTCGACTCGGTGACGATGGAGCTCAGCCGGCACGGCCTGAGCATCCACCTGATCATCCATCCCCTGCTCGGTGTGACCCGCGACGTGGCCGGGCACCTCCGGGCCGTCGTGGGCGCCAAGGAGACCGACCAGGACATCGACGAGTCCTGGATGTACATCGAGGTCGACCGCACCACCGACCGCGAGGAGCTCGACCGCCTCGAAGACGACCTCCAGCGGGTGCTGCACGACGTACGCGCCGCCGTCGAGGACGAGCCGAAGATGCGCGCGCATGCCGGCGCGATCGCCGTCGAGATCGCTGATAGCCCGCCGCCGCTTACCGAAAGCGAGCTCGAAGAGAGCGTCGAGCTGCTCGACTGGCTCGCCAACGGCCATTTCACCTTCCTCGGCTTCCGCGAGTACACGCTGAACGAGGACGGCACCTCGCTGCGGCCGGTCCCGGGCACCGGTCTCGGCATCCTCCGGTCCGACAAGGGCGAGTCGGACAGTTTCGCGTCGCTGCCGCCCGAGGTCCGCGCCAAGGCCCGCGAGAAGCGCATGCTGATCCTGACCAAGGCCAACTCCCGGGCCACCGTGCACCGGCCGCACTACCTCGACTACATCGGGGTGAAGCGGTTCAACGAGCACGGTGAGCCGGTTGGGGAGCGCCGGTTCCTGGGCCTGTTCACCCATGTGGCCTACAGCGAGTCGATCGCGCACATCCCGGTGCTGAAGCGCAAGCTCGACGAGGTGCTGGAACGGACCAACTGCGCGCCCGACAGCTACGACGGCCAGGACCTCATCGAGATCCTCGAGGCCTATCCGCGTGATGAGCTGTTCCAGATCTCGGTCGACGACCTCGTGCCGATCGCCCTCGGCGTGCTGCGGCTGCGCGAGCGGCGCCAGCTCAAGCTGTTCCTGCGCAAGGACGACTACGGCCGCTACATGTCCTGCTTCGTCTACCTGCCACGCGACCGCTACACGACGCAGATCCGGCTGCGCATCCAAGAGATCCTCAGGCAGGCCTTCAACGGGGTCACGGTCGACTACAGCGCCCAGGTGTCGGAGTCGATGCTGGCCCGGCTGCACGTCGTGGTGCGGGTCGAGCGCGGCAAGCCGATCCCCGACGTCGACGTCGACGAGCTCGAGACCAAGCTGGCCGCCGCCACCCGCGCGTGGGCCGACGACCTGGCCACGGCGATCGTCGGGCAGTGCGGCGAGGAACGGTCGGGCATCCTGTCCCGGCGCTATGCGGGCGCGTTCCCCGAGGGCTACAAGGCCGACTTCCCGGCTCGTACAGCGGTGGCCGACCTGGTGCGGCTCGACCGGCTGACCGACGACGGCGAGATCTCGATCAACCTGTACGAGCCGTACGACGCGGTGCAGGGGGAGCGGCGGCTCAAGATCTACCGGTTCGGCCCGCCCATCTCGCTGTCGCACGTGCTGCCACTGCTGCAGAACATGGGTGTCGAGGTCGTCGACGAACGGCCGTACGAGATCATCCCCACCGACCGGGGGAAGATGTGGATCTACGACCTCGGGCTGCGGCACGACCCGTCGACCGTGGTCGCCGAGGACAAGATCAAGGAGCTCTTCCAAGACGCGTTCTCCGCCGTCTGGCACGGCGACGTGGAAAGCGACGGCTTCAACGCGCTGGTGCTGCACGGGGGGCTCACCTGGCGGCAGACGATGGTGCTGCGGGCGTATGCCCGGTACCTGCGGCAGACCGGCACGACGTTCAGCGAACGCTACGTCGAGCAGGTGCTGCTCGGCAACACGACCATCGTCCGGCTGCTGGTACGGCTGTTCGAGTCGCGCTTCGACCCACGGCACACCGGCGGGGAGGAGGAGCGCAGCGCGGCCATCGTCGAGGAGATCGAGAGCGCGCTCGACGACGTGGCGAGCCTGGACGAGGACCGGATCCTGCGCGGCCTGCTCGCGATGATCAAGGCGACGCTGCGCACGAACTTCTACCAGAACAAGCCGTACCTCAGCGTCAAGTTCGCCCCCGAGCACATCCCCGACCTGCCGCAGCCGCTGCCGCGCTTCGAGATCTTCGTGTACTCGCCGCGCGTGGAGGGCGTGCACCTGCGGTTCGGCTCGGTGGCCCGCGGCGGGCTGCGCTGGTCGGACCGGCGCGAGGACTTCCGCACCGAGATCCTCGGCCTGGCCAAGGCGCAGGCGGTGAAGAACACGGTCATCGTGCCGGCTGGTGCCAAGGGCGGTTTCATCTGCAAGCGGCTGCCGGACCCGTCCGACCGCGAGGCGTTCCAGGCCGAGGGAGTCTCCTGCTACAAGCAGTTCATCAGCGGACTCCTCGACGTGACCGACAACCTGGTCGACGGCGCGGTCGTGCCGCCTCCGGACGTGGTGCGGCACGACGGCGACGACACCTACCTGGTCGTGGCGGCCGACAAGGGCACGGCGACCTTCTCCGACATCGCCAACGAGGTCGCGGCGGCGTACGGCTTCTGGCTCGGCGACGCCTTCGCCTCCGGCGGGTCGGTCGGGTACGACCACAAGGCGATGGGCATCACGGCCCGGGGCGCGTGGGAGTCGGTGAAGTACCACTTCCGCTCCCTCGGCGTCGACGTGCAGAACCAGGATGTCAGCGTCGTGGGCATCGGCGACATGTCGGGGGACGTATTCGGCAACGGCATGCTGCAGTCGCGCCACATCAGGCTGATCGCCGCGTTCGACCACCGGCACGTCTTCGTCGACCCAGACCCGGACCCGGAGGCCTCGTACGAGGAGCGCGAGCGGTTGTTCGCCCTGACCAGAAGCTCCTGGGCGGACTACGACGAATCGCTCATCTCGGCGGGCGGCGGGGTCTTCCCGCGGACCGCGAAGTCGATCCGATTGACCCCGCAGATGCGGGAAGCGCTCGGCCTCGGCGACGACGTGACGGCGATGACGCCGTACGAGCTGATCCACGCCGCCCTGTGCGCGCCCGTCGACCTGCTGTGGAACGGCGGCATCGGCACGTACGTCAAGTCGTCGGTCGAGAACAACGCGGACGTGGGCGACAAGGCCAACGACCCGGTCCGGGCCGACGCGGGCGAGCTGCGCTGCAAGGTCATCGGCGAGGGCGGGAACCTGGGGCTCACCCAGCTCGGCCGCATCGAGTTCGCCCGCGGCGGCGGGCTGGTCAACACCGACTTCATCGACAACTCGGCCGGCGTCGACACCTCCGACCATGAGGTCAACATCAAGATCCTGCTCGATCAGGTCGTCCGCGACGGCGAGCTGACCGGCAAGCAGCGCGACAAGCTGCTGTACGACATGACCGGCGAGGTCGCCTCGCTGGTGCTTCGCGACAACTACGAGCAGAACGTCGTGCTCGCGGCCGCCCGGGCCCAGGCGCCGGCCATGCTGCACGTCCACGCCCGCTACCTCCGCAAGCTGGAACGCGACGGCAAGCTCAGGCGCCGCCTGGAGTCCCTGCCGGACGACAAGGCCCTCGCGGAGCGGCGGCAGGCCGGGCTTGGCCTGTCCCTCCCCGAGTTCGCGGTGCTGCTCGCGTACACCAAGCTGACGCTGGACGAGGAGATCCTCGCCTCGAAGCTGCCGGACGACCCGTACCTCCGGTCCTGGCTGGTCGACTACTTCCCGACCCCGCTGCACGAGCGGTTCCGGCCGTACATGGACCGGCACCCGCTGCACCGCGAGATCATCGCCACCCGCGTGGCAAACGACCTGGTCAACCACGGCGGGATCACGTTCGCCTTCCGGATGACCGAGGAGACCGGGGCGTCGGTGCCGGACATCGCCCAGGCGTACCTGGTGGCCCGCGAGGTCTTCGAGATGCAGCGGTTCTGGCGGGCCGTCGAGGGCCTCGACCACCAAGTCGACGAGTCGACGCAGATCGCGATGTTGCTGGAGGCGCGCAAGCTCACCGAGCGCGGCGCCCGCTGGCTGCTGCGCAACCGCCGGCCGCCGTTCGACATCCAGGACACGATCGACTACTTCGCCGACGGCGTGGCCAAGCTGGCGCCGTTCCTCCCGAAGCTTCTGGTCGGCCGCGACCTGGCCGGGTTCGAGGAGCGCCGCGACAGCTTCAGCGAGCTCGGCGTGCCCGACGAACTGGCCGAGCTGGTGGCGATGATGGTGCCCGCCTACTCGACTTTCGACCTGGTCGAGATCTCTCATGTGACCGGGCGCCCGGTGGAGGAGGTCGCCGAGGTCTACTTCGACCTCGCCGACCGGCTGCAGCTGTCCCGGATGCGGGAACGGGTGATCGCGCTGCCGCGCGGCGACCGCTGGAAGTCGATGGCCCGCTCGGCGCTGCGCGACGACCTGTACGCGGCGCACGCGGCGCTGACCCGCGACGTGCTGGTCATGAGCGAGTCGGGCGCGGAGACCGAGCACCGGCTGGCCGCCTGGGCCGACAAGAACGCGGCCGCGATGCTGCGGGCCCGGCAGACGCTCTCGGAGATCTGGGAGAGCGACAGCTTCGACCTCGCGACCCTCTCGGTGGCCCTGCAGGCGATCCGTACCCTCGTCACCTCCAGCACCCTCCCGTACACGCCGTAGTGACCGTCGGGGGAAACCCGCGACGAGCGAGGGCTCCCCCAACAGCGCGTCAGTGCTGGATGGTGTCGGCGGAGGTGAGATCGGTGGTCAGGCCGAGGACGGAGACCTGCCCGCCCGGCGGTACGTACGCGAGCGGCAGCAACAGCCAGGCCGCCCGTACCTCGGTGCGGGCCCCGCGGGGCGGTTTGCCCAGGTAGTCGCGGACCTCGCGCGACACCGCGCCGGGGTCGGGCGCGGCGTGGCTCGCGGACACCAGGCTGTCCACCCGGCTGAGGGCGTACCACGCGAGGACCCCGCCGTCCTTGGTGCGCAACGCGGCCAGCGGATAGCGGGTCTGGGCGAAGGCGGCGGTGTCGAGCCAGCCCCCGTCGCGCAGCCGCTTCGACGTCGCGCTCTGGCCGTCGCGCCACGCGCTCGTGTACGGTCCGGCCGCGAACGTGCTGCCGGAGCCGCTCGTGAGGTACGCGGCGTGCGTGGCGGCCAGGTCGTTAAGGTTCACCGCGAGCCGTCCCGGCGTCGCGGCCGTCACGGCGATCGCGTACCCCTGGCCGTCGGTGGCGATCTTCGGCAGCTTCTGGGCGGTGATCGTGCGGTTGGCGAGCAGCCAGGGCGCGTCCGGGCCGGACCGGGTGAACATCAGCAGCGCCTGGTGGGGCCGGCCCGTACGGCCGCGGCGCTCCATGGCGGCGGCGACGAACCACTTGGGGTAGCCGTCCAGCCTGGGCACGAACAGCACCGGATTGACCAGGGCGATGGTCCGACGCTCCGGCGGCCGTCCGTGGCCGATCCGCAGCCGGGCGCCGGCCGTCGCCGACAGCGGCTCGCCGAGCAGCGCCTGCCAGCTCCGCCCGTCGGCGCCGGTCGCGGCCTTGTTGAACTTGGCCACGTACTCGTCGAGGACCTGCAGCGACTCGCCGGACGAGACCGCGGGCCGCGTCGTCTGCTTCGCCTGAAGCTGCTGTTGGTCGGCCGCCTGCCGCCCGGGCGCCGGGCGCTGTCCCGGGTCGCCCCCGCAGCCACCGAGCAGGGCCAACCCCAGCACGGCGGCGGCGAAGTGTCGGCGGAGCATGCGCGGTGACCTCGTACGACTGGAAGGCGGACATCGCGGGGCGAGGCAGACAATACTGCCTCTCTCGATGCTCCGGGCGGTGGGCCAAGATATTTTGCCATTGCCACGGCGGCGCCGCTCAGGCGGTCAGGGTGATCAGTCCGCCTCGGTGGTGGTCGCGCTGGTGACCGCGCCGTCGGCCGCGATGACCGCCGCCCGTCCGGTGTTCTTGTCGGGCGTCTTGTTCTGCTTGCCCGACGGTTTGGCCGGTACGGTCGTGGCGAACTGCAGGGTCTCCGTCACGTCGAGCTCGTCCTTGAGCACGATCGTGTCGAGCAGGTGGGCGGCGTCGCGCGGCACCGACAGCCGGCCGTGCGCCTTGTCCTTGACGAACGTCACCGTGTCGCGGGACAGGGCGTACAGCACCAGCCCGCCGCCGTCGGCCGTACGCAGCGAGAAGATCGGGAAGCTGCTCGCCGCGTAGACGGAGTCGTAGGCGAGCCCGCGCTCCTTGTCGCGCTCCTCGCTGTGCTGGTCGCGGACGTAGTAGCCGGACGTGTGCGAGCCGGTGCGCATGACCTTGGCCGCCAGGCTGGCCGGCCCTTCCTCGGCGAGCGTGGCCTGCATCGCGGGCACGATCCGGGGCTGAATGACCAGGCCGACGTCGAACGTCGCGAGCGGCGTCGCGTACCCGTCCTTGTCGACGACGACCTGCGGCAGCTTGACCTTGTGGTCGAGCAGCGTGGACAGGCTGAGCCGCCAGCGTGCGTCCGACGACTTGCGGACGAACGCCATGAGAACCGTCCGGCCGTGCCCGCCCGGCTGGTCCGGGACGCTCTTGCGCGCGCGGTCGGCCGTTACGACGAACCACTTGGGGTACTGCGTCAGCCGGGGCACGTACAGTCGCTGGTCGCGGTAGACGTACCGCGGCACCGGGTCGCCGGTGAACGCCGCCTTGCGGAACTCGGCCGCGATCAGCTGGGCCTGCCCGTCGTCGGCCCACGACAGCGCGAGCCGTTCGTCCCCGCTGGCCCGCGCCACGTCGTCGTTGTCGACGTACGAGCGGAACGCCCGGCCGGCGACATCGGGGGTAAGCCGGTCGTCCACCGGGCTGCCCGCCGACGCGGCGGCGACCGGCTCGGTCGGCCGCTTCCCAGACCCGGAACAGCCGGCCAGAAAGCCGGTCAGGGACATCAACGCCAGCGCGGCGAGAAGCCGGAGCGCCACAGTTCTAGCCATTGCCGGTGAGTATGCCAGGTACCTGGATGGTACGCGGATGCCGCAGCCGGGATTCCGGAGGCGGTATTCCGGGAGACGGGTGAGACGCGGCAGTAGGTTGCGGCATGGCCACCCGGCCCCGTCAACTACGCTGGTATGTCGTGGCAGCCACCGATCCGAACGACCAGCTCAAGGAGCTCAGCTCGACGCTCTCCGGCATCGAGTCCGTGCTCGACCTCGACGCCATGCGCCGGGAGATCGAGACGCTCCGCGAGGCGGCCGCCGACCCTGGCCTGTGGAACGACCAGGAGCGGGCGCAGCAGGTCACCCGTCGTCTGTCCAACTTGGAGTCGGAGCTGGGCAAGGTCGAGGGGCTGCGCCAGCGCCTCGACGACGTCGCCGTGCTGTACGAACTGGCCGAGACCGAGAACGACGCCGACACCAAAGAAGAGGCCGACCGCGAGCTGACCGCCATCCACAAGGAGGTCGAGCAGCTCGAGATCCGCACGCTGATGTCCGGCGAGTACGACTCCCGCGAGGCCCTGGTCACGATCAACGCCCAGGCCGGCGGGGTCGACGCCGCGGACTTCTCACAGCAGCTGCAGCGCATGTACCTGCGCTGGGCGGAGCGGCACGGCTATCCGACGCAGGTCTACGACACCTCCTACGCCGAGGAGGCCGGCATCAAGTCGACCACCTTCGCGATCAAGGCCCCGTACGCCTATGGCACGCTGCGCGGCGAGCACGGCACCCACCGCATGGTCCGGATCTCGCAGTACGACAACCAGGGCCGGCGGCAGACCTCGTTCGCCGGGGTCGACGTGGTCCCGGTCGTCGAGCAGACCGATCACGTGGACATTCCGGAAGACGAGATCCGCGTCGACGTCTACCGGTCGTCGGGGCCCGGCGGCCAGGGCGTCAACACCACCGACTCGGCGGTGCGAATCACCCACCTGCCGACCGGCATAGTCGTGTCCTGTCAAAATGAGCGCAGCCAGCTGCAAAACCGGGCCACCGCGATGTCCGTCCTCCAGGCCAAGCTGCTCGAGCGCAAGCGCCAGGAGGAAGAGGAAAAGATGAACGAGCTGCGCGGTGAGGGCACCAGCAGCTGGGGCACTCAGATCCGCAATTACGTCGTGCACCCCTACCAGATCGTCAAAGACCTCCGTACCGGGGTGGAGGCCGGCAATCCCAACGCCGTCCTCGACGGCGAGATCGACGACTTCATCGAGGCCGAGATCCGCTGGCTGCGGCAGCGGGAACAGTCCTGACCAGATCGCTATAGGTCGATCACGACTGGATTACGACAGGTGACGCAGTGCCAACGCCAGCGCGAATATAAGGATCAACGCGATTAGGGCCGCGGTCTGTGGCCCGGCCAGGCCGTGGTGGTGATGCATCTCGGCGCGGGCCATGCGGCAGGTGGGGCACCGGCCCTCGACCACAGGGCCCGAGCAGCGAGCGCAGATCAAGTGTTCGCAGCTCATGCGGTTCCTCCTAGGCCCATCTGTCCAAGTTGGACGATCCATGCCAGTGTCCCCCCTAGACTGCTCCAAGGCCAACTGGTCCGCCAAACCGGAACGCTCGCGGTGGTATTTGTCGTAATTACCGGCGCCACCGTTCACCAGCCCCTAGACTGGCACGCCGTGATGCAGCTGTGATCCACTTCGACAACGTAACCAAGATCTACGCCCACCAGAACCGGCCCGCTCTTCAGCACGTGAACGTCGCCGTGGAAAAGGGCGAGTTTGTGTTCCTCGTCGGGCCGTCCGGGTCCGGCAAGTCGACCTTCCTGCGCCTCATCCTCAAGGAGGAGCGCCCGAGCCAAGGTCACATCCACGTGGCCGGGAAGGATCTGAGCCGGTTGTCGAACTGGAAGGTTCCCCACCTGCGTCGTCGCATTGGCTGCGTGTTCCAGGACTTCCGGCTGCTGCCGAACAAGAACGTCTTCGAGAACGTGGCATTCGCGCTCGAGGTCATCGGCAAGCCACGGCGATTCATCAGCAGGGTGGTGCCCGAGGTCGTCGACCTGGTCGGGCTCGAGGGCAAGCAGCACCGCATGCCGGACGAGTTGTCCGGCGGCGAGCAGCAGCGCGTGGCGATCGCCCGGGCGTTCGTCAATCGCCCCATGATCCTGCTGGCCGACGAGCCGACGGGAAACATCGACCCGGCGACCTCCATCGGCATCATGAAAGTGCTCGACCGTATTAATCGCACCGGAACCACCGTCGTCATGGCGACCCACGACGCGGCCATAGTCGACGCGTTCCGCAAGCGAGTCGTCGAACTCGAGGACGGTCGCGTCGTCCGAGACCAGTCGCGCGGGGTCTACGGACAGGCCTACTGACCTGAACCCGACCGGCTGCACGGCCGTACCGACCCTTGGCCGCCACCGACTACGAGGGACTAGCGAGACATGCGGGCACAGTTTGTATTTCAGGAGATATGGATCGGGCTCCGCCGGAACCTCACGATGACGATCGCACTCGTCGTCACCGTCGCGATCGCGATGGCGCTGTTCGGCACCGGTCTGCTGATCAAGGCGCAGGTCGACAGCTCCAAGAGCTACTGGTACGACCGGGTCGAGGTCTCGATCTACCTATGCAGCAAGACCAGCACCAACCCGAGCTGCAACAAGGCTGACCGAACCGATGCCGAGCGCGACCAGCTGCAGCGCGACCTGCAGGCGATGCCGCAGGTCAGCAAGGTGGAGTACGAAAGCAAGGAGCAGGCGTACACCCGTTTCAAGGAGCGCTTCTCCAGCACCCCCGGTTTCGTGCAGAGCACCAAGGAGGGTGACATTCCCGATTCCCTCCGCGTCCGGCTGAAGAACCCGCAGGAGTACAAGGTGGTCGCGAACGCGGTCAACGGCCGCCCCGGCGTCGACCAGGTCATCAACGAGCAGGAGATCTTGAAGAAGTTCTTCCGCATCCTCAACGGCCTGCAGTGGGCCGCCCTGCTCATCGCGCTCATCCAGGTGTTCGCCGCGGTGCTGCTGGTCGCCAACACGATCCGGCTGTCCGCGTTCAACCGGCGGCGGGAGACCGGCATCATGCGGCTGGTCGGCGCCTCCAACATTTACATCCAGATGCCGTTCATTCTCGAGGGCGCGATCGCCGGTCTCGTCGGCGGGCTGTTCTCGGCCGTCCTGCTGGTCGGCGCCAAGATGTTCCTGATCGACCGGCTGCAGGGGTCGCTGCAGTTCGCCAGCCAGCTCAGCTGGAGCTCGGTCGTCGGGGTCATCATCTTCTCGATCAGCGTCGGCGTGCTGCTCTGCGCCGTCTCGTCCTTCCTCACCCTCCGCCGCTACCTGAGAATCTGACGGCTTTCGCCGGGGGTCGCCCGCGCCGGACTCGTACACTGCGAGCATGAGCAGCCGCACCGGCCGTGCCCTGCGCGGATCGGCCTTCGCCGCCGCGTTGATCTGCGCGTACGGGGCGGGTGTCATGACAGGTGCGACGCCGGGGAAGCGCGTCCAGTCACCCTCGCGTACCGTGCTCGACGAGGCGGCCGGCCGGCTCGCCACCGACGCCGCCGAGCCCGTGTCGCGCGGCGAACTCAACCGGGCGGCCATCAACGGCATGCTGCACCGGCTGAACGACCGCTGGGCCCGGTATTACAGCGCCCGGGAGTACGACGACGTGCAGGGCCGGCTCAGCGGGCACTACAGCGGGGTCGGGCTGTGGCTCGGCACGGCCGACGGAGAGTCCACCGTACGGGTCGCGAGCGTTCAGCCCGACTCGCCGGCCGAGCGGGCCGGGGTGCGCAGCGGCGACATCCTCACCGCCGTCGGCGGCGAGCCGGTCATGGGCTGGCCGGTTTCCAAGATCGCGACGGCGCTGCGCGGGCAGCCGGCCACCGGCGTCGAACTGGTGGTACGGCGCGGCGCGGCGCAGCTGCATTTCCGGCTGGTCCGCTCGGACGTACAGGCCGACGACGTCACCGTGGAGCGGCCCGCCCCGCATGTCGAGCTGATCCGGCTCACCGCGTTCACCCGGGGCGTGGGGCGGGAGGTCCGCGAGACCATGTCGCGCGCGCCGGAGGAGCACGGCGACGGCGTCCTCCTCGACCTGCGCGGCAACCCGGGTGGCCTGCTCGACGAGGCGGTCGAGACAGCCTCGGCCTTCCTGTCCGGCGGGCCGGTCGTGACGTACGAACGGCGCGGCGCGGCGGCGCAACGGCTGACCGCGGCCACTGGCGGCGACACCACGACCCCGCTCGTCGTGCTCGTCGACGCGGGCAGCGCCAGCGCCGCCGAAGTGGTGGCGGGGTCACTGCGAGATCGCGATCGGGCGGTGATCGTCGGGTCGCGTACGTTCGGGAAGGGGTCGATACAGGAGCCGGTACGGCTGTCCGACGGCTCGGCGATCGAGCTGACCGTGGGTCGCTATCGCACGCCGAGTGGCCGTAGCCTCGATGGGGTCGGCATCGACCCCGATGTGGTGGTCTCCGCGGATCGGCCGGCCAAGGAGGCCGAGCAGCGCGCGCTCACCGTACTGCGCGGGCTGGTCGCCACGCTGCCGGCGGACGCGGGCCGGCCGCGGGGGGCGAAGGCCGGAAACTCTTCGAAGAGCTGGCAAGACAAGGACCGAGGCTGATCAAGTGCCACGTGAGCAAGGACGGAAGTTCGTTGCCCAGAACAAACGTGCCCGCTACGACTACCACATCGAAGACACGTGGGAGGCGGGCATGGTGCTGACGGGCACCGAGGTCAAGGCGCTGCGGGCCGGCCGCGCCTCGCTCACGGACGGCTACGCACTGGTCAAGGACGGCGAGGTCTGGCTCGAGGGCGTGCACATCCCCGAGTACGTCCAAGGGACGTGGACCAACCACGCGCCGCGGCGCTCGCGCAAGCTGTTGCTGCACAAGCGCGAGATCGCCCGGATCATGGACAAGTCGGCGGAGCCGGGATTTACGCTCGTACCGCTGGCCCTGTATTTCAAGGACGGCAAGGCGAAGGTCGAGATCGCGCTGGCCAGGGGCAAGAGGGCCTACGACAAGCGTCAGGCCATCGCGAAGCGCGAAGCCAAGCGGGAAATGGAGCGCGCGGTCCGGCATCGGACGCGCTGAGGGATGGCCGATGTCTACAGGCGCTAGGGCCGGGCGGTCGGGCGAGCCCGGTACCACATCAAAGAGGCCGCGCCGTACGGGCGTCGGACGGGTGCGACCACGCCGTACGGGGGTCGGGCGCGAGCGGCTGCGCCGGACGGGCGTCGGACGGGAGCGGCTGCGCCGTACAGGTGCGGCGGTGGCCGGGGGAGCACTCGTCGTGACGCTCAGCTCCGGCTGCTTCGCCGAGCCGTCCGCGCAGCCGACCGTACGTGACTTTCTGATCGCCTGGCAGGTCGGGAACTACGAGGCGGCGGCCAAGAAGACCACTGGCGACCCGGCGACCGTGGCGGCCGAGCTCAGTCAGGTACCCGACCAGCTGGACGCCGCCTCGATGCGGCTCGGCCTCGGCCGGGTCGACAAGGACGGCGATCAGGCGACCGCCGCGTTCGAGGTCAAGGTCGACCTTGGCGAGAACGGCGAGCCCTGGAACTACAGCGGCCAGCTGCACCTGAAGCGCATCGGCGGCGTGTGGAAGGTGGAGTGGAACCCGTCGGTCATCAACCCCAAGCTGAGCGACGGGAGCCGGCTGGCCGTCATCACCGAGTCGCAGCCGCGTGCGCCGGTGCAGGACGCCAGCGGGAAGTCGCTGCTGCGCACGGTCGACGCCGACATCATCGGGGTGGTGCCCGGTCAGTTGCGGGACCGCGACCATACACTCGCCCAGCTGGCCAAGCTGACCAAGCTCGATGCCGCACGCCTCGAGGGCCGGGTCGGGTCGGCGCCGCCCGGCGACTTCCTGCCGCTCATGACCCTGCAGCGCTCCGAGCATCCCGCCCTGACCGCGCAGCTGCGGCAGCTCCCGGACCTCCAGGTCAAGTCGGTGAAGCTGCAGATCGCGCCCATGTTGGCAAGGGAGCTCGTCGGCGAGCTCGCCCCGGCGAACGCCAGACGGCTGCAGGAGGTCGGCGCGCCGTACCAGCCGGGTGACACCATCGGCATCTCCGGGCTGCAGCTGATCTACCAGCGGCGCATGGCCGGCATTCCGGCCGTACGGGTCGTCACGGCCGACCCCCAGGGGCAACGGCCTCCGGAAACGCTGGCCGAATGGCGCGGCACGATGGGCGAGCCGGTCCGTACCACCATTGAGCCGCGGTACCAGCTGAGCGCCGAGCAGGCGCTGAGAAAGCTGAAGGTGCCCGCGTCGCTGGTCGCCGTCAACGCGCCGACCGGCCGGATTCTTGCCGTCGCGAACCACGGCACCCACGACAACATCGCGTTCACCGGCCACTATCCGCCGGGGATGGCGTTCGCGATCGTGACCAGCGAACCGTTGCTGCAGAAGGGCCAGCAGCTGGGCCAGCCGCTGCCGTGCCACCCGTCCACCAAGGTGGGCGACACGAAGATCGAGAATCAGGGTCCGGCGCGTGCCAAGTCGACCTTCCAGATGAACTTCGCGCTGTCGTGCGCGCCCGCGTTCGCCTCGCTGGCCAACTCGGTCGACAACGCCTCCCTGATGGCCAGCGCGAACCAGTTCGGGATCGGCGGCGCCTGGGGACAGTCGGAGCAGGAGAACGGGAGCGGAGGCACGCGGCTGGTTCCGTTGCCGGCCTTCTCCGGAAGCTTCCCCGAGCCGGTCAACGACACCGACCGGGCCCTCGCCATGATCGGGCAGGGCAAGGTGCAGATGAGCCCGCTCGGGATGGCGCTGATCGCCGGCGCGGTCGACTCCGGCACCTGGCGGCCGCCGCAGCTGCTCAACTCCCCGGAGCCCACCCAGCAGATCACCCCGCAACCGCTGGACGGCGGCTCGGTGACCTCGCTGAACAACTTGATGCAGCAGTCCGCACGGTACGGTTCGGCGCGCAGCGCGGCCATGCGGGGCACGCCGGTACGCGGGGTGGCCGCAATGGTGAAGTACCCCGTCAATGGCCGGCAGAAGTACGTGTCGTGGTTCGTCGGCTACCGCGGTGACGTCGCGTTCGCCCTCGCCATAGAGGGCAAGGTGTCGGCCTCCTACGTCGCCAAGCTGTTCATGAGCGGCCCCGCCAAGCCCAGCAACGCCACCGCCCGATAGCGCTCCGTTACCGCTCTCGTGCGATCCGTTATCGTTTTGTGAGCTCTTTACCTTTGGGGCGCAACCTTCCGTGTGCTCCCGTACGTCCTTAAGGGTGACTGAGATACCGCTTGGGGGGTTGCGGACTCAGTCGCCGTGATGAGACCAGAGCCTCGTCTCGGGGAGGCTCTGCCGTCCGGACCGGCCCGACCCTGCCGGTCACCCGGTGGGTGCGCCAAGTCGCACCCGCCGGGGTTCTCGGTTTTCTGGGCCCCTGTGGAATTGTGTTGGCACCCTTGGCGTTGAACTTGTACGGTCGAGGGCGGACGCTCCGGCGACCGGCTTGACAACTCAACATGGGGGTGACTGGCTTCGACTTCGTCACGTCGAGACATGGGGAAGCGGGCCGAGGACTGCGGTTGTAACCTCGTTAATCCTGCGACCGCGAACCAATATCTGCCAACAAAACGCAGAGTCGGTTCGCCCTCGCCGCTTAAGGCGAGCTAGCGAACTTGTCAGCCCGGGAATGTCTCCGGCCCGGGGTCTGGCATCGTAAGGAGACTCCACCTGCCGGCCCGGCCGCGGGACCTGCAGGGAAACCAAACAGCGGCTGAGCCCGTCGGCGACTCGCCTGCGTGATCGCCGGGGCTGAGAAAAGCACAGCAGGCTGCGCCCGGAGAAGCCCTGTCCCGGTGCCGAAGGACGCGGGTTCGATTCCCGCCACCTCCACTGCTCTACCTAGGCGCTGACCTGGGACAATGGAAGATCAGCGCTGTACGGTGTGCCCAAATGGGCACACCGTGGGCACACGGGCTCGGGGAGCTCGTGTGGGAGCGGTCATGCATCCCGCAATCCCGAAGGGATTCGGATCATGGCCAGCATCGAGAAGAGAACCAGCCGCGACGGCAGGTCCACCGCCTCGCGCGTCAGATGGCGCATCGGCGGCGCCCGTGACGGCGCCTGGGACAGTGAGACCTGCGCCGAGCTGAAGATCGCCCGCCGCTTCAAGGCCTCGGTCGAGGCCGCCGGAGAACGGCGGCCGCAGGGATACCCGAAGGGCTGTCGCGGCCTGAAGCTCGGCGCGGCCACCGAATCAGATCCTGAACCGGCTGAACCACAGCCATATCTAGACCCGGCCGCATGCGCCCGCCGTGCCGGGCGCACGTTCGGCCGGGTCGTCGAAGAGTACCTGGGCCAGCTGAAGCGCCCGGAACGGCGGCAGATCGCCGACTACCGCCGTCTTTGGCGTCAGCACGTCGAACCTGCGATCGTCACACTGACCGACGGCCGGCGGGTGCAGGGCCTCATCCGGCAGCACCACGCCACCGCCGCCATTCATGTGGCGGAGGCGTACCTGAGCTGGCTCAGCGGGGATGCCGATATCGATCCCATCCGGCCTGGAGTGAGGCGCGATCGCGAGGAGGTTCTGATAGTCGCAGGGCTGTGGCCGCTGATGAAGATCAACCGTGTGCGCTGCGCCAGCGTCGTACGGCCCTCAGACGGCGTGGCCGACGTCGTTGATCACGATCTAGCCGGGGAGGCAGAGGCGGCAGGGCTGGGCAGGGACGATGTGGTAAGCGCTGCTTCCTGGCTGGCCGCGCTGCTCCCCCGGCACTAAGTGTCGCGCCCCGGGTTGACATGGTGCCCGCCCGGGGCCGCGACATCCATCCCTTTGGTCTCCGAGACCCGCATGAGAGGGCGCCGTACACCGTCTGACCACCATTGCCGCCTCGTCGCAGCAGACGTTGTCGCAATTACTGTTCACGCATCCAGCCGATGGCGCCACTCGAACGCCTCGCCGGACTAGCGGGGACGGACGCTTGTGGGCATGGACAAGAACCCGCGTACGTGTGCCGAGCGCACACGTTCGGTGTTGCCGGGGTCGATGTCGTAGTCGCTGATCAAACTTGCAAGCAGGCTGAGCGCGATGCGTGCTTCCAGCCGGGCCAGTGGGGCGCCCAGGCAGAAATGAGCCCCATACCCGAAGGCGAGGGTTCGACTGGTGTCCCGGTCCAGTCGGAACTGGTCAGGTTGGTGGAAGGCGTCGGGGTCATGGTGGGCCGCCCCAATGATGAGCAAGACTCGTTCGTCGGCAGGAATCGTCTGGCCGTGCAGGTGGAGATCGGTGGTGGCGGTCCGTACCACGGACTGCGCGGGTGGGTCATAACGCAGCGTCTCCTCGGCCCATTCGGAGATACGCCCGCCGAACGCGACCGCTTTCTGGTCGGGGTGTCGCCAGGCGGCGTGCCAGGCGTTCCCGAGCAGGTGTGTGGTGGTCTCGTTGCCGGCGCCGGTGAGCAGGAACACCATGCTGATCAGCTCGTCGTTGGTGACGCGGTTGTCGCTCTCGGCTGTGGCGACAGCGTCGAGGAGGGCCGAGATGAAGTCGTCTTGGCGGCGGCGTCGGCGGTCGTCGATGAGGTCGCTGTAGTAGGCGACCAGTTTCAGCACGCCCTCGACCGTCTCCTGCGGGATGTCGCGGCTGCCTTCCTCGCGGTGAACGGTCAGGTCGATCAAGTGGCGGATCTCAGTGCGGTCGTCTTCGGGAACGCCGATCAACTCACAGATAACGTCGCGTGGTAGCAGCACCGCGAAGTCCGTCATGAAGTCGAAGTCGTCGCGTTGCATTATCGCGTCCAGATGCCGGCTGGCGATGTCGCGGATCCGCGGTTCCAGGGCGGCAACGCGGGCCGGCGTGAAGCCTGTGGCGGCCATTGCGCGCAGGACGGAGTGTCGTGGCGGGTCCATGGCCAGGAAGGACAGGTATCGGGACGCGTCCGGTCCCCAATTCCGCTTTTCCAGGAGGGTCCCGTTGCGATTGGAGTACCGGCCAGGATCTCGGAACGCGCTGAATACATCGGCGTGACGCGACAGCGCCCAAAAGTCGTCGTCGGCGTTGTGAAATACCGGCGCGTCGTTCCGCAGCCGCGCGTAGATCGGATATGGATCGACCTGGACACGGTCGTCGTAGGGGCTGAACTCAAGGTCCATGTTCCACCTCTTAGGGAAGGGTTGGGCGGTCAAGATCTGAGTCGTCCGACACCTCCGAAGAGGCGGGTCGGCCGCGGCCGGCTGCTCTCCGGACGCCACGCGGTGATCGGCACGAGTCCGGGCGGCAGGAGCTCGAATCCGTCGAAAAAGCGGGCGATCGTGTCCGGCGGACGCACCCAGAGCTGCGTCGTTGCGTTCTCGAACGCCTCGCGGCTCAGTTCACGGATCCGCTTGTCGTCAGCTGGCGCTCCGTGACTGAGCGCGAGATAGCTGTCCGGTGTCAGCACATCCCGGAGTTGTGTCACGTGATCGTGCGGAGCGTCGTCGTCCGCAA
Organism: Streptosporangiaceae bacterium; assembly: GCA_036555725.1. Lineage (GTDB taxonomy): Bacteria > Actinomycetota > Actinomycetes > Streptosporangiales > Streptosporangiaceae > CALAED01. The sequence continues at coordinate 7,029 of DATBKU010000062.1, read as the reverse complement.
CGAAGTGCAGGATGGCAAACAGCAAGAGCGCGACCGGCTTAGTGAAGTTGATGACCCGCCGAGTCTCGGGGTCGTTGATGATCTCAGCGGGGTGACGGAGATCGGCTTTGACGAACGCGGTGTGGGGGTCGCTCGCGAGGAGTGCGCGGCCATGTGCGCTCACCATCGGGTCGTTATCGACGTAGACGACTCGAGCATCGGAGATTACTGTCCGTGCGACCTCGTGCACGTTGTTCTGCGTCGGCAGTCCGCTGCCGATATCGATGAATTGGCGAATGCCGCATCCGGCGGCGAGAAAGCGCACCACTCGCAGCAGAAACTGTCGGTTCTGTCGGGTGAGCCAAACGATCTGCGGGTTTCCTGCGATCAGCCGCTCCGCGACCTGGCGATCCGCGACGAAGTTGTCCTTGCCGCCGAGCAGATAATCGTAGACGCGCGCAGGATGGGGAACATCCGTTTTGAAATCGGTCGGTGACCAATGCTTGGCTGCCATCGGGCGCCCCAGAGTCACGCCGGACCAGCCGAGCGCCGGATCGCGAGCTTGGATCTGGCGACGCAGCTGTTGCAGGTGCTCATCCGGTTCGACGCCTGCATCCTCCAGGGCTGCGCGGGCGCGGTAGTAAGCATGGAGCGCCTCGGCCGGCCGACCAGTCAGATATAGCGCCAGCATTAGCTGGCCCCATACCTCTTCATTGAGCGGCTCTGCTTCCACTATGCCGTTGAGTACGTCGACCAGATCGTGATGATGGCCGAGCTCGATCCTGATCGCTACCAACATGTCTCGTGCCTGCCGAAGCTCCTCTACCACACTCTCGGCAGCTTCAGTGGCGGCCGGTGTGTCGGAGAGATCTCGCAGTGGGTGGTTATCCCACAGCTTGAGTGCCTGAGTGAGTAGCTCCGCTGCCGATGCACGTTCTCCGCGCCGAAGCGCCGCCTCGGCGGCGGCGACAGTGGCACGGAACTCGGCAAGATCGGTGCGGTCGGACTCGCCGAGAACGAATCGGTAGGTCCCGCTCTCCCAGACGAGCCGCTGGGTCCCGATCACATGGCGCACGTCATAAATGCACGTCCGCAGTGCCCCTCCGGTTGGCGGGTGCGGCCAGATCAGGTCCATTAGCTCGGTGCGCCACAGGGGCACACCTTCATGAAGCACCAGCGCTGAGATCGCCGCCCGGATGAGGGACTGAGGGATTGGGACTGGTTTGTCCCAGTCATCGAGCACTTCGAGCCTTGACCTCAGGACCCGAAACTCCATCCGTCAGCCTTCCGTGCCGGGCTTTGCGTCGACGACCGTACGAGTTGTGGCCTCCCGGATTCACAAAGGTAACGCATCATGCCCCGGCTGCATACTGCGAACCTGTGGACTTACTGGTCAATAGGCTGCAGTCGCATCGACTGACACTTGACTGACACCCATCAATAGTCGGCTTAGTCGCAGACCTGGGTCGAACCCGGGACAATCTTGCTCGACATTGGGCGCTACGCAGCCACGATCAGGTCTACTCGATCACAAGGATTGGACATTGGCGGACGACTGACAGAAGATGGATGACGGACTAAGCCGCAATTTCCAGGACGTGCCAGGGACACGCACACAATCAGATTACCGGCGTCCGACTAGCCTGTTGATTTCGGGTTGGTAGATGGCTTCGGAAGTATGCGGGATCCCTGCGCTGAATGAGTAGTAGAACCGAATGTCGGATGCTGCCCAAACAGGCGGTTTTATGAACGCCGGATCCCGGAGCGGGGAGTGCATGATCGATTCGCTATAGCCGGGTGCGCTGGGCGTGCCCTCGCCAGTGCTGGAGGAGCGACGGGGTGTCATTCGCCCAAGCCAGCAGGGATTCGAGTTCCTGCATGAGTGAGCGTGCGGGATCGGAGAGCGCGTAATAGACGGCTGGTGGTGTTCCGGCGCGCACCTCGCGGCGGAGGAGTTGCTGGGTGGTCAGTCGGTGCAGTGTCTCGTTGAGGACCTTCGGGTGTACGGGTTGGATGGCGCGGCGTAGTTCGTTGTGCCGCCGTGGGCCTGGCTCCAGTGCGGCGAGCACGGGGAGCGTCCACCGTCCGGACAGCACGTGGAAGACGACTTGGGGCATCGTGAACGAGTCGCGCGTTCGTCCAGTCGGTCATGGTGCTCCTCGACGTTCACCTTGCGGGGGTCGTGCCGGTCACAGGTCAGCGCAGGGTCGCTGAACCAGGGGAATGGGCGGTGAGTCCGATAAGACGAAGCGCATGGTGGTAGGCGACGCTCTCTTGCCGGCCGTCGGCTCCGGTGTTGCGGAGCAACTCGGCGACGTCGTACCAGACGCGAGCAGCCTGGTAGTGCTGCCCGATTCGTTCCATGCAGATCGCGCAGTGCTCCAGGGTATCGATCGCGTCTTTGTGTTCGCCGAGGTGGATAAGCGCGTGTCCGAGGACGGCGAGAGATTGGGTCATTGCCTCGCTGTTCGCCTCCCCGAGTAGTTCGATGGCGTGGCGCGCGTGTGCGGCCGCCACGCGCGGATGATTCGCAGCCAGTTCGGCTCGGGCCAGTTCGGCCAGGCACGCCGAGGGTGTAGGGCCACTGCTTCGCGTACGACTGAGGACCCGTTGGTGCGCCTTGAACAGAAGACGCGCCTGCTCGACATCGGTAGGACGGCCGCGCAACAGTAGTAGCCGCGCATGGTCCAGCACGCCGGCGTCGTCAGCGTCGCCTTGATCGCTGAGCGCTGCCAGTGCTTGTTCGGCGACGTTGGCCGCGGCGGCGTGGTCACCCAGCAGGTCGGCCGTGCACGCGGCATGCAGGTAGACCTTTGTTCGCCGCTGGGTATCGACCCCGTCGTCCGCTGCTCGGACGAGCCGGTTAGCCAACCGACGAGTGGTGAACACGTCGCCACGTGATCCGTACGCCTCTAGCAGCACCAGGCCGACATGGATCCACGCGTCTGTATTCTGCGCTGCTTCGGCCTGCAATGTCGTGGCAGCCTGTTCCGCCAGCTCAATGGCCTCGTCTACGTTTCCGTGCCTGCGGTGGCATCGGCATAGGCAGGCCTGGAGTCTTGCCCACTCATCCCAGGCGATGCCATACACCGTGTTCGCCGCGGCCTGCAGATCGTTTATCGCTTCGTCTATCCGTCCGCACGCTGCCAGGCTCATAGCAAGCCCACGCCTAGCTTCCCGTTGCAGTTCCGGAAGCGCGTCGGCATCAGTGTCCTGGAGCAAGAATGAGAACTGTGACAACGCGTCATCGGCCTGGCCGCGCTCAAGCGCGCTCTGCGCACGTCGCAATCGCCACGGCAGGTCCGCCAGCACCTCTTCGCTGACCCCGTACTCCAAATAGGTCGACGAACACTGGAGCTTCCGTGCCAGCGCCTCGACTACATAGGCGCTCGGGTTGCGCTTCCCGGATTCGATCAAGGAGATATAGCAGTGGCTGAGCTCGGGGCGTCCAAGATCCCGCTGCGACATTCCCCGCAGAACACGTAGTTGCCGTACTCGGTCCCCAAGTGATCTCGAATCTGCTGCACCTTCTGGCCGGACGCACAGCGTCGTCTGGTTATGGCCCATGCCCCCCTGGGGCCCAGTCTCATTGAGGGCACTCACCAACTTGCGACCTTTCCACTCGTGGGACAACTTTGCTGACCTCCATGGATGTGGAGGTCAGACGATTCGACGGTTGCTTCCATGCCCGGCGTAGGAATTCGGGTAGCGAAATGGACTCATGGTGCACATTCCGACTGCCCTTGTCCGAACGGCAACCGTCCGCGCGTCGCTGCGAGCGTGTCTTTGGGGCTGCCTACACAAACCGATCGAGCCATCTCCACAGCACCTGTCATGGGCTCTCTCAACACGATGACCATGAGGTTATTGATGGGGCGTCAGCGCGGTGTCAGTCGAACGTCGTGGACCTCGGCGTCGGACTGCTCGCCGGCATTAGGCGCGCCATGGCGTTCAATCACGAGCGCTGGGGGTGGGGATCTGTGCTCCAGCATCGCCCTCACGGTGCTTCGAGCGGGCCCGGCCCTCATTCGGGGGCGCGTCTTTCGGCATTGCAGCATCCGCCTTTCGCGTTCCCGCTGCCGCCCTTGGCCATGTGGCCGGCTCTCCCGGCCTCGGACTACTACGGCGGCTCCGTCCCGCCCCGGGCCGATCGGCGGTCGATGCGCCCAGCCCACCCATCCGCGCTGGCCGCGCGTCGGCAGGCAAGACCCCAGACGGTTCCCGTGTTCACTGTGATCCGCTCGACGAAAGAGGAGCCCGACTGTGTCCCAGCGGCATCGCCACGAGTACGCCGCAGTCCTTCCTCATGGCCTCCCGGACAGCAACGGCATACCGGCCAAGAAGTTCCCCGACCCCAACAGCAAGGGGGCGGGTGCGCACCGCCTCCGGCCCAGATCCACCAGGTTCGAGCCGGTGTAATTTTGAGGGACGTAACGACGCCGGTTCCTCGCGTACTCCTTTCCGTCTCGCTCACCAGGCCCGCGCCATCTGGCAGTACTGACCCGTCCGGGCTTTGTCGGGGCTGCTCCCACCCTCCCCGGCACCACCCGGATCAGGCTGCCCCAGCTACGCTGACCTGCTACGACAGGCCAGACGGCAAAGGTCTCCTACCTCCACTCGGATCACACAACGCCTCACGGCGCAAGCCGTTGAAACTACAGTCCCGTCAGGGGCGAAGGGGGACGTCGATCTCCTTGAGGAGTGTGCGGACGCGGCGTTCGATTGCGTCGCGGATGGGTCGGACGGCTTCCAAGTCGAGGCCTTCGGGGTCGTCGAGGACCCAGTCTTCGTAGCGTTTGCCCGGGAAGATCGGGCAGGCGTCGCCGCAGCCCATGGTGACGACGACGTCGGCGGCCCGGGCGATCTCATCGGTCCACGGCTTGGGGAACTCCCCAGAGATATCGATGCCGCGCTCCCGCATCGCCTCGATCGCGGTCGGGTTGAGCAAGTTGCCGGGTTCGGAGCCGCCGGACCAACCGATCACACCATCTCCGGCCAAATGCTGGAGGAATCCAAGCGCCATTTGCGAGCGGCCGGCGTTGTGCACGCACAAGAACAGCACGATGGGGGTGTCGCCGGTGTCTTTGCCTTCGATTCGGGCCAGGGCGCGCAGCCGCTGGCGGGCGAGGCGTTCGGCCAGCAAGGGCAGGAAGTGCGGAATGCTGCCCCGGTTGATGAACTGGTCGTAGCTGGAGTGCAGGAACCGGTCGATGGTCTGCGTGCCGAAGGTGCCGGCGAATTCGTCGGCGAGTTTGCGGGTCGCGGTGAGCAGGGCGTGCTGTTGGTCGATGCTCAGCTCGGAGTGTCGATAGGTGCCGGCGGGCCCGGTCATGACTATCTCCTCGCTGCTGGGTGGGGCCGATGTGTGAGCCGCGCGTATGTGCCGTGCGCGGTGTGCCGCGATCAGTGGGGTCAGGTACCGGGTACCGTGGCGCGGTCAGTCGGTGTCTCGCCGGTTGGCGTGTCGTCGGGGGTTTGTGATCACTGGGTTGAGCTGGTCGATGCTGGCGGCGATCTCGCTGAAGGCGGTCTCGAAGGTGTCAGCAGATTGGACGGCAGGGCGAGCGCCGCGCCCAGTTCACCCGGTGACGCATCGCCGAGGGCGAGAGTGTCCACCACCGCCAGCCGCGCAGGTTCGGCGAGCGCGGCGTGGATCACGACTCGCCGCTCCACGGTAGTTTCCTCAATCAACATTGACTCAATAATTGCTGAAGTGTCTTCTTGTCAATGCTGTATGCCCACCGCCTCCGAATGGCAGGCTCCCGGCGACGCGCCGCCCACGTTGGCGCTGCGCCAAGGGGCTGTGTCTTGCAGGCGGTTGGCCGGAGCGTTTGAGAGGATGGTGGCCTGACCTGCCGGTCGGTTCTACGACGAGCCCTTGGCCCGTGCGGATCTCGTCGCGGATCGGGCGGGGCCCCGTCACGCCCTGTCCGTCCGGCATGTCATGGCGTGCTGGCAGTGGTGCCGAGCGCTTAATGGCTGGAAAGGTGATGGCATGGCAGCCGAGGATCAGGCGTGGGATCGGCGGGTCGTGCACGACGAGTTGGAGCGGGTCCAGGCCGAGTTCCATCGTCTGCTCGATACCGCCACCGAGGCTGACCTGGCCAGGCTCTCTGACGGGACACGCTGGAGCAACGAGCACTTGCTGTTCCACATGCTGTTCGGCTACATGATCGTGTTGCGGTTGCTGAGCTTGATGCGCGTGTTCGGCAGGCTTCCCGGCGGTGTCAGCCGCGGCTTTGCGCGCCTGCTGGACGCGGCGACCAGGCCGTTCGACGTCGTCAACTACCTGGGGCCGTGCGGTGCGGTCCACGTCTACAACCGCCGGCGGATGGGGGCGAAATTCGACCGTGTCATCGCGTCCCTGCGCCGCCGCCTCGATGGGGAGACGGCGGCCGACCTGGCTCGGGGCATGTACTACCCGGTCCGGTGGGATCCGTTCTTCACCGACTACATGACCGTCGCCGACATCTACCGCTATCCCACTCGGCATTTCGATTTCCACCGTCGCCAACTCACGCTCGAAGTCGACTGCTGATCCAGCACGATCAGGCCTGCTGGCGCGGATGGATGGCTTTCTCGGCCATCATCGTCTATCGTCGATTAACGATGGATGTCGTGGAGCCGTTGGATCGGGTCGCCGCCGAAGAGTACGCCTCGTGGTTTAAGGCGCTGGGCGATGCCACCCGGATCCAGATCGTTTCGCTGCTGGCCCGCCGCGGCGAGCCGATGAGCGTGGGTGCCATCGTGGCCGCCGTCGAGGTCGGGCAATCGACCGTGTCCGCTCATCTCAAGCAGTTGGTAAAGGTGCGTTTCGTGCTGGTCGAGCGGCGGGGCACGGCCGCGTTCTACCGGATCAACGACGCGTGCGTTTCCTGCTTCCCCACCGCCGCGGACGTTGTGATGGGGCGTCCCGTCCCCACCGCCCCGGCCCCTGTCTGCGAGGAGGTCCAGCCGTGACCGATCAGCACGCCGAGACACATCAGCAGGTACGCGAGAACGTGCGTGGTCGCTATGCCGCCGCCGCGCTGCGCGTGCTGGACAGCGATC
>DATBKU010000061.1:0-146343 GCA_036555725.1 Streptosporangiaceae bacterium | reverse complement strand
AGCAACATCTCGTACTGGTCGGACGTGGCGGACGGCACGCACTGCGCGAACCGGCCGGAGTGGCGGACCCCGCTGCAGCAGAACATCCAGAAGTTCCTGCTGAAGACGGGCAATGCCGCCGGCACGTTCCGGCTCTCGAGTTTGAAGTCCGGCAACCTGGCCGACTGGCGGGACTGGCAGACACCGACCCTGTCCGACGGTCCGCCGACCACACCACCCACCACGCCGCCGACGACCCCGCCGACGACCCAGCCCATCACGCCGCCGACCGGTGGCTGCTCGGCATCGGTATCGCTCAACCAGTGGACGGGTGGTTTCGTCGCAACGGTACGGATCACCGCCGGCTCCTCGCCGGTCAACGGCTGGACGGCCACCATGACCCTGCCGTCGGGGGCGACCATCACCAACGCGTGGAACGCGACCCGGAGCGGTAACACCGGCTCGGTCCAGTTCACCAACGTCAATTTCAACGGCTCCATCGCTCCTGGCCAGTCGACGGAATTCGGCTTCCAGGCCACCGGTACCGGAGCGGGTATGACCCCCACCTGCTCGGCCAGGTAATTTTCCGCGTCCGGTGAGTTCCCCGGGCCCGGTGTGGACGTCAGCACCGTCCACACCGGGCCTCGCCGTTCCAGGACTGTGAAGTGCGCGGACGGAGTTCTACCCTCGTGGTGTGACGCGGAATGGGGGCATTTCGGTCTGCCTGTTGGGCCCGCTGCATGTCGAGATCGACGGGCGGGTGCTGGGTCCGCGCGATTTCGGGGGGCGCAAGCCGAAGCAGGTGCTCGAAGTCCTGCTGGTGCATCAGGGTCAGCCGGTGCCCAAGGAGCGCATCGCCGAGCTGGTGTGGGGCGACAGCCAGCCGCGCGATCCGACGCGCACGCTGGAGGCGTACGTCTCGCAGATCCGGGCCCGGCTGTCCCCCGATCCCGGGGTGGCACGCCGGCTGCTGCGCAGCGAGCCCGGGGCGTACCGGATGGCGCTGGCGGACGCCGAGGTCGACCTGCGGCGCTTCGACGATCTGGTGGCGCGGGCGGCGGCCGCGTCCCCCGGCGAGCGCCTGGGCCTGCGGGAGCGCGCCCTCGAGCTCGCACGCGGTGAGCTGCTGGCCGACGAGCCGTACGCCGACTGGGCGGCGGCGCTGCGGGACCTGTACGGCGAGCGGTATCTGCAACTGGTCCTGGACGCGGCGGAGGACTGCCTGGCGGCCGGCCTGCCGGAGCGCGCGGCCGGCTATGCGGAGCAGGTGCTGGAGGTCCAACCGGCCCGGGAACGCGCGCATCGGCTGCTGATCGCCGCCCGGTACGCCGCGGGCGATCAGGATCTGGCGCTGCGGGCGTACGAGCGGTGCCGGCGGGTGCTGGCCGACGAGCTCGGCGTACGTCCGCTCGCGGAGACCGAGCGGGTCTTCCTCGCGGTGCTGAACCAGGAGCCTGCCGAGGCGCCGCGGCCCAGGCTCCGTGCGGCACCCGTCCTGACCGCGCCGGAGTTGCCGAGCCGACCCGACGTGCGGTTCGCGCGCAGCGGCGAGGCGACCATCGCCTACCAGGTGGTCGGCGACGGCCCCGTCGACGTGGTGTTCTCCTACGCCTGGTTCTCCCACATGGAGGTGGCGTGGGAGGAGCCGCACTATGCGACATTCCTGCGACGGCTGGCCCGCGGTCGCCGGCTGATGTTGTTCGACCGGCGCGGCATGGGGATGTCCGACCCGGCCCCGCCGACCGTGACGCTGGAGGAGCGCACCGCCGACATCGCCGCCGTGATGGACGCCGCCGGCTCCAAGCGCGCGGTGGTCTTCGGCGGCTGCGGGTCCGGGCCGCTCGTGATTTCGCTGGCCGCCCGCGCCCCGGACCGGGTCAGCGGCCTGGTCCTGTTCGGCACGTTCGCCCGGATGCTCGCCGACCCCACATATCCGGCCGGCTGGAGCCCGAAGTTCCTCGCCCAGTACAAGGCCGGGCTGGAGCAGGGCTGGACGACCGGCCGCGGCATCCGCCGTTCCGTGCCGACCGCGGGGGCCGATGAGCAGCTGATGGAGTGGCTGGGCCGGTACCTCCGGCTGTCGGTCAGCCCCGCCGCCGCCCGCGCCATCCTCGACTTCGGCGCCACCTTGGACGTACGGTCGCTGCTCGGCCAGGTGACCGCCCCGACGCTGGTGCTGCACCGCCGCGACGACCAATGGGTCCACCCCGACAACGGCCGCTACCTCGCCGAGCACATCCCCGGCGCCCGCTTCATCGAACTGCCAGGCGCCGACCACTGGCCCTGGTTCGGCGACGCCGACACCGTGCTCCGCCCGGTCGAGGAATTCCTCGACTCGCTCACGCCCTGAGATGCGCACGGCGGTGGGAGCCCGAGGGTTTTTCGAGGGTCCGCGCGCGACCCTCGGACCATGACGACAACCACGCCCAGTGAGCGGGCAGCCGAGCGGACCCGCTCCCAGGACCCGTACGCTCGCATCACCGAACTCGACACGGCCACGCTCGCCGGCCTGGCCGAACGACTCGAGACCCGCGGCCGCCAGCCGGGCCAGCAGCGGATCTGGCAGGACTTCCTGTCCCACGCGAACTACCCCGACGGCTCCCGCGTCCTGGACGTGGGCTGCGGCACCGGCCTCATCACCCAGCAGATCTCCGGCCGACCCGGCGTTGCCGAGGCCGTCGGCGTCGACCCCAGCGCGTACTTCATCGACCGGGCCCGCCGCCGCGCGCCGCGGCTGCGATTCGACGTCGCCGATGGTCGCGACCTACCGTACGACGACGGGAGCTTCGACGGCGTCGTCATGGCCACCGCGCTGTGCCACATCCCGTCGCCCGAGCTTGCGGTCGCCGAGGCCCGCCGCGTTCTCCGTCCCGGCGGCACACTGCTGGTCTACGACGGCGACTACGCCACCACCACGGTGGCCCTCGCCGCCAACGACCCATTGCAGACCTGCGCCGCCGCCACGCTGGACCGCCTCGTCCACGATCCCTGGCTGATGCGCCGCATCACCCCGCTCGTCGCGGCGGCCGGACTCCGCCCGGGACAGCTCCACAGCCACGGCTACGTCGAAACCGGCTCCCCCACCTACCTGCTCACCATCGTCGACTACGGCGCCGACACCCTCGCCGCCGCCGGCCACATCTCCCCCGCCACCGCCGACGCCCTCAAGGCCGAGGCCCGCCACCGTGCCGACGCCGGTCGCTTCTTCGGCCACATCGCCTACGCCACCCTCCCCGCCACCCGCCCGCTTTAGCGCCGCGGTCGCCCGCGGCGCACCGACCACGACGGCGTACTGCCGAAAGACAGGGGGACGCGGTGCCGATCGGCCGCTGAGCGCGGGTTCGCCGAATTCCTACGGTCGTACGAGTGACAGCCGACGAGGAATCCGGGGACCCATGACCGAGGCGATCTTGGACGCCGTGCAAGGCCTGATGAGCTCGCCTTGGATCTATCTGGCACTGTTCGCCCTCGCGATGGTCGACGGGTTCTTTCCGGTCGTACCGAGCGAGACCCTGGTGATCACCGCCGGGGTGTACGCGGCCGGGGGCAGGCCGAACCTGTTCCTCGTGATCGCGGTCGCCGCGCTCGGTGCGTTCGCCGGTGATCACGTCTCGTACTGTGCCGGTCGCCTCGCCGGCGGACGGCTGGCCGGGCGCGCCAGAGGGCGGCGGCGGAAAGCCTTCGCGTGGGCGCACCGGGTGCTGGGCGAGCGGGGCGGGCTGATCCTCGTGGTGGCCCGGTACATCCCCGGCGGCCGGACCGCGGCCACGGTGACGATGGGCGCGGTGCGCTATCCGGCGCGGTCCTTCAGCGGATTCGACGCGCTCGCGGCGGCGAGCTGGGCTATCTACTCGGCGCTCGTCGGCTATGTGGGCGGGATGGCCTTCGAAGAGGACCCGGTCAAGGGACTGCTGCTGGGCATCGGGGTCGCGGTCACCGCTTCGGTGCTCGTCGAGACGGTCCGGTACGTACGGCGGCGGAGCACCGGACGTACCGGCCCGCCGCTGATCAGTCCTCGACCAGCCCGGCCTCGTACGCGATGATCGCGGCCTGGACGCGATTGCGCACGTCCAGCCTGTTCAGGATCGTGCTCACGTAGGCCTTGACCGTGCCTTCGACAAGATGCAGACGGCGCGCGATCTCGGCGTTCGACAGGCCGCCGCCGAGCAGGGCCAGCACGTCCCGTTCGCGCGGGGTGAGCGCGCCGACCTGGCCGCGGGCGGTCGCGGCGCGCGACATGCGTCCGTCGCTGAGCTCGTCGATGACACGCTTGGCGACCCTGGGCGACAGGTACGCGGCGCCGTCGGCCACGGCCCGTACCCCGGCGAGCAGGTCCTCCGGGTCGCCGGACTTGAGCAGGAAGCCGCTGGCGCCGTCGCCGAGCGCGCGGGCGATGTACGCGTCCTCGGAGAAGGTCGTCAGGATGACCACGGCGGTGCCGGGGACGGTACGGAGGATCTCTCCGGTCGCCGCCAGCCCGTCCAGCCTGGGCATCCGGATGTCGAGCAGCGCGACGTCCGGGCGGTGGCGCTGGGCCAGGTCGATCGCCTCCCGGCCGTCCGCGGCCTCGGCGACGACGTCGATCTCCGGAGCGGCCGCCAGGATCGCGCGGACGCCGGCGCGAACCATGCCCTCGTCGTCGGCCAGCAGCACCCGGATCACGGCGCGCGCTCCGTGCTGCGCGCGGTCGCGATGGCGTCCTTGGCGACGAGCCGGTCGCCCGCGAAGCACAGCCGGTACACGGTGCCGAGACCGAAGAGGTTGGCGTCCGGCCGGTAGTACCGGCACATGGCGCCCGCGGGTATCGGCGGACCGGCCGCCGGCGACCCGCCGAACAACTCCTCCTTCGGCAGCACGCTCTCCACCTGCGCCCGGTCCTGCCCGATCCACAACCGCTGGAACTGGTCCGGCTCCAGCACGGAGTTGACCGTCACGTACACGTAGTAGCCGGCCATCGCGGCCCCCACGGCGGCGATCAGTCCGGCCGCCGTCGCGACCACGGAGAACAGGCCACGCCGTACGCGCCGCCGGGCATGGGCCAGCTGATCCGCGGACTCGGTCCGACCCGGACCGGCGGCGGGGTGATCTCGCAGGGCGCCCGCCGGTGCCGCGTGCGGCAGCCGGGCCTCCACCTCGAAGCCGCCCGCCGACGTCGCCCCGGCGCGCAGCGTCCCACCGGCCAGCCGCACCCGTTCCCGCAGCCCGGCGAGCCCGTACCCGCCCCGGCCATCGCCCGGCACCGGGGTCGTGGGCGCGTTGGTCACGGTCACCACGGTCTCGGTCTCCCGGTGCGCCAGCCGTACGGTGACCGCAGCGCCCGGAGCGTGCTTGGCCGTGTTGGTCAGCGATTCCTGCACCACCCGGTAGACCGCGCGGTCGACCATCGGGGCCAGCCGCCCGGCCTCGCCGGTGTGCGTTACCTCCACCCCCAAGCCCGACGCGCCGGCCCGCTCGGCCAGGTCGGCGACCGTCTCCCCGACCGGCTCGGTCGGCGCCGGCTCCCCGTCGACCCGCAGCACCCCGATGATCTCCCGCAGCCGTTCGGTGGCCGCCGCCGCGCTCTCCCGCAGCTCGCGGGCCGCCGTCCGGTGGCGTTCCGGCAGGTCGGGGGCCACCTGCAGGGCGCCCGCCCGCAGCGCGATGAGCGAGAGCTCGTGGCCCAGCGAGTCGTGCATGTCCTGAGCGATCCGGGCGCGTTCGCGCAGCCTGGTCCGCTCGGCCAGAATGTGCTGCTCCCGCTCCAGGCGCTCGGCCCGCTCCCAGCCCGCTTGGACAAGCTCCTCGTACTGCCGCCAGTAGCGGCCGACCAGCCAGGGCAGTACGCCGAGCAGCACCAGCCAGAGGGCCAGCCCGAACCAGGTCGTGATGTCGAAGCCGTTCAGCAGGACGAGCGACGACCCGACGGCGAAGGTCGCCGCGAAGACCCACAGCGCCGGCCTGGCCTGGGCCATCCGGCGACCCACCAGGTAACTCAGGACCGGCAGCGCGAAGCTGAAAAAACCGTGCAGATGTCCGGTGGCGACCGGCGCGATCAGCCCGGCCGTGAGCAGGAGCGCGGCGAGCGGGTAGCGACGGCCGACCGCCACGGCGGCGCCCAGCACGAGCAGACCGCCGGCCTGCACCCACCAGGGCTCGTCGCCGGGTTGCACCGTCAGCATCCCCACCACGACCGGAAAGGACAGCAGCGCCCACAGCAGGGCGTCCTTGATCATGGCGCGCCGGGGCGGAGTCTTCACCCGATCGACGCTACCGGCGCTCGCCTGCCGCCAGTACTGCCGAAAGGCAGCCCTCCGGGCCGATTACCGGGCGCGCCTCCATGATCGACGGAGCGTTCGCGGCTGAACCTTCCCGTCGGGGCCCGCGTAACCCACCACACAGCCCACGCCCGTGGGCGTTGCGGTGTCACCGATCTCAGTTCCGTGGGAGCGCGGGCCGTAGGCATGCCGCTCCCGGGAGGGGGCCCTGCCTTGGCCGGTCCTATCGATCTCGGCTTGCTGCGAAAAACCGCGCACAGCCCGTCGTATTTCGCGCTCACCCGCGGGATGTCAGGTCAGCACGGCGACCTTGTCGACTTCTGCATCCCCTGCAACCCGTATTTTCCGACTCCGGGCATGTTCGAGGGCCTGGAGCGGAACCTGCAGAACATCCTCAAGTACTACCCGAGCGACGCCGACACGATCACCGCCGAGCTGTGCGCCACGCTGCGGCTCCACCCGCAGACCGTGGCCATGGGCAACGGCTCCACCGAGCTGATCACCTGGATCGACCATCTGCTGGTCAAGGAGGGCCTGGCCATACCGATCCCGACGTTCGGCCGCTGGACCGACCAGCCGCTGGAGACCGGCAAGCGGGTCGACATGTTCCCGCTGCAGGAGAGCCAGGACTTCGAGCTCGACACCGATGCATTCCTCCGCTTCGTCCGGCACCGTGGCTCGCGCGTCGCCGTGATCTGCAACCCGAACAACCCGGACGGCGGCTACGTCTCCCGGCGCGAGGTGATCAGGCTGCTCGACAGCCTGGCCGACTTCGACCTCGTGGTGGTCGACGAGTCGTTCATCGACTTCGTGGACGCCGAGCCGTACACCAGCGTGGCCGACGAGGCCGCCATCAGGCCGAACGTGATCGTGCTCAAGAGCCTCGGCAAGAACTTCGGGCTGCACGGCATCCGGTTCGGGTACCTGGTGGCCAACCCCGCCCTGGCCGGCACGGTCCGCCGGGCCCTGCCGAAGTGGAATCTCAACTCCTTCGCCGAGGTCGTGGTGTTCCTGCTCAAGGAGCACCAGGCCGAGTACCGCCGGAGCCTGGAACTACTCGCCCACGACCGCAGGACGATGTCGCATCAGCTCGCGGCCCTGCCCGGGCTGACGGTGTTCGCCTCCCAGGGCAACTTCGTCCTGGTGAAGCTCCCGATCGGAAAGGACGGCGGGCAGCTGCGCGACTATCTGATCAAGGAGCACGGCGTCTTCGTCCGCGAGTGCGGCAACAAGCTGGGATCGTCGAGTCAGTTCCTGCGCCTGGTGGTCCGCCCGCAGGCCGACGTGCGGCGGCTGCTGACCGGGCTGGGCGCCTTCCTGTACGACGCGGCGACCCCGTCCGCTCCCGTGGTGGGCGCCGCGGTCGGCGAGTGGCGCGGCTCGTACGACCGGATCGCCGAGCCGGAGCAGGTCGGCCAGGTGCACCAGATGGGCCGGGCCGCCGCGGGCGGTGGGCCGGCTCCCGGCGCTGGGCCGGTCGCAGGCGGGGGCGCGCGGCCGGACGCCGGCGCCGGCTGGACCGAACGGCCTCCGGTACGGCCGCTCGATCCGGTGGTCGGGTACGGCGACTTCTCCCAGCGCCGCTAAGGTCTGTTTCATGAGCCCCGTCCGTCGCGAGCGCCGCCTGGGCGACGCGCAGCAGGACAGCGGCTTATGAGGCCTTAGGGCGGGCCGGTCGGTACGGCCGGATCAGCGGCCGGCGAGGGTGCGGCCCTTCCAGGCCCCGCCCCGGCCCGCGTGGTAGCGGCGGGCCGAGTCGAGCGTCATGCCCGCGTACATCATCGCGACGAGCGGCAGCGCCGGGGCGCGCAGCGCCGACAGCCGGTAGAAGCGGAGCGTCGGCACGTAGGTGACCGCCATGATCGCCCAGGCGAGCAGCCCGGCCGTGGCGACCAGGCCCGCCGGCCCGGTGCCGCCGAGGACCAAGCCGGTCAGGCCGGCGACCGCCGCGACCGGCGGCACCACGAACAGCAGCGCCAGCCCCAGCACCGTGCCCGCCAGCAACGGCGGCGAGTAGCTGAGCTGTGTGTAGGCGCTGCGCGCCACCATGGACCACAGGTCGGCCAGTCGCGGGTACGGACGGCGGCTGACCACGTCGTGGCTCAGGTCCAGGCGGCATCGCCCGCCGTGCCGCTTGAGCAGCCGTCCGAGCGCCACGTCGTCGATCAGCGCGGCCCGGATCTCGGCCAGCCCGCCCGCGCCCACCAGCGTGCCGCGGCGCACCAGCATGCACCCGCCGGCCGCCGCCGCGGTTCGCGAACCCGGCCGGCCCACCCGCCGAAACGGGAACAGCAGGGCGAAGAAGTACACGAACGCGGGCACGATCGCCCGCTCCCACCCGGTGCGCGTACGCAGGGTGGCCAGCTGTGAGACCAGGTCATAACCCGCATCGGCCGCCCGGACCAGCCGGGCCAGGGTGCCGGGCGCGTAGGCGATGTCGGCGTCGGTGAACAGCAAGAACTCGGGCTCCCCCGCCGCCCGTACGCCCTCGGCCATCGCCCACACCTTCCCCGCCCACCCCTCCGGCCGCTCCCCCGCCCGTACAACCCGCAACTCGGTATTCGCGGGGTCGCGGCCCAGCCGCTCGGCCACGCCCGCCGTGTCGTCGTCGCTCCCGTCATCGACCAGCACCACCCGGAACCGGCCCGCGTACTCCTGCCCGAGCAGGCTCGGCAGGGTCGCCGGCAGCAGCGCCGCCTCGTTCCGCGCCGGCACCACCGCGACCACCTGGGGCCACTCCGGAGGGTCCGGCGGATCCACGCCCGCGCCGAGCCCCGGCCCGGCGCGCCAGAACCAGCCATGCCCGACCGCCAGGTATGCCCACCCCACCAGCGCCGGCACCGCCAGCAACCCCACAGCCACCACGGGGCCCAGCCTTCCAGCGATCACCTCACTGGACCAGCGGGTGCCCCCGTGGTCAGGTCGTGTCGCGGATGCTGCGCACGGTCGCCTCGGCGGCGTCGGGCGATTGGGCCACGGCGACGAGGCGGTTCAGGACGTGCCGGTAGTGCTCGACCTCGGCGGGTTTGTCGAGGTAGACGGCGCTGATGAGCTGCTCGAGATAGACGACGTCCGGCACTTCGCCTTCGGGGAACCGCAAGAGCGTGATCGCCCCGCCGAGCGCCGCATGCCCGCCGGCGCTGAGCGGCAGCACCTGCAGGTTGACGTGCGGCAGCCGAGCGGCCTGGATCAAGTGGTCGAGCTGGTCGCGCATCGTCGCCGGGTCGCCGATCGAGCGGCGCAGCCCGGCCTCGTCGATCACGACCCATAGATGCGGCGGATCGGTTCGGTGCAGGATGTCCTGGCGGCGCATCCGCAGCGCGACCCGGCGCTCCAGTACGGCACGGGGTTCGTTGGGATGCGTCAACCGGAGTATGGCCCGGGCGTACGTCTCGGTCTGCAGCAGACCGGGCACGAACTGAACCTCGAAGTTGCGGATCACCGAAGCCCCGTGCTCCAGCCCGAGGCACGCCTCCAGCCAGTCGGGCACCACGTCGGCGTAGGCCCGCCACCAGCCCGGCGCGTTGGCCTGGTCGACCATGTCCAGCACGATCTGCCGCTCGGCCGCATCGTCGACGCCGTACAGGGTGAGCAGATCGGACACGTCACGCCGCTTGAACCCGGTACGGCCCAGCTCCAGCCGACTGATCTTCGAATGCGACGCGCGTATCGCCAGGCCGGCCGCCTCCCGCGTGATTCCGCGAGCCGTGCGCAGGCGGCGTAGCTCCGCGCCGACCAGCATCCGCGACACCGTCGGCCCGGGCTCCGTGTGATCCAGAACGCGCCCTTCGGGCGGATCGGCGGACGTGGGAGTCATGCCCATCCTTGCTCTCAGTGCAGGATCCTTGACTGGCCCGGCCAGTGTCTCACTTCCGGCCAAGGTCGCACATCGCGGCCGTCTCCTCGATATGCGGGCCTAGGGCGTGTCTCAAAGCCGGCTGTCCTGCTGCGCGGCTCGTTACGGACGCCGACTTTGAGACACGCCCTAGGAGAGAAAAGTCGCGTACAGCAGGAAGAAGTTCAGGGCGGTGATCAACAAGGCGATGCAGGCCGTGACGGCCGTCGTGATGCCGCGGTTGACGAGCGGGCCCATGACGTCCGCCCGGCGGGTCAGCAGGAGCAACGGGATCAGCGCGAACGGAATGCCGAACGACAGCACGACCTGCGAGATGACCAGGCTGGCCGTGGTCGGCAGGCCGAGGCTGAGCACCACGAGAGCCGGCAGCATCGTGATCCCGCGCCGCACGAACAGCGGAATGCGCCGGTCGATGAAGCCCTGCATGACCACCTGCCCGGCATAGGTGCCCACACTCGACGACGACAGGCCGGAGGCGAGCAGCGCGACCGCGAAGGCAAGCGCCGCCACTCCCCCGACCGTCTCACCGAGCCCGGAGTGCACGGCCTCGATCCCGTCCACGTCCGGGCCGCCCGCGTTGCTGAACAGCGAGGCGGCGATGAACAGCATCGAGAGGTTGACCAGGCCGGCGGCGCCCAGTGCGACGAGCACGTCCAGCCGCTGGAAGCGCAGCAGCTCACGCCGCTCCGCGTCGTCCTTGCAGGCCACGCGCGACTTGGTGAGCGCGGAGTGAAGATAGACGACGTGCGGCATCACCGTCGCCCCGATGATGCCGGAGGCGAGCAGCAGGCCGTCGCTGGGCAGGCTCGGGACCATGCCGCCGGCGACACCGGCCGGCGACACCTGCGCGACGATGAGGTCGTAGGCGAACCCGAGGAACACGATGCCGAGCAGGCCGGCGATGGCCAGCTCGAACCGGCGGTAGCCGCGCTGCTCCAGCGCCAGCAACCCGAACGCGACGGGCGCGGTGATGAGCCCCGACGCGAACATCGGCACCCCGAAGAGCAGGTTCAGCCCGATCGCGGCGCCGACGAACTCGGCCAGGTCCGTCGCGATGGCGATGAGCTCCGCCTGCACCCACAGCCCGTACGTCACCGGCCGGGGCAGGTGCCGGCGGCACAGCTCCGGAAGGTCATGGCCGGTGGCCACGCCGACCTTGGCCGACAGGTACTGCACGACCATCGCCATCAGGTTGGC
This sequence comes from Streptosporangiaceae bacterium, assembly GCA_036555725.1. Taxonomy (GTDB): domain Bacteria; phylum Actinomycetota; class Actinomycetes; order Streptosporangiales; family Streptosporangiaceae; genus CALAED01. Next base: position 135,057 of record DATBKU010000061.1, on the reverse strand, counting down.
CGCGACGATCACCCAGGCCAGCGCGTACCCGAAGTTCGCACCGGCGGAGAAGTTGGTGGCGAAGTTGCCCGGATCCACGTACGCGACGGCGGCCACGAAGGCCGGACCGAGCAGCGCCACCACCCCGCGCGTCCGACCGCGCGAGCGCAAGAGCCGCAACCCGCTCTGCTGGGCTGTAGGCAGCGGCAGAGCGGGTTGCGACGTCGGTGCGGCCATACCCAACCGACTCTCAGACCGGCTCTCGACCGGCTCAGCCGATCGAGGGGCCGAGCCCGAGCGACTGCGGCGTGCTCGAGTCGGGCGACGGTTGCTGCAGGCCCTCATCGAGCGCGCCGTACTCCGTCATCAACGCGGGGCTGCCGCCCCAGGGCGTCTGCTCCTCTGCGATCAGCGTGTTCGTGGTCAAGAGCAGCCCCGCGACCGACGCACCGTTCTGCAGCGCCGACCGGGCCACCCGCAGCGGGTCGATGATGCCCATCTCGATCATGTTGCCGTACCGGCCCTGCAGCGCGTCGAACCCATCGTCGGGACCCATCTGGGCCATCCGGTCCACCACCTCGCGGCCCGAATACCCCGCGTTCGCGGCGATCAGGAAGGTGGGCTCGGTGAGCACCCGCTGGACGATCTCCACGCCGATGGCGTAGTCGTCCTTGACGTCCAGATCGTCGAGCGCGTCCTCGGCGTGCATCAGCGCCGCGCCGCCACCGGCGACGATGCCCTCGGCCATGGCGGCCCGCGTCGCGGACAACGCGTCCTCGACCCGGTGCTGCAGCTCCTTGAGCTCCGCGTTGGTGGGCGCGCCCACCTTGATCACGGCGACCTTGCCCGACAGCGACCCGATGCGCTCGGTGAGCACGTCCTCGTCGATGCCGAAGGTGGCCCGGTCGAGTTCCGCCCGCAGCTGGCCGATGCGGAACTCGACCTCGCCGGGCTCGCCGCGGCCCCCGATGATGGCCGTACGCTCCGGCGTGACCCGTACCTGGGCGGCGCGGCCGAGGTGGTCGACGGTCATCGTCTCCAGCGTGAAACCCGAGTGCTTGCTGTAGACGGCGCCGCCCGTGATGGCCGCGATGTCCTCCAGCTTGTGCAGCCGGCGATCGCCGAACCCGGGCGCGCGCACGGCCACGCATTGGAAGATCCCGCTGACGTGGTTGTGCACGAGCATGCTCAGCGCCGTGCCCTCGACGGTCTCGGCCACGATGACCAGCGGCCGCGGCGCCCGCATGATCTTGTCGAGCAGCGGCATGAGCTGCTGCACCTTGGTGATCTTCTCGCTGCACAGCAGGAGGTACGGGTCCTCGACGACCGCCTCCAGCGTGGCCGGATTGGTCACCATGTACGGCGAGAGGTATCCGTTGTCGAACTCGAAGCCCTCGACGAAGTCGACGCTCATCCCGTGGGCCGGGGACTCCTCCACGGTGACGATGCCGCTGTCGCCCACGGTGTGCAGGGCCTTCGCGATCGCTTCGCCAACGGCCGTGTCGTCGTTCGCCGAGATCGCCGCGACCCGGGCGTAGTCCTGTTCGGTGGCCACCGGATGCGCCACCCCCTGCAGCCGCCGTACGAGCTGGTCCACCGCGAGGTCGATGCCGCGCTTGACCAGCACCGGGTTGGCGCCCGCGCCGATCGCCTGCATCCCCTCCCGTACGATCGCCTGCGCGATCACAGTGGCCGTGGTGGTGCCGTCGCCGACGATGTCGTTCGTCTTGATCGCCGCCTCCTTGACCAGCTGCGCGCCCATGTTCTCGAACTGGTTCTTGAGGTGGATCTCGCGGGCGATCGTCACGCCGTCGTTGGTGACGACGGGCGACCCGGTGATCTTCTCCAGGATGACGTTGCGCCCCTTCGGCCCGAGCGTGGATTTCACGGCTTCGGCGAGCTGGTCAACGCCGGCGAGCAGCAGGCCACGGGCCTCCTCGGCGAAACGCAATTCCTTGGCCATTGGTTCTCCCCTGTGCTTCTCCCCAGGCGGTTTATGGGACGAGGATGGCGCGGCCGCGCACCCGGCCGGCGTCGAGATCTTGGATGGCCTCCACCGCCGCGTCGAGCGGGTACGTCTTGGTGTGCAGGGTGACCTTGCCGTTCTGCGCCAGCACCATGAGCTCGACGAGATCGTTGTACGTCCCGACGATGTTGCCGATGATGTTGCGCTCGGTGGATATGATGTCGAGGGTCGGAATGCGTACCTCGCCGCCGTACCCGATCACGTAGTACGAGCCGGCCGGGGCCGTCATCGCGAACCCGTCCTGCTCGGCCCCCTGTTCGGCCACGAAGTCCAGCACGACGTCGGCGCCGCGTCCTCCGGTCAGGTCCATGACCGCGTCGACGTGCCCGCCGTCGGCGACGACGGTGTGGTCCGCGCCGAGTTGCTCGGCGAGCTTGAGCGCGTCGGGGTTGCGGTCCACCACGATGATCTGGGTGGCGGTGAGCGCCGCCAGACACTGGATACCGATGTGACCGAGCCCGCCCGCGCCGATGAGCGCGCAGGTGGTGCCCGGGTAGAGCAGCGGAATGGCCTTGCGGACGGCGTGGTAGGCGGTGATGCCCGCGTCGGCGAGCGCCGCGACGTCCTTCGGCTGGGTCTGCGGGTCCAGCTTCACGCACGCGCGCGCCGAGGTGTGCAGGTACTCGGCCATTCCGCCGTCGCGGTTGGCGAGGCCGGGGAACGCGCTGTTCTCGCAGTGCATGTCGTTCCCGTACCGGCAGGGCCCGCACAGGCCACAGCTCGGCGACGGGTGCAGGATCACCGTGTCGCCCGCCTGGACGTTGGTGACTCCGGAGCCCACCTCGTGCACCCAGCCGGCGTTCTCGTGCCCGAGGACGTACGGGAGTTGGGTCTGCGTACGCTCGGCCCACTGGCCTTCGATGATGTGCAGGTCGGTACGGCACACCCCCGCGCCGCCGATCTTGACGATGACGTCCAGCGGTCCCTGGATCTTCGGCTCCGGTATGTCCTCGACCACGGGGTTCTGGTGGTACTCGTGCAGCCTTACGGCCTTCATTGCTCCTCCTCGCCTATTCCTGCGGCCTGGTATCTATGCCGGAGCATGCCCCTGCAGATGCCGGTATTAGCGTCGATGCTGATCCGAGTCGCACGAGCGCGCCGCAGATGCAGCGGAGCGTCACCGGCGATCGCCGCGCCCGTCGCCGGATCGATGAGGAGCGGGGCGTCGTCGCCGGCCGGCAGGCCGAGCTCGGCCCGGCGCTGGCGCAGGCGGTCGAGTGCCCGCGACGGCGGGGCCTGGCCGAGCCGCATCGTGGCGAGCGCCGACGGATCGGCGCCGGCCGCGACCAGCGGGCGGCACACCTGGTCGGTGCCGGCCATGACCGCCTTGCGCAGGAAGTCGGCGCGCAACTGATGGAGCTCGCCGACGGCCTCGCCGTCGAACGACCGCGCGAACCCGGACTGCGCGGCGACGCCGCCGTTGATCGCGTCCGCGGCAAAATGATCTTCCAGGACCACTTCGACCCGGCGTACCCAATTCAGGGCGGACACCGCGTCGTACGCGTCCGCCACCATGAGAAAGGCGAAGTTCGGCGCGCAGAAATAGGTGGGCAGCCGCAGCCGCACCTGTACGTCTCCGGCCGCCGAGACGGTGCACGACGCGACGAAACCGAGTGACGTGATCGGCTCGTCGAGCTCAGGGTCGCGCACCGTCTCCAGTGCGGCCAGCACTGGGGCGGCCTTCATACCGCGGAGACCCCCTGGGCGGAGTCCTGCGCCGCGGGCGTGCCCTCCCCCGGTTCCAGCCGATACTCAGGCGGCACCTCGATGTCGTACAGCTTGGCCGCGTTGAGGCCGAGGATCTTCTTCTTCGTCGCCGTCGTCACCTCGGGGTAGTCGGAGAACTCATCCCGATCCGGGTAGTTCCAGTCGACGAACCCCTCGATCTGCCATTTCGGCTCCCAGATCCCGTAGTCGCTGCCGAAGGTCATCTTGTCCTCGCCGACCCAGAACAGCAGCTCGCCCATGACCTTGGCGAAGAACTTCGGCCGTGCGTGCATCAGCCCGCCGATGACGACCGCGCACCCCGCGTACACGTTGGGCTCCTGCGTCGCCATGAAGCAGAAGTCCTCGATGCGCGGCAGCCCGACATGCTCGACGATGAAGTTCAGGTCGGGGAAGTCGGTCGCCGCGTGGTCGACGTCGGACACCTCGAAGGCGTCCTTGTCGAGCGGCCAGATCGTGGGGCCCTTGTGGACGTGGATGTTCTTGATTCCGAGCTCCCGGCAGGCCTCCAAATAGCGGTACGCCTCCGGATCCGAGAGCTTCCAGCCACGTGAGCCCTGCCGCCATTCGGCCGTGTAGAGCTTCACCCCGCGGGAGCCGTAGCGGTCGACGTTGTCCCGCAGCTCCTTCAGCCCGTCGTCGCCCTCGCGCGGGTCCCAGCGCGTGTTGTAGACGAACTTGCCGGGGTGCTTCTTGCCCATTTCGGCGTTGCGCTCGGTGGTGTTGAAGCCCTCCTTGTACCACTCCTTCAGATAGGTGGGCTGGAAGATCGCCACGTCCACATGGCCGTCCTCGAAGACGTCCTTCATCAGGTCGTCTTCTGAGTACTTCTGGAACTTCTCGATCGGCCAGTGGGTTTCCGGCGGGCCGAGCCCCATGTAGGCGTGGAAGCATTCGATCCAGCCCTTGGCGTACTGTTCGGCTCCCTCCACCCAGTTGTCGGGGGCGGCGTTCCAGTAGTGCATGTGGCTGTCGACCACGAAGTACTTCTCGCCATCCTTTTCGTACACGTGTGCCTCCTGAACTGCCCTAGTTCGATGTGGCCGTGAGGTCGAAGCCGATGTATTCCGCCGCGTCCTCGGGATTGGCGAACATGATGGTCCGGTCGTCCTCGTGAATCATGCGGCCGTAGTGGGTCGACATGCTCTCCTCGAACTCCGCGGCGTCGAAGTAACCGGCTTCTTCTCCCAGCGCCTCGGAGATCTCGTCGTAGATGACATCCATCCGGCCGACGGCGTCGACCCGGATCATGGACGGCAGGTACGTCACCGTCACGTTAGGCTTCCCGCTCATGACCTGGGCCACGACCACGCCGACCTGATTGTTCATGAGCGTGAACCCGCACTTGTTGGACGGGGTGTTGTCGGACTTGTACGGGCTTTCGGCCGTTTTGAAGGTGGTCACTGCTCCAGCTCCTTCGGTGTCTCCAGACCCAGATCCGTCACGATTCTGCTGAAGCGGGCCTTGGCCGCGTCCAGGCCGTCCTCGAAGCGAGGCGGCTTCGCCTCGGGCTGTGACCACAGCGGCTGCAGCGTGCGGGCGGCCGAGATAACCCTCGGCACCCAGTCCACCAGCCACTGCTGCATGATCTCCTTGTTGTGGGCGGCGAACTCGCGGTCGTTCGTCAGCAGCTCGAACATCGGCTTCGTGTAGCGCAGATCCCGCTCGGCGAAGTCGTACTCCTCCGCGCCGACGATCGTGGGCGTGACGAAGTCGCCGTTGCGCGGGGCCGCGTGCTGGACGAGGTGGCTGCGGAACAACTCGCCGACGAGCGGTTGGAAGACCACGTTCGCCGCGAAGACGGCCTCGCACCAGTCGTCGATTGCGGTCAGCAGTTCGGCGGTCTCCCGTACGCCCTGCCAGGCCGGGTCGCGGTTCCAGGTCTCGATGTGCGCCGTGCCGTCGAAGCCGACGATCTCCTCGCTCAGCGTGAGGTTGTAGAGCGCCAGATCCTGCGCGGCCCGGATCAGGTGCATGCTGTTGACCGAGATCGCGTTGTTGTGCATGTTCGTGGGCGCGCGGCGGTTCGCGTTCGCGAACAGGTACAGGCCGAGCCCGTGGTCCACGTGCATCCAGGCACCGAGGTTGTGCTGGACGAACTGCACCCAGCTGCGGTTCCACTGGTCGAACGCCTTCGTCTGCCGGGCCGCCTCGACGTTCTGGTTGAGCTGGCGCACGACGTTGGCGTTGTAGCGGTAGAGGGTGAGCTCCCATTCTTCGTTGGGGTCGCGGAACTCGTGCCAGCCGAGCGACGGCCAGTCGTAGCCCTTTCCGCCCGATCCCGGATAGCGTTCCGGTTCCGGCCGGTCCGATCCCCACGCCTTGAGAACGGTCCAGTCCAGCGGATATCCGCCCCGGCCATCTGAGAACCCGTACAGCCAGCCCTGGCTGAGATAGTGCCTGGGATCGGGCTGGACCTCGACGGTCACATCCTCGTAGTGGGTCTGCTTGCGCCGCTGCGGGTTGTAGTAGTTGAACTTCCGCGCAGAGGAATCCGGAAATTCCTTCGCGCCGGCCTCGGCGTCGGTGAATTCCGGTTTCGGCACGCTTCGTTCGTGGGCGGTTGTCATGGAGTCCCCTTTTCGTCGGGATCACCCGTCGTGGTGAACTTGTCGTAGTAGATGTGCTTGTCTGGCACGCCGAGCCGGGCCAGCAGCGGAATCGCCGCTTCCACCATGGGCGGCGGCCCGCAGACGTAGGCGTGCACGTTCCGCAGGTCGTCCTCGTGGGCCTTCACGACATCGGTGATGAGGCCGACCTCGCCCCCCCAGGCGTCGTCCTCGTCCGGCTCCGACAGCGCGGGCACGTAGCGGAACCCGGGAAGCGACTGTTCGAACGAGCGCAGCTCTTCCTCGAAGCAGAGGTCCCGGCGGCCCCGGGCCCCGTAGTAATACGTGGCCTTCCGCTCGATGCCGCGCTCGGACATCGACCGCAGGAGCGAGAGGATGGGCGCCATTCCCGCTCCCCCGCCGAGGAAGATCAGGTCGGTGTCGTGCCCCTCCCGCAGGGTGAACACGCCGAACGGGCCGCTCAGGTCGAGCCGGTCCCCCACCGTGACCTGCGTGTCGAGGAAATGCGAGAACAGCCCGTCCGGATAGACCTTGATGATGAACTCGAGCTCGCCCGTCTCGCGGCTGGTGGTGTTCGCCATCGAGAACGACCGGGTGGCGTCGGTACCCGGAACGGCGATGTCGACGTACTGGCCCGGGAAGAACTTGATCTCCGTCGGCTCCACCAGGCGCAGCACGAGGTGCCGCATGTCGTGCGTGACGGGCTCGTTCGCGACGACCTCGGCCACCGCCTCCTGAATCGGCAGCCCGGAACGGATCATGTCCTCGTCGAAGTTGAGCAGCTCGATCTGGAGGTCCTCGTACGCGTGGGCCCGGCACAGCAGCGTGAAGCCCTCCTCGCGCTCGAAATCGGGGAGCGCGAAGGTGGAGTATCGGTCGAGCTCGATGTCGTCGCCGTCGAGGACGAACGACTTGCACGACGAACACTGCCCCTCCTTGCAGCCGTGCATGAGCATGATCCCCTGCTCGGCGGCCGCGCGCAGGATGGTCTGCTCCTCGTCGACCTCGATCTCGATGCCGACGGGCTCGAACCGCACGACGTGTTTGTCGGCCATGACTCCCCTCGCGGACCACGTGCTATTCGAGGCACACAAGGCTGGACGGCGAACGGAGGGCCCGAGAATGGGGCCCCAGTGTGGTTTGGCCCTAGGCATCCGGCTCGCGCGCTGGGCTCGCGCACCGAGCCGGGCGCCGGGCCGCTGTGGCCGTGGGGCCCCTGCCGGAGGGCCCTCCGTTCGTCATCCTCCTTGGTGGAGCTTGGTGTTGCGGTTATTCCTGAGGCGCCGGCCGCCCGGCGGGGCCCTGTCGCACGTAGTCCGCGCGGAAGGCCTCCCGCTCCTCCGGCGTCATCTCGTTCAGCAGGACGTTGGGGCTCTGCACGTGCGGCATGCGCCGCAGATGGTCGAGCGTCCACATCTTGTTCGGGTCCAGGTTCAGATGCGGCTGCGCGACCATGGTGTTGCCGTCGTCGCGGACGAAGCCCATGTCGGTGACCACATCGGCCCAGTTCCAGCCGTGGTAGAGCGTCTCCCACTCGCGCTTGCCGATGAGCTGGCCCATGTTGGGCGTCGACCGGCCCTGGAAGGAGGGCCGGAAGGCGGTCTCGTCGGTCCAGCGGCAGGCCTCGTGGCAGTACGTACGCCACTGCCCGTCGACCTCGGCCATGACCATGTCCTCGCGGACCAGGCACGGCACCATGCAGGTCCAGCAGCGGTGCGGGTACACGTAGTCGACGTTCTCGGCGACGATCGGGTGGTGCCCGTTGGGGATGGACAGCCGGTTGTAGTTCTCCCACCACTTCCCGTACCGGTCGTACCAGCCCGGGTACTTGTGCTCGAACCACTCGAAGTCCTTGTCCGTCATCGGGTCGATCCGCCAGTAGTTGGCCAGCCACCCGGTGGCGAAGAACTGCGCGACCTCGTGCACGTAGCCCTTGTTCCAGATCTGGTTCCACGCCTCTTCGATGAGGTCGTGCGGAATCTCGAGCCCGTACTTCTCCAGCGGGACGAGGTAGCTGCGGTAGTAGTCGTCGTAGATCCACCGCCGCCACATCTCGGCGTAGCTCTCCCGGTCCTTGCGGCGGTCCTTCGTGCCGTACTCGATGAAGGTGCCGATGGCCGCGTCCACCACACGGTGGTTGTTCCACCACGCGTACCGCAGGTCGCGGGCGAGCAGCTGGTGGTTCTCCTCGTCCGACAGCGCCATGAGCAGCGTGGCGTACCCGTTGCTGATGTGGCGGGACTCGTCCGACTGTACGGAGTGGAACACCGTCGGCAGGAGGTAGTCGCCGTTGGCCGCGGCCTCGGCCGGCATGGCCACGAACAGCGTGTTCGTGAACGCCGTCTCCGCCACGATCGTCAGGTAGATGCTGGCGGCCGTGATGGCGTCACCGGTGATGAAGCCCTCGGCGAACTGGCGGCCGATCGTCCCGCAGTAGTCGTTTTGGAAGTTGCGCAGGCTCGAGTTGAAGCCCGCCGGGTCGATGTAGTTGTTCATGTACAGGCGCTTCAGGTTCTGCTGGATCGTCGAGTGCCGTACCTCGTCGATCATCTGAATCGCCTGGCCGTTGTGCAGCTCCGGGTTCGGTACGGTGCGGAACAGCAGGGGCATCGCGCGCGCCGCGGAGATCTCGGGCAGCGGGATGATGCTCAGGAACAGCTTCTGCCATTCCAGCCAGCGCTCCTGCACCTGGCGGAACATGTTGCCGCGGATGGCGCCGTCCGAGGCCCCGTAGACCCGATGGTCCTTTTCTTCCTGCATGGGGAAGTACGACCGCAGAACCTGCTTGAGCGGGTCCTTCTTCTGCGCCTTCCTGAACGTGTAGTCGGTTCCGTACTGCGAGACCGGCTCGTGGTAGAGCGGTTCCCAGGCCAATTCCTGGATCTTCTGGTGGGCCTTGGCCACACTCTGGCGACTCATAGTCACCCCTTACCTTCGCTCCGGTGGGCTGCCGCGTGTGCATGCAGTCCTGACGATCTCTTCCAGGGGCGACGTCTCACTTCTCGCCTCGCCGGCGAGTGCACGCCCCCATGCGCCCATGTGCTGCCTACGTGCTGCCTATGAGGTGATGAGAACCCAAAGTCGAAGGCCGTGGGTTCTCAACATGAGACAGCCGGTGGCGGACGCGCCGGCCCGGCCGCTCATTCGTCGCCGAATACGGCGTCCCTGAGCCGCGCGAGATGGTGATCGACATCCTGGGAGAGCTGCCGGTTGCCCTCGGCGGCCGGCTTGATCCCCAGCGCCTTGAGCAGCTCCGCGGCCGGGCCGCCCGGATCCCCGGCGCTGCCCAGGACGGGACGCAGGCCCTGTTCGGCCAGGTGGTGGAACACCAGGTTGACGATGCTCCACGGGTTGTACGTCTCCTCGTACGGCTCACCCGGCCGGTCGTACGGGTGACCCGGCCGGTCGTACGGGTGACCCCGCCGGTCGTGCTGTGCACCCGGCTGGTCGTCCGGCTTACGCGGCTCGTCCATCAGGCGCCTCCTCGCGTACGTCCCGGCCCTTCGTCGTCCCGGCCCTTCGTCGTCGCGGCGGGAGCCGGCACGGCCTGATGGCATCGAATGCCGCCCGCTTGCGCGGAGCGGTCTCAACATGAGACACATATCGGCAAAGCCGCATTTAACCTGGGGAGTTACACGGCCGAATCCTCGACGGAAACCCTCGGAGCTATCCGCAGGTCGAGCCCGCCTGCGGGAGCGGGGAGGTGCTATGTCGCCGATAGCAACGCCGCCAGAGCAGGCTGACGACTCCCGGCTGGCCAAGCTAAGGGAGCGATTCCTCAATTCAGAGAAGATCGAGCCGAGCCGCATACGCGACACGATTCTGGCGTCCTGGTGGCGCTCCCGGCGCTGGAACGTGGCCGCCGACCGGATCGCGCTGCGATATGTGCGCGACCCAAACCTCGACACTCCGCTCACCCGAAACGCCGTGCCGGTGCTCGAGAACCTGCGCGAAAATCTGGACGGTCAGCCGATCAGCGTGATCCTCACCGACCCGGCCGGCGTGGTGCTCAGCCGGCTCACCGCGGACCGCGATCTCGAACGGCATCTGGACGGCGTTCAGCTCGCCCCGGGTTTCAGCTACGCGGAGAAATCGGTCGGCACCAACGGGATCGGCACCGCGCTGGAGGGCGGCCGGCCGGCGCACGTGTTCGGCCACGAGCACTACGCGGAGAACCTCGAGGGCCTCGCATGCGCGGGGGTGCCCATCCATGACCCGATCTCCGGCAAGATCCTCGGCGCGGTCGACCTGACCTGCTGGCGCCGCAACGCCGACCCGCTGCTCATTGCGCTCGCCAAGACCACCGCCGACCAGATCACGCAGGCGCTGCTCGCCGACACGAGCGCGCAGGACTTCGAGCTGCTGCAGGAGTACCTGCGGGCCTGCCGGCGCACCGCCGGGATCGTGCTGGCGCTCAACCACGACGTCGTGATGATGAACGAGTACGCACGTCAGGTGCTCGATCCCGGTGACCAGGTCGTGCTGCTCGGGCACGCGGCCGCGGCGCTGGCCGGCGGGCATACGGGCACGATCATGGTAGAGCTGCCCACGGGCGTTAGCGCACGCATGTACTCCCGGCCCGTGCGCGAGGGCGGCCGGGGGGGCGCCGGCGTCGTGCACGTGAAGCTGATCGACATGGAACGCCGCCCGGCCACGGAGTCCGGCGGGCAAACCCGGTTCCACCTGCCCGGGCTGGTCGGCTCCGGGGCACTGTGGCTACGCGGCTGCCATCAGGTCGATGCCATCTACGCCTCGGGCGAGTGGCTCGCGCTGCAGGGCGAGCCGGGGGTCGGCAAGCTGGCGCTGATCAGGTCGGTCCACCTGCGCCGCGACCCCGCTCGCCGGTTCCGCGTGCTCGATGCCGCCGACGCGGCCGAGCCCGGATGGACGGTCCAGGCCCGCCGCGAGCTGCTCGATGCCGAGGGCGACCTCGTGATCCGGCACGTCGACAAGCTGAGCGCGCGGCGGCTGCGCGCTCTGTCGGCGACCCTGCAGGAGGCGCTGGCGGCGGCCCGGAAGAAGTCCCTGTGGGTCGCGGTCACCCTGAACAACGGCGCGGTGAGCGACGAACTGGCCGAGCTGCTCCATGCCTTCCCGAGCACGGTCGAGGTCGCGCCGCTGCGGCATCACATCGACGACCTGCACGACCTCGTGCCGTTCTTCCTGGCCCGGCTCAACCAGGGCGGCCGGCTGGTGTGCTCGTCCGAGGCGATGCAGATCCTGCTGCGGTCGAGCTGGCCGGGCAACATGGCGCAGCTCTGGCAGGTGCTGAAACAAGTCGTACAGCATCGGCGCATCGGGACGATCCAGCCGAGCGATCTGCCCCCGGAGTGCTGGACCGTCAGCCGCCGGCTGCTGTCCCCGCTGGAGTCCATGGAACGCGACGCCATCGTGCAGAGCCTGCAGGACCACATGGGCAACAAGGTCAAGGCGGCCGAGTCCCTCGGCATGTCCCGCGCCACGATCTACCGCAAGATCCACGAGTACGGCATCGTCGTCCCGACCGGCTGACGTTCCCGCGGGCCTTCGTCCGGACTCCGCGTGCGACATAACATAGATGCCCTATATAGACTATCTATGTGAATCCCACGACGGTGGCGCCGCCGCGACTGGCCGACGAGCTGGGCACGGCGCTGACGCGCCTGCACGTCCTCCTGCGCGAGGCCGTGCTGCCACCGGGCATGAGCCTGGCGCAGGCCCGGGCGCTGGCCACGCTGCAGCGCTCGGGGCCGCAGCGGGTGACCGACCTGGCCGACATCGAGCGGGTGGCCCAGCCGACGATGTCGGCGCTCGTGGCGCGCATGGAGCGGGCCGGCTGGGTGGAGCGCGGGGTGGACGAGGTGGATCGCCGCGCGGTCGTCGTACGGTTGAGCGCCACCGGCGGCGGTGTGCTCGACGAGCTCATGGCGGCGCGGGCGCGGCTGCTGCAGACCTACCTGGACGCGCTTCCAGACGTGGACCGCGCCACCCTGGCGGCCGCCGTTCCGGTTCTGCACAAGATCATCTCGCGGGCACAGGACGGTCCCGGAGCCATCGTGGCGACCGTTCGCCGAGCCCGCGGGCCGGCGCGGCGATGACGGTGGTGAGTGACATGGTCATGGAGCGGCGGGAAGCCTTCGAACTCGGCACCGACGGCCCGCAGGCGATCGTGGTCGGCGTCGACGGCTCCCCGGCGTCGCTGCGCGCCGCGGCGTACGCCGCCGGGCTGGCGCGCCGCCAGCGCGCGCGGCTGGTCTGCGTGTACGTCCGCCGGCCCATGTGCGCGGCGACCACGTTGTCCTGCTGGTGGATTCCCGCTGCCATCGCCGCCGAGACCGCGACTCTGGCGCAGGTCGAGGACGACGTACGGCGGCGGATCGCGGACGATTCGCAGGCCTGGGGCACCACCGCCGACATCGTCGTACGAACTGGTGATCCGTTCACCGAGCTCGCCGCGGTCGCCCGTGACGTCGGCGCCGAAACGATCGTCGTCGGCGCCGCTGCGGGCCTCGCCCACCGCCTGTTCGGCTCCCTCGGGGCCCGGCTGCAACGCCGCCGGCGCTGGCCGGTCACCGTCGTGCCGTGACGTGGCCGGCAGCGTGAGGGCCAGGAATTTGACCAATTAGTTAGTTTGGTTAAGTAACGAATTTCACGACACGAGGGCGGCTCCGGGGGACGTACGACCGGAGACCAGACGGAGGGGACGCCGATGCCAAAGCGGGATGCGCTGACACAGCGGGGGCCGATGGCGGCGCCGGGGCCGGGCTACAAGTGGATCGCCCTGTCCAACACGACGTTGGGCACCTTGATGGTGACCATCAACGGGTCGATCATGCTGATCGCGCTGCCCGACATCTTCCGGGGGATCGGCGTCAATCCGCTGCTGCCGGGCAACACCAGCCTGCTGCTCTGGCTCATCCTTGGCTATCTGCTGGTCACCGCGGTGCTCGTCGTGAGCTTCGGCCGGCTCGGCGACATGTACGGCCGGGTGCGCATCTACAACCTCGGCTTCGCCGTGTTCGCCGCGTTCTCCGTACTCTTGGCGGTGACCTGGCTGCACGGCACGGCCGGCGCGCTGTGGCTCATCGGGATGCGGATCCTGCAGGGCATCGGCGGGGCGATGCTGTTCGCCAACGCGTCCGCGATCCTCACCGACGCCTTCCCGATGCACCAGCGCGGGCTGGCGCTCGGCCTCAACCAAGTGGCCGGGATCGCCGGCCAGTTCATCGGGCTGGTCCTGGGCGGGCTGCTCGGCCCGGTGGAGTGGCACCTCGTCTTCCTCGTGTCGGTACCGTTCGGCGTGTTCGGCTCGTTCTGGGCGTACGTAAAGCTCCGCGAACTCGGCGAGCGGCGGCCGGCCCGGCAGGACTGGTGGGGCAACCTGACGTTCGCCGGTGGGCTGATCCTGGTGCTGACCGGGATCACGTACGGCATTCAGCCGTACGGCGGGCACACCATGGGCTGGACGAATCCGTGGGTACTCGCCGCGATGGCGGGCGGTGTCGTGGTGCTGATCGTCTTCTGCTTCGTGGAGACGAGGGTCGCCGAACCGATGTTCCACCTGGAGTTGTTCCGCATCCGCGCGTTCTCCGCCGGGAACCTGGCCAGCCTGCTGTCCGCGCTCGGCCGGGGCGGCCTGATGTTCATCCTGATCATCTGGTTGCAGGGCATCTACCTGCCCATGCACGGCTACAGCTTCAGCGAGACCCCGCTGTGGGCCGGCATCTACATGCTGCCGCTGACCTTCGGCTTCCTGATCGCAGGGCCGGTGTCCGGCGCGCTGTCCGACCGGTTCGGCGCCCGGCCGTTCGCCACCGGCGGCATGATCGTCGCCGCGGCGTCCTTCCTCCTGCTGGAGCTGCTGCCGGTCAACTTCGTCTACTGGCAGTTCTCGCTGATCCTGCTGCTCAGCGGCCTCGGCATGGGCCTGTTCGCCTCACCCAACCGGGCCGGCATCATGAACAGCCTGCCGCCCGAGCAGCGGGGCGCCGGGTCCGGCATGAGCACGACCTTCCAGAACTCCGCGATCGTGCTGTCCATCGGCATCTTCTTCAGCCTGATCATTCTCGGGCTGGCGTCCACCCTGCCGGCCACGCTCACCCAGGGCCTGACCGCCCAGGGGGTGCCCGCCGACGCCGCCGCGCGGGTGGCCGCCCTGCCTCCGGTCGCCGTGCTGTTCGCCGCCCTGCTCGGCTACAACCCGGTGCAGACGCTGCTCGGCCCGGTCCTGACGCACCTGCCCGCCTCGCACGCCGCCTACCTGACCGGCCGCGGCTTCTTCCCGTCCCTGATCACACCGGCGTTCGGCCACGGCCTCTCGGTCGCCTTCGACTTCGCCATCGCCGCCTGCCTGGTCGCCGCGTTCGCCTCGCTGCTGCGCGGCAAACGGTACGTCCACGACGAGCACGCCGTACCGGCCCCGGCGGTCCCCAGGCCCACTGAGAAGCAGCGGCTCCGCTGAAGCCGTGCGAACGATCTGTGGGGAAACGATCAAACCGTCCGCTCGTTCAGCGTTTGGCGCGGCCGAAGAGCTTGTCGATGCTGCGGCGCTCGCGCTTGGTGGGCCGGCCGGCGCCGCGGTCGCGGACGGCCACCCGTACGACCTCGTCGCGCGGCGGCGGGGGCGGGCTCTTGTCGACGTAGCACTCCACCGCCACCGGAGCGCCGACGCGTTTGCTGATGACGCGGGAGACGACGACCACTCGTTCGCGTCCGTCGTGTCGGATCCGCACTTCGTCGCCGGCGCGGATCGGCTGCGCCGGCTTGACCGACCGGCCGTTGACCTTGACGTGCCCGGCCTTGCAGGCGTCGGCGGCGCCCGAGCGGGTCTTGGCCAGCCGTACCGACCAGATCCAGCGGTCCACCCGCGTGCTCGCCTGCCCCTCCGCCATGCTCGTCACTGTAGTGCGGGCCGTGTTCGCCGGGACGACTAGAGGGTGACGACGACCTTGCCGCGGGCGTGTCCCGTTTCGATGTGACGAAGGGCGGCCGCGGTCTCGGCGAGGGGGTAAGTCTGGCCGATCACCGGCACCAGCTTCCCGGACTCGACGAGTTCGGTCAGCACGGCCAGGTCGCGATCGTTCGGGAACGCGACGAAGCGGCGCACCTTCTGCCGGATGAACACGCCCTGCAGCAGCGGCTTGATCATGGGCCCGGTGCCGCAGTTGAGAATCAAGGTCCCGGTCGGCGTCAGCACGCGTCGGCGCTCGGCCAGGGAACGGTTCTCCACGTTGTCGAGGATGAGGTCGTAACGCCGCTCGCCGGCGGTGAAGTCCTCCTGGGTGTAGTCGATCACGTGCTGCGCGCCGAGCGACCGGACCATGTCGACGTTCTTCGGCCCGCACACGCCGGTTACCTCCGCTCCGTACGACGCGGCGATCTGCACGGCGAAATGCCCCACGCCCCCGGCCGCGCCGTTGATCAGAACCCGCTGCCCGGGACGCACCTTGCCCACGTCGCGAACGACGCGTAGCGCGGGGACCGCCGAGGTCGGCAGGGCCGCCGCCTGCTCGAGGGTGAGGCCGTCCGGTTTCGGCGCGAGCCGGTCCGCGCGCACGGCGGTGTACTCGGCGCAGGTGCCGGTGCCCGCGCCGAACACCTCGTCGCCCGGCTGGAAGCGCGTCACGTCGCGGCCGACCGCCTCGACATGGCCCGCCACGTCGTGGCCCGGGACTCTGTGCCGCGGCTTGAACAGGCCCGTGGCCAGGCGGATGGGCCGCGGCTCGCCCCGTACGCCGAAGCAGTCGCCCACGTGTACGCCCGCCGCGCGCACGCGGACCAGCACCTCGTTGTCCTTGGGCCGGGGCATGTCGATGTCGCGGAATTCCAGCAGGTCGGGTGAACCGTATGCGTCGTGCACAATCGCTTTCATCACTTGTCTCCTTGCTCATCCGGGTATTGGAAAACGTCACCGAGGGGCACTTTGAACACCCGGGCGATTTGAAAGGCCATTTCCAGGGACGGCGAATAGCGGCCCTGCTCGATGGCGATGATGGTCTGCCTGGTCACGCCGATGTGGTCGGCCAATTCGGCCTGTGTCATCTGTGCGTGCTCGAAACGCAGGGCGCGGATCGCATTCGTCACCGATCAGGTACGCCACGTACGCGCAGGCCGAGACCACCAGCATGATCCAGGCCCGTTTCTCGTGGAACGCCACGTCCCCCGCCTCCGTGTAAAAGAAGTTTGACACGACCGAATGCAAAGCAACGCAGACATGATGTCAAACTTCTTTTACGTGAGTTTCTCACCACCGAGACGCGGTTGCCAGCGCGCCGAGACCCACCCGCGCAAGGCACGTAGCCTGCAGAGCATGATCACGTGCGTAGTCGAGTACCGGATCGACCCGGCCAAGACCGACGCGTTCGAGCGCTTCGCCCAGGCCTGGATGGAGCTGGTGGAGCGGCACGGTGGTACCCATCACGGCTACTTCCTGCCCGCCGAGGGCGCCAGCGACGAGGCGCTGGCGCTGTTCAGCTTCGACAGCCTCGCCGCCTACGAGCGCTACCGGAGCCGGTTCGGCGCCGACCCCGACTTCGTCGCCGCCGACCGGATCCGTGACGAGAGCGGCTGTGTGATCCGCTACCGGCGGACGTTCATGCGCCCGCTGCTCCCCCGCCGCCCCTGACCGATGTGTCCGCGCCCCTAAGCACCGCCGCGCGATAAACCGCCGCCACTGGGCATGCCAACATCAAGCCACCTCGGCAAGGAGAACGCTCGGCATGCCGAACACCCCGGTCACCAGGCTCACCCGTTACGCGAACCTGCTGTTCGGAGGCCTCTTCGCGGGGTTCACCCTCGCGGTGCTCGCCCTCGAGTTGGCGCTGCGCGGCTATGACGGCCCGATATACGTCCAGGTCCGGCGGGTCGAATACCACTCGTTCACGTGGCTCGCCGCGGCCACCTACGTCCCGACGCTGATCGTCACGGTAATGCTCGTCGTGCAGGCCCGCCGGGCCGGCCGGCCGGCCGCCTTCCGGCCGGCCGCCGTGGCGCTCGCGCTGCTGCTGTTGATGCTCGTGGTGACGCTGATCGTCAACTCCCCCATCAACTTCGAGCAGCTGGACTGGAACGTGCAGGCGCCCCCGGCGGACTGGGCCGCCGTCCGTGATCGCTGGCAGCTCGCGCACGCCGTACGGACGGTCGCCGCGCTGATCGCGTACGGCTGCGTGATCAAGGCGGTGCTGTCCCTGCCGGCCGGCACCCGTGAGCCGGTCCGGGCATAGGGCCGCGGCGTCGGGCGACGGCCACCTGGGAACTTCCGGACGCCAGGCCTTAGACGACGTGGCTGCCCGGATCACCGCCGGTGGGCGATGGCTGCCTGCGCTCCGCGGGGCCGGCTCCCAGGTCGAGCGCGGCTGACCGACGGTCCCTCCCCTGTCACGAGCCCGCCGCGCCGGCCGTGGCGTGCGTGCGAGGGTAGGGGCATGACGTCGCCGCCCGCTGTGCCGCGGATCGCGCCGGAGAGCACGGAGGTGCCACCGCGCCGGCTCGCGGCGCTGCGGCGGTTCACGGCCGTGCGGCACCGGCGCCCGCTGTTCGCGCTGGCGGTGGCCGCGCTGCTCGCTCAGATGGCGGTCGCGATGGTCACCACGGCCGTCGGACAGACGCCGACGACGGACGAGCCCGTGTACGTCGGGGCGGCGGCGGTCTACTTGCAGGAGCACAGCCTCCGGGACAACCCGGAGCACCCGCCGCTGGGCAAGCTGATCATCGGGGCCGGGCTGGAGACCGCCCATCCGCACCTCGACCGCGGGTTCGCCGGCTCCGAGCAGGAGGTGGGGCAGCATCTGGTGTACGGGCCGGGCAACGACGCCCGGCGGCTGATGCTCTCGGCACGGCTGCCGATGATCGCGTTGACACTGCTGTTCGGGCTGGTCGTCCTCGCTTTCGCCATGGACATCGTCGGCCCGGCCGGCGGGCTGGTGGCGCTCGCGCTGTACGCGTTCTCGCCCGACGTCATCGCGCACGGCTCACTCGCCACGCTCGACGTGCCCGCGGCCGGCTTCCTGCTGACGGCGGTCTGGCTGCTGTGGCGGGCGCGCCGGCGGCCCAGGTTTTATCTCCCACTGGCCGGGCTGGCACTCGGGGCCGCGCTGGCGACGAAGATGAGCACGCTGGCGGCGGCGCCCGTACTGCTGCTGTTGGCGGTCCTGTCGGTGTGGTACGCCACGCGCGACCGGCCGACGGCGAAGGCGCTGGCGCGCGGCGCGGCGGGGGCCGCCGGCATGGCGCTGATCGCGATCGGGGTGGTCTGGGTCACCTACCTCGCCGTCGACCCGCGCCTGCGGTGGAGCGCCCCGCAGCACCTCCCCGCCGTTTCCGGCCTGCGCGGGCTCGCCGCCGACTGGTTGCCGTTCCCGCGGCCGTACCGGGACGGCATGCGCATCCAGTTCGGCTTCGAAGACCAGCCGTGGGCCGGCTTCCTGTTCGGCCGGAAGTACGTCGGCTCACTCTGGTACTACCTGCCGGCCGCGCTGCTGGTGAAGACGCCGCTCGGCCTGCTCGCGCTGTGGCCGACGGGCGCCGTCGCGATGGTGGCGGCGCCCCGGCTGCGGCCGGCCGCGCCGTACGTGCTCGTGCCCACGGCCGTGCTGCTGGCCGCCGCCATGACCGGCTCCCGCGACCTCGGCGTCCGGTACGCGATCTTCGTGCCGATGTTCCTGGCGGTCGCCGCGGCCGCGGTGGTCGCCGTCCGATGGCGCTGGGCGTACGTCGCGACGGGGGTGCTGCTGGCGTACGTCGCGGTCAGCTCGCTGCGGACGTTCCCGTACTACCTGCCGTACTCCAACGAGGCGTTCGGCGGGCCGGCCAAGACCTACCTGCGCCTGCACGACTCGAACGTCGACTGGGGTCAGGACCTGGGCCGCCTCGCGGACCGGCTGCGCCAGCGGTACCCGGGCGAGCGGGTCTGGCTCATCTACAAGGGCAGCGGCGTCCCGTCGTACTACGGCATCGAGGCCACCGACCCCCGGACGGTGCCGCGGGACGAGGTCCACGGGCTGCTCGTCGTGTCCGACAGCTGGCTCGACAAGGCGGACGGCCGGGTGACGGCGCTGGTCGATGGGGCCACGCCGATCGGCACGGTCGGCCACTCGATCACGATCTACCGGCGGTAGGCGAGCTCCCGGAACCTGTGGAGCCGGCGAGTGTCACGGGCGAACGACCACACGAGGGCGGCCAGGGCCAGGCCGGTGACGACGATCGCGGACGGGCGCGGCAGCACGCCGGCGGCGGCCACGGTCAACACGATGCCCTGCAGCGCGGCGACGGTCTTGCGGGCCGTGCTCGGCGGCAGCGGGGCCCCCAGCCACGGCAGCAGCCGGGTCGCCGCGACGAAGCCGTACCGCATCAGCCCGATCGCCAGCACCCACGCGCCGAGCGACGCGGCGACGAAGACGCTGAGCACCAGGATCAGGAACGCGTCGACCTCCATGTCGAACCGCGCGCCGAGCTGCGAGGCCGTCCCGGTGCGCCGGGCGACCAGGCCGTCCACGGCGTCCAGCACCAGTGCCACCGACGCGACGAAGACCAGGAGGACGAGTGGCGTGGGTGCGCGCACGGCGTCCGCGACGAGCGCGGTCACGCACCCGGTCAGTACGGCCCGGACCAGCGTGACGTGATCGGCCGGGCCGAGCGCCGTCGGACCGCGGCGGAGCAGCGCCAGGGTGAGGACGGTGCCGAGGACCGCGGCGTACGCGACTCCGGCGAGCCAGCCCACAGGGCCGAGCCCCGTGGTCGCAGCCGGCAGGGCGAGCAGGGCGACAGTGACCACGGCGCCGACGGCGGGCGCCACCGGAGGCCGGCGCGGGACGGCCGGCCGGACCGGTACGTCGGCCCAGGGTGGTCGGTCAATGACGGCTCGGCGTGGGGCGTGGAGCACGTCTGTGCTGGCCACTCTCGTCCTCCAAAGTGAGTCCTCCCTGGTCATCGACGCAGGAGGTACCACGTAGTATTCCGGAAGCTTTTGTCAGGCTCTGATACGGCTGCCGGGCATGGAGGGGTTCACTCATGGTGGGGACGGCTCGCGCTTTGTGGCTGCGGCGTCCCGGCGAGAGCGAACTCCGGACCGCCCCGCTGCCGCCGCCAGGGCCGGAGGACGTGCTGGTCCGCACGCTTTTCTCCGGCGTGAGCCGGGGCACCGAGGCGCTCGTCTTCCGTGGCGGCGTGCCGTCCAACCAGTACGACGTCATGCGGGCGCCGTTCCAGGAGGGCGACTTCCCCGGCCCGGTCAAGTACGGCTACCTCAACGTCGGCGTGGTCGAGGAGGGACCGTCCGGGCTGCGTGGCCGTACCATCTTCTGCCTTTACCCGCACCAGACGAGATATGTCGTACCGGCCACCGCGGTGACGCCGGTGCCGGATTCCGTACCGGCGGCGCGCGCCGTGCTGGCCGGCACGGTGGAGACCGCCGTGAACGCGGTGTGGGACGCCGCGCCGCTGCTCGGCGACCGGATCGCGGTGGTCGGGGCCGGGATGGTCGGCTGCTGCGTCGCCAAAGCGCTGTCCGGGTTCCCGGCCGTACGGCTGCAGCTGGTCGACGCCGACCCGGCGCGCGCGGCCGTCGCGGCGGCCCTCGGTGTCGATTTCGCCACGCCAGAGCGGGCCGCCGCCGAGTGCGACCTGGTCGTACACGCGAGCGCCACCGAGGAAGGGTTGAACCGCTCGCTCGAACTGCTCGTACCTGACGGCATGGTGCTGGAGTTGAGCTGGTACGGCGACCGGCGGGTGAGCCTGCCGCTGGGCGAGGCGTTCCACTCCCGCCGCCTGGCCGTACGCGGCAGCCAGGTGGGGGCCGTGGCCATGGCGCGACGCGGGCGGCGCAGCCACGCCGACCGCCTGGCGCTGGCCATGGAGCTGCTCGCCGACCCCGCGTACGACGCGCTGATCACGGGCGAGTGCCGGTTCGATGAGCTGCCCGAGGTACTGCCCCGGCTGGCGAGCGGCGAGCTGCCCGCCCTGTGCCACCGCGTCGTGTACGACCCGTCGTAGGCCATCCGACCCTGCGCACCGACCCTGCTCACCGCTCAACCGGACCTGGAAGATGGTGTGTTCAGTATTACCGTTCGCGATCACATGATGGTCGCGCACAGCTTCCGCGGCGAGGTCTTCGGGCCCGCGCAGCGACTGCACGGTGCGACGTTCGTGGTGGACGCCACGTTCCGGCGGGCCGAGCTGGACGCGGACAACATCGTCGTCGACATCGCGCTCGCGTCCAAGGAACTGCGGTCGGTGGTCGACGAGCTCAACCACCGCAACCTCGACGAGGAGCCCGCGTTCGCCGGCGTCAACACCACGACCGAGTTCCTCGCCAAGGTCATCGCGGACCGGCTGGCCGAGCGGGTGCAGGCGGGGGCGCTCGGCGAGGGCGCCCGCGGGCTGACCGAGATCGTCGTCACCCTGCACGAATCCCACGTCGCCTGGGCGAGTTACGAGCGATCGCTGTGACCATTTCTGAGCCGGCCTTCGTGCTTCCGGGTGACGTCGACGACGTCACGGTGCCGAGCGGGGGGAACATCTATGACCGCCGCATGATTCGGGCGCTGGCCGCGGCGGGCCGGCCGGTACGCGAGGTCGCGGTCGCGGGCGGCTGGCCGCGCCCGGACGCCGCCGCCCAGGACCGGTTGGCGCGGGCGCTCGCCGACCTGCCGGATGACTCGGTGGTGCTGCTCGACGGACTGGTCGCCTGCGGCGTGCCGGAGGTCGTCGTCCCGCAGGCGCACCGGCTGCGGCTCGCCGTGCTGGTGCACCTGCCGCTGGCCGATGAGACCGGCCTCGCACCGGAGGTCGCCGCGGACCTGGACGCCCGCGAGCGCGAGACCCTGCACGCCGTGAGCGTGGCGGTGGCGACCAGCGGCTGGACCGTACGGCGGCTCGTCGAGCACCACGGCCTCCCCGCGGACCGGGTGCGCGCCGTGCCACCGGGCACCGACCCGGCGCCGCTCGCGTCCGGCACCGACGGCCGGTCGCGGCTGATCTGCGTCGCCTCGATGACCCCGCGCAAGGGGCAGGATCTGCTCGTCGAGGCGCTCGCCCAGATCGCCGATGTGCCGTGGAGCTGCGCGTTCGTCGGGCCGGTACGGCGCGACCCCGCGTACGCCGACCGGGTGCGCGAACAAATCGAACAGCACGGCCTGGGCGACCGTCTCACGGTTATGGGCCCACGGACCGGCGCCGACCTGGCGGACACCTATGCTACGGCCGACTTCGCGCTGCTGCCGTCGCGCGCCGAGCCGTACGGCATGGTCGTGACCGAGGCGCTGGCCCGCGGCATCCCGGTGCTGGCGACCGCCGTGGACGGCCTGCCGGACGCCCTCGGGCACGCGCCCGACGGGAGCGTGCCGGGTCTCCTTGTGCCGCCCGGCGATGCGACGGCGCTCGCCGAGGCGGTGCGCCGCTGGCTCACCGAGCCCGCGCTGCGCGACCGGCTGCGGGCGTCGGCCCGGCTGCGCCGCGACGCGCTCGAGAGCTGGGACGCGACAGCGGGGCGGCTCGCGGACGTGCTCGCCGGCCTGCGACGGAATTCCTGGAGCGCGGTGTGAACGGCACCGGTGCGACCGCGCACCTCCCCGAACGCGGCTCGAGCAGATCCGGGTCCGGCCACTACATACCGCGCCGCGGCGCGGGCGAGTCCGGCGCGATCACCCCCCAGTCCGGCGCGGGCCCGCAGCCCGGCGCGGGCCCCCAGCCGGGCGCGGGCAGCCCACGGCCCGGCGCCACCCCTCAGCCTGGCGCCACCCCTCAGCCTGGCGCGGGCCCCCGGCCCGGCGGGATCGTTCCAAGGCAGGAGCCGGGCGCCCCCCGGTGGGAGAGCGGGCCTAGGGTCGCCCCGTACCTGCCAAAGCACGGCGACCACGGATCGCCGGAAGCCGAGTACACCCCTGAGTGGCTGGAGCTGCGCGAGAGCGCGGACGCCGCCGCCCGCTCCGGCGAGCTGGTCGACCTGCTGCGCAGGTACCTGCCCAACCCGCCGCTGATCATCCGAGACCTCGGCTGCGGCACCGGCGCCATGGGGCGCTGGCTCGCCGGACGGCTGCCGGGCCCGCAGCGCTGGATCATGCACGACCGCGATCCCGATCTGCTGACCCGCGCCGCCACCGGGCTGCCGCGTACGGCCGCCAACGGGGCCTCGGTCAGGATCGTGGTCGAACAGGGCGACATCTCCGACCTGCGCTCGGCGGACCTCGTCGGCACCTCTCTGGTGACGGCCTCCGCGCTGCTCGACGTCCTGTCCGTGGACGAGGCCGCCGGCGTGGCCGCGGCCTGCTGCGCGTCCCGCACCCCGGCGCTGCTGACGCTCTCCGTGGTCGGACACGTCGTGTTCAACCCGCCCGAGCCGCTCGACGCCGAGTACGCCGCCGCGTTCAACGACCACCAGCGCCGGACAGCCGACGGGCGGCGGCTGCTGGGCCCGGACGCGGTCAGCGTGACGGCGGCCGCCTTCGAGCGGCTGGGCGCGGCCGTCCACCACCGGCCCAGCCCGTGGCGGCTCGGCCCGGAGCAGGCCCCGCTGATGGCACGGTGGCTGCACGGATGGGTCACCGCCGCCGCCGAGCAACGACCGGACCTCGCCGCGGCGGCCGACGCCTACCTGCGCCGCCGGCTCGCCGCCTGCGCCGCAGGCCGGCTGTGGGTCGTGATCGCCCACGACGACCTTCTCGCGCTCCCGGCCCGCGGGCGCGCCCGGGCGGTGGAGAAGCCGTGAAGCAATTGATCTGGACGTGGCTGCGGCTGTTCATCGGCGTGGGCATCATCGGCCTGCTGCTGTGGCAGCTCGGCACCAAGGCGTTCCTCGACGGGCTGCGCGTCATCGACGCCCGCGCGGTGCTCGTCGCGCTCGCGATCGGGCTGGCCACAACGGTGTTCAGCGCCTGGCGCTGGTGCCTCGTGGCCCGGCGGCTCGGCCTCCGGCTGTCGCTGCGCGGCGGCGTCGAGGACTACTACCGGGCGCTGTTCCTCAACGCGGTGCTGCCCGCGGGCGTCCTCGGCGACGTGCACCGCGCGGTACGGCACGGCCGGCAGGAGGGCGACGTCGGCCGCGGCGTGCGGGCGGTGGTTCTGGAACGGACCGCCGGTCAGGTGGTGACCGTCGCCTCGGCGGTGCTGATGCTGCTCGCCAGGCCCGCCATGATTCCCCTGCGGTTCCGCGCGGCCGTCACGATCACCGGTGCCGCGGTCGCGGTGCTCGCCATCGTCGTGCCGGTCGTCGCGGTCGTCGCCGGGCGGCGCTGGCGGCACAGCCGCTCGACCTGGCGCCGCGCGTCCGCGGTCTCGCTCGGCGACCTCCGGCGCGGTCTGCTCGCCCGCGATGCCTGGCCCGGCGTCGTCCTGCTGTCGGCGCTGACCTTCGCCGGCCACCTCGCACTGTTCCTGGTCGCCGCCCGTACGGCGGGAGCGACCGCGTCGGTCGGCCGGCTGCTGCCGCTGATGGTGCTGACCCTGCTGGCCATGGGCCTGCCGGTGAACGTCGGCGGCTGGGGACCGCGCGAGGGCGTGGCGGCGCTGGCGTTCGGCGCGGCCGGCCTGGGCGCGGCGCAGGGCCTCACGACCGCGGTGGTGTACGGCGTGCTCGCATTCGTGGCCAGCCTGCCCGGCGCCTGGGTGCTGCTGCAGCCGAGCCTGGCGGAGCTCCGTGCGTCCGGACGGCGTCGCGACCGGGGCCGGGTGGCCGCCCTGCACACGGCCCGGGAGGGCACGCTCGCGTTGTCGGTGGATGCCAACGCAGGATGACCTGCTCGCACGCCTTCATGCCCCCATGTCGCCTTGGCCGCATCGTGCGGGGTATCGGAGCGATGTGCTGAATGTCGGTATATCCGCGTACCGTTCATCGGACAGCTGCATAGATGGGAATGGTGCATGTCAGAGCCAGAGGTCGCGCTGGACGCTCCGGGGCCACGCTCGTGCAAGCCGACGATCGAGCGCGTGGTGACCACCCGGCTGCCCACCGTGTACGGGGATCTCCGCGCCGTCGGCTACTTGGACCGGGAGAACGGCATCGAGCAAGTGGCGCTGGTGTACGGCGACGTGACCGGGTGCGGTGTGCTCACCCGGGTCCATTCGGAGTGCCTGACCGGCGACGTCTTCGGCTCCACGCACTGCGAGTGCGGCGACCAACTGGCCGCGGCCCTCCATACGATCGTCGCGCACGGCGCCGGTGTGCTCGTCTACCTGCAGGGACACGAGGGGCGCGGCATCGGGCTGCTGGCGAAGTTGAAGGCCATGCGGCTACAGGACGAGGGACTCGACACGGTCGAGGCCAACCTCGCCCTCGGGCTGCCGATCGACGCACGCGACTACCGGGTGGCCGCCGAGATCCTGCACGACCTGGGCGTACCCTCCGTACGGCTGCTGTCGAACAACCTGCGGAAGCTGGAGGCCCTGCGGCGATACGGCGTCCAGGTCGTCGAGCGGGTCCCCTTGCTGATTCCGCCCAACGACGAGAGCCTGCGCTATCTCCGGACGAAGCGCGAGCGGCTCGGCCACCATCTACCCCACCTGGACGACGTCCATGGCGTTAACGGCGAGGCCAACGGTTCCAACAGTCAGCGCAACGCCGACAGCAGCTCGCCGAACGAGGCGACCAGGCTCGCCAGCACGTCGCGCCCCTTGTCGGCCGAGGCCAGCGACGGTCGGCCCACCACGCCCGACTCGGTGTAGGCGGCCAGCCCAAGCGAGAGCAGGTGCTCGCGGTCGTCGGCGACGTGGTCGCTCGCCGCGTACCCCGGGCGCACCAGGCCCGGGTGGGCGTGCAGCAGGATGCTGGTCTCGATCTCGCCCGCGTGCATATCGGTGTCGATCGACGTGTCGAGCCGGGCCGCCCGCCGCGCCCGCAGCCAGGCCTCGAGCGACGGGAACAGCGCCATGGACCGGCCCGGGGCCTGCTGGACCACGTTGGACAGCACATAGTTGCCGCCGTGCGCGTTGACCAGCACCAGCGTCTCGACTCCGGAGCGGCGCAGCGAGCCGGCGACGTCCCGTACGACCGCGGACAGCGTAGTGGCGGAGATGCTCACCGTCCCGGCCCAGGCCGCGTGCTCGTGGGAGCACGAGATCGTGATCGGCGGCAGCCGCAGGATGGGGTGGGCGGCGGCGATCGCCTCGGCGATCGTGACCGCGATCACGGTGTCGGTCGCGAGCGGCAGGTAAGGGCCGTGCTGCTCGA
Organism: Streptosporangiaceae bacterium; assembly: GCA_036555725.1. Lineage (GTDB taxonomy): Bacteria > Actinomycetota > Actinomycetes > Streptosporangiales > Streptosporangiaceae > CALAED01. Next base: position 108,620 of record DATBKU010000061.1, on the reverse strand, counting down.
AGCTGCCGATCGGCAGCACAGCCACCGTCGCCGCCCGGTCGCGTTCGTCGGTCGTGGTGGTGATCGGCAGAAAGGATCCGTCGATGGTCACGTCAGGCGCCGTCCTTCCGCTGTTCGTGGCGTTCCTCGCGCGCGGCGAGGAGGTGGGCGTTCGCCGCGGCGGCTTGCTCCGCGAGGTCGCCGAACTCCACCACGGTGACCCCGGCGGCGCGGAGGGCCGCCACCCCGTGGGCGTCCGGCACGAAGACCGGCGGCTCCCGCCACGCGACGACGACGCGGCGAATGCCGGCCGCGACGATCAGTTCCGTACAGGATCGGGGCCGGGAGGTCCGCCGCGTGCAGGGTTCGAGCGAGCTGTAGAGCGTCGCGCCGGCCAGGCGCTCGTCGTCCGGGTCCAGCTTGCTCAGCGCGGACTCCTCGGCGTGGAACAGCGGCGTCTCCCGGGAGAACCCGCGGGCGATCTCGGCTCCCCGCTCGTCGACGATGACCGCGCCGACCGAGAACGCGGTCCGGCTCGGCGGGCACTGTTTCGACAGGTCGATGGCGAGCGAGAGCCGGCGCCGGTCGTCGGTCTCGGTCATGTTGTGCGGTAGCGCAGCAGCGCGACGTCGCCGACCGTACGGACCTCGGCGAGTGTCATCCGGTGTCCGGGGCCGTTGGGAAACACACCTGGGTTGACGAAGCGCGGCGCCGCCGCGTCGCCGACGAAGAACGGCGCGATGGCGAGATGGATCTCGTCGGCGAGTCCGGCGGTGAGGAACTGGGTGTGCAGCGTGCCGCCGCCCTCGACCATAAGGCGACCGACGCCGCGCCGATGAAGGTCGCCGACGATCGCTCCGACATCGAGGTCCGCGCCGAGCCCGGCGATCTCGGCCCGGTCGCCGAGCCGTTCGCGCAGCTTCGGGACGACCGGGTCCGGGCAATAGACCAGCTTGTCGCCGCCGTGGTGCCAGAACCGCAGCTCCGGGTCGAGGTCGCCGCCGGCCGTGACGGTGACCTTCAGCGGGTACGGCGGACGGCCGCTCGCCACCCGCTCCGCACGCCGTACTGGGGACTTCACGAGGAGCCGCGGGTTGTCGCGGCGCAGCGTCGTGGCGCCGACGAGGATCGCGTCGGATTCGGCCCGTACCCGATCGACCCGGTCGAGGTCGGCCTCGTTGGAGAGCACGAGCCGCTCCGGCCCGGCGTCGTCGATGTAGCCGTCGACCGAGGTGGCGACGCTCAACAGTACGTACGGACGCGCGGTCACTAGTGTTCCTTCGAACGTGCGAAGATGCCGGTTGTCACCGAAGTCTGCCACTCTTGAACCCCGATCGGTCACCGCCCGTATCCGAGGTTGACACCCATTTCGTACTAGAGGGGCCTGCGGATTTGTCGTTCTCCACGCGCTTTCGACAGCCGGCTGCGGAATCGACGCAGAGTGACTCCGCCAAGATCACGCCCGACGACGCGGTCAACGTCACTTCGGCCGACGGCGGTCCGGGCGGACGCTCGCGGGTGCGCCGCGCCGGCGCCTGGGTGACCACCGCGCTGGCCTGCCTGCTCGTGCTGTTCGTCCTCATCGCGCCGAACGACGTCAACCACCTCACGCCCGAGTCATTCGCGCGGATCCCGCTGGAGGGGCTGCTCGGCGTCGCCCTGGTCCTCGTGCTGCCGCCACGGCCCCGGCGGTGGGTGGCGGGAGTTGCCGGGGTGGCGCTCGGGCTGCTGGGCATCGTGAAGATCGCCGACATCGGCTTCTCCGTGGCGCTGAACCGGCCGTTCCATCCGGTGTTCGACTGGCCCTTCATCGGAGCCGGGGCGGAGTTCCTCACCACGACGCTGGGCCGGGTCGCCGGCATCGCGGTCGCGGTCGTGGCGGTGGTGCTCGCCATCGCCCTGCCGGCCTTGATGACGCTGTCGGTGCTGCGGCTGACCCGCCTCGTGGTACGGCACAAGACCGCGGCGGCCCGGACCGCCGGCGTGCTGGGGGCGGCGTGGGTGGTCTGCGTCGCGCTCGGCGCGCAGCTCGTGCCCGGTGTGCCGGTCGCCGCCAACGCCCTCGGCCGGCTGGGCCAGGTGCCGGCGGACCTGCAAGACCACAAGAAGTTCACCGCGCAGGCCGCCGGCGACCCCTTCCACAACACCCCGGGCAGCCAGTTGCTGACCGGGCTGCGCGGCAAGGACGTCATCGTGTCGTTCATCGAAAGCTACGGACGGGTCGCCGTCGGCAATCCCGAGGTCGCCGCGACGCTCGACGACGGCAACCGCCGGCTGCAGGCGGCCGGGTACGCCGCGCGCAGCGCCTTCCTCACCTCGCCGACCTTCGGCGGCGGCAGCTGGCTGGCGCACGGCACGCTGCTGTCGGGTCTGTGGGTCGATAACCAGCAGCGGTACGACACCCTCGTCAAGGGCGACCGGCTGACCCTCACCAAGGCCTTCAGCAAGGCGGGCTGGCGTACGGTCGCCGTCATGCCGGGCAACACCAAGCCCTGGTCGGAGGCGGGCTTCTACGGCGACCAGCGGGTCTATGACCACTGGAACATGGGATATCGGGGCCCGGGCTTCAATTGGGGGACGCCGCCCGATCAGTACACGCTGTCGGCCTTCCAGCGCTTCGAGCGCGCGGCCCCGCACCACGCCCCGGTGATGGCGGAGTTCCCCACGGTCACCAGCCACTCGCCCTGGGCGCCCACGCCGAAGTTCATCGACTGGAAGGACGTCGGCGACGGCTCGGTCTACGGCCCCCAGGCAACGGCCGGCGACCAGCCCGCGGAGGTCTGGCGCAGTCCCACCCGGGTCCGCGCGGCGTATATGCGCACGATCGCCTACACGATGAACACCCTCGTCTCCTACGTGGAGACCTACGGCGGCAAAAACCTCGTGCTCGTCTTCCTGGGCGACCACCAGCCCGCTTCGATCGTCTCCGGCCCGCACGCCGACCACGACGTACCGGTCACGATCGTGGCCCGCCCCGATGTGCTGAACCGGGTCGCCGGCTGGGGCTGGCAGGACGGCCTCAAGCCGGGCCCGCAGGCCCCCGTCTGGCGCATGGACGCCTTCCGCGACCGCTTCCTCACCGCGTTCAGGTGACCCGGGCGCATTCGAATAGCTGGACCCGGCCGAACGGGGTCAGCTGCTGCGCGGCACCTTCTTCAGCACCTTGCCGCTCATGCTCGCCGCCAGGTACGCCCCGCCGTAGGCGTCGGTGAGATAGACCAGTACGACCGGCTGGTCGTTGGCGAAGACCCAGGCCGGGTCGACGATCAGGTAGCGCCTGGTCGGCTTGGGCACGCCGAGCGTACGCCGTGCCGTACGGAACAGACCGGGGATCGCCTCCCAGTCGAACGATCGCAGTTTCACCCTGCCGTCGCTGTCGTTCAGCACCTTGGGGAGGACGACGACGGCCGAGACGAGGAGCGCGGCGACGGTGAAGACGGTGGCCGCGATCCCCGTGACCGCCCCGGGCCCGAGCCGGCGGCCGCCGCTGTACGGCATCCACCACATGCCGGTCAAGTCCGGCGCTGCGGCGCACAGCCGTACGACCGGGGGCGGCGGGGGTGGCGCGGGCCCTACCCCGGCGGGCGCAGCGGAGAAGCCGTCCGCCGGCGGACGCCGAGGGCGGTACCGGTTCCGCACCATCGAGTCATCCGATGAGGAAGGGGACCTCGAAATGACGATCACGATGACAATGACCCGCCCGGAGGCGCCGGCCGGGCCGCCCAAGCTGGACCGCACGGAGCTACTGGCCGCGCAGCGCGAGACGCTGGCGACGCCGCGGATGAAGTACGGCCTGCTGGCCAAGATGATGTTCTGGCCCGTCGACCTGATCTACGGCAAACAGGGCTCGTACACCAAGTTCGCGATGCTGGAGATCATCGCGCGGGTGCCGTACCAGGCCTGGGAGCGGGTCGGCTACCTGGCCCTGCACCGCCACCACCGGACGGCGCTGGCCAGGCGGGTGTTCGACCGGATCGTCGAGGCCCGCGCGGATCAGGACAACGAGCAGTGGCACCTGTTGATCATGCAGGACCTCGTCCAGCGCAACCGGCTCAAGCAGAACTGGCTGCTGCACTCGGCCGTGCCCTGGCTGATCGCGTTCTTCTACTACCACGTCTCGTGGCTGCTGTTCCTGATCAGGCCGGCGTGGAGCTACCAGCTGAACGCCGAGTTCGAGGACCACGCCGAGCACGAGTACATGGATTTCGTGGCCGCCCACCCGGAGCTGGAGTTCCAGCCGGACCCGGCGGCGTACGCCGTCGAGTACGGGCACTACGAATCGGTGGCGGATCTGCTGCGCCAGATCGGTCACGATGAGCGCACGCACAAGCTGGACAGCCTGGCCAACGTGCCGGCGCCCCGCTTCCACCAGGCCCGCTGACCGCCCGGCCCCGCTGACCGTCCGGACCGCACCTGGCCCGGCACCGAGCCGATACACCGAAACCCAACGCCCGAACCCACGCCCGAACCCAACGCCCGAATCCGACGCCGCGGGACCCGCGCCTCAGCGGGACCGCGGCGTCAGCGCGTGCGCTCGGCGTTAGACAAGGCCGCGACCGACGGCCGTCGCAATCCGGGTCAGGAGTCGGAGGCCGGTTGGAACGTCGCCTGCGGTACCGGCTGGTCCGCCGACTTGACCAGCGACGGGTCCTTGGCCTCGAACGCCGCGACGACCTGGGCCGGAATCCGGCCCCGGCTGCTGACCTCGATGCCCTGCCGGGCGGCCCAGGTACGGATCTCGGCGGAGCGCTCCCGGTCGCTGGAGGTCCGCGCCGGACCGCCGCCCCGGGCGGGCCGTCCCGCCGTGGCGCGGCCGGCCTTGCGCGCGTGCCCCACGTACGGGGCCAGCTCGGCGCGGAGCCGCTCGGCGTTCGCGCTGCTGAGGTCGATCTCGTAAGCCGACCCGTCGAGGCCGAAGCGCACCGTCTCGTCGGCGGACCCACCATCGATATCGTCGACGAGCTCGACGACCGTCGTGCGTGCCATATTCCTTGTTCCGTTTCGTTTCTGCCGTGATCACGCGTCCGGAGCGGCATCGGGATGCGCCGCGACGAACCGTTCGTACACCTCGTCGGCGATCTTGCCGCGGGAGCTGACCTCGATCCCCTGCTCCCCGGCCCACTGCCGTACGTCGCTGTTGGTATAGCCCTGGAGGCGCGGCGCGGGGTCCGCGGCGGACCTGCGCGCCCGGCCGGCCCGCTTGACCTCCACCGCCTTCTCCAGGAACGGGGCCAGACCGTCGAGCATGTCGCAGAGCCGCTTGTAGTTGGCGTCACCGAGGTCGACGGTGTAGGTCGTGCCGCCGACCTCGAAGTCGCGCTTGGCAACGTCCTCGCCTTCGTACCCGTCGATGTCGTCGACGGTGATGACCTTCGTGGCCATGATCCCCCACTTCCTGGTATCTCAGCCCGTCAGCTTAGGGCCTTCAGGTGTCGCAGGGGCGGCCTGATCTCAGGTACCGAGGAACTTCAGTACGGCGAGGACACGCCTGTGGTCGGTGTGAGCGCTGGGCAGGTCGAGCTTGGCGAAGATGTTGCTCACGTACTTCTCGACCGCGCTCGGGCTGACCTTCAGCGCGTCGGTGATGCCGTTGTTGGAGCGGCCCTCGGCCATGAGCCGCAGCACCTGCAGCTCGCGCGGGGTCAGCCGGTCGATCGGGTCGTTGCGCCGGACGAGGAGCTGGGCGACGACCTCGGGGTCGAGCGCGGTGCCGCCGGCGGCCACCCGGCGCAGCGCGTCGAGGAAGTCGCCGACGTGGGCGACGCGGTCTTTGAGCAGGTAGCCGACGCCGGTGGTCTGCACCGACAGCAGGTCGGTGGCGTACCGCTCTTCGACGTACTGCGACAGCACCAAAACGGCGATCTCCGGGTACTGGCGGCGGATGACCAGCGCCGCCTGGATGCCTTCGTCGGTGTGCGTGGGGGGCATCCGGACGTCGACGACGACGAGGTCGGGCCGGTGCTCGTCAACGGCGCGGAGCAGGCGCTCGGCGTCGGACACCGAGGCGACGACCTCGAAGTCGCCGCCGTCGAGCAGCTTGGTCAGGCCCTCGCGGAGCAGCACCGAGTCTTCGGCGATCACGATTCGCACGGCAGCTCCACGGTGATCGTCGTCGGCCCGCCGGGCGGGCTGTGCAGGGTCAGCGCTCCGTCGACCGCGGCGGCCCGCTGGGCGAGCCCGCGCAGCCCGCTGCCTTGATCGGGGTCGGTCTCGAGCCGCGCGCCGCCGACGCCATCGTCGGTGACCACGATGTGCAGCCGGTCGCCGGTGCGCTCGACGCTGACCTCGGCGTGCTCGGCGCGCGCGTGCTTGGCCACGTTGGTCAGCGCCTCGGAGACGACGAAGTACGCCACGGCCTCCACGCTCGGCGCACAGCGGGGCTCGACGTCCACCCGGAGCCGTACCGGGATCGGCGCGCGCGCCGCGATGCCGGACAGCGCGGCGTCGAGCCCGCGGTCGCCCAGCACCGGCGGGTGCAGGCCGCGGACGAGCTCCCGCAGCTCGGTCAGCGCCTGGGTCGCCTCGTCGTGCGCCGCCTCGATGGCCTCGCGTGCCGGGCCGGACGTATCGTCGAGCCGGGCGCGGGCCATGCCGAGGTTCATCGCGAGGGACACCAGCCGCTGCTGCGTGCCGTCGTGCAGGTCGCGTTCGATCCGGCGGCGTTCGGCGTCGGTCGCGGCGACGATGTCGGCGCGGCTGCGGGCCAGCGACTCGACGCGCCGCGCGAGCCGTTCGGACCGGGTGGGGCCGAGCAGCCGGCGCGCCGCGGCCTCGTCCACGCACATCACTCCCCGTGCCGCCCAGGGCGCGGCTACGAACAGGCCGAGCGCCGCCGCCACGGTCAGCCCGGGTGCGGGCCCGCCGCGGCTCAGGTAACCGACCGCCAGGGCGGGCGCCGTCCAGCAGACCGCCACCAGCGCGCCCCCGACGGCGCCGATGACCACGAACGCCAGGTGGTAGCCGAGCTGCCGCCACAGGGGCGTGCCCCACAGCCGGGTCAGCCGCGTCCACCACCCGCCCGCCGCGCGCGGCGGCGCCGGGATCTCGATCCCGAGCAGCGCACGGAACCGGGTCCGCTGCAGGGCGCTGAACTCCCGTACGGAGGCCAGCAACGGCACCGGGGCGATCACGGCGAACACCGCATAAAGCACGGCCAGGATCCAGTCGCCCGTGGGGCCCTCGATCAGGCTCCACACCGCCGACCACCAGACGACGGCCAGGCCGCCGAAGACCACCGCGGCGCCGGCGGCGATCGGCAGCCCGGCGAGTGCGTGCGCCGTGGCCCGCCAGGCACGCGCCGACCAGAGCGGGCCCAGCACCGTCATGGCGGCGGCCCGCAAGACGGCCTTGGCCGCACCGCCGCGTCGCCCGGGCCGCGCCGCGCTCGCGCCTTGCGACATGCCCGGGGCCGCGCCGGGGCTCATGTCTGGGGTCATGCCCTGGGCCACGTCTGGTGTCACGCCCGGGGCCGGGTCTGGGTTCACGTCGTCACCGTAAACGCCACCGCGGCCGCCCACCATCGGGTCGGCCTCCCGTGGAGGGTGCGGAAAACCCCACCCCCAGCCGACCGCACGCCCCACCGACAGCGTGGCCGCTCCCCGGCAGCGTGGTGCACGCCGGACATGACCCGACACACCGAAGGCGTACACCATGATCGAAGCACGCGGACTGACCAAGAGATACGGCGGCAAACTCGCGGTCGACGACCTGACCTTCACCGTACGACCGGGGGTGGTCACCGGTTTCCTCGGCCCGAACGGCGCCGGGAAGTCGACCACGATGCGGCTGATCCTCGGGCTGGACGCGCCGACCCGCGGATCGGTCACCGTCAACGGCCGGCCGTACCGTGAGCACGTCGCGCCGCTGCGGGAGGTCGGCGCGCTGCTGGAGGCCCGGTCGATCCACCCGAGCCGCAGCGCCTACCGGCATCTCCTCGCGCACGCTCAGACCTGCGGCATCCGGCGCTCCCGGGTGGAGGAGGTCATCGACGCGGTGGGCCTGCGGGACGTGGCGCGCCGCCGGGCCGGCCGGTTCTCGCTCGGCATGGGACAGCGGCTCGGCATCGCGACGGCGCTGCTCGGCGACCCTCGTACGGTCATCCTCGACGAGCCGCTGAACGGCCTCGACACCGAAGGCATCCGCTGGATCCGGTCGCTGCTGCGCGGCCTCGCCGCCGAAGGCAAGACGGTCTTCGTCTCCTCGCACCTGATGAACGAGATGGCGCTGACCGCCGAGCACCTCATCGTCATCGGCCGGGGGCGGCTGATCGCCGACACCGACATGGCCGACTTCATCGCCCGAACGGCGCGCAACGTCGTCCGGGTCCGCAGCACCGAGCCGGACGCGCTGGCCGCGCTGCTCCGCTCGTCGCGGGCCGCGACCGCGCCGGACGTCACGGTGGTGCGCGAGGCGGACGGCGCCCTGACCGTGTCGGGGCTGACGACCGACCAGATCGGCACCATCGCCGGGACGGCCCGGCTCACCCTGCTCGAACTGTCCGCCCAGCAGGCCTCCCTGGAGGAGGCGTTCATCGACATGACCCGCGACGCCGTCGAGTTCCGTGCCACCACCCCCACCACGACTACGAACACAGGAGCCCAGTGATGACCACGATGACCCACGCCCCCGCGAACCTCCGCGTCACCCAGCTGAGAGTGCTGCGCTCGGAGTGGACCAAGCTGTGCTCCCTGCCCTCGACCGCCTGGTCGCTGCTGACGACCGTCGCGATGATCATCGCGTTCGGCGCCGGTTACTCCCTGATCAGGGTCACCAGACCGCCGCGCCTGCCCGCTGACATCGCCGCCTTCGACCCGACCGCGGTCAGCCTGGCCGGCGTGCAGCTCGCGCAGCTGGCGATCGGCGTGCTGGGCGTGCTGCTCATGACCGGCGAGTACGCCACCGGCATGATCCGGACCAGCTTCGCCGCCGTCCCCGCGCGGCTGCCGGTGCTGTGGGGAAAGGCGATCGTGTTCTCGGTGACGACGCTCGCGCTGTGCGTCCCGGCCGCCCTCGTGGCGTTCTTCCTCGGTCAGTCGGTCCTGGCGCGAGAGCACCTCGACATCACCTTCGACCACCCCGGCGTGGCGCGGGCGGTCATCGGCAGCGCGCTGTACCTCGTCGCCGTCGGCCTGCTCGGGCTCGGGCTCGGCGCCCTGCTGCGCAACACGGCCGGGGCGATCTCCGCCCTGTACGGTGTGCTGTTCGGCATCCCGATCGTCGTGGGATTCCTGCCCGAGACCGTGGTGGACACGATCGGCCGGTACCTGCCCACGACCGCCGGCGCCGCCGTCACCTCCGTAGCGCCCGACTCCGACTCGCTCTCGCCCTGGACCGGGTTCGGCCTGTTCTGCCTCTACACCGCCGTCGTGCTCGGGCTGGCCGCCTGGCGGCTGCGCCGCCGCGACGCCTGACCTGCCTCGACAAACGGACCTGCCTCGACAAACGGACCTGCCTCGACAAAGGAGGAAATTCCATGAAACGAACACGATGGGCCTTCGCGGCGCTCGCCGCCGGGTCGGCGCTGGCCGTCGGCTCGGGCGTGGCGCCGAGCGCAGCGGCCACCAAGCAGAGCGCCGCCTCGGCCGACGCCGGCCTGACCCGGTTCCAGCACCAGAGCGTGGCCTGGCACGGCTGTCAACGCGGACCGGACGACCACGACGGCCAGACGCTCGACGAGGCCGGCGCCCAGTGTGCCGATATCACTGTGCCGCTCGACTACCGCCACCCGGACCGGCGGACGATCACCGTGGCCATCTCCCGGCTGCGGGCCACCGATACCGCGGGCCGCATCGGACCGCTCGTCATCAACCTCGGCGGCCCGGGCAACCCCGTCCTCGCGTCGATCGTGCTGGCCCGGCAGGCGATGGGCGCGACCGGCGCCCGGTTCGACCTGATCGGCATGGATGTACGGTTCACCGGGCGCAGCACTCCGCTGGACTGCGGGTGGCCGAGCGGCTGGCTCTCGCGCTCCGCCGGCGTCGATCGGCGTGGCTTCGACCGCATGACCCGGCTGGTGCGCGACCTGGCCGGCCGGTGCGGCCGGCGCCAGGCCGCCGTGCTGCCGTACGCCTCCACGGCCAACACCGCACGCGACATGGACGTCGTACGGGCGGCTTTGGGCGAGCCGCGGGTGTCGTTCCTCGGGTACTCGCAGGGCAGCTACCTCGGCGCGATCTACACCCAGCTGTTCCCGCGCCGGGCCGACCGGATGGTGCTGGACAGCGCCATCGACCCCACCCGTCCCGGCACCCGGATCCTGCGCGAGAACGGGACGCAGCGCGAGGCGGCGCTGCGCGACTGGGCGGACTGGGCGGCCCAGCGCGACGACCAGTACCACCTCGGTCGTACGGTGGCCGATGTCATGGCCACCGTGAATCGGACGTATCACGCAGCCGCACGGCGTCCGCTCCGAGTGGGCCGGTACAGCGTGGACGACACCCTTGTCGCCGCCCTGCTCATCGACCCGCTCACCGACGACACCGACGAGGCCAACGCCGAGCTCGCCACGACCGTGCAGACCCTGGCCCAGGCCGCCGCAGGCCACGCCGTAACGCCGTCCGACGCGCTGGACCGGTCACTGGCCGGCCTGCTGACGGGAGCCGACTCGCCGGCGCACAGCGCCCAGACCGCGATCCTGTGCGGCGACGCGGCGGTGTCGCGCGATCCCGAGTGGTACTGGCGCGACATCCAGGCGCATCGCGCGGCGGCGCCGCTGTTCGGCCCGCAGGCCCGGACCATCACGCCGTGCGCGTTCTGGCCCAACGAGCCGGCGGAGGCTCCAGTACGGATCCACAACGACCGGCCGGCCCTGGTCGTGAACGCCGCCGGGGACGTCAACTCCACGCTCGAGATGGGCCAGGCGATGCATCGCGCCCTCAGCGGCTCCCGCATGATCACTCTGCAGGGCGTCCGTACCCACGGCGTGTACCTCTTCCAGGGGGCCGCCTGCGTCGACGACGCGGTCAACGCCTACCTGAACACCGGCACCCCGCCGGCCCACGACATCGGCTGCCCTCGCCCGAGTTGATCTATACGCCGCGAGCATGGGCTCGTCGTGCGGGCGCCCCTCTCAGGTAGCAAGCGCAGGTTCACCGGGCCGGGCGATGTGGGTTCGGTGCGGCCGACCGGACGCTGGAGCGCATCGACACCGAACCTGAGAGGGGTTCCGATGACTCACCAGATGACCCGTATCACCACTTCCGTGCTCACCGCCGCCACCTGTGTCGGGCTGACCGCCGGCACCGCGGCCGCCGTCTCGTCCGGTCCCGCGAGCGCGGCGCACGCCGCGTACGACACGTCGGCCGCCCGCGGCCGGCTGGTGTCCGCCGTACACCTGCGCACCATGTCGGCCGAACGGGTTCGCACGTGGCTGGCGACCGACGACTTCGACGCGACGGCGGTGCGGTACGGGGTGGACACGTACCGGCTCGTCTACCAGACGGTCGACCCGCACGGCCGGCCCACCGTCGCGAGCGGCCTGGTGGTCCTCCCCCGCGGCGGTGCTCGGCAACTGCAGACCGTTTCGTACGCCCACGGCACCGAGGTCTACAAACCCGACGCCCCATCGACGGCCCCGGACGTCTGGGGGCCCGGCCCGGCGGTCACCTACGCCGCGGCCGGGTTCGCCGCGGTCGCGCCGGACTACCTCGGGCTCGGCCGCGGCCCCGGCGCTCCCCCGTGGAAGGACGTGCCGTCGGAGACCACCGCCTCGCTGGACCTGCTGCGCGCGGCGCGCCAGTTCGTCCCGCGAACGGGGCGCACGCTGCGGCACGAGGTGCTGGTGACCGGGTTCTCCCAGGGCGCCTCGGCGGCCCTCGGGCTGGCCCGGGCCCTGCAGCAGGGGGCGGACCCGTGGTTCGAGGTGAAGGCGGTCGCCCCGATCTCCGGCGCCTATGACATGGCGGGCGCCGAGATCCCCGCGCTGCTGGGCGGCCGGGTCAACCCCAAGGCCGGCGTGGTCTACACGGCGTACCTGCTCACCGCCTGGAACCGCCTGCACGGGCTGTACGACTCGCCCACGGAGGTCTTCCAGGAGCCGTACGCGAGCCGCGTCGACACGCTCTTCGACGGCACCACGCCCGGCCAGGAGATGGTCGCCGGCCTGCCTGACACCGTCGACGAGCTGCTCACCCCGCGCGGGTTCGCAGTGCTGCGCCGGCCGACCGGTACGTTCGCCCGGGCGCTGCGCGTGGACGCCGAGGTCTGCACGGCGTGGTCGCCGGACATCCCGATCCGGCTCTACAAGATCAGCGACGACGAGCAGGCGACCACCGTGAACACCGACCACTGCCAGGCCGCGTTCCGCGCCCGCGGGGTGAACGTCCCGGTCGTCGACGTCGGCGACCACACGTACAACGGCTCCCGGCACCTGGCCGCCAACCTGACGGGCACCGCCCTGATCGTCCACTGGTTCGGCGAGCTCGCCGCGTGACGCTCGCCCGGGCGGGGGCGCCGATCCGGGGAGGGGCCCGGACCGGCGGTCCCGGCGGCGTCGGCTCGTCTTGCTCTTCCCTCGCTACCCGTCCGCTCTTGGCGTGCCATCTGTCGCGGCGGAGTCGCTTGCCGACGCCCACTCGGGATGCAATCGTTTGTGGCACGGCTCGGTCGAACGCTGGTAACACGGCGGTCTAACGGGAGAGGTCGGTCGGCCGGTGACCACCACGATGAGGTTCCTCATCCTGGGACAACTCCAGGTGCTCCGGGGAGCTGAGGACATCCCGGTGCGCCGCGGGAAGCTACGGGCGCTACTCGCCATGCTCCTGCTCGAGGCGGGCCGGATCGTGCCGACGGAGCGTCTGATCAACGGCCTGTGGGCGGACGACCCACCCGACACCGCGGTCAAGATCCTGCAGACCTACGTCTCGCACCTGCGCACGATGCTCGAGCCGGACCGCGATCCGGGCACCTGGGGCGAGCAGCTCATCACGGAACACACGGGGTACCGCCTGGTCGTCGAGCCGGACAGCGTCGACGCGGTCCAGTTCGAACGGCTCGTGGCGCAGGCAGCCGACCTGGTCACGCCGGACCCGGCCGGCGCACGCGAGATGCTCGCCGACGCGCTGCGGCTGTGGCGGGGCCCGGCCCTGGCCGACTTCACCGACGAGCCGTTCGCCGAGACCGAGATCGCGCGGCTGGAGGAGCTCCGGCTGGCCGCGACCGAACAGCGGGTCGCCGCCGACCTCGCCCTCGGCCGCCACGAACTGATCGTCGCCGAGCTGCGCGAGTTGGTCCGGCAGCACCCGCTGCGCGAGACGCTGTGGGAGCACCTCATGCTGGCGCTCTACCGCTGCGGCCGCCAGGCCGACGCGCTGGAGCGGTACGAACAGGTACGGCAGCGGCTGGCCGAGGAGCTGGGCACCGATCCGCACCCGCCGCTGCGCCGCCTGCACGCGGCCATCCTGCGGCAGGATCCGTCGCTCGACCCGCGGCCCGCGCAGCTCGGTCCGCGCGGCACGGCCAACGGACACCACCCCGCCGGGCCGCCGAACAACCTGCCCGCGCCGCTGACCAGCTTCATCGGCCGCGACCGGGAACTGATCGAGCTGCGCGGGCTGCTGGACGCCAACCGGCTGGTCACCCTTACGGGCGTCGGCGGCGCCGGGAAGAGCCGGCTCGCCCTGGAGGCCGCCCGCACCGGCCTGGCGAATCACCCCGACGGCAGCTGGCTGATCGAGCTGGCCGCGCTGACCCAGCCCGACCTTGTGGTGCACGTCGTGGCCGCGACGCTGAGCGTGCGCGAGCACCCGCAGCGGCCACTCATCGACCAGGTGACCGACCGGCTGCGGGGCGCCGACGCGCTGCTCGTGCTCGACAACTGCGAGCACCTCATCGAGGAGGTGGCCGAGCTCGCGCACAGGCTGCTCGCGGCGAGCGCCCGGCTGCGCATCCTGGCCACCAGCCGGGAGCGGCTCGGCATCACCGGGGAGGTGGTGCGCCCGGTCTTCGGCCTGGCCGTCCCGCCGCCCGGCGCGTTCACCCCCGCCGCGCTGAGCGACGTGGACGCCGTCCGGCTGCTGGTGGAGCGGGCGGCCGCGGTGGATCGCGACTTCCGCCTGCACGCGGGCACCGCCGCCGCGACCGCCCAGCTGTGCCGGCGGCTCGACGGGATCCCGCTGGCCATCGAGCTGGCCGCGGCCAGCGTCAACTCGCTCGGCGTCGATCACATCACCGGGCACCTCGACGACCGGTTCCGGCTGCTCACCCAGGGCAGCCGGACCGCCCTCGCCCGGCACCAGACGCTGCGGTCGGCGGTCGACTGGAGCTACGAGCTGCTCACCGAGCCGGAACGCCGGCTGTTCAACCGGCTCTCGGTGTTCGCCGGCGGCTTCACGCTCGACGCGGCCGAGACGGTCTGCGCCGAGCCGTCCACCGACCTGGAACCGGACGGCGACCTGGAACCGGACGGCGACCACGAGCCGGACGGCGACCACGAGCCGGACGGCGGGCCGGAGCCGGTCGTCACGCTGCTGGCGCACCTCGTCGACAAGTCGCTGGTCGCGGCGGGCACGTCCGCCGACGCAGCCGCCCCGGGGCGCCGCTACCGGCTGCTGGAGACGCTGCGTGTGTACGCGTCGGAACGGCTCGACGAGTGCGGCGAGACCAAGCGGCTGCGCGACCGGCACGCGGCGTACGTGCTGAGCCTGGTCGACTCGGCGGAGACGGCGCTCCGCACCGCCCAGGAGCCCGCCTGGCTGCGCCGGCTGGTGATCGAGCACGACAACATCCGGGCCGCGCTGGCCTGGACGTACGAGGGGGGCGACGCGACCACCGCCGTACGCCTGGCCGGCACGCTGCACCCGCTGTGGGACCGGCACGGCCACTACAGCGAGGGCCGCCGCTGGCTCGGCCAGGTGCTCGGCATGCCGGGGCCGGTACCGCCCACCGCGCGGGCCCGGGCCCTGGACACCCTGGCCGGGCTGGCGATGGTGACGGGCGACCTGGAGCAGGCGATGATCGCCTGCCACGAGGCGACGGAGTTGTACGAGCGGGCGGGCGACGTCGCCGGTCAGGCCCGGGTGTTGCAGCACCTCGGGCTGGCCGCGATCTACACCGAGGACTACCCCCGGGCCGCGACGCTGCTGGACACGTCGCTCCGGCACGCGCGGGACGCCGGCGACGAGTGGCTGCAGAGTTGGTCGCTGCTGTTCCTCGCGGTCACCGCCGTCGCCGAGGCCGACTACGGCCGTACCACCCGGCTCAGCCTGCAGTGCGAGGCGCTGCTGCGCCCGGACGGCGATCCGGAGTGCCTGGCGTGGGCGCTCATCGCGCGCGCCGCGGCCGCCTGGCGGCGCGGGGATCACGCGGCGGCGAGAGGGCCGTTGGGCGAGGGGCTGCGCGGCTGCCTGGAGCGGGAGTACCTGTGGGCGCTGTCGGTCGGGATGTTCCTCGCCGCGCAGCTCGCCGGAACGCGCGGCGAGGACCGGCTGATGACGGTCCTGCTGAGTGCGTCGGAGACGCTGCGCGACTCGATCGGCGTCATCCTGCTGCCCTTCGCCCGGCCCTGGCTCGACGAGACCGTGGCCAAGGCGAAGGCCACGCTGGGTCGGCAGGACTTCGACCGCGCGTGGCGTACCGGCGGGTCGCTGGCCCTCGACACCGCGATCGCCATGGCGATCCGCGAGACGACCGACCCGGGGCAGCGCCGCTGACCCTCGGACCATCCCTTGACAGCCGGGCGTTCTGTCCTATTGTCTTAATGCTGTAAGACAATAGGAAGAGGACGTGGTGATCGAGTTCGTCCTGGACGGCCGCTCCCGGGTCGCGACGTACATGCAGCTGGTGGTGCAGGTCAAGCAGGCCCTGCGGGTCGGCCTGCTGCGCCCCGGCGACCAGCTGCCCCGCGTGCGCGAGGTGGCGCAGGCGCTGGCGATCAACCCGAACACCGTGCTCAAGGCCTACCGGGAGCTGGAGCTGGAGGGGCTCGCCGAAGGCCGCCCAGGCGTGGGCACGTTCGTGGTGGAGACGCTGGCCGGGCCGTCCCTGGCCGGGCAGGCCGAGCTGCGCGAGGAGCTGGTGGCCTGGCTGGGCAAGGCCCGGGCCGCGGGGCTCAGCCAGGAGGACATCGCCGCCCTGATCGACACCACGATGCGGGTCGGCCTCGATCCCTCCGTGCCACAAGACATTTCGTAGCGATAGACGACCGGAGCACAGACGATGGAAATGGCGTTGCACACCGAGGCACTGGGCAAGCGCTACGGCCGTACCTGGGCGCTGCGGGACTGTTCGCTGCACCTGCCGACCGGGCGGATCGCCGCGCTGGTGGGCCCGAACGGCGCGGGCAAGACCACGCTGCTGCACATGGCCGTCGGCCTGCTGCGGCCCGACGCGGGACAGGTGCGCGTCTTCGGGCGGGACCCGCGGAACAACACGGCCGTGCTCGCCGATATCGGGTTCGTGGCGCAGGACACCCCGCTGTACCGGGACTTCACGGCCGCGGAGCTGATCACCATGGGCGGCCGGCTCAACGGCCGCTGGGACGCCGCGCTGGCCCGCGACCGGCTGGCCCAGCTGGGCATCCCGGCCGGCCGGCCGGTGGGAAAGCTGTCCGGCGGCCAGCGCGCCCAGGTGGCGCTGGCCCTGGCGCTGGCCAAACGGCCGCGGCTGCTGCTGCTCGACGAGCCGATCGCGAGCCTCGATCCGCTGGCCCGGCGCGAGTTCATGCAGGCGCTGATGGGGGCGGTCGCGGACAGTGGCACGACCGTGCTGCTGTCCTCGCACCTGCTGGCCGACCTGGAGCGCGCCTGCGACTACCTGATCGTGCTGCAGACCGCGCGGGTTCAGTTGGTCGGGGCGGTCGACGACCTGCTGGCCGAGCACCGCGTCCTGGTCGGCCCGCGTACCGAGACCGCCGTCATCCCGGGTGTGGCGCGCGTGATCCGCGCGAGTCACACCGACCGCCAGTCCACCCTGCTGGTACGGCGAATTGACGCGGCACCCCTCGACGCCGCGTGGACGGAGCACGACGTGACCCTCGAAGACCTCGTCCTCGCCTACCTGGCGGAGGCCGACACCCGCGCGACGCGCGCCGCCTGGGAGGTGACGGCATGATCTGGCTGACCTGGCGCCAGCATCGCCGGCAGGCCCTGTTCACCCTGGTCGCCCTGGGCATCCTCGCCGCGATCATGGTGCCGACGGGTCTGGCAATGCACCACGACTACGTACGGTCCGGATTGGCGAGCTGCCAAGACGAGGTGGGCACGGCCCGGATGATCAGGTGGTCCGAGTCCGTGGTGCACTGCCAGCAGCTCAGACAGCAGTTTCAGCAGCAGTACGACAGCCTGGCCTTCGTCGCCATCCTCTTCGTGATCCTGCCGGTATTCGCCGGGCTGTTCTTCGGTGCGCCGCTGGTCGCCCGTGAGGTGGAACAGGGCACGCACCGGCTCGTGTGGACCCAAGGCGTCAGCCGCCGACGCTGGGCGCTGGCCAAATTCGGCCTGGTCGGCGCGGCGGCCGTGCTGCTGGCCACGGTGTACGCGTTGGGCATGACCTGGTGGTTCGCCCCACTGAGCCGTGCCGTCGGCCGGCTCGACTACCTCATCTTCGACGCGCAGGGCATCGTCCCGATCGGTTACACCCTGTTCGCGGTGGCCCTGGGCATCTTCTCCGGCACCCTTTGGCGCAAGGTGCTGCCGGCGATGGGCGTCGCCCTCGCCGGGTTCGCCGGCGTTCGCCTCGCCGTCGAAGTCCTGGCCAGGCGCCATTACATGACTCCCAAGACGATCGCCTTCTCGTTCGACAGCGCCCTCCAGCCCAACCCCTCCGCCGGCGACTGGCTCCTCGCCCAAGGCGTGCGCAACGCCGCCGGCCAACTCGTCGCACCCAACTCTAAGATCGGCCCCTGCGGCCCGGGCGGCTGCGGCCCGCACGTCCCGGGCATCGGGCCAGGCGCGTACAACTGGCAGCTCTACCAGCCCGGCAGCAGGTTCTGGCTCTTCCAGAGCATCGAGACCGGCATCTTCGTCGTCCTGACGGTGCTGCTGATCTACCTCGCCGTCCGCCGCCTTAACCGGATCGCTTAGCCGGCTCCGTCGGACAGGCCGTCGTCGACCTCGACGTCCTCCGGCTTGAGGTGCAGCCCGGAGTTGGTCGCCTGCAGTTCGAGCAGGACGGCGAAGTCTTCCTCCGTACGGCCCTGCGAGACCGCGCTCTGGATGAGAGCGTGGGTCAGCGCCGCCACCGGCATCGGAACGCCCATCTCGCGGGCCGCCGCCAGGCCCAGGTCGAAGTCCTTGCGCAGCAGGACGGGGGTGAACGTGGGGGTGAAGTCGAGGTTGACGTAGGCGGGCGACTTGTAGCGGCTGAAGGTGGACCCCATCACACTGTTGTTGAGGAAGTCGAGGAACGCCGCCCGCGAGACGCCGCCCTTCTCGGCCAGCACGGTGATCTCGGCCATCGTCTGCGCGACGATGCCGAGCATGAGGTTGTGGCAGATCTTCACCAGGCGCGCGTTTTCGCCCTCGCCGGCGTAGGTGACGTGCTGTCCGAGCAGGTCGAGGAGGTGCCGGACGCGCTCGAAGGCGGCCTCCGCGCCCGAGCACACCAGGCTCAGCTTCCCGGCCTGCACGACCTTGCCGTTGCCGCTGACCGGAGCGGCGATGAAGTCGGCGCCGCGCTCCGCGACGGCGGACCGGATGCGCGCCGATGTCTCCGCGGAGACCGTCGAACAGTCGACGATCACGTCCGGGCGCCGCTCGGGGTCGGACAGCAACCCCTCGGGGCCGAGCACCACCTGCTCGAGGTCGGCGTCCGCGGCCACCATGGTGAAGACGACGTCACGGCCGGCAAGCTCGGCGATGCGGTCGACGACGGTCGCGCCCTCGGCGGCCAGCGGCTCGGCCTTGGCGCGCGTACGGTTCCACGCCGAGGTGGGGACTCCGGCCGCGAGCAGCCGCCTGGCGAGCGGGAGGCCCATCCGTCCGGTCCCGATCCAGCCCACCTGGAGGGCCGACAGATCCGCGTCGGTCATATGGCCGTCCCCTTGTGCAAGGCGCTTGCAATCGTTTGCGCCGACATTAAGTTTCTCGTCTCCGCTGTGTCAACTCGCCCCTGTCAAACTCACTTGTGCGTCAGTGCGCGCGCCATCCAGTCGGCCGTCCGATAGCGGTGGAACGGCCAGACGTTCATGCAGCCGTGGTTGCCGTTTTCCAGGAGGAGCAGGTCGGCCGGTCCGCCCGCCTCGTCGGCCAGCCGCTGGGCGTGCTGCCACGGGATGAGCCGGTCGCGCTTGCCGGTGACGACGAGCAGCGGCGCCTTGATCGCGGCGGTGCGCCCGGCCAGGGACAGCTCGTGCGCGCGCACACGGGCCTCCTCGTCGCTGCCGCTGCGCGATCGCACCCGGAACGCCGCCCGGGTCAGCCCCGGGAGCCGGTCCCAGCAGTCGCCGAAGTCGTACGGCCCGGCCAGCGCGACGCAGGCGCGGATCCGATCGTCGCCGCCGGCCCATCGCGGCGCGTAGTAGCCGCCGAGGCTGACCCCCCAGACCCCGATCCGGCCCGGATCGAGATCCGGTTCTTGGCGCAGCCGGTCGAGGATGGCCGCGCCCGGCACCTCCCAGTCGCCGCGGATCGCCAGGTCGTACTCGGCCTCCCCCTGGCCGGGGCCGTCGACCGAGAACGTGGCCAGGCCGCGTTCGAGGAACAGCGCCTCGGTGGAGCGGAACTCCTCCTTGGCCGAGTCGAGCCCCGGCACCAGCACGACGACCGGATGCGGGCCCGGCCCGGCGGGCACCCGCAGCACCCCGACCATGCGCGCGCCCTCGAACGGGACCTCGATGCGCCGGCCCGGTGGATCGAGATGCGGCAGGGCCTCGGTCAGACAGGCCACCGCCCGCTCGTGCGCGGCCCGCAGCTGCGCCATGTCGTTAACGAAGAGGTACTTGGCGAAGTGGTAGTAGACCGCGGCCTGGGCCAGATGGGCGCCGGCCGAGCGCGGCCGTCCCTCGCGCAGCGCCGCACGGCCCAGCTCCTCGTACGGCTCCGCGATCGCGACCCAGGCGGCGCACCAGTCGGCCCAGCGTTCCAGGCCGGAGGTCACCTGCTCGAAGTCGGCCACCGTGACGCCGTTGGTCGTGAATCTTGGGCCCCAGTGGGAGACCGCCGCGGCTACGCGCTCATCCATAAGCCACCTTCTATTGCAAACGTTCGCATGGTCGCCGAGCATGCATGATGTGTCAACAGATGGCGAGCGGCCCGAGCCGCTGTTCTCGACTGCCGAGATGGTGCGGCGCCGGGCCGCCGTCCGCGCCGAGCTGAGCCGCCGCGACCTGCCGTACGCCTTCGTCTATGGCGCGAACCGCTCCGGCAGCGCCGTGCCCTGGCTCACCGGGTGGCCGGTCACCCGGGAGGCCCTGCTCATCGTCGGGCCGCGGGAGGCCGACGACGTGCTCCTGGTCTCCTTCTTCAATCACGTGCCGCAGGCGCGCCGGCTGTCGCGGGTACCGGTCGAGCCGGCCGGTCGCGACGCGATCACGGCCGCGCTCGGCCTGCTCGACACACGGCCCGGGCGCATCGGGGTGATCGGCCCGCTGCCGTTCTGGCATTACCGCACGCTGGCGGGCCAGGTCGCCGAGGTGGTCGACCTCAACTCGGCGTACACCGCGCTGCGCCTGGTGAAGTCCGCGGAAGAGGCGGTCGCGCTGCGCCGGGCGGCGGCGCTCACCGATGCCGCGGTCCGGGCGCTGCAGGGCGCGCTGCGCGACGGCGTCACCGAGCACGACCTGGTGGCCGAGATGGAACGCGCCTACGTGGCGGCCGGCGGCATGCACCACATCCACTACCTCGGCGCCACCGCGATGGACGCGCCCGCACTGTGCGTGCCCGCCCAGTGGCCGGCGGACCGGCCGATCCGCCGCGGTGACGTCGTCACCTGCGAGGTCAGCGTCGCCGTCGCACCGGAGTACGCGGGCCAGCTGCTGCGGACCTTCACCGTCGGCGCCGCCCCGACGCCGCTGTACGAGCGGCTGCACGAGACGGCCGCGGAGGCGTTCGACACCATCCGGGCGCGGCTGGTCCCGGGCACGCACGCGCGCGACCTCGCCGCCGCCGGGACCGTCATCGAGCAGGCCGGATACGCGATGGTCGACGATCTCGTACACGGGTTCGGCGGCGGCTACCTGCCCCCGATCATCCGCACCGCCGACTCCGCGCCCGACCTCGTGCTGGCCGCCGGCATGACCGTCGTCGTCCAGCCGAACGTCGTCACCCGCGACCGGACCGCCGGGGTGCAGACAGGGGAACTGCTGCTCGTCACCGACGACGGCCCGGAACACCTGCACCACTTCCCGCCTGGCCTGCACCAGGTCGGCTGACCGAGCGAGACGGAGGCGTCATGGAAGCCGCGGGAACAGCGGATGTCGTGATCGTGGGCGCCGGGCACAACGCCCTCATCGCCGCGGCCTACCTCGCCGCCGCCGACCTCGAGGTGATCGTGGTCGAAGCGCGCGACGTCATCGGCGGCAACACGGTCACCGAAGAGCTGACGCTGCCCGGCTACCGGCACGACTCCTGCTCCAGCGCGCACGTCCTGATCCAGTCCAACCCGCTGGTCCGCGACGACGAGCTCGACCTCGGCCGGTACGGGTTGTCGTACGTCCATCCCGACCCGGCCCTGATCATGCGGCTGCGGGACGGATCGAGCCTCGTCATGCACCGCGACCCGGCGGCCACCGCGAAGGAGATCGCGGCGCGGTCGGAACGCGACGCCGAGGCCTACCTGCGGCTGCACGAGGAGTGGGAGCGCGACCTGAAGGCCCCGCATGGGCGGTGGAACGCGGGCACGCTCGACCCCGCCGCGCACCCCGCCGACCGCCGCTACGCCGAGCTGCGCGAGCGCAGCGCCGCCGCGGTCGTCCGCGAACGGTTCACTGACGAGGGCGTCCGCGACTTCCTGCTGTGGCTGGCGTTCGCCACCATCCAGCGGCCCGGCCGGCCCGGCACCGGGATCCTGCCGTACGCCATCACCACCGGACGCAGCCGGTTCGGCTGGGCCATGCCGCGCGGCGGCTCCGGCGCGCTGCCGGAGGCCCTGGCCCGGCTGATAGCCGACCGCGGCGGCACCGTGGTCACCGGGCGTCCCGTCGAGGCGGTCTTGGTCGCCGACGGGCGGGCGAGCGGCGTGCGGTGCGCCGGCGGCGAGGTCTACACGGCCCGGCGCGCGGTTGTGTCGAGCGCGCATCTCACCCGGCTGGCCGGCATGATCGAGGGCGCCACGGCGCCGGACAACGTCCTGGCCGCGCGTGACACCTGGCGGCCCGGCCTGACCCTCTTCGCCGTACACCTCGCGCTGGAGACCGGGCTGCGCTTCCCGGTCAGCCAGGGCCCGGGAGTCGAGGCGGCCGCGGGCGGCATCGGCTCGGCGGCCGGGCTCGCCGCCCAGATCGAGGCCTTCGACCGGGGCGAGACCTACGACGCGGACCCGTGGATCCTCATCGTCTGCCCGAGCGCCGTAGACGACTCGAGGGCGCCGGACGGCCGGGCGACCGCCAAGCTGCTCACGATCGCGCCCTACCGGCTCGCCGACGATCGCGACTGGGACGCCGAACGCTCCCGGTTCGCCACCGCGCTGCTCGCCCGTACGGCGAAGCGGGTCGCCGGCCTCGACGCCGCGAACGTCCTCGCCGTACGGCCGGAAAGCCCCGTCGACCTGGAGCGGCGCAACCCGCACAACGTCGGCGGGTCGTGTCACGGCGGAGAATTCGTCATCGATGGGGAGACGGTGCCCGGCTGGTCCGGCGCGGCGCTGCTGCCCGGGCTCTATGCGACCGGCGCGACCGTGCATCCGGGCGGATCGGTGTCCGGCCGGCCCGGGCGCAACACCGCCCGCCGCGTGCTCACCGACCTCGGCATCGACCCGTCACGGGTCATGGGTGGCGAGTGACGTCCTCGCCGGGTGCGGTCTCTTCGTTTGGGCCGGGGCCGTCCTAAACGCCGCCGTCGGATGCGTGGCTTCCGAGCAGGCGGGCCAAGAGCAACGTCACATCGTCCTTGCGAGCCTCGGTGTCGATACCTCGGAACGTGCTGTCACAGATCTCTTCGAGGGAACGCCCAGGATCGGTCAGTGTGGCGCAGAGGTGGATCAGTGCCTGGTCAATGTCAACGTGGTGCAGTACGGCGAGCCCGTCAGTGGCCAGTACCAGGATGCTCCCGTGGCTCGCCGGGAAGGTGCAGGTGCGAAAATCGGGGCCGCCCGCGCCGAGAGGAGCCCCGGTTGGAATGTCGAGGATTTCGCTGTGCCCATCAGGGTGAAGGAGGATTGGCGGGATCTGACCGGCATTTGCGGCCTGGCACTGTTGTGTCGCCGGGTCGTAGACCACGATCAGGCAGGTGGCGACGTGGTCCTCACCGTACAGGCCGGCCAGTTCGGCGAAATGCCTGTCGAACCGCCCAAGCACCTGATCGGGAGGCAGGCGGAGCTTAACCAGGGTTCGGACGATCGACTTACACCGGCTCATCACGATCGCCGCGTTGACCCCATGGCCCATAACGTCGCCTACCACCAGCGCGATCCGGCCGTCGCCGAGCGGGATGGCATCGAACCAATCACCGCCGATCCCGGCTGCGCGGTTATATGGCAGATAGCGCCAGCGCACATCCACATCGGCCAGCTGCGGCGCCATGTCGGGCAGAAGCCCTTGTCGCAATTCATCGATGAGCTGCGTCTGCTGATCACAAAAACAGTGCGCTTCCATGCACCATGCGGCCCACGACACGAGCGTTGCCAAGGCCCCGGCCGCACTCTCGCCGAATGCCGGACGACCGGGATCGCGAATCAGCATCACATTCCCCAGCACCCTCTTGCCGGCCATCAGCGGAACCAACAAAACAGCGCAGTTCCGCAGGAACGCCGTACATCGGGGGCTTCCGAGTTCGGTCGCCAGGTGATCGGCGGTGAACGAATCAACATGCGGGACATGCACCGTTTCACCTTTGGACAAGGCGCTCAATACCTGGCCGTGAGCCGGCAACTGTAGAACTGTGTCCGCCGACAAAAACGAATCCGGGCGGACCGACGTGCCGGCATGAGCAACGGCCACCCGATGCATCACCGGCCAAGCCGCCTCGGGCCGGGGCTCCCCGACACATACGCCATCGAGCAGATGAACCATAGCGTGGTCCGCCCACCGCGGGACCAGCGTCTCGACGAGTTCGGCGGCGGTCCGGCGAGGATCCCGCAGGCCGCCGGCCAAAAGGCCGTCCACATCGGACAGTGGTGGCCGTCCATCAACCGGCACCGATCCGGCAGCCATCTGCCTCGACGTGATCGGCCGCAAAAGTCGGCCCTCCCAGCTCCCATATCCAACTCTGATCGGCGACACCTACCGTGATCTTAAGATTACAGCAAGTAGACAATGGACAGAGCTGAACAGGCTCGATACTCGAGAGGTCTATAAAGCCCTCAAGTTCCTGGTCGGCGACTCCTGCGGCGATGCGTCCGGAGCCTCTTGCTTCCGGCCAGTCAAGGTCCCGTACGGGATGTCCGGCTCGTCCCCGGTTGCGCGGTTCACCGCCTGATCCAGGTTGAGCTCTGTTCCCGCCTGGAAGATCTCCGCATAACCGTCCTGGCCGAGTGCCTCCCGGGCTCGCTGCTCGGCCGCGTCGTGATAATCACGCAGGATCTCCATGCCGAACAGGGGCAATCCGATCTGTTCCCAGAGCACGTCGGCGGCACCCATTAGGCAGGCGGTCCGCTGGTGGCGGCCCTCCTGCGCGGCGACCCAACTGAGCACTTCCATGCAGTGTGCCATGCCTTGAAGGTCACCGAGCTCATGCTTCATGCGCAGGCTGGCGGACGTAAACTCGGCGCTCTTTCGGTACTCACCGCGTACCCAGAAACCGATGCTCTTCGAGTAGAGGGCATAACCCCGGCACCACCGCTCGTCGTTGTCCCCGTTCACCCGCAGCGATTCATCGCAGGCGGCGAGGCCACGATCGACATCGCCGGCGAGGATATAAAAGAAGCCAAGCTCGAACAGGAGGATCGCCAAGCCGGGACGATCCTCCAGCTTGCGGAGCCGAGCCAAGGCGTCCTCGTACAGCACCAGGCCGCGCTCGGTCTCCCCCTGGAACAGGTACGTATTGCCCAGGTATTGAATGGCGTAGGCGAGGGCAGAGTCGTCACCGATCTGCTCGGCGATCGTCCGAGACTCCTCGAACAACGGTTCGCCGGCCATGTGCTCGCCTTGGATGATCGCGAACCAGCCGGTCAGCCACAGCGCCCGGGCCCGCGCCGGCGTCGGCTCGGGCAGCAGCCGCAGTCCTCGATCCATCCAATAACGCCCCTCGGACAGCCGCGCCGAGCACAGCCAATACCCCCACAACGTGGTGGCCATGGTCAGCCCAGTCATCGCCTCATCCGGTTCGGCGAGGCTGAACTCCAGGGCGAGCCGCAGATTCGGGCGCTCTTGATTCAGTCGCTGAATCCAGTGAACTTGCGCCGAGCCGATCCATTCCGCGTCGAACTGCTCGGCCATGGCGAAGTAGTAATCACGGTGCCGCCTGCGGAACTCGCCCTCTTCGCCAAGTGTGACCAGCCACTCCCGGCCGTACTCGCGGACGCTGTCCAGCAGCCGATACCGCGTCCCCGAGCCGCTTTCCACCCGGGTCAGGATCGACTTGTCCACCAGGCTGATCAAGTGGTCAAGGATCCCCCCCACGGCAAGATCATCATCCGCGCAGATCCGCTGCACGGCGACCAGGTCGAAATCGCCGGCGAACACCGACGACCGCGCCCAGAGCAACCGCTCCGCGGGCGTACACAGCTCATGGCTCCAGCCGATCGCGGTGCGCAGCGTCTGATGCCGCGGCAATACGGTACGCGCACCGCTGGTCAACAGCCGGAACCGATCGTCCAGCAACGACAGCATCTGCTCCAGCGACAACGCCCGCAGCCGGACCACAGCCAGCTCGATGGCCAACGGAATCCCGTCCAATCGACGACACAAGGCGGCGACCGCCGCCCAATTGGCCTCGGTCACGGCAAACCCCGACACGGCGGCTGCCGCCCGGTCGGCGAACAAACTCAGCGCGTCGTAGGTCCTCCCGAACGGCTCATCATCTTCATCGGGAACCGGCATCGGTGTAATCGACAGGGTGTGCTCGCCTGTTGAGTCGAGCGGCTGTCGGCTGGTCACCAGAACTTGCAAGTCAGGTGCCTCTTGCCGGAGCACGTCGACGAACATGGCGCAGGCGTCGATCATGTGCTCGCAGGTATCCAGGATGAGCAGCAGCCGCTTGTCCTTCAGGTAGTCCGTCAGGGCATCGATCGCCGGACGAGCCGTCTGCTCGGGCAGCCCCATGGCGGCGACAACGGTGTGCGCCAGCAGCCCGTGTTCTTGCAGCGCCGACAGCTCGACCAGACACACGCCATCGGCATAGCTCTGCTGGAGTTCCGCCGCCACGCGTAGCGCGATCCTGGTCTTCCCCACCCCGCCAGGACCGGTAAGGGTCACCAGCCGGGACTGGGAGAGCAGCCGTTTGACGGCCGCAACCTCCAGCTCGCGGCCGATGAAGCTCGTCAACTCGCCCGGAAGATCGCCACGCCGGTCGCCATGTTCACGTGCCACAACCCCTACCTGACATATGCCGGACCTGTGCTGTACGGGATTCTCATCGTAGACACAGTACGTAGCAGACCGAGCGAGAATAGTAATCTTCCGCCAAGTTCTTAGCGTTGGCGGACAGAGTCCTACAGACCCCTTCCGGGATCATGGGTGGCTACTGACCTCTGTGGCGCCTCGGGCTTCTCCATGGAGCCACCCAGGTAGAGCGAGGCGATGTCGGGGTGGTGCAGGATCTCCCTCGCCGTCGCCCGCAGCCGTACACGGCCGCCCTCCATGACCACGCCGTGGGTGGCGATCGACAGCCCGAGCCGCACGTTCTGCTCGACGAGCAGGATCGTCTTGCCGCCCGCCACGGTGCCCTTGATCAGCTCGGTCACCGCCTCCAGGCTGCGCGGGTCGAGGCCCAGCGACGGCTCGTCGAGCAGCACGACCGACGGGTCGAGCATGAGCGTGCGGCCGATCTCGACCATGCGCCGCTGCCCGCCCGAGAGGTTCCCGGCCCGCAGCCGGGGATGATCCCGGACCAGCGGGATGAGCTCGGCCACGGCCTCGTAGCGCGCCGCGAGCAGCCGCTTGTCGCGGCGGATCAGGTAGCCGCCGAGCAGGACGTTCTCGCGCACCGTCATGTGCGGGAACAGCGCCTGCGACTGCGGCACCTGGGCCACCCCGCGGGCGAGGATGGCGGGCGGGTCGAGGTGCCCGATCGCCTCGCCGTCGAGCTCGATCCGACCCGTCCGCGGCGCCAGCAGCCCGCTCACCACCCGCAGTACGGTCGACTTGCCCGCGCCGTTGGGCCCCACGATGCACGTGATGGACCCGGCGGCGACGGAGAGGTCGACGCCTTGGAGCACGTCGCCGCCGCCGTACCCGGCGTACACAGCGTGCAACGCGAGCTCGCCCAGCGCCTCCCGCTCACTCACTGGACTACTCCCCCTCCGGCGTGACGTCCACCAGGCGCTGCGGGTCCTCGGCCGTGCCGCCCAGGTACGCCTCGAGTACGGCCGGGTCGGCGCGGACGTGGGCCGGCGGCCCCGCGGCGATGATCTCCCCTCGCGCCAGTACGGCGACCGGATCGCACAGCTCCAGCACGAGCGGGATGTTGTGCTCGACGACCAGGAAGGTGATCCCCTGGGCGTTGAGCTCCCGGATGATCTCGGCGAGCCGCTCGACGAGGCTCGGGTTGACCCCGCCCGCCGGCTCGTCGAGCAGGATCATCCTCGGCTCCAGCATCAGCACCTGGGCCAGCTCGACCAGCTTCAGCTGGCCGTACGACAGGGAATTGGCGGGCACGTCGGCGAAGCGGGCGAGCCCGACGAAGGACAACAGCTCCCGGGCGCGCTCCGTCTCGTGCCCCGCGACGGCGCCGGCGGCCAGGCCCCGCCACGAGAACGACGCCATCGGGGCGACGACGTTCTGCAGCACGGACATGCTGGGAAACAGCCGGGTGACCTGGAACGTCCGGCCGATGCCGAGGTGCGCGCGCCGCCAGGGCCGCATGCGGTCGATCCGGCGCCCGTCGAACCAGATCTCGCCTGTGTCGGCCCGGAGCGCCCCGGACGCCACGTTGAACAGCGTGGTCTTGCCCGAGCCGTTCGGTCCGATCAACGCCGTGATCGAGCCTTCGCGGATGCCCAGGTCGACCCCGGTCAGCACCTCCAGGCCCGTGAACCGCTTGCGTACGCCGCGGAACTCCAGCAGCGGCCGGTCATGATCCGCAGCGGCGGCGTCCTCCGGGGCGGCCCGGTCGACGACCTTGATCGACTGACGTTCCAAGGCACCGGACTGGTCGATGAACTCGACCGAGCGCCCCTTGGCCCGCCGCCTGTCGGCGTACCGCCGCAGCGTGGGCAGCAGCCCGTGCGGCAGGAACATGACCACGAGGACCAGCGCCGGGCCGAACAGCAGCAGCCTGGCCTGTTCCCCGCCGCCGTACACCGTGGCCGTCTCGCCGGCGAACTGGACGATGAACGCCCCGATCAGCGGCCCGTACAGGGTGCCGCGGCCGCCGGCCAGGGCGGCCAGCACGATGGCCACGCTGGGCAGGATCGAGAAGGCCCCGATCGGGTTGAGGAAGGTCAGGAAGTACGCGTAGACGGCGCCCCCGACCCCGATGAACAGGGCGCTGGCGGCGTACGCGAGCACCTTGTAGATCGTGGTGTTGACCCCGATCGCGGCCGCCTTGCCCTCGTCGTCCCTGATCGCCACCAGCCCGGTGCCGAACTTCGTCCGGCGGATCCAGGCGCACAGGCCGAACGTGATCACCGCCAGGCCGAGGAAGATGTAGTAGAAGGGGATGTTCTGGATCTCGTGCGGCCACGGCGGCAGCGGCAGGGTGATGCCGTCCGAGCCCTTGGTGAGCGAGGCGAAGTTCGTCGCGGCGAGCTGCATGGCCATCAGCAGCGCGATCGTGATGATGACGAAGGCGTGCCCGCGTACCCGCAGCACCACGACGCCGATGAGGACCGCGACCACGACGGCGACGACACCGCCGAGCGGGGCGAGGACGAGCGGGTTGACCCCCAGGCGCGCCGTCAGGATGCCCGCCGTATAGGCGCCGAGACCGAGGAACGCGCTGTGCCCGAGCGACACGTAGCCCGTGAACCCGGAGATGATGTTCCAGCTCATGGCCTGGACGGCGAGCAGGAAGGCGAGCAGCAGCACGGTCTGGTAGTAGGTGGCGTCGGGCAGCACGAGCGGGTAGCCGATCAGCCCGACGAGGACCACGAAGGCCAGCGTGTGCGGCGAGCGCAGCAGAGATCGCAGCCGTCCGCCGCGGACGGCCTTGGCGTCCTGGGCGTCCTGGGCGCACGCCGGTGCTTCGGGGGCGGTGCTCATACGGTCACGTCCTCGCGCACCCGCGTGCCGAACAGGCCGTGTGGCCGCACCAGCAGGACCACCATGATGACAAGGTAGAAGACCAGCGTCGCCCAGCGAAGGGAGCCGTACGCCGCGGTCAGCGTCTCGGCCAGCCCGAGGATCACCGCGCCGACCAGCGCGCCGGGCAGGCTGCCCATGCCGCCGAGCACGATGATGCCCAGCAGCCGCGAGATCCAGTCGTAGTGCGACGCGGGGAAGAACGGATACAGCACCGACAACACCGCACCGCCGACGCCGCAGGTCGCGGTGGCCAGCGCGAAGGCGAGGGCGTCGATTCTGGGCGCGCCGATCCCCACCAGCGCCGCCGCGCCCGGGTTCTGCGCGCAGGCCCGGATCGCCCGCCCGGTCCAGGTGCGCTGCAGGACGAGGTACAGGGCGCCGAGCACGACGAGCGCGGCGATGCAGCCGTACACCTGGGCTTTCGGCAGCGAGATCGACCCGATGCGGAACGACTGGGCGAAGTACGAAGGCGTCGCCGACCGGAACTTGTTGCCCGCGGTGACGTTGAGCAGGCCCTCGATCGTCAGCGCGATCCCGAAGGTGAGCAGCACGGACATCGACGGCGGCGACGTTCGCAGCCGTTCGATCACGAGGCGGTAGAGCAGCCAGCCGAGCCCGAACATCAGCGGCGTAGTGACGATCGACAGCAGGATCGGGTCGAGCCCGGTGACCGACCACGCCTTCCAGGTGATCATGGCGACCAGTACGAGCAGGGCGCCCTGGGCGACGTTGATGATGTTCATGACGCCGAAGACCAGGGTCAGCCCCGAGGCCATCAATGCGTAGATGCCGCCGATGAGCAGGCCGAGCACGACGGCCTGGACCAGCTCCGTCACCGTGAGACGTCCTCCTCGGCGCCGCCCCTCAGGCCTGCTTCATAAGCCCCGTCCGCAGCAGGACAGCGGCTGATGAAACAGGCCTTGGCCCAGGGTGCGGAAACCGGCGGGACCCATCCGGCCTGGACGGTGTGGGGCCGGGCGGAGACAGACCGGATGGGTCCGGCCGGAGCGGGTCCGGGCCGCGACGGGTTGGCGGGGCCGCGGCCCGGACCTCTGGTCACTGCCATGCGGGCTTGGGATTCACGATCTTCGTTGTGGTAGCCGCGTTGGACGGCGCCACGATCTGGACGGTGCCGCCCTGCCACTGGGCGAGGATGAAGCTCGACTGCGGCTCGCCGGTGGCCGACCAGCGCAGCGGGCCGAGGATGGTCTGCACCTGGTTGGCGTGCAGCCAGTCGGCCAGCTTGTCCTGGTCGATCTTGCCGACGGCCTGGACGGCGGCCTGGACGACCTGGGACGTGGCGAACGCGTCGGCGGCGTCCTCGGCGGGCGTGGCGTTGAACCGCTTCTGGTACTCGGCCAGGAACTCGGGGTTGAGCGGCGTCTTCGCCTTCTCGTTCCAGCTGACGGTGTAGAAGACCCCTTCCGTATTCTTCTCGCCGACGCCGTCGCTGTACTGCTTGCTGTTGCTCGGCGCGGAGGTCTGGAAGAGGATCTTCGGCGAGAACCCGAGCTGCTTGAAGGACCGGACCAGCCCGACGCCGTCCTCGAACACCGCGCCCTGGGCCACGAAGTCGGGCTTCTTGGCGGCGATGCGGCTGGCGACCGTCTGGAAGTTGGTCGTCTTCGCCGGGTAGACGCTGGTGTAGACCGTCTTGACGCCGAGCCCCTCGAGCTGCTTTTGCATCGACTCGATGACCGGGCGGGTGAACGGGTCGTCCTGGGTCGGGTACGCCGCGGTCTTCGGACGCTGGTCGGGCGGCAGGCTCTTCACCCAGTTGACGAAGACATCGGCCTGGTGCGGCGCGGTCGCCTGCTGGGCGAAGAAGAGCTTCTTGAAGCCCCGGGTGAACATCTCCGGCGCGCCGCCGGCGGGCTCGACGAAGAGCATGTTGTTCTTCTCCGCCACCGCGGAGGCCGGGTTGTTCAGCAAAGAGGAGAAAGTGCCGAGCACCAGGTCGACCTTGTCCTGCGTGATGAGCTTGGTGTAGTCGGATACGACGGTGTCCTGGCTGCTCGCGTCGTCCATGATCTTCAGCTGGACCTGCCGGCCGAGCAACCCGCCCTTGGCGTTGACCATGTCGCGCCAGATCTCATATCCCCGGCGCGCCTCCCCGCCCGGCTGGGAGAAGTCGCCGGAGAGCGGCAGCGAAGCTCCGATGACGATGGGCCCCGATGATTTCGAACTGTTGTTGTTCTTCTCGGCAGCCCCGGCGCATCCGGACAGGAGCAGCGCCGCGGCCCCCACCAGTGACCAAACCGGCGACCACAGCCGCCAGCGCCGACCCGCCTTACCGAGGATCTGCAGTGCCATAGGCTTCTCTTCCCTTTAAACCCCGGCCCGCGATCCGCAATCGTTTGCGGTACACGGCATCATCGTCCGGGCGGAAAATTGTGTCAATAGGATGTCGTACGCATGACCCACCCTGTGGCCAGTCCGCAATCTTCACGGCAATCGATTGTCAGCGAAGGAGTCCCGGATGGGTGTGTCCCTGACGCTCGGCCTGTTCAGCACGTCGCTGGTGGCGCGGGCCGCCCGCGACCACGGGCTCTTCGCGGCACACGGGCTCGACGTCGCGGAGGTGCCCGTCGCCTCGTCGCGGGCCCAGTTCCAGTCGCTGCTCGACGGCGAGTACGACCTGGTGCTGACCAGCCCGGACAATGTCCTCGCCTACCGCCTGGACGCCGAGAACCCACTTGGCGGCACCCATGACGTGCGCATCCTCGCCGCCGTCGACCGCGGCCTCGGGCTCTCGCTGGTCGGCGCCCCCGGCTTCCGTACGGCCGCGGACCTGCGGGGCCAGACCGTGGGCGTCGACGTGCCCGCCTCGGGCTTCGCCTTCACGCTGTACCGCCTGCTGGCCGACGCGGGCCTGCGGCGGGACGCCGATTACCGGGTCGAGTCCGCCGGCACCACGCCCCGCCGCCGGGAGGCACTGCTGGCCGAGCAGCCGAAGTTCGCCGCCACGATGCTGGGGGCGGGGCACGATGTGGCGGCGGTGCGGACCGGGTGCCACCGGATCGCCCGCGCCACCGACCTGATCCGGCCCTATCTCGGCACTGTGCTGGCGGGGTTCGGGCCGTGGATCGACGCCCACGGCGACGTGATCGACGCCTTCCTCGCCGCCTGGCTCGCCGCGACCGCCGAGGTCGTCGACGCGCGACGGCGGGCAGCGACGGTGCGGGCGATCGGCGAGCACATGCACCTGACCGGGGCCGACGCCGACGACTTCCACGGCGTGCTCGTCTCCGCCGACGAGGGCCTGTCCCCGGACGGCAGGGTCGATGCCGAGGCGCTCGCGGCCATCGCCCGGCTGCGGGCGGAGTACGGCCGGCTCGGCACGACGGCCCCGGACGCCGCCGGCCTGGCGGGCAGCACGCTCATCGACGACCGCTTCCTCTCCCGCGCGACCTGACCCTCTCCTGCGGCAGTGACGCTCGTACGGCGGCGGTGACGCTCGTACGGCGGCGGTGTCCACCTCTGGCAACAACGTGCTGCAATGTTGCTGCAATGAAGTAGCCTCGACGCATGCGCTCGACCACGCTTCGCGATGTGGCGGCACGGGCCGGGGTGCATCCGGCGACCGCGTCTCGAGCGCTCAACCCGCAGACGCGGGCCTTGGTCAACGACGAGACCGCGGAGCGGGTCAGCCGGGCCGCCGCCGAGCTGGGCTACCGGCCCAACCCCATCGCGCGCAGCCTCAAGACCAGCCGGTCCGGGTCCATCGGCACCGTGATCCCGGATCTCAACAACCCGCTGTTCCCGCCGATCGTCCGCGGCATCGAAGACGTGCTCACCGCGGCCGGCTACAGCTCCCTCATCGTCAACACCGACAACGACGCCGACCGCGAGGCCGCCCAGGTGGCGTCCATGCGCAACCGCCAGGTCGAGGGCATGATCTTCGCGACCGCCCGGCTGCGGCATCCCCTGCTGGAGCGGCTGCTCGCCGAGGACGTCGCGATGGTGCTGGTCAACCGCCGGCTGGAGTCCGCGGCGATCCCCAGCGTCACCACCGACGACGCCAGCGGCGTGGCCGCGGCCGTACGGCACCTTATCGACCTCGGGCACCGGCGCATCGCGCACCTCGCCGGTCCGCAGTGGACCTCGACCGGCGCGCAGCGGCTGCGCGCCTACCGGCAGGCGAGTGCCGACGCCGGCCTCGGCGAAGACGACGCGCTCATCGAGGTCTGCGACTACTGGACCGAGGACGAGGGGGCCAAGGCCGTACGCCGGCTGCTCGACGGCGACGCCAAGTTCACCGCCATCCTGGCGGGCAACGACATGCTCGCGCTCGGCGCCTACGACGCGCTGGGCGAGCGGGGCCTGGTCTGCCCCGACGACGTGAGCGTGGTGGGATTCAACGACATCAGGTTCATGGACAAGCTGCGCCCGCCGCTCACCTCGGTCCGCATCCTGCACTACGAGATCGGCGCGGAGGCCGCCCGGGTGCTGCTCGAACGCCTCGCGAACCCGTCGATCCCCGCCAAGTCGGTGCTGCTGCCGCCCGCCCTGGTCGTACGCCAGTCCACCTGCCCGCCGCGGCGCCGGCGTTCGGGCCAGCCGGCACCACGGGCCGCGGCTCAACCTCAGCCGGGCTGATCGGCTGAGCGGCACTGATCACTGCCGTCGGGCTGATCGGCTTAGCCGGGCTGATAGCCGCCGTCGGGCTGATCGCCGCCGTCGGGCTGATCGGCTTAGCCGGGCTGATCGGCTTAGCCGGGCTGGTAGTCGCCGTCGAGCTGATCGCCGCCGGCGGCGCGCAGCAGCGCGGCGGCCTCGCGGGCGGCGGCCAGGATCGGCAGGTAACCCGTGCAGCGGCACAGGTTCGACGAGACGATCTCGCGCAGCCGTTCGTCGTCGGGCGCTTCGGGGCCGGTCAGCGCCCCGGCCAGCAGCATGAGGAAGCCCGGCGTGCAGAACCCGCACTGCAGCGCTCCGTGCCGCCGGAACGCCTCCTGCACCGGATGCAGCCGGGTGGTAGGGGGGTGCAGGTTGGTTGGGGAAGGACTGCCGCCGTCCGCAAGTCCCTCCACCGTGCGGAGCTGGGCATCCGCGCACTGTACGGCGAACATCAGGCACGACCGGACCGGCTCGCCGTCGCACAGGACGGTGCACGATCCGCACACACCCTGCTCGCAGCCGACGTGGGTACCGGTCAGCCCGCAGTCGTCGCGAAGCGTGTCGGCCAGCGTCTTGCGGGCCGGTACGTCCACGTCGTACGACCTGCCGTTGACGGTCAGCCTCATGCGTGTCTCCCGCTCAGTTTCGTGGCGGTCCGATGCGACGGCTTCACTCGTCGCGTGCTCACCGCACGCTCCTCATTCCAGCCGTCGCGCCGCCGTGCAGCTCGCTCATCTGGGCGCCTTCTGGATGGCCTCGGCCAGGGCCGAGACGGCGAGCTCGGCCGCCAGCGCCCGGCGATAGTCCGCGGGCACCAGCAGGTCGTCCGGCGGATCGACGGCGGCCAGGACCCCGTGGCGTACCTCGTCGAAGGCCCAGTCGAGCGCCTCGTCTTCCGGCGCGGCGCCCACCAGCGGCGCCACCACGCCCGGCAACGTGCGAGGCCGTCCGGCCACGCCGCCGAGGGCCAGCCGCGCGGCGGTCACCCGGCCGCTCTCGACCGTGGCGGTGGCGCAGGCGGCCACGTGCGCGAACGCGCCCGCCGTCGGCGCCTGCTCGCGGAAGGCCACCCCGGTGGCCGGGCCGAGCAGCGGCAGCCGCACCTCGGTGATCAGCTCGTCGGCGCGCAGCGCGGTCACGAACGGATAGTCGAAGAAGTCGTCGGCCGCGACCACGCGCTCGCCGGCCGAGGAAGCCAGCACCAGCCGGGCCGCCACGGCGACCGCGACCAGACACCACTCCGCGGCCGGATCGGCGTGCGCGAGGCTGCCCGCGAACGTGCCCCGGGCGCGGATCGGCAGGTGACCGACATGGCGGGCGGCCGCCGCGAGCAGCGCCCCCAGCGGGTCGCCGACCACCGGTCGTTCGAGGCGCCGGTGCCGTACCAGCGCGCCGAGCCGCAGCTCGCCATCGCCGGCGGACACCCCGTCGAGCCCGGGCAGCCGGTTGATGTCGACCACCACGCCGGGCCGGGCCAGCCGCAGATGCATCATCGGCACTAGGCTCTGCCCGCCGGCGAGCACCTTGGCGTCGTCACCGTGCTCGGTGAGCACCGCGAGCACTTCGGGCAGCTCGGCCGCCCTCCGGTACTCGAACGCCTGGGCCACCATGTACAAACGATGGCACAGGGCCTCAAACGATTGCACTGAAATTGCAGCGCACGTAGCATCCGGACGTCGAGGCACGGAGCGGCACGGAGAGGACGAGATGTGACACCGGTCGGGCGCTATACCGGGCACCGGCTGCCGCGCGCCGACACCGATCCGCTGCTGCGGGGACTCGACCACTACGTCGCCGACATCCGGCCGGCCGGCTGCCTCGACGTCGCCTTCACGCGCAGCTATCTGGCGCACGGTGAGCTGCGCGCGGTCGACGCCGGACCCGCCCGCTCCGTACCGGGCGTCGTACACGCCGCCGCGGCCGCCGATCTCCCCGAGCTGCCGGACGTACCGCGACCGCCACGTGGCGGGCAGCCGCCGCAGATGGGGCGCCCCGCACTCGCCCGCGACCGGGTCAGGTTCGCCGGCGAGGCGATCGCCGTGGTCGCCGCCGAAGACCGCTATGCCGCGGCCGACGGCGCCGAGCTCGTCGAAATCGACCTGGAGCCGCTGCCGCTCGTGCTCGATCCGGTTGCGGCGGCGCCGGCCGGCGCGCCCTCCCTGTTCGAGGGCTGTGGCAACGTCGCGGACGTGCACGCCTACGGCACCCCGGTCGACGACGTGCTCGCGGCGGCCCCCGTCGTGGTCGAGTCCCGGCTGGTCAACCAGCGCGTGTCGCCGATGTCCATCGAGCCGCGCGGCATCGTCGTCGAGCCGCTCAGCGCGGATTCGTACCGGGTCTGGTGTTCCCACCAGTCCCCACACCGCCTCGCCGGCGACCTGGCGCGGGCGTTCGGGCTCGACCGGGCGGCGATCCGGGTATCGGCGCCCCGGGTCGGCGGGGCGTTCGGGGCCAAGAGCCAGACCCATCCGGAGTACCTCGTGGTCTTCGCGCTGGCCCGGCGGCTCGGCCGCCCGGTCCGGTGGATCGAGGATCGCGCCGAGGCGCTTACCGCGGCCACCCATGGCCGCGACCAGCACGCCCGCATACGCATCGGCGCCGACGAGGACGGCCGGATCATCGCGCTCGACGCCGAGATCGACGCTGACGTCGGCGCCTACCCGCACACCGGCGGTTTCATCCCGGACATGACCTGCTGGGTGCTCGCCGGGCAGTACGCCATCCCCCGCCTGTGCGTACGGGCCCGCAGCGTGGTCACCAACAAGGCCCCGACCGCGTCGTACCGCGGGGCCGGCCGGCCCGAGGCCGCGTACTTCCTGGAACGCACGATCGACCTGCTGGCCGAGCGCCTCGGACTCGACCCGGCGGAGATACGGCGGCGCAACTTCATTTCGAGTGACGCGTTTCCCTACACCTCCCCCACCGGGGCCGTGTACGACAGCGGGCGGTACACGTCGGCGCTCGACCTCGCGCTCGACCTCGCCGACTACCACGAGTTGCGGGCCGAGCAGCGGCGGCGGCGTACGGACCACACGGCTCCGCTGCTCGGCATCGGGATCGCCAGCTGGATCGAGCGGTCCGGCGGCGCCCGCGGCCTCGGCGAGTTCGCCGAGATCGAGGCGACCGCGACCGGCGAGATCGTCGCGCGCGTGGGCACCAGCTCGCAAGGCCAGGGCCACGAGCTGACCTTCGCCCAGATCGCCGCCGAAGCGCTGGACGTGCCGCCCGACCAGGTACGAGTGGTGCTCGGCGACACGGCGGCCGTACGGCAGGGGGCCGGGGCGTTCGGGAGCAGGTCGGTGCAGGTCGGCGGGTCGGCGCTGTTCCGGGCCGGTCAGGCGCTGCTCGCCGCGGCCCGCGGCCGCGCCGAGACCGTCCTCACCGGTGAGGTGACGTACGCCGAAGGTGTCTTCCGTACGGCCGGCGGCGCCGAACTGTCCCTTGGCGAGCTGGCCGGCCGCACCGGGCGGCTCGCGGCCGAGGAGGTCTTCACGCCGCCACAGGCGTTCCCGTTCGGCAGCTACGTCGCCGTGGTCGAGGTGGACCGGCGTACCGGCCAGGTCACGGTCGTCCGGCTCGCGGCCGTCGACGACTGCGGGGTGGTGGTCAATCCCGGCGCCGTCGAGGGCCAGATCATCGGCTCCATCGCGCAGGGGGTCGGGCAGACGCTGTACGAGCGGGTCGCCTACGACGACAACGGCCAGCCGCTCACCGCGACCCTGCTGGACTACACCGTGCCGACGGCGGCGGAGATGCCGGACGTCGTGCTCGGCGAGCACGTGACGCCCAACCCGAACACGCCGCTCGGCGCCAAGGGCGCGGGCGAATCGGGCTGCATCGGCGCCCCGCCGGCGATCGTCAACGCCGTCTGGGACGCCCTGACCGGGTACGACCGGACGGGCCTGCAGCTGCCGATCACCCCGGACCGGGTCTGGCGGTGCCTGCAGCGCCCGCGGGGCTAACGCACGGGGCTACCCGACGTTGGTGAAGTACGAGGTGGTGTCGAGCTGCCCCGAGCCGATGAACACCTCCGTACCGGCCTCCACGCTGGTCAGGTACTTCGCCGAGCTCAGCCCGCGGTTCGACCGCAAGTAGTTGAGGAAGTCCCGGAGGTTGAGCGTCGCGGAAGTGGTGTTGGCCGTCCGGACGAAGGAGTAGACCTCCCAGCCGATGTTGCCCTGGTAGAGGTCCCACGTGGTACCGGCGATGTTCGCCGTGGCGACTCGGGTGCCGAGCGGACCCGCCCCGCCGGCCCGGTACAGCCAGATCATGACCTCGTCGCTGGGATTGTTGCTCCAGTCGGGGTTGGAAATGGTGTGCAGCCAAAGGTCGTAGGCGACGTTGAAGGTGCCCGAGCCCGGCGGCCGGAAGCTCCAGCCGCTGCTGACACTGCGGTTCGCCGACAACTGCACGGGCAGGCCGGTGCCGGAGTTCTTCCAGCCCCAGTGCCAGCCGAGCACGCTGCTGTCGTATGACTTCACCTGACTTGGCTGGCCGCTCCAGTTCCAACTCGTGCCCCAGGCAATGGTGGAGCCGGACCGCGAGGTGTCCCAGATGCACTGCTGACCGGAGCCGGAACCAGCGCCCCACGTGTTGTTGTTCAGCCAGTACTTGCCCATCGTGATGCTGCCGAATGCGTCACACGTCGTGGTTGCCTGCGCGGGTGTGGCCAGGCCGGCCGCACTCAGCACGAGCACGCCCACGAGCCCGGCGCGGGTAAGGAACGAGCGGGGATTGAGCTGCATGTACGCCTCGCTAATGGGAATGGCCACTTCGGCATGAAGTTATATCGAAGCGCTTCGACGAAGTAATTGCGCTTTCATGACTTTCACGTGTCCGAAATATCGAACAATTACACTTGGGGTAGCTGGAATCTTGACTGTGGCGCAGGTCGGCGCAACGGTCGTATGGAACTCACATCGCGAAAGGTGGCCGTACATGGGTCGCAAGCAACGCATCAGCTACGTCCCCGTCGAGACGATGGACGAGGAGATGCGAGCCGAGATGGACCGCTGCCGGCGGGAGGGCACGCCGCGGCCGGAGAGCTCGGCCGTACGGGCCCATGTGCCGGCGGCCTTCTGGGCGTTCGCGAACTCCTGGGAGGCGATCTTCCGTAACGGCGTCTGCGACCACGCCGTCAAGGAGCTGTGCCGGGTCTACGTCTCACGCAGCGTGAAGTGCGAGTACTGCGGCAATCAGCGTTCGGAGAAGGCGGCCGGTCAGGGCCTGCAGGAGGGGCAGTACGACGACTTGCTCAACTTCGAGAAGTCCGAGCGGTACGACGAGCGACAGAAGGCGGCACTCGCGTACGCCGAGGCGATCACGTGGCGGCTGTCGACCGACGACGCGTTCTGGGACCGCCTCCACGCGCACTTCACCGAGCCCGAACTGGTCGAGCTCGGCTGCTTCATCGCCCTCACCATGGGGCAGCAGAGCTGGCTGCGCTTGCTCGACATCGAGCATCACGAGGTGCTGGCGGGTACGTCGGCCTCCATGGCCCCCGGCTTCGAGACGGCCGAGGCGCTCGCGCAATCCAAGGCCGCTCCCGGCTACTGGGCCGGCCAATAGCAGTCAATCCACCCGATTTACCGATTCCCGGCTGAGGACCTGCTCCACGATGAGGTCCGCCGTGGCCGCGGCCAGCGTCTGCGGTGAGAAGGAATGGCCGATGTGGCACCTGAAATGCACGGTGCCGACTTGGTCGACGGCGCTCAGGCCGCCGCCGCATTCGGGGCAGCCCCATCCCGTCGGCCTGCCGAGACCCATACCCGTGGCCCGGCCGTAGCCTTCGCCCATCGCCGTCTCCGCGATCAGTTCGCTAGCGCGAGGTCGGCAACGAGACGTGATACCACCGAACAGGTCAGGGTTGCGGGGTGCCGGCGAGCCAGGCCTGGCCGCGCGCATAGAGTCGCTCCACCTCCGGGCCCTTCAGGCCGGGCATGTCGGTCTTGACGGTGAAGCCGATGTCGGTCTGCAGGTAGGCCAGGTGCCGGTAGCCCTCGGGGAACCGCGCCAGCACGTCGGGGTCGAGGGTGAGCCGTGCGGCCGGGTCGACCGGGTCGAGGCGGTCCTTTTCGTAGATCGGCTGGCGGAGCACGATCCCCCACCGCCCGGCGCGCTGTTCGAAGAAGTCGTAGAACCGGCCGGTGCAGACCACGTCGCACAGCACGCCGTGCACCTCGTCGCGCTGCGCGATGGTCATCTTGGTCTGGGCGATCGCCCGCGTCCCGGCGACGTCGACCGTCGAGCCGCCGAGGAAGTGCAGGATGTTCACGCCGCGGTCCCACGCGGCCCGGCTGGCCTCGATGAACTCCGCGGCCGTGCCCTGGAACCAGGTCGCCATCATCCGGCCGTCCGGATGCCAAACGGTGGCGAACCGCTCCCAGTCGCCGGCGTCGCGCCACAGCGCCCAGTCGTGCACCACATGGGTGATGGCCACCCGGTCGTCCATTGTGCTCATGAAGGGGATCTTGCCGCACAACAGGTCTCAGCGACGAGCGATCGTGCCGTCCGGGCCGGAAAGGCCGCCGGACGGCGTTGACCGCGTCCGGCGACCGTGTCACCGCCCGCCGGACGCAGCCTAACGAGTTCGCGCAGCGTGGCTAAACGCGACTCAGGGTAAGGAACACCTGGTGCACGCCGTTGGCGTCGCCGCCGTCGAAGCGCAGCGCGGGCAGGGTGACCTTCGCGTCGCTCGCCGTCTTGGCCTCGGCCTCGGCATTGGTGAGCCCGAACGGCAGGGTGTTACCCACCTGGTCGTCGGCGAGGCCGGCGGCGATGAGGCCGGCGACCGAGCTGGCGATCCCCAGTGCGGCCGCGAGCAGCTTCTTGCCCGCCGCCGTCGCCACCGCGGCCGCCACGGTCAGCGCCGTGGCGATGGTGCCGACGACATCCTGCAGATCACTGTTGTCGTGCTCCATGGCGGTGATCATCATCAGCACGTCGGAGTTGATCTGCGCCGGACCGGTGGGGCCGAACAGCCGGAGGTTCTGCGACCCGGAGGCCGGGCCGCGCTCGCCCTCGTTGAGCGAGTAGACCGGGGTGCGTACGGCCCGGGCCTCCTTGCCGGCGTCCGCGTCGGCCTGGGTGGTGATCGCGAACACCGTGTACGGCTCGTCCTTCCCCGCCCACTCGGGGTTGCTCTCGTCGACGAGGACGAGATGGTCGAACTCCAGCTCGAACTTGTGCTTGACCGGCTTGGTGTCGGCGGGCCGTTCGGTGCCGCCGAGTCCGTTGATGATCGCCTCCAGGTCCGTGCGGCCCAGCGCGGTGCCGGCCGGCTGGAACGCGTACGTGCTGCCGAACAGCTCCTTCTTGCGCGTCTCGGCCAGCCCGTCGACCCGGCGGACCATCTTGGCCACCGTCTGGCTCGCGTCCGGGATGCGGTCGAGCGCCGCCCAGACCGCCTTGTCGACCTCGTTGCGCTGGCCGGCGGGAATGCCCGCCGCGTACCGGCGGGCCATGTGCAGCACCGCCCCCGCGTACTCGGCGCCGGCCGCCCCCGCGGCCGTGGTCGCGCCGGGTGTCTCAGTGATGCTCATCGAGAATCCTTCCGATGTGTCAGGTGCCCTCTGGATGAAGGCGAGACCTGCTCACCATGACCCGGCGCACCACCCCGGGTGAACCGGGTGTACGGGAATCCGTTACATCGGACTGTCCCGTACGACGGCGGCGGCGAGCGCCGCGCGACCGCCGATCTCCAGCCGCGAGTACGCCCGGCGCAGGTGGACCTCGACCGTGTTTTCGCTCAGTCCGAGCCGGCGCGCGATCTGGCGGTTGGTGAGCCCGGCCGCGACCAGCCCGGCCACCTCCGTCTGCCGCGGCGTCAGCCGGTCCAGCGGCACCGGCCGTACCGACGTTTCCCCCGCCCCGACGGTGCCGCGCTCGGCGGCGACCTGTCGCTGGTAGTGCCTCGCCTCCCGCGCCCGGAACTCCGCTTCGGCCCTGGCCAGCAGCCGGACCGCCTCCCGCCGCCGGTCGGCGTGCAACAACGCCCGCCCGGCGAGCGCCCACCCCCGGGCGGCTCGGATCGGTGTCCCGGCGCGTACGGCCGTGGCCGCACCTCGGACGGCCGCCCCGGCCGCGTGGTCCGCTTTCCCCCGTGCGAGGAGGACGTGCGCGCGAGCGTACAGCGCGTCCGCGGCCGCACCGCCCAGGCACGTGCCCGCGGCCGCGGCGGCCGCCCGGTCGGCCCAGGCGGCGGCCGCGTCGACGCGCTCGGCGGCGAGCTCGGCCCTGGTCAGCACCTCGTACCAGTACGGCGTGAGGCCGCGGCCCAGAACCGGCAGCTCCGCACCGCCCGCCGTGTCCAGTAGCAGGTCGCGGCAGCGGAGCGGATCTCCCGCGTCGAGGTGGGCCTCGGCGAGATGGCAGCCGGCGAGCCGCGACATCACGTCGGTCGCCGCTGCCGCCGCGCGCGCCGCCCGCTGCCCCAGTCGTACGGCGGCGCCGAGGTCGCCGGTCAGCCGGGCATGCCACGCGCCCACCGTGTACGCCCAGGCGACGAACTGATCGCTGCCGCTGAGCAGGGCGCCCTCGATCGCGGCCTCGACGTGCGGAGCCGCCTCGGCCGGCCGGCCCTGCCAGAGGAACGCCGACGCGTGGCCCACCGAGGTGATGATCAGCGGATGTCCCTGCCCGGCCGCTCGGGCGACGCGGGCCGCCCGGTCGAGGTGGCAGAGCGCCTCGCCGAACCGTTCCAGGAAGACCTCACACCAGCCGAGCCACGCCCAGATCTCCAGGCGGGTTGCGAGCTGGTCGTCGTCGAACCGCTCGGACAGGCGCGCGGCCTCGGCGGCGAGCTCGCGTGCCGCGCCGATGTCACCGGTGAGCATTTCCGCCCCGGCGACAACGATGGTGGTGGCGCCCAGCAACGACTCGTCGGGGGCCGCCGCGGCGAGACCGCGGGCCTCCCGGCCGACGCGCAGTTGCTCATCGTAGTTGCCGGTGTAGAAGTGGTACGCCGCCAACTCGTGCCGCAGCGCCGCGGTGACCTGGGAGTCGTCGCCCGGCAACGCGTCGAGCGCGAGGTTCAGCAGCCGCCGCGACTCCTCGTACCGGCCGCGCAGTTGCTCGACGCGCGAGCACACGACGATCAACTCGCCCCGGAGCGCCGTCTCGGTCCGTGGCACGAGGGCGAGGGCGTCGTCCAGCGCGGTGCGCGCGTCGGCCGGCCGCCCTGCCGCCGCCCACGCGACCGCCAGCCGCAGCAGGAGGTCCACGCGTTCGCCGGCCTGCTCGGCGCCGGCCGGCAGCAGTCGCAGCGCGGCGCGGAACCAGTGCGCGGCGACGGCCGGCGCGGGGACAGCGTTCTCGGCGCCGGCCGCGACGAGCACGT
This sequence comes from Streptosporangiaceae bacterium, assembly GCA_036555725.1. GTDB lineage: Bacteria > Actinomycetota > Actinomycetes > Streptosporangiales > Streptosporangiaceae > CALAED01. Next base: position 65,253 of record DATBKU010000061.1, on the reverse strand, counting down.
CGAACCCGCGCCGGTCCCCGACGGCGGCGGACTGCTCGACGTGATGCGCCAGCGCGCTCGGCGGTGCCCCGAGCGCGGCGAGCTCTACGGCCGCCCGCCCGTGCCCGCGCAGGCGCGTGGTGAGACCGGCCAGCTCGTAGGCCACGTGCCGGACGAATGGATGGCGGAAGCGGAACTGACGTGGCACGTCGTCCGGGCGCACCAGGTCACGCACCGTCAGCTCGTGCAGGGCCGTCAGCAGCGCGGCCTCCGGCGTACCGGAGACGCGGGCCAGCAGCTCTAGCCGGAACGGATCGCCGAGGATCGCCGCCATCGCCGCCACCCAGCGGGCGCCCTGGGTCAACGGCCGCAGCTCGGAGACGAGCGCGGCGCGCACCGCCGACGGTGGCGCCCCAGGGTCGTCCGGCCCCGCAGGACGCCGTCGGCCGGTCGACGGCGCATCAGGCGCCGGTGCCTCGGCCGGGACCGACCGCTTCGCTGCGGGGGCGGTGCGCCCAGGAGTTTCTTCCGGCGCCGGCGTCTCATCCCGTGCCCACGCCAGCGTCCGCAGGTAGAAGGGGTTCCCACCGCTGGCGCGGTACAGCGCACGCTTGGCCGCGAGCCCCGTCCCCGGTCCCAGCAGGATGTCGGCGTCCGTACGGCTCAGCGGCCCGAGGTGCACGACGGCGGGCGACCTGCCGGCCTCGCCCAACGCGGCGGTCAGCGCCGCCGAGGCCTGCCGGGGCCGGTAGGCGACCATGAGCACGACCGCGGTCCTGGGCGGACGCCGGAGCAGGTACCCGAGCAGCTCCAGCGAGCCCTCGTCCACCCAGTGCAGATCGTCAAGGGCGAGCAGCACCGGCCGCCGCCCCGCTAGCTCCTCCAGCAGCGACTTGACCGCGCCGAAGAGGCGGTGGCGTTCGATCGCGAGCAGCCCGCCCGGCATCCCGTCCACCGCCCCGTCCCGCGCCCCGTCGCGCGTAAGGAAGCGCAGTTCGTCCCGGGCCTGTATGTGCGCGGCCAGGTGGGCGTCGAGCGCGTCGGCGAACACGCCGAACGGGATCTGGCTCTCCAGTTCCCCGCCCCGGCCGGTCAGGCAAACGACGCGCGCCCGGCCGGCCCGCCGCACCGCGTAGGCGAGCAGGCTGGACTTGCCCATGCCCGGATCGCCCCGTATCTCGGCGAAGCCGCCCCGTCCGGCACCGAGCCCATCAATGATCTTGTCGAGCGCCTCGAGTTCGGCCCGCCGGCCGACCAAGCCGCACACCCCGTCGACATCGTCCATGGATTCCCCCGCCGTGGCGGATGCCGCTAACCGGGGAGCCTAACTCCGTCCGCTTCATCCTGATACGTCCGGATCCGGCCGGGGTGCCGTGCACTGTCAGCCGAGGACGGCCTCCTCGTACCGGGGGCGGGACGCGGTGGCCGGGTCGAACAGGGCGTGGGCCTGCATCCACTTGTGCGTGTCCTCGAACATCTCCCGCGTGTACGGCTCGAAGACGATGCGCTCGCCCGGACCGAACTGGCGTACGTCGGTGATCTTCTTGATGTCGTCGGGCATCTCACGCAGCCAGTGGTGCTTGTACGGCTCGGGGCGCAGGTCGATCTCCCGTTGCGCCAGGCGCAGCCCGGTGAAGTACTTCTCCAGGTCCGCTTGGTCGGCGTCCTCGGCGACGAGGAATCCCATCATGAACGTGGTGTCCGCGAGCTTGCGATAGCCCTGCTGCTCCAGCGCGTAGTACTGGGCGCCGAACACGTTCGCCGCGGGAATGGTCCCGTCGAGCAGCAGCCGTACGCGGTCCCAGGGCAGCCCGACATAGCTCAGCTCGACCTGGTCGGGCGCGAGGAACTGCTCCAGGGCCTGCAGCGCCGAGTAGTGGCTGCCGGACCGGTGGCCGACCCCTACCGGTACGCCGGCGAGGTCCTCCGGTCGCCGGTGCGGCGAGTCCGGGGCCACGAAGATCCCGGACGGGCACATGGAGTACGCCTTGCCCCACATCCGGCCGTGGCTGGCCGACGACACGGCGTTGACGGCCCAGTGGCAGGCCGCGGAGATGTCGCACGAGCGGCCCTTCTCCATGTCATCGAACGCGCCGCTGGTGATCTGGCCCAGCGTCGCGTCGGCGGGCGCGACCGACGATGTGCTCAACGTCGCCCCGGCCAGTCCCTCGGGCTCGAACTCGTAGTCGAGGCCCGCTTCGTTGAAGTAGCCACGCTCCTCGGCGACCCACTCCTGCAGGCGTACGTGCGGCTGAATACGGAACGTCACGGTCGTTCACCTCGTGAAAGTTCAACTAGTCCAACATAAACATCCGGCACTCTTCCCGGCTCGCTTCCGGACTATGCCAGCGGTTCGATTCCCAAAGGTGATCGAACCAGTCCTCATCAGCCTCTCGGTCCCACGTCGGCGGTCACCGGCTCGCGGTCCTCCGTGCGCTCCCTCGTCTGCGGCAGCACCCGGCCGAGCCGACCCGGCAGCCACCAGTTCAGCCGGCCGAACAGTTCCATGATCGCGGGGACCAGGATCAGCCGTACGATCGTCGCGTCGATGAGCACGGCCACGCCGAGCCCGAGGCCGATCCGCTTGACGCCGACGTCCGCGCCGAGCAGCACGGAGGAGAAGACCATCACCATGATGGCCGCGGCGGCGGTGATCACCCGGGCGGTGCGGGCCAGGCCCCGGGTGACGGCCGCGCGGGTGTCGAGGCCGCGTTCGTACTCCTCGCGCATCCGCGACACCAGGAAGACCTGGTAGTCCATGGAAAGCCCGAACAGGATCGGGAACATGAACAGCGGCACCCAGGCCGTCACCGGCATCGCGGCCGGGAAGCCGAAGGCGTGGCCCAGCCAGCCCCACTGCACGACCGCGACGAGCACTCCGTACGCCGCCGCGATCGACAAGATGTTCATCGCCGCGGCCCGCAGGGCGATGACGAGCGACCGGACCAGCGCGACGAGCAGCAGCAGCGACAGCCCGACCACGACGGCGATCAGCCACGGCAGCCGCGACCGCACGTCGTCGGCGACGTCGATGGCGGCGGCGTTCGGTCACGAAGGCCTCGATCACCGCCCGGGTCACCGCCGGCGCCAGCAGCGACTCGCCCGCGGCGACCACCCGATCAAAACCTTGAACCCGGCCCGGACCAGTGCCTGGTCGTCGGCGAGCACCACCCTGATCACGTGGTCTCCCTCTTCGACAGCCGCTTCGAGAGCTCCTTCGGCAACCGGGCGCTGACGACGAAGCCGCCACCCGGCCGAGGACCGGCGGTCAGCGTGCCGCCCACCGCCTCGGCCCGCTCGCGCATGCCGTCCAACCCGTGACCGCTCCCCAGGGTGAACGCGCCCGGCTCGGCCTCGCCGGACTCCCCCGCCTCGCCGGACGGCCCCGTGCCGTCGTCGGCGACTTCGAGCGCGATGCCCGCCGGGTCGTACGAGATCCGCACGGTCGCCCGGACGTCGGGCCCGGCGTGGCGCAGCACGTTGGTCAGCGACTCCTGCAGGATGCGGTACGCGGAGTGATCGGCGTGCGGGGCGAGCGGCGAGACGCGCCCGCGCACCTCCAGCACCACCGGCACCCCGGCGGCGCGGACCGCGTCGACCAACGCGGGCAACCGGTCGAGGCCGGCCGCCTCCTCGGGCTCGGCGCCCTCGCGCAGCACCCCGAGCGTCGCGCGCATCTCCTGGAGCGCCTGCTTGCTGGTGTCGCGGATGGCGGCCAGTGCCGTACGGACGCTGTCCGGGCGGGTGCTCAGCACATGCAGCGCGCTGCCGGCCTGCACGGTGATCGTCGCCATGCTGTGCGCCACCGTGTCGTGCAGTTCCCGCGCGATGCGCACCCGTTCCTCGGCCACCCGCCGGGCGGACTCCCGCTCGCGCTCCTGCTCGGCCTGGCGCAGCCGTTCGCGGGTCTCGACGGCCAGCGCGCGCCGCCCCCGCACCACCTCGGCCAGCAGGATCACCGCGACGGCCAGCGCGATGTGCGGCAGGAAGTCCGCGAGGGTCTGCATGGACGGCGCGTCCTTGCGGACGGTGAGCACGAAGAAGCCCGCACCGAAATAGGCCGCCGGGAGCACGATCGCCCAGGCGGTCCGCCCGGCCAGCGCCGCCGTATAGACCGGGACGGCCAGCACCACTGTGGGCGGGATGCCCGGATAGTTCGCCGCGTAGTAGACGAGGAGACCGACGCTGATCGTGAGCAGCGTGCCCAGCGGCCAGCGACGGCGGACGAGCAGCGGCAGCGCCATGACGACACCGAAGGCATAGGCGCCGGCGTCGACCGGCCGGGACTCCGGCTCGCTGGCCACGCTGATCATCACGGCGGTGATGGCACCGACCAAGGCCGTGATGCCGATGTCCGTCCAGAGCGCGGCACGGCCTGGCAGCCCGGCGCGGCGGACCAGGTCGCGAATGCCCTGGGACATCGGCACGCCGTCACCGTACGTCATTCCCAGGCCGCATTCCGAGCCTTCGGTCACGGCTCCTGGGTGGGCGCCTCCCCGCCATGGAAGAAGCCGTCGGGGTCGTACGCGGCCTTGATCCGGAGCAGGCGCTCGCGGTTGTCGCCGTAGTAGGCCGGTGACCATGCCGGGAGGTCGGGGTCGGGGAAGTTCGGATAGACCCCGCCGGTCCCCCACGGGTGCACCGACTCCCACGACGTCCGCAGCCAGCTCCAGGCGGCCTGCCGTCCGGCGGCCGGCGTGTCTGGGTCGATGACGACGGCCTGCTTGAGCAGGAACCGCGCGTCGCGATGGGCGAAGGCGGTGGCGTCGGGGGGGACCCGGTTGTAGGCGCCGCCCCACGGGCTGAAGTCCAGCTCGCGCGACTGGCCCGCGATCCGGCCCCGGCTGAAGTGCCCCAGCAGCCCGGCGATCGCCTCGGCCGGGAACGGCCGCCGGAAGTACTCCGACTTGCTGAACGGATGCGCCAGCGGCCGCTCCTCCGCGGGGCCGTGCTCGGCCAGGTGCCGCTTGGTCTCCCGGTACGACTGCTGCTTGCGGACGGCCGACGCCGGGTCCGTGCCCACCCGGGCGACCAGGTCGTCGAGCAGTTCGTCGAGGTCGGACCGGGTTCCGATCAGGGCGCCGAACACGTTGACCACCGGCGGCCGTTCGACGTCGGCGGACGCGGTCATCAGCAGGCTGGCGGCCAGCTCGTCGGGGCCCGCGGGCGACCAGGCCTGCCACGCGTCCAGCACCGCGACCGCGTCCGTGAACGGCCAGACGAGATGGAAGGTGGTGGCCGGCGGCGCCGGGACGGTACGGAAGGTCAGCGACGTGACCACGCCGAAGTTACCGCCGCCCGCGCCCCGGAGCGCCCAGAACAGGTCGGAGTCATGGTGCTCGTCGCAGCGCACCACGCGGCCGTCTGCCAGCACCACCCGCGCCGCGAGCAGGTGGTCCAGCGTCAGCCCGTGGCTGCGGCCGAGGATCCCCAGCCCGCCGCCGAGAGTGAGACCGGCGATGCCGACCGTCGGGCCGCAGCCCGCCGGGACGGTACGGCCGTGCCCGTCCAGCGTGTCGTACAGGTCGCCGAGCCTGGTCCCGGCGCCCACGGTCACCTCGTCGCCCGACGTCGACACCGTGGCCATCGGCGACACGTCGATGAGGACCCCCGGCGTGGAGGAGTGCCCGGCGAAGCAGTGCCCACCGCTTCGCACCGCGACGGGCAGCCCGGCTCGGCCCGCCATCGCGATCGTCGCGGCGACGTCCTGGTCCGTCGCGACCCGCACCACGGCCCGGGGCCGGATGTCCTCGAACCCCGGTACCTCGGGCGTGCGGGCCTCGTCGTAGTCAGGCGAATCGGGCAGCACGACATCACCGGCGATGTCGCCCTGCAGAACGGACCAGTCGGGCAGCGTGCGCGCCATGCGATCTCCTCCGTGCCGGCTTCTCCATGAACACCAGAGCTCGACCCAAGTGTGCGTCAGCGGAGTACACCGTGGTATCCGGCGGGAGGGACGATCCGGCGCGAACCGCCGGGATCCCGATCCGCGGGTCGAATCGCGCCGTGCCGACGGTATTGTGATTCGGCACCCCTATGAGCCGCCATAATGAGTCATCCGTGCGATTCGGGCGCCTAGCGGGTGCTCCGTCATCGCGTACCGTCACCGTGATTGCCGGGGGGCAGCATGGCGGCAATCAGCCATATCTTGGGTGGTGAAGATCGGGTGAGGGAGATCGACACCTCCGTGCCGCATTCGGCACGGATCTGGAATTACTGGCTGGGCGGCAAGGATTACTATCCAGTAGACCGCGCGGCGGGCGACGAGTTCTGCAAGGTCTATCCGGGCATCGTCGACGACGCGCGCGCATTCCGGGCATTTCTCGCGCGAGCGGTCGGCTACCTCGTCGGTGAGGCGGGCATCCACCAGTTCCTCGATGTCGGCACCGGCCTGCCGACCGTCGACAACACCCACGAGATCGCGCAGCGAATCGCGCCAACTGCCCGGATCGTCTACGTCGACAACGACCCCCTCGTGCTCGCGCACGCTCGGGCGCTGCTCACCAGCGTGCCCGAGGGGGTCACCGACTTCATCGACGCCGACCTGCACGAGCCGCAGGAGATCCTCGAGATCGCCGCCAACACCCTCGACACCACTCGGCCCATCGCCCTCATTCTGAGCGGCATCCTCGGCCACATCGAAGACGACGACGAGGCGAACTCGATCGTCAAACGCCTGGTCGACGGGCTGGCATCGGGCAGCTACCTGATGCTTCAGGACGCCACCACCGCCAGCCGGGCGAACGCCGAGGCGCTAAAGCGCTACAACAACAGCGGCGCGGTCCCGTACGTCCTGCGCGATGCGGAGACGATCGCCGACTTCTTCGCCGGCCTGGACCTGGTCGAGCCGGGCGTGGTGCCGATCCACCAGTGGCGGCCGCCCGCTCCCACCGCCGACGGGGCCGCGGTCGCGGTGAACGGGGTCGGAGGCGTCGGGCGCAAGACTTGACGCGACGCCAGAAAGGTGCCGACAATAGCCGCCGATAAATCCTGGGCGTGATTCCCCCCGTACGTTTCCACAAGTGTCACAGACCCGCGCCATCTCGGCAACGCTTTTGCGACGTTCCCGCGTACGATTCGTTCTCATGGCCGACCGAGATGCGCCGATCGGTGGTTCGTAGCGCGAACTGACCACGAAAAATAAGGCCGGACGGCAAGCAATCGGATCAGTTAGCAATACCTTCCCATGGGATTGCTGGGTCAACTCTTAACCCGTGTGAGAGGCTGGCTCAGCAGATGGCACGCAGAGAGCTCCGGCGAGCGAGATGAACTCCCACGAGATGACGAATGGCAAGCCCGACGCCCTGGTGCCTGACGACTGGCCCGCCGGCCCGATGGCCGTGCGCATGATGGTGGGCGCCGAGCTGCGCCGGCTGCGCGAGGCACGCGGCATCACGCGCGTCGACGCTGGCGAGGCGATCCGGGCGTCGCATTCCAAGATCAGCCGGTTGGAGCTGGGCCGGACCGGCCTCAAGCAGCGTGACGTGGCCGATCTGCTCACCCTGTACGGCGTCAACGACGAGACCGAGCGCGGCCGCTGGCTGGCATTGGCGAAGCGGACCACCGCGCCGGGCTGGTGGCGCGACTTCACCGACATCATGGTCGAACGGTTCGACCACTACCTCGGGCTCGAGGAGGCGGCCGGCGTCATCCGCAGGTACGAGGTGGAGTTCGTCCCCGACCTGCTGCAGACCATGGAGTACGCCCGCGCCGTCTTCGAGCTCGGCCATGACGACGTGCCCCCACGCGAGATGGAGCGCCGGCTACTGCTGCTGACGCGACGTCAGCAAGTGCTGCGGCGGTCGCGGCCGGCCAGATTGTGGGCCATCGTCGACGAGGCTGCGCTGCGCCGCCAGATCGACTGCGCGGCCACGATGCGGGCGCAGCTCGAGCACCTCATCCAGCTCGCCGCGGTGCCTCACATCACGATCCAGGTGATGCCCTTCACCGCGGGCCACGCCGTCGTGGGCGGGCCGATCACGCTATTGCGCTTCCCGGCGCGCGAGCTGCCCGACGTTGTCTTCATCGAGCAGCTCACCAGCACGCTGTTCCTCGAGAAGCCGGCCGACCTCGTGCACTACGCCCAGGTCATGGACCGGCTGGGGGTGCAGGCCGACCCGCCGAAAGCGACCGTCGCGATCCTCCGCAAAATCCTCGCGGAAACGTAGGCGCATGATCATGTTTGCGGTACGCCGGGATGTTTCGTCTGGTGAAATAGCCCGTGGAATAGCTCCCGTACCCGAGTCGCCGCCCCCGCTGCGGCCCGACCATCGGAGGCCTTGTTGTGAGCAGCGATGATTCGACATTCCCGTGGGTCGAGGCGGAGAAGGACCTCATGGCGGGGATCGACACCTCCATACCGCATTCGGCGCGCATCTGGAACTACTGGCTGGGCGGCAAGGACAACTATCCGGTCGATCGGGAAGAGGGCGAACGCTACCGGCAGGTATTTCCCGGCATTGTCGATCTCGCTCGGGCCTATCGGCATTTCCTCGCCCGCACGATCCGATACCTGGCCGGAGAGGAGGGCATTCGCCAGTTCCTCGACATCGGAACCGGACTGCCCACCGTCGACAACACCCACGAGCTGGCCCAGCGCATCGCACCGACGGCCCGGATCGTCTACGTCGACAACGACCCGCTCGTTCTCGCGCACGCTCGTGCCCTGCTCACCAGCAGCCCCGAGGGAGTCACCGACTACATCGACGCCGACCTGCGCGAGCCGGACAAGATCCTCGAGACCGCCGCCAAGACGCTCGACTTCAGCCGGCCCATCGCCCTTATCCTCAGCGGCGTCCTGGGACATATCAAAGACGACGCGCAGCCGCACGCGATCGTACGGAGCCTAGTCGCACGGCTGCCGCAGGGCAGTTTCATGATGCTGCAGGACGGCACGAACACGGTCGACGAACTCAATGAGGCGCAGGAAGGCTACGACGACACCGGCGCGGTGCCCTATTACCTGCGCACTCCGGAGCAGATCGAGGCCTTCTTCGACGGGCTTGAGGTGGTCGAGCCGGGCGTGGTGCCGATCCACGCATGGCGGCCCGACCCCGCCCCGGCCGAAACGGTCGTGGAAGTGAACACGTACGGGGGCGTCGGGCGCAAGTAAGAGTGACGAGCGAGGGCCACTGACTCCTGCTCCGCGAGTCACTACATGACCTGGGCCGGCTAGGGCGTGTCTCAAAGACACGCCCTAGAGCCGGACGCTCATTCGCATCGCCTCGTACTGCCGCAGGGCGAGGCGGGCGGCCTGCAGCCCGCCCATCCCGTGGACACCCGCGCCCGGGGGCGTGGCGGCCGAGCACAGGTAGACGCCCTGCAGCGGCGTCTTCCACGGACGCGGCGAGTAGACCGGCCGTCCCGCGAACTGACTCAGCGACGCCGACCCGCCCCCGATGTCGCCGCCCACATAGTTGGGGTTGTGCGCCTCCAGCGCGGCGGAGTCCATCGCGTGCCGCGCGAGCACGACCGAACGGAAACCCGGGGCGAACCGTTCGATCTGCGCCTCGATCGCGCCGGTCATGTCGACGGTCGAGCCGTTGGGCACGTGGCAGTACGCCCAGAGCGGATGCGAGCCGGACGGGGCGCGCGTAGGGTCGGCCGCGCCCGGCTGGACGAGCAGGACGAAGGGCCGCTCCGGGTGATCGCCCTTGGCCACCTTGTCCTCGGCGTCGGCGATCTCCTCGAGGGTGCCGCCGAGGTGCACGGTGCCGGCGGCGGCCACGGCCGGGTCGCGCCACGGCACCGGCTCCGACAGCGCCCAGTCGATCTTGAAGACGCCGGGCCCGTACCGGTAGCGCGCCAGCCGCCGCGCGTACGACGAGGGCAGCCGCGAGCCGGCCAGCGCCAGAAACTGCCGCGGGGTGACGTCCAGCAGCGTGATCGGCGCGGGCGGCAGGTCGGACAGGGACCGCACGTACGTCCCGCCGACCAGTTCGCCGCCGAGGGACCGCAGCCGGTCGACGAGCGCGTCGGCCAGCCCCTGCGATCCACCGCGGACCACCGGCCAGCCGACCAGGTGGGCCGTCGCCGCGAGCAGCAGCCCGTACCCGGACGTGATCGGCGCGCCGAGCGGCAGCATGGAGTGCACGGCCATCCCGGCGAACACCGCACGCGCACGGACCGTCCGGAACAGCGCCCGCGCGAGCATCGTCGCAGGCGGCACGCCGAGCGCGCCGAACCGTAGGGCCGACAGCGGCGCGCGCGGCACGGACAGCGGCGCCAGCAGCGTGTCCATCAGCGGAAACCCGGCGTGGGCCGTGGCCCCGACCGACAGCCGCCAGGCCCGCTCGTCGGCCCCGAGCGCCTCCGCCGTCGCCGCCACCGAGCGATGGACCAGCGCCGCGGGCCCATCGTCGAGCGGATGCGCCGCCGGCACCGGCGGGTGCGCCCACGACACGGGCAGGTCGAGGGCACGGAAGGCGCGCGAGGCCAGGGCCATCGGCAGGACGGTCGCACAGACGTCGTGCCGGAACCCCGGCAGGGTCAGCTCCTCGGTACGCAGCCCGCCGCCGAAGGTCGCGGCGCCCTCGACGACAAGGACCCGGAGCCCTGCGGACGCCAGTTCGACCGCGCCCACCAGGCCGTTCGGGCCGGATCCGACCACGATCGCGTCGAAACCGTCAGCTGTCACTGGGCACCTCACCAACGCACGGCCGTTGACCGTCCTGACCTGCTTGCCTACCCTAGTTGGTCAAATGGTCATACCAAATGACGTCCCTGATGGTGTGTTCAACCACAAGCGATGCTCAATCACCGTGATGGTTCAAAGGTGGCGAGGTAGGCATGGGCAAGGGCGGACGGGTATTTCTGCGCGGTATCACGTCGGAGTCGTACGGTCTACGCGAGTTCCGGCGCCGGCAGCTGACCGCGCCGCGGGTGCGTGACGACTCCGTCGTGGTCGACGACGCGAAGGTCGGCCACTCCGGCGACTCCGCGCAGTCGCGGACCTGGTGGCGGATCGGGCCCGGCGACGACCCATTCCTGACGCAGAGCCTGCAGGTGCACTTCGTCGAGCTGCCGCCGCGCACGTCCAACCACGGTCACGGCCACCAGAACGAGGCGGCCTTCTACATCCTCGAGGGCGCCGGGTACGAGATCCACGACGACCAGCGCTATGACTGGGCCAAGGACGACCTCGTGATCGTCCATACCGACTCCGTCCACCGGCACTTCAACCCCTACGACGAGACCGCCCGCTGCATCGTCATCAAGGCGAAGTCGCTGTGGATGTACCTCGGCCTGATCCAGCAGGGCCGGAGCGGACCGGTCGAGGACGAGGAGCGGTTCGGGCCGCGGCAGGACTGGAGCGGGCTGTGGACCCCCGGCGTCGCCGAGCGCCGGAAGGTCGTCAAGCCGGCGGACACGACGTGGGAGACCACCCCGCTCGGCCGGGTGCGGGTGCTGTCGTCGCCGCGGCACACGGACGTACGGACGTTCAGCGTCGACGCGTTCGTGCTCGACATCCCGGCGGGCAGCCGATCCGGGCGGCGCTGGCACATGGCCGACGAGGTGCTGTACGTCCTGTCCGGTTCGGGGCACAGCCTGCACTGGGAGGTCGAGGCCGAGATCGCCGAGCGCTACTACGCGCGGGTGGCCAAACAGCCGACCCGCCATGACATCAAGGCGGGCGACACCCTGTACGTGCCGCACAACACGGTGGCCCAGCACTTCGCCACCGACGGCGAGCCGCTCGTGCTGCTCTCCGGCCAGAACCGGATCTTCAAGCATCTCGGCTACGACAACGTCGTCTACCTCGAGAACGCTCCGGAGTACGAAATGGTGAGCGTCTCATGACCGAGCAAGGGCAGCGCGTGGCGGCGGTCTGGCAGGATCCGGCGTTCGCCAAGGCCTGGTCCGAGGGCGATGCGATGGGCGACCTGCTCGCCTTCCCCCGGCGGCTGGCCGCGGCGCTCGTCGCGCACGACCGTCCGGACGTACGGCTGGTCGTCGACATCGGCAGCGGACCCGGGGCGGTCCTCGCGACGTTCCTCGAGGAGTTTCCCGCCGCCCGCGGGGTGTGGTCCGACGCGTCGGAGGCGATGCTCGACCGGGCCCGCGAGACCCTCGCGCCCTACCGCGACCGCGTCGAGTTCCAGCTGGTGGACATGACGGACCTCGATGGCACCGGCATCCCGTCCGGAGCCGATGTGATCACGACGTCGCGCGCGGCCCATCATCTCGACCGGGCCGGGCTGGCCACCTTCTACACCCAGGCGGCCGAGCACCTGGCACCCGGCGGCTGGCTGATCAACCTCGACCACATCGGGCCGGACGACGTGTGGGACAAGCGGTTCCGGGCCGTCCGGCCGCGGTTCGCCGCGCATGGGCGCAAGGAGCCGAAGCATCACCACAACTACCCGCTGACCAGCATTCAGGACCATCTGGACGGCTACGCACAGGGCGGTATCACCGACGTCGAGATCGCGTGGAAGGCGTTCTACACCTGCCTGTTCATGGGCCGGAAGGCGGGGGCATGACGAGCCGGACCACCACCCACGTCACGCACTACCACGTACAGAAGAAGCGGCGCGCCGAGTTCATCGAGGAGTGGCGGAGCTACCAGAAGACGGTCGTCCGGCGCGGCGATGTCGCGATGACGGAGACGGCGCCCGGCATCCGGCGCGGCGTCTACGTCGGCGCGGACGGCGACCGCCCGACCCGCACCATGGACGCGCTGGCGCACGAGCTCGATCCCGGAGCGGTCACCGGCGTCAACCGGCACTCCTGGGACGTCATGGTGTTCTGCGTCGCCGGCACCGGCTGGGCCGAGATCGACGGGCAGCGCATTGACTGGGGGCCCGGCGACTCGCTGCACCTGCCGCTGTGGTCTTGGCACAGGTTCGGGAACGACGGGCCCGGGCGGTGCCGGTACCTGACCTTCTCGGCTGAGCCGCTGATGTTCACGATGGGGTACTCGATCTACGAGGACCGAGGTGACACCCCGTACGCCGAGCTGCCGTCCAAGCCCGCACAGTCGCCCGCGGTCGACGGCGCCGACCCGTACGCCCGCCGCCGGCAGCGGCTCGCCGCCGAGCAGCGGCGCCGCCGCGCCGGCCGGTTGCACACGAGCTGGGACGACCTGGAGCTGCTCAACACGCCGCGCGGCACCAGGACGACCTTCCTGCTCGACCGCGCCATCGGCTATCAGGCGTCGGGCATGTCGATGGCGATGTTCGAGATCGCGCCCGGGCGCGGCCAGTCGATGCACCGGCACCCGGGCGAGGCCTGGCTGTACGTCGTGGAGGGGCGCGGGCACTCGTTCCTCGGCACCGAGCCGGACGTCGGAACCCATTACGAGTGGCAGCAGGGCGACATCATCGTCGTCGACCACTACCTGTGGCACCAGCACCTCAACTCCGATCCGGACCGGACCGCCAAGGTCGTCCGCATCCACATGTTCGACAGCCTGCTCGACACCATGCGCGTGCTGATGGACCCGATGGTGCTGTTCGAGGAGCCGCCGGACGCGATCCGCGACAAGCAGGCGGGCGACCCGTCGACCGTCGACTGGCCCGCCCTCACCAGGCCGACATGGGAGTGGTGAACCCGCCCGGCGTGCTGTCGCTGCACGCGCTGCCCGCCGACCACCACGACGGGCCGTGGGACCACATCATCACGTCCGCCGGGCTGAAGGAGCGGCTGCTGGCCCAGGCGCTGCTCACCCTGTTGCACGGGCGGCGACTGGCGACGCTTGCCGGGCTGCCGCACGGGCTCATCGTGCTCGCCGGCCCACCCGGCACGGGCAAGACGACGCTGGCCCGCGGGCTGGCCCAGGAGGCCGCGCTCGCGCTGGCCGCCCAGGGCGCGACCACGTACATCGAGATCGACCCGCACGCCTTTCCTTCCGAGCTGCTCGGGGAGAGCCAGCGGGCCGTAACGAGGCTGCTCCGCGACACGATTCCGGAGCTGGCGCTGCGGCGGCCGCACACGATCGTGCTCGTCGACGAGGTGGAGTCGTTCGCCGTGGCCCGCTCGGCCGCGTCACTCGAAACGAACCCGGTCGACGTGCACCGGGCAACGGACGCGGTGATCGCCGGGATCGACGAGATCGCCGCGGCGGATCCGCGGGTGCTGTTCCTGGCCACGACGAACTTCCTGGCCGGGGTGGACGAGGCGTTCCTGTCCCGGGCTGACCTGGTGGTCACCTTCGAGCTGCCCGACGCCGAGACGATCGCCGCCATCCTCCGGCACACCCTAGAAGAATTGTCGTCCCGGTGGCCACCGGTGAAGGGGCTGGCCGCCGACCGCGACCTGCACGCGCGGCTGGCCGCTCGATGTGCGGGCTGGGACGGCCGGCGGGTGCGCAAGGTCGTGCTCGCGGCCCTGGCGCAGCGCCTGGAGGTGGCCCGGGACCCGGCCCGGCTCACCGCCGACGACCTGCTCCACGCCATCGGGAGCCCACCGTGATCGTGGAACGGCCGGACGACCTCGCACCGATGGGGCCGGCGGCGTACGGCTCCGACCTCGTCGTCGACCTGCTGCGCGCCCTCGGGCACCGGTACCTGCCACTCACCCCGGGCTCGTCGTTTCGGGGCCTGCACGACTCCGTCGTCAACTACGGCGGCAACCACGACCCTCAGCTGCTGTTGTGCCTGCACGAGGAGATCGCGGTGTCGCTCGCCCATGGGTACGCCAAGGCCACCCACGGCCCGGCGGTGGCGGCCGTGCATGACCTCGTCGGGCTGATGCACGCCTCGATGGCGATCTACGACGCGTACTGCGACCGGGCCCCGTTGCTGCTGCTCGGCGGCAGCGGCCCGGCAGACCGTACGGCCCGGCGGCCCATCGAGTGGCTGCACTCGGCCGCCACCCAGGCCCAGCTGGTACGGGAGTACGTCAAGTGGGACGACGAGCCGACCGGTGTGGGCCCGATGGGGGCGTCCGTGCTGCGGGCCCAGCAAATCGCCCGGTCGGCGCCGGCCGGTCCGGTCTACGTCTCGCTCGACGCCGGCGACCAGGAGCGCCCGCTGACCTCGGCGATCGAGCTCCCCGACCTGCGCCGGTACGCTCCCGCGCCGCCGCTGTCGCCCGACCCGGACGCCGTGGCGCGGGCCGCCGACCTCCTCGCCGCGGCGGAGTTCCCGGTGGTCGTCGGCGGGCGAATCGGCCTTGATCCCGCCGCCACGCCGCTGCTGGTCGAGCTAGTCGAGGCGCTCGGCGCCGCCTACCGCGACGACCGCCACTTCGTGGCCTTTCCGGCCGCCCATCCGCTCAACTGCTCCGGCGACCACGATCTCGTGGCAGACGCTGACGCCGTGCTCGCCGTGGACGTCGCCGACCTGGCCGCGCTGCTGTGCGGCTCCTCCCCCAGCCCGGCTGCCGCCGAGTCCCCGGCCGTCGTCGACCTTTCGTACGGCGAGCTCGGCATCCGTTCGTGGTCGCACGCGTTCGGCCCGCCGGTCGCGCGCGACGTGCAGGTGACCGGCGATCCGCGCCGCGGCCTGCGCCTGCTGACCGACGCCGTGCGCGAGCGGGTCGACGCGACGATGCGCGATCGGCGGACCGCGCTGGTGCGCGCCCGGCACGCCGCGCTGCGGGAGGCGCAGCGGACGCGGCTGCGGGAGCGCTGGGACGACCACCCGATCTCCCCGGCCCGGCTGGTCGCCGAGACCTGGACGGCCGCACGCGACCTGCCCTGGCTGCTCGTGCTCCGCAACACGCGCAGCTGGCCGTACGGCGTGTGGGAGTTCGGCGGCGCCGGGGAGTACCTCGGCCACTCCGGAGGCGGCGGCGTCGGGTACGGGCCGGGGGCCATGGTCGGCGGCGCGCTGGCGGCCCGGGACCGCGGCCGGCTGGGAGTCGCCATCATCGGCGACGGCGACCTGCTGATGGCTCCGGGCGCGCTGTGGACGGCCTCGCACTACGCGATCCCGCTGCTCGCCGTCGTCAACGACAACGGCTCGTTCTACAACGACGAGAAGCATCAGCGTGCGGTCGCCGTAGACCGGGGCCGGCCCGAGTCCAACAGCTGGATCGGCATGCGCATCGCCGATCCGGCCGTCGACATCGCCGCGCTCGCCCGGTCGTACGGCTGCTGGGCCACTGGCCCCATAGAGAAGGCGGCCGACCTCGCGGCCGCGCTGGGCGAGGGCGCGGCCCGGGCGGCGGGCGGTGCGGTCGCCGTCGTGCACGTACGGACCGCCCATGAGTGAGAGGTGGGCGCTGAGTGGGAAATGAGCGCACGGCCGCTCCGGCCGGGGATCAGCAGATGTACGTCGCCGGGACGTGGACCGAGGCCGCCGACAGGGCGCGCCTGCCGGTCATCGAGCCGGCCACCGAGGACGTGCTCGGCACCGTGCCGGACGCGCACCCCGACGACCTCGATCAGGCGGTGGCCGCCGCGCGCGAGGCCGCGCCCGGGTGGGCCGCGACGAGCTGGCAGCAGCGAGCGGCGCTGCTGCGCGAGCTGGCCGCCCGGATCGGCGAGCGGGCCGCCGGGCTCGCCGCGCTCGACACCCGCGACTCCGGCAACCCGATCACCGGCATGCGCACCGACCTGGCGAGCACCCCGGCCGAGATGCTCTACTACGCGGGCATCGCCGCGGAGGCCAAGGGTTTCACCGCCCCGACGACGCCGGACACCCTCGCGTACACGCTGCGGCAGCCCTACGGCGTGGTGGGCCGGATCATTCCGTTCAACCATCCGTTCAAGTTCGCGGCGGGCAAGATCGCGGCACCGCTGGCGGCGGGCAACTGCGTGCTCCTCAAGCCGGCCGAGCACACCTCGCTGTCCGCACTGGAGCTGGCCCGGCTGAGCTCCGACCTGCTCCCCCACGGCGTCTTGTCCGTGCTCACCGGCCGGGGCGACCGGATCGGGGCCGCCCTGGCCGCGCACCCGGACGTGCCGCGCATCGCGTTCACCGGCTCCGTCCCGACCGGACGCCGCATCCTGACGGCCGCCGCGCCGCACATCAAGCACGTCACGCTGGAGCTCGGCGGCAAGAACCCGATCATCGTCTTTCCCGACGTAGATCCGGGCGAGGCGGCCGCCGCCGCGATCACCGCGATGAACCTGGCCCGATCCAACGGCCAGTCGTGCGGGTCGTGCTCGCGACTGTTCGTCCACGACGACATCCGCGGGCCGTTCCTCGACGCACTCGTGTCCGGCGTGCAGGCGCTGACGGTCGGCGACCCGCTGGCCGACGAGACCGACATCGGGCCGCTGGCGTTCGCCGCCCACCACGAACGGGTGCTGTCGTACGTCGCGGCCGGGCGGCGCGACGGGGCGACGCTGCTCACCGGAGGTGGGCGCCCGCCGGGGCGTGGCTACTTCGTCGAGCCGACCGTGTTCGCCGACGTCGACGACGGCATGACCATCGCGCGCGAGGAGATCTTCGGCCCGGTGCTGGCGGTCCTCGGCTGGCGCGACGTCGACGAGGTGGTCGCCCGCGCGAACTCCGTCGAGTACGGCCTCACCGCGAACGTCTGGACCCGCGACGTGTCGGCCGCGCACCGGCTGAGCCGGCTGCTGGACGCGGGCTACGTGTACGTCAACGGCACCGGGCGCCGGCCTGCGGGGACACCGTTCGGCGGCTGGAAGCACTCCGGGCTCGGCAAGGAGAACTGCCTTGAGGAGCTGTTGTCGTACACCCGCGAGAAGACCGTGGCGGTGACACTGTGAAAAAGCCTTCCTGGGGCTCCGACGTCATGGCCGACTCGATGCGGGCACTCGGGCTGCCGTACGTCAGCCTGAACCCCGGCTCGTCGTACCGGGGCCTGCACGACTCGCTGGTCAACCACGCCTGCGACGAGATCGAGATGATCTGCTGCCCGCACGAGAAGATCGCGGTCGGCGTGGCGCACGGCTACGCGAAGGCGACCGGCGAGCCCATGGGCGTGATCCTGCACAACGTGGTCGGGCTGCTGCACGGCGCCATGGGCGTCTACTACGCGTTCCTCGACCGGGTGCCGGTGATCGTGCTGGGCGGCGCCGGGCCCGCCGTCCACGACCGGCGCCGCCCGAACATCGACTGGATCCACTCCGCCAACGTGCAGGGCAACGCGGTCCGCGACTACACCAAGTGGGACCACGAGCCGCGGTCGATCGGCGACGTGCCGCCCGTCCTGGCCCGGGCGCACCGGGTGGCGATGAGCGAGCCGCGCGGTCCGGTCTATGTCGCGCTGGACGCCGGGCTGCAGGAGACCCCGCTGGACGAGCCGATCGAGCTGCCGGACTTCTCCCGGCTGGCGCCGCCGTCGCGGATCGGCCCCGATCCCGCCGCACTGCGCCGGCTCGCCGAGCGGCTGTGCGCGGCCCGCCGCCCGGTGATCGTGCCCGGGTACGCGGGCCGTGACCCGGCGGCGTTCGGGCTGCTCACCGAGCTCGCCGAGATCGTCGGCGCGGGTGTCGACGACACGGGCGTCCGGCTCAACTTCCCCACCCGGCACCCGTTGTGCGTCACCGGAACCGACGCGCTTGAACGGGCCGACTGTGTGCTCTTCCTCGACGTCAAGGACATGGGCAAGCCGACCCAGCGGCTCGACTCGACCACCCGTACGATCGCGTCGCGGCTCGCGCCCGGCACCACGGTGCTCGACGTGGGTTTCAACGATCTCGGCCTGTCGTCGTGGAGCGAGGACTACGCGGCCCTCTTGGAGACCGACGTCCAGGTCACCGCCGACACCGTCGTCGCGCTGCCGATGCTGCTCGACCTGTGCCGTGACCTGACGGCGGCCGGCCCCGCCGCGCGCGCCGAACAACGCCGGGCCTACGCCGCCGAGCTGGCCGCGCTGCACGCGAAGCGCCGTGAGGCATGGGCGGCCGAGGCGGCCGGGCACGCGCGGACGTCTCCGGTCGCGCCCGCGTGGCTGGCCGCCGAGGTCTGGGAGGTCGTCCGCGACCACGACTGGGTGCTCACCGCCGGAACGGCCGCCGACTGGGCTCGCCGGCTGTGGGACTTCGACGCCGCCCACCGGCATCCGGGCCGGTCGCTCGGTACCGCGACCCAGTTCGGCATCTCGCTCGGCGTGGCGCTGGCCCACCGCGGCACCGGCCGCCTCGTCGTCGACCTCCAGCCCGACGGCGACCTGATGTTCGACGCGGGTGCCCTCTGGGTCGCCTCGTACTATCGGCTCCCGCTCCTCGTCGTCATGTACAACAACCGGGCCTACTACAACGACTGGGAGCATCAGGAACGGCTCGCCCACCAGCGCGGCACCCCGCTCGAACGCACCTACATCGGCATGGAGATCGACCGGCCCGCCCCCGACTTCGCCGCGCTGGGGCGGTCGTTCGGCTGGTATGCGGAGGGGCCGGTCGACGATCCGGCCCAGGTCCGCACCGCCGTCGGCCGCGCCGCCGGCCATGTCCTCACCACCGGGCTCCCGGCCCTGGTCGACGTCGTCTGCCGGCCCCGGTAGCCGCGCGGGTCAGAGGTCCTTGACGCGTTGGGCGGTGCGGGCCAGGTGGCGCCGCATGATCTCGGTGGTCTGGTCGACGTCGCGCCGTTGAATGGCGTGCACGATCTCGCGGTGCTCCTTGGCGCCCTTGCGGCCCATCTCGGGGGCGGTCTGCTGGGCCCGTTCGAGCGACATGAGCAGCGGGCCGCGGAAGGACTGGATCAGCATGTGCACCGCGGCGTTGTGCGCGCACTCGGCGAGCCGGGAGTGGAACTCCGCGGACAGGTTGATCTGGTAGTCGCCCGCCGCCAAGGCGCTTTCCTGCCGGTCGCAGATGTCGAGCAGGGCGGCGATATCGTCGTCGTCGGCCCGCTCGCAGACCAATGGGACCATGCCGAGTTCCAGGATGAGCCGCGCCTCGGTCACCTCGTGGGCGGTGACCGCCGAGAGCGTCAACAGGTCGGCGATGCCCTCGCCGACCCGTTCCCGCGACGGTGTGGTGACGAAGGCGCCGCCTCGCGCGCCGACCCTGATCTCGACGAGCCCGTTGGCCTCGAGCACGCGCAGCGCCTCCCGGACCGTGACCCGGCTGACGCCGAAACGTTCGCACAGCTCGCGTTCGGCGGGGAGCCGGTCACCCGGGTTGAGGTGCTGCTGGCGGATAAGCAGCCGAACCTGGTCGACGATGAGCTCGGAAATGCGCCGGTCGTTGACCGGATTGAACAGGTCGGCCGACGTCCCCATTCCGGCGGATTTGGTAGAGGGAGGATCATCGAGACGCTTTCCCCGCGGCGGCATGTGGCGCTCCCTTCACCCCTGACCCTTTACCTGACCCGGACGATTGACGAGCTTACCCGAACCGCTTATGGTCATACCAATAGACCTTGCACATCGGTATACCCAGATCCGGCGTTGTACCGACGTTCCCCGTGGAGTACCGACCCGCCCGGGAGAGCCCAATGGTTGCAGCCACAGAGCTGTCGTCTACCAACCTTGTCCTCGATCGGCCAGACACGTTCCAGGTTCACACCGACGCCTACATGGATCCCGCCGTCTTCGACGCGGAGATGCGCCGGATCTTCGAGCGGACGTGGGTGTACGTCGGCCACGAGTCCCAGGTGCCGGCGGTGGGCGACTACCGTACGACGACCATCGGACGGCAGCCCGTCATCATCAGCCGGCACGAGGACGACCAGATCTACGTGCTGCTCAACCGCTGCCGCCACCGGGGCTCGGTGGTGTGCCGCGAGGAGCTCGGGCACTCCAACTTCTTCCGCTGCCCCTACCACAACTGGGGCTACGCCAACGACGGCGCCCTGGTCGGCATGGCGCAGGCGTCCGGCTACCCCGACGACTTCGACAAGAGCCAGTGGGGGCTGGTGCGGGCGCCGCGGGTGGCCAACTACCGCGGGCTGATCTTCGCCAGCCTGGGGGCCGACGGCCCGTCCTTCGACGAATACTTCGGGCCGGTCAAGAGGTACGTCGACTGGTGGCTCAACCGCTCACCGGCGGGCACGATCAGCGTGCTGCCGACCGCCCACAAGTACCCGTACCCCGGCAACTGGAAGTGGCAGGCCGAGAACGGGCACGACGGCTACCACGGCAACTACGTGCACGAGTCGTGGCAGCGGCTGCTCGCCCGCGCCGGCGAGGCGCCGGTGAAGGACATCCGCAAGTACCGCACGGGGGGCTGCACCCGCGGCTTCGCGTTCGGCCACGGGCTGCTCGAACGCCCGGGCGGGCTCAACCCGAACGCCAGCTGGACCGGCCGGATGATGGTCAAGTTCCCCGAGTACGCCACGGCGCTGCGGGCGGCGTACGGCGAGGGGGAGATCGAGGAGATCTCGGCGCGCCGCAACATCTTCGTGTTCCCGAACCTCTACCTCTTCGACACGCAGATCCGGGTGATCAACCCGATCTCGGTCGACTCCACCGAGGTGCATCTCTACGTGTACGGCCTGGACGGCGCGCCCGACGCACTCAACCAGGGCCGGTACCGCGCGCACGAGCGGTTCTACGGCCCTTCGGGGTTCGGCTCGCCGGACGACGTGGAGATCTTCGTCTGCAACCAGACGGGCATGCAGGCGAGCGGCATCGACTGGGTGCTGCTGTCGCGCGGCATGCACCGCGAGGAGGTCAACGGCGACGGCGAGATCGTCGGGCACAGCACCGACGAGGTCCCGACCCGGGCCATGTACCGCGAGTGGGAACGGCTGATGTCGGCATGACGGTGAATGTCAAAGACGGGACGACGCGAGAGGAGCTCACCCGCGCGGCGGCGGAGGAGTTCATCTACCGCGAGGTACGGCTGCTCGACACGCTCCAGCTCGAGGAGTGGCTGACGCTGTTCACCGACGACGGCCTCTACTGGCTGCCGATCGAGGACGGCGACCCGGCGGGTGCCGGCGAGACGGTGTCGATCGTGTACGACGACACGGAGCGCCGGGCGGAGCGGGTGTATCGGACCCTGCACACGCCCGTGCTCGACCAGAGTCCGCGGTCCCGTACGGTCCATCTGGTGGGCAACGTCGAGGTGGCCGGCGCCGACGAGCGCGGCGACGTCCGCGTGCTGTGCAGCCAGTTCGTCAGCGAGCTGCGCCCGGGCGGTCTCGGCCAGGTGGGCCTCAACCAGACCCGCGTGTTCGCCGCCCGGTGCGAGTACCGGCTGCGGTCCACGCCCGACGGCTGGCGGATGAGCTTGAAGAAGCTCCTTCTCATCGACGCCGACCAGCCGCTGTACAACCTCACGTTCGTGATCTAGAGAGCAGTTATCCAGAGGGCAGCTATCCAGAGGGCTGGGCGATGAGCGAGATCTACCAGAACGAGTTCGCGATGGTGGAGGTCAGCCGGCACGAGACCGAGAGCGGCCCGCGGCTGCGGATCCGCGACCTCGCCACCGGCGCCGAGGTCTACCTCGACCCGCTGGAGCTGGAGGGTCTCACCCGCTGGAAGCACGAAGACTTCGCCCCGCTCGTCGATCCCAGCGGCTTCGTCGGCACCGGCGAACCCGACCCTGACCAGGTATGAGCGGGACCCTTCCGGCGCTGTCCCGGGCCGCCGTCGCCACGGCCGCCCACACCACGGAGCTCCGGGAGTTTCCGCTCCCCCACGCCGGGCCGGACGACGGTCTGCTCCGCGTCGAGGCGGCCGCGATCTGCGGCACCGACTGGGAGATCTACGGACGGGACAGCCGTGGCCGGGGGCTCGGCCCGCTGATCCTCGGGCACGAGAACGTCGGGCGCGTCGTGGCGCTGGGCGAGCGGGCCGCCGCGCGGTGGGGCGTGGCCGTCGGCGACCGGGTGGCGGTCGAGGAGTTCCTGCCGTGCGGCACGTGCCGGCGGTGCCGCTCCGGCCACTACCGGCTGTGCGCCGCCACCGACTCCCGCGGAACTGGCCCGTTCCTGCGCTACGGCAGTACGCCGGTGCGCGTCGCGCCGAGCCTGTACGGCGGGTTCAGCGAGTATCTGTACCTGCACCCGCGGGCGATCGTCTATCCGGTGGGCGACGACGTCGAGCCGGAGCCCGCCGCGCTGTTCGTGCCGATCGCCAACGGCATCCGCTGGGTCACCCAGGAGGGTGGCCTGCGGCTCGGCCAGACCGTCGTCGTGCAGGGGCCCGGCCAGCACGGCCTCGGCTGCGTGATCGCGGCCCGCGAGGCCGGCGCGGCGACCGTCATCGCGATCGGCACGGCCGCCGACCGGAACCGGCTCGACGTCGCCAAGGCGCTCGGCGCCGACCACGTCATCAGTGTCAACAGGAGCGCAGGCGCGCACGAGAGCGAGCCGGTCGACACCGTGCTCGACCTGACCGGTGGAGAGGGGGCCGACATGGTCGTGGATCTCGCGCCGGGCGCGCCCGAGACCGTCGAACGGGCAGTCGCGATGTGCGCCCCGCGCGGCACGGTGGTGCTGGCGGCGTCCAAGCACGCCCGGCCCGTCGCCGGCTTTCCCCCCGACGCGATCGTCCGCAAGGAGCTGCGCCTGCTCGGCGTACGGGGGCACGACCACCGATCGGTCGAGCCCGCCATCGAGCTGATCCGGTCCGGGCGCCGGCCGCTGCGGCTGCTCGCCACCCACCGGTTCCCGCTCGACCGTACAGACGAGGCGCTGCGGATGGCCGGCGAGCGGACCGACCCGGCCGCGATCCACGTGAGCATCCTGCCGAACTGGACACCTGAGACAGGAGACAGATGAGCAGCAAGCACTTGGTGGTGCAAGCCTGTCGAATCCTGGCCATGGAGGGCCTCGTCGAGGGCATTCTCGGGCACGTCAGCGTGCGCGCCGGCGACGACCGCATGCTCATTCGCTGTCGCGGCGAGGCCGAGCACGGGCTGCTGTTCACCGAGGACGCGGACGTACGGCTCACCGACTTCGACGGCACGCTGCTCGATCCGGACGAGGGCTACAAGGTCCCCAACGAGCTGCCCATCCACGGCGAGCTGCTGCGGACGAGACCCGAGGTCAACGCGGTGGTACACGCCCACCCGCCGGAAGTGCTGATCTGCGGGGTGGCCGGGCTCGAGCTGCGGCCCATCGTCGGGTCGTACAACATGCCGGCGATGCGGATGGCGCTCGACGGCGTGCCCGTCTACCCGCGCTCGGTGCTCATCCGGCGACCCGAGCTGGCGCACGAGATGATCGCGGCGATGGGCGACAAGCCGGTCTGCGTGCTCAAGGGGCACGGCATCACGGTGACCGGTGACAGCGTGGAGCAGGCCGTCGTCCGGGCGATCAACCTCAACGCGCTGGCCGCGGTCACCCTGGCGGTGGCACAAGCGGGCGGCAAGGCCGAGCCCATCCCCACCGAGGACATCGCCGAGCTGCCCGACCTCGGCTCGGCGTTCAACGATCTCGCGGTATGGCGCTACTACGTGGCCAAGGCCCAGCTTCAAGAATCGGTAAAACCCCAGTTTCGCCCAGGTTTTTGAGGCAACGTATTGCTAATGGTATGACCTTCAAACCATACTAGCCCAAGCGGACGGAGCGGCGGAAGGGAGTGACCGTGCGGAAGGATTACCAGCCAGGTGTTCTCCAGCCGGTTCAGCGGAGCGCATCCGAAATCGCGGCGCGCGACGAGTTCAACCGTAAGCATCCCCCGATCGAGGGGCTTGTCGTCCCCCACGACCTGCGCAAGATGGAGCTGCCCGAGCGCCCGTGGCGCAACAACCGCGGCCGGTGGTTCGACCTTGCCGGTTACGAGGTGCTGTCCGCGCACATCGCCGAGCTCAAGCCGGGCAGCGCGTCGGTCCGGCACCGCCACACCACCGAGGCCTACCTCTATGTCGTCAAGGGTTTCGGTTACTCGGTCATCAACTACGAGGACGAGCCCGAGCAGGTCGTCGAGTGGACAGAGGGCACACTGTTCGCGCCGCCCCGCTGGGCCTGGCATCAGCACTTCAACCTCGACGAGGTCGACACCGCCCGCTACCTCGCCATCCAGGACACCGGCCTGCTCCGGACGATGAAGCTGCACCAGATCGAGCGCCACTCCGTACAACTGTCCCCCGAGGAGGGGGCGCGGCTGCTCGCCGCGGCGAAGAGCACGGCCGATCAAGGCGGCCACGTGGAGAAAGAGTAAACAAACCCAGGAGTTCCCATGCCCACTCGAGGAATGCTGTCCTCGATCGCGGCCGTGGCACTCGCCTCCATCGCTTCCCTGACGCTTTCGGGATGTGGAGGCTCACCCACGACCAGTTCGGGTTCGGGGGGAACCGGCGACGCGTACGCCAAGTACGCCGCCATGACGGGTAGCCAGCGCACTTCGCAGTTGCTCGCGGCGGCCCGCAATGAAGGCGCACTCGCCATCTACACGTCCAACACCGACATCGGCGATCTCGTCAAAGGCTTCGAGAAGGCCTACAGCGGCATCAAGGTCAACGTCTATCGCGCCAACTCGGAGACCGTCCTGCAGCGCGTGTCGCAGGAGGCCGCCGCCAACAAGACGGCGAACGACATCGTCGACACCAACGACTTCGAGCTCGACGCGATGAGCAAGCAGCACCTGCTGACGCCGTACGACGGCCCGGGCAAGGCGGGGCTGCGGCCCGAGGCGTCCTTCCCCGACTGGACGGCGTCCCGCTTCAACGCGTTCGTCGTCGGCTGGAACACCAAGCTGGTGCCCAAGGGACAGGAGCCGAAGAGCCTCGAGGAGCTGGCCACGCCGAAATGGAAGGGCCGCATCTCGATGGAGATGGGCGACTGGGACTGGTACCTCGCCTGGCACACGTACCTCACCACCAAGAAGGGGATGTCCGACGCCCAGGCCACGCAGTTGTTCCGCTCCCTCGCGGCCAACGCCAAGGTTGTCAAGGGCCACACGGTGCAGGGCGAGCTGCTGTCGTCCGGCCAGTTCGGCGTGGCGCTGTCGGTTTACAGCCACACCGTCGACAAGGCCACCGCCAAGGGCGCACCGGTCGCCTGGCGGCCCGCCGTCCAGCCGGTCATGTTGCGGCCCAACGGGCTGGCCCTGATGAGCAAGCCCAAGCACCCGGCGGCGGCCACCCTCTGGATGGACTGGGTGCTGACCGCCGGGCAGAAGTTCATCGCGGACGCGAAGCGCATTCCGGCCGCGAAGAGCGTCCCCGGCTACACCACCCCGATTCCCCCCGGCACCGAGACCTTCGACGTGCCGCTCGACAAGCTGCGCACCGAGAGCAAGAAGTGGGAGACGGCCTACGACGAGCTGGTCCGCGGCGCGAAAGGTGCAGGCGGCTGACATGCGCACTAAATCACTGATCATCGCGATCGTCCTCACGGTCGCCGGCTGCGGCGGCTCCGTCACGTCCGGCGGGGGTGGCGACAGCGGCGGCGGCGAGCGTAGCGCCGCCAACGCGAAGGTGTACGAACGGCTGGGCGCCCTGACTGGCTCGCAGCGGCGCTCCCAGATGATCCAGGAGGCGAAGAAGGAGGGGCAGGTCACCCTCTACACCTCGCTCACCGACGACGTCGCCGGGGCGGTGACCAAGGAGTTCACCAGGCAGACCGGGGTGAAGGTCAACCTGTTCCGCGGCGGCTCGGAGACCGTGCTGCAGCGCATCCTCCAGGAGAGCGACGCCAGGAAGACCGGCAACGACGTGGTCGAGACCAACTTCCTGGAGATGGCGACGCTGGGCCAGCGCGGCCTGATGGCGAAGTTCCAGGGGCCCGCGCTCGCCAACGTCGACAAGACCGGCCAGTTCGACAACTGGACGGCCACCCGGTTCAACATCATGCTGCCGGCCTGGAACACCAAGCTGATCAAGGCCGGCGATGAGCCGCGCAGCTGGGAGGACCTCGCCAGCCCGCGGTTCAAGGGCAAGCTCACCATGGAGCTCAGCGACGACGACTGGTATGAGAACGTCACGAAGTACTGGCTGTCGCACGGCAAGACCCAGGCCCAGGTCGACCAGCTGTGGAAGCAGATCGCAGCCAACGCCAAGGTCGCCAAGGGCCACACGGTGATGGGCCAGCTGCTGTCGGCCGGGCAGACCGGCGTCGACGCGATGAACTACACCTACCTGGTGCAAAATGACATCGACAAGGGCGCTCCCGTGTCGTACCGCGGCGCCGACGGCACCGCGCGCACGCCCGCCTTCCCGCGCCCCAACGGGGTCGGCATGATGAAGGACGCCGCACACCCGGCGGCCGCGATCCTCTTCTACGACTGGCTGCTCACCGATGGCCAGCAGGCGCTTGTCAAGGAGGGCCTCACCCCGTCGACCAAGGTGCCGGGCGACAACTCGCTGAAGGGGATCACGCTGGTGCCCTACGACGTCCAGGGGCTGGTCGCCAACGAGAAGTCCTGGGCGCAGAAGTACGACGCGCTGCTGCGCGGCGTCAAGCAGGTCGGCGGCGGAGGCTGACCTTCATGAGGTTGGGATAGCGGCATGCTGGACGTCCGCACGGCCCGGCTGCCCACCGCCGCCCGGCTCGGGCACGGGTTGCGCCAGCTCCTGTCGTGGCGCACGGTCATCGTGGCCGGGTGCGTGCTCGTCGTGGGCTTCCTCGCCGTCGTGCCGCTGTACCACCTGGTCCGCGACACGTTCACCGGCGAGCAGGGCTTCACGGTCAGCGCGTTCGCCCGCGCGTACGGCGGCGACTCGCAGTCGGTGGAGATGCTGCGCAACTCGCTGGAGTTCGCGGTCGGCGCCGCGCTGCTGGCGCTGGTGCTCGGCACCACGCTGGCCTACATCCAGGTGCGCACCGACACCCCGTTCAAGGGACTGTTCTTCGCCGCCTCGCTGGTGCCGCTGATCATTCCGGCGATCCTGTACGCCGCGGCGTGGATCTTCCTCGCCGACCCGGACATCGGGCTGCTCAACGGCGTGCTCGAACCGGTCATCGGGGCCAGACCGCTCAACGCGTTCAGCCTCTGGGGCATGGTCTGGGTGCAGGGCCTGCACCTCGCACCGATCGCGTTCCTGCTGATGGTGGCGGCGTTCCGGGCGATGGATCCGTCGCTGGAGGAGTCGGCCCTGATGAGCGGAGCGTCGTGGGCGCGGGTGCTGCGCCGGATCACCGTTCCGCTGCTGCGCCCGGCGCTGGTGTCGGCGGTACTGCTCATGTTCGTGCAGTCGCTGGAGAGCTTCGAGGTGCCGGGGCTGCTGGGCCTGCAGAACGGCATCTACGTGTTCACCAGCCGGATCTACTTCGTGCTCCGCAGCTTCCCGATCGACTACGGCATGGCCGGGGCGTACGCGCTCGGGCTGCTCGCCATCGCGGCCGCCGGGGTGCTGCTGTCGGGCCGGCTGTCAGGCGACGCGAAGGGCTTCCAGACGATCAGCGGCAGGGCGTTCCGGCCGCGGCCGATCGAGCTTGGCCGGGCCCGGCCGTTCGTCGGCGCGGCGGTGATCGTTTATTTCACGATCACCGTGGTGCTGCCGGTCGGCGTGCTCGTCTACACCTCGCTGCTCGGCTTCTACACCGCGCCGTCGAGGGCCGCGATCCGGTCGATGTCGCTGGACAACTACCGCGAGGCGCTGCACCTGCCGATCGCGCTCACCGCGCTGAAGAACTCGGTACTGCTCGGCGTGGGCTCGGCGACGGCGGTGATGTTCCTCACCGCGGTCGTCTCATGGGTGATCGTGCGGACCCGGGCGCCGGGCCGCCGGCTGCTCGACGTCCTGGCGTTCTCGCCGATCGTGATCCCCGGGCTCGTGCTCGGCCTCGCGCTGGCCTTCGTGTACCTGCGGTCGCCGCTGCCGATCTACGGCACGCTGTGGATCCTGCTGATCTCCTACAGCACACGCTATCTGCCGTACGGGATGCGGTACGCGGGCTCGGCGATGACCCAGCTCTCGGCGGAGCTGGAGGAGTCGGCGCACGTGTGCGGCGCGTCATGGTGGCAGACGTTCCGCCGGGTGCTGCTGCCGTTGACGAGCACCGGCATCATCGCGGGCTGGATCTACATCCTCATCGTGTCATTCCGGGAGCTGTCGAGCTCGATCCTGCTCTACAGCCCCGGCAAGGAAGTGCTGTCCGTGCTCATCTGGGAGCAGTTCGAAAACGGCAAGTTCACGCTGCTCGCCGCGATCGGCGTGCTCATGGTCGCGATCCTCGTCGTACTCGTGCTCATCGCCTACCGGATCGGCGCCGGGGTGGGGTTGAAGACCGATGACTAATACCGCGGAAGTCCACGACACGCCCGCCGACTCGGCCGACGGCGCTGCGCTGCTTACCGTCGACGATCTGGTGAAGACGTTCAGCGGAGAGAAGCAGCGCCGGCGCCGGCGAGCCGGTGCGGCGCCGCGCGTGCACGCACTCGCGGGCGTGAGCTTCGACGTACGGCCCGGCGAGCTGTTCACCCTGCTCGGCCCGTCCGGCTGCGGGAAGACGACGACGCTGCGGTCGATCGCCGGGCTGGAACGCCCCGACGACGGCACGATCTCGGTCGGCGACCGGGTGCTGTACGACAAGGAGCGCGGCATCAGCGTGCCGTCGAACGCCCGGCGGCTCGGCATGGTGTTCCAGTCGTACGCGATCTGGCCGCACATGACCGTCTTCGCCAACGCGGCCTTCCCGCTGGAGGTGCTGCCGCGGCGGCGCCGGCCCGGGCGCGCCGCGCTCGACGAGCGGGTCCGTAAAGTGCTGGAGCGGGTCGAGCTGGGCGACTATGCGGACCGTCCGGCGACCAAGCTGTCCGGCGGGCAGCAGCAGCGGCTCGCGCTCGCCCGGGCGCTCGTCATGGAGCCGCAGCTGCTGCTGCTCGACGAGCCGCTGTCCAACCTCGACGCCAAGCTGCGCGAGTCGATGCGGTTCGAGCTCAAGCGGATGCAGCGCGAGCTCGGCCTGACCGCGATCTACGTCACGCACGACCAGTCCGAGGCACTCGCGCTGTCCAGCCGGATCGCGGTGATGCAGGCCGGCCGCATCGTGCAGATCGGCAAGCCGCGCGAGGTGTACGAGCGGCCCAACTGCCAGTTCGTGGCCGACTTCATCGGCGTGACGAACTTCGTGCCCGGCACCGTCGCGGCCCACGGCGACGGTCGCTATCGGGTCCGGACGAGCGACGGCGACCTGTGGGTGACCTCCGACCTCGACCTGGCCGTCGGCACGGAGGTCACGCTGTCGGTACGGCCGGAATGCGTCGCGCTGTCGCTGGAGCCGGGGAGTTCGGCGGTCAACGAATGGCACGGACGCGTCGTCAACCGGGCCTTCCTCGGTGACTCGGTCGACCACGTCGTCGGCATCGGCAAGATCGAGCTGCGTAACCGGTCGAACCCGGCGCAGTCGATCGCGCCCGGCACCGACGTCTACCTGACCATCGATCCGGACAAGATTGCCTTGGTCGCAGCAGGTGAGTGATCGGATTCCGAATCCCATTCGTAGTTAGGGACATGACTGGAGACATGACGATCGCCGGGGTGATCGGGCTCGGCGCGATGGGCGGGCCGATCGCGCGGCACATGGTTGCCGCCGACCTGGCCGTCTACTGCTTCGACCTGAACCGGGAGGTGACCGCCCGCCACGCCGTGGCGGGCGCCCAGGCGGCGAACACCGCGGGGGAGGTGGCCGCGAGCTCCTCCGCGGTGTTCGTCTTCGTACCGACCGACGACGATGTCCTCGAGCTCTGCACGTCCGAGCTGTTCCCCGCGGCCCTTCCGGACACCATCGTGGTCATCTGCAGTTCCGTACGGCCCGAGACGTGCGCCGCGGTGGCCGCCGCCGCGCCGCCCGGGGTCACGGTGCTGGACGCCGCGCTGACCGGGGGCGTACGCGGCGCGGAGCAGGGCCGGATCAACCTGCTCGTCGGCGGCTCCGCGGCGGCACTCGACCGCATCCGCCCGCTGGTCGCCCCCTGGTCGGCCGGCATTCACCACCTCGGCCCGCTCGGCTCGGGCCAGGTCGCGAAGACCGTGAACAACCTGATCCACTGGGGCCAGATCTCGGCGATCACCGAGGCGCTGCGGCTCGGCGAGGCGTACGGCCTGGACGTCCCCACCGTACGGCGCGCGCTCATGGACGGCCCGACCGACAGCCGGACGCTGCGCGAGCTGGAGCAGATGCGGTTCACCTGGTGGGCCAAGGACATCGACAACGCCCACCAAATGGCCGAGCAGGTCGGCATGCACCTCCGCGTGGCGCCCGTCAGCCGCACCGTCATGGCCACCACCCCTATATCCGATGTGTTCCGGCTGCTGCGCATCGACGAGCCTCCGGCCGCCGAGTCGGGCTGATGGCGGCGGCAGTAGCTTGGATGTTCGTGGAGAGAACTGTGCAGTCTGACCGTGCCCGCGCCTTCCTCGACCGGCATTCCCAGCCCGGTGCGTTCGCGCTGCCCAACGTGTGGTCGCCAGGGGTGGCCAAGGTGGTGGCCGCGGCGGGGTTCGGCGCGCTGGCCACGACGAGTGCGGGCATCGCGTTCTCGCTGGGGCTGCCCGACGACGGCAGCATCGGCCGCGAGCGGATGCTGGCCGAGATCGCCGCGATCACCGAGGCCGTGGACATACCCGTGAGCGCCGACGTCGAGTCCGGCTACGGGCCCGACCCGGAGGATGTCGCCCGTACGATCACCGGCGTGATCGCCGCCGGGGCGGTCGGCGCGAACATCGAGGACGCGATCTCGGGGTCGCCGCTGGACGTCGAGCGCGCCGTCGAACGTATCGCGGCCGCCCGTCAGGCCGCGGACCAGAGCGGTCTGCCGTTCACGCTCAACGCCAGGGCCGACAGCTATCTCGTCGGTCACCCGGATGCGTTCGCCGACGCGGTGGCCCGCGCCGAGCGCTATCGCGCGGCGGGGGCGGACTGCGTCTTCGTCCCCGGGGCGTCCGATGCGGACACGATCGGGCGGCTGGCCGCCGCGATCGGGGCTCCGCTCAACGTGGTCGCCGGGCTGAGCGGTGAGCCGCTCGACCTCGCCACGTACGACCGGCTCGGCGTCCGCCGGGTGAGCGTCGGCGGCAGCCTGGCCCGCGCGGCGCTGGGCCTGGTACAGCGCGCGGCGGCGGACATGTACGAGCGAGGGGTCTTCGAGTTCAGCGCCGGCGCCATCCCGAACAGCGAGATCAACCGCGCCTTCGCGCGCTGACGCGACCGCCAGATCGCCCTGAATGCCCTGATCGCGGGCTGGACAGCGGGTCCGGCTGACTGGCCGTCTGACCAAGATTACGGTCGGCTACACCCCCTGACGACAATCCGGAAGACCTCCCCCGTGCCACGTCCCCCGCAGGACCCCGACCCCGTATCCCTCACCCACTACGGCTCCGAACTGCGTACGCTGCGCGACGAGGCGGTCCTGTCCACGATGCGGTTAGCGTACGAAGTTGGAGATCAGGGTCGCAGTGCGATCGGGGTGTCCGAGCCAGGGGATGTGGCCGGCGGGGAGCATCTGCAGCTGTGCGTCCGGTATCGCGTCGGCGACCGCCCGGGCTATTGGTTCGCCGCCGAGCGGGTCGCGGTCACCCCAGATCAGCAGTGTGGGTACGGAGACCTCGCGGAGCTCGGCCGGCTGGAGCATCAACTCGGCCCGCCAGCCGGACAGCGACATGAGCGTGTGAAGCTCGGACCGGATCGTCGCCGTGGCCAGCGGATCGTGGCCGGCCACAACGAGCGCTTCCATCTGGTCCGGGTAGGCGACGATGGTGTCGCTTTCCCGCATGCCCGCCATATCCTGCACCAACGTCTTTGGGGTCACCGGGCGTACCCGGACGAGGAGCGCGCCGATTCGCGGGCTCGAGATCAGCCGGAGCGGCATCGGCGCCCGCGTGCCGGGAAGCAACGGCCCGGCGCCGAGCATGATGAGCCGACGGACCCGGCGCGGCTGTGCCAGTGCATACCACAGGGCCCATATCCCGCCGAAGGAGTGTCCGAGCAGTGTGGCGTCGTCCAGGCCGAGGTTGTCGAGGACGGCGCTCAGGCAGTCGACAGCGGCCTCGCGGTAGCCGGTCCGCGGGAGGTCAGCGCCATCGCTGAGTCCGAAGCCGGGCCGGTCGACGGCGATCGCCCGTGCGCCGCTCAGCCGCTCCATCAGCGGGAGGAAGAACAGCGCGGACGGCCGGCTGCCGTGGATGAGAACGAGTGGCGGGCCGTCGTCGGCTTCGATGACGTGGATCCTGCGCGCGGGGGCGACCTCGACCAGGTGGCTTCGCGCCGCGGAGCGGTCGAGCAGGCGTTGGTGGACAGCGCGGACGTCATCCGGATGGGTGCGGGTCGCCAGCCGATCGCGGATTCGTCCGCCGGGCCGCCTGCTCATTCTTCCTCCTCGAAGGGCCGTGCGCCGAGTTGGTGACGCCGTCCGTTCAGGCCATCGTCGAAGAGAACCCCACGAGCCGATAGTTCAGTTTGTGAACCCCCGGGTGGATACTCGTTACGTGCGTACGTATGGTCAGTACTGCCCGATCGCACGGGGTGCGGAGATCTTCGCCGAACGCTGGACACCGGTCATCCTGCGTAATGTCCTGGGCGGTTGCCGGACGTTCAACGAGATCGCGGCGGGAGCACCCGGTCTGTCCCGGGCGCTGCTGGCGCGTCGGCTCCGCGAGCTCACCCGCGTCGGCGTCATCGAGATACGCCCCAAGCCCGACGGCCGCGGATCGTTCTATGCACCCACCACCGCCGGACGTGCGCTCCAACCCGTGCTGGATGCCCTTGGCGCCTGGGCCGATCACTGGACGAACGTACGGCCCGAGCACTCCGACCCTGGGGCCATTTTGTGGTCGTGGTGTCAGCTTTACCTGAGTACGGACGATCTTCCAGACGATCGAGTGGTGGTCCGCTTCGACTACGAACACCGCCGTCGGTGGATCGCGACGTGGCTCCTGCTCGACCACGGCGGCGGCGAACTCTGCGCGTTCGATCCTGGCTTCGGGGACGATCTGGTGGTCGCGATCCACGATCCGCTGATCTTCGCCCGCTGGCATCTCGGACTCATCACGTGGGCGAAGGCCCTGCGAACCGGGGCGATCACCGTGATCGGGCCCTCCGACCTACGCCGCGCCCTGCCGACCTGGAACCACGCACCCGCCGTCATGGCCGGCCTGCGCAGGCCGTAGCCCCTTACCGCCTGCCGCGCAGATCAACGAGTCCGCCCCATAGAACCCGAGCTAACGCGTCACGCGCCCGCTCTTGCCGAGTACGTCGAGGTAGTGCTGGTTGTACATCACGCCGAGCAGGTACGTATCGGTCCTGCGCGACCAATTCGGACGGCACTGCCACACCGACGGCGCGGCGGACGGCGGACGCGCCCGGGTTCGCCTCGGCGCTCCGACGCCGCCGGACATCGCCCGGCACCTCGCCGGCTGGGGCGCCCTCGTCGACGTTTTCGAACCCGCGTCCGTGCACATCGAACTCGCCCGCATCGGCGCCGAGCTCGCCGCCCGCTACCCGGCCGCAACGGTGCGCCGCGGCCGCGATTGACCTCGACTTATGTGGTCAGCGGCCGCGAACCCCCGTCCCCCGAACCGTGCGACCGAACGTGCAGCGCGGCGAGAATGGCCGCCCCCCGCAGGGGCCGTGGTCAGGGCTGGTCGCGGGGGGCGGTGACCTCGTCGACCAGGCGGCGCGCCTCGTCGGGGTAGCGGCGGATCAGGCGCGCCAGCTCGCCCTTCTCCGCGTCTTCGATACCCCGGTGCGGCTGGGTCGCGGTCGGGATCGTGTCGAGCCACGCAAGGAAGTCCCGCGCGCTGCGCGCAATCGCCTCATCGTTATATGGCCTGCTGGTCTGCGGCACGGTTCCTCTCCTCCGATCCTTCGTCGAACGGCGCTTCCAACGAGCCGGCCGACAGGCTCGGCGCCCCGCCGGCCTCGGCCGCCGTCAGCTCCTCGTGCGACTGGACGAGCCGCTCGGCCACCTCGGTGACATCGGAGATCGGGCGGCGTACGGGCGCGCCGTCGTTCGTCCACCAGAAGGCGCCGGACCGGCACCAGACGGTCAGCCCGCACCGTACGGACAGCACGGACTGCCGGTGGGCATCCCGCCGGATCAGGTGGTCAATGCCCCGCTCGGCCAGCATGCTCTCGAGCGCCGACACGGCCTGCGCCTCGGTCAGCATCAGCCGCGGCGGGTACGCCTGCGGGCAGGACGCCGGGATCGGCAGCGCGAACCAGCACGCCTTGCCCGGCATGTGCCAAGGGCCGAGCCGAGAGCGCGTCAGATGGAGGCCGTTGTGCCCGTCGGCGAGAGACTCGACGATGCCGAGCCCGCGGCCGTCTTCGGCGAACAGCTCGTCGGGCCGGCCCGGATCTCGATCGCGCCAGCCGCGCAGCGCGTCGTAGATGGCGACCACGAACTGCGGGTTACGGTCGTGTCCGCGGCGGTAGAGCCACAGCTCGGGCGGCACGTCGGGACCGGCCGGCAGCGTCTGGGACGACAGGTGGTCGCCCGCCGCGTGCACGATCGCGTTGGTGGACAGCTCGCTCACCCCGAGGGCGATGTCGGCGACGAAGCCGTCGGGCAGCCCCAGCTCGGTCAGCGTGCGCCGGACAATCGACCGGGCGACCCCCGGACAGGTCTTGTCGGGCGGCAGCGCCCAAGTGGAGCACCCTCCGGCCCGGAAGTCTCGGAAACCTTCGCCTTCCGGCGAGGTGCCCGTTGCCAGGGTCGTCGCCCTCATCATCACCACCAGGTGTGATCGCCAGCCTGGGATCCAGCAATCTGTGTATCACAGATTATGGAACGCTTCCCTGGTTTCACAACCAGCTCATCAAAGATGATCTTCGCAATTCGAGACACTGGACGTTGGGACCTTCGCGTAATGGAGTTGTGACAGAGGGCCCTTGTGCGACAGGGTGTACTTGCGATAGAGGAAGAAACCTTCGCTTTGAACTAACTGTCCGTTGTAGGGTTACCGTCAAGGCTTTGAGACAGGCCTCAGCACAAGAGAGATCCCCCGGGGGTGCCTCCCCGGGGGATCTCATTTCAAGTGACTAGGGCACCGGCCTAGATGTCGTAGCGGCAGGCCTTCACGTCTGTGAGGAACGCGGCGAACGCGGCGCGGTCCACCACGTGCGCGCCACTCTCGGGACGCTTGCTGTCGCGTATGGCCGTGACGCCCGGCAGGTTGGCGGCGACCTCCACACAGGCACCGTTGCTGCCGGTGCTGCGGCTGGCCTTCCGCCATACGGCTTGAGACAGGTCGATCATGCTCACTCCAGCGTTTCAGCGAGTTGCTTGAGGTAGGCCGTGGTCCCGACGGGGTCCATCGCCGCGTCTCGGATCTGGCCGAAGGTGTCGGACATTGCCTGGACTCGTTTTGGTTCGTCCACCTCCTGGATAGTCACGTCGTCCTCCAAGAAGACGACGCTCGGATCGTGTGGAAAGTCGAAGATGTTGATCAGGCTGCTCATGCCGGGGTGCGGACCGTCGGCGAACCGCAGCAGCCGCAGCTCGACGCCGGGCCGCCGGCTCATCTCGACGAGGTGCCCGATCTGCGCTCGCCGATCGGTGACGGTGCCCCAGTGGTATCTGAGCGAGGCCTCGGTGATCACGGCGATCAGCTCGGGGGCCAGGCCGCCGTCGCGGTCGAGGATGGCCTGCCTGCGCAGCCGGGCGTCCAGCGCCCGGGCCCGCCAGTCCGGCGGCTTCGAGCCGGACATCAACTGCGCCTCGATGTACGCCTTCGTCTGCAGGAGGCCGGGCAGGACCAACGGCATGTATGTACGGATCCGCGCTGCATCGTTCTCGAAGCCGGGGAACTCGTTTTCGAAGACCTCCGGGTAGTCGCGCCACCAGGCCCGTATGCGCGCCAGCATGGCGATCTCTTCCAGCCGCTCCTGGTCTCCGTCGGACACGGCGTAGATGCGCAGCAGATCGCGGATGTCGCTCATCTCCGGGCGCCGCCAGACGTTGGCCTCGAAGCGCCCGACCTTGCCGCGGCCCCAGTTCAGCTTGTCGGTGACCTGGTTGGCCGTGTATCCGCTCTTGATCCGAAGCTCGGAGAGGATACGAGACAGTCGCCGTTTGGCGATGGTTGCCCCGTAAGCGTCCTCGGTCACTGGACCCCTCCTTGACAGGACGTCCCGTTCAGCATAGCACCGGCGTAAATTGTGAATCACAAGCACACCGGTAGGACTTTCAGCCGGCCGCGTCGTCGAACTCGCCCTTCTTCGCCCCGTCGAGAAAGGCCTCCCACTCGCGGCGGTCGTACACCTGAACACGGCCGGACGGATCGCCGGCCACTCGCATCAACACCCAGTTGTCTCCCGCGGCCGTCACGAACGCGATCTCGATCGCGCCGGCGCCCTCCCCGGATCGCCGCCAGGACTGGGCGTCGACGTCGATACCGAGGTCACTCACGGTCGGTTTGACGACGGCCGTCGCGGCTCCCGACGCCTCCGCGTCCGACGGCTTGCGGCCCACACCCGCGTACAGCCATCGCGACCCGTCGTCATCGGCCGCCTCGGGGTCGTCGGCGCCCCAGAGGCCGATCCACGTCACCTCCGGCTCGGCACCCTTGAAGGGCGGCATGAGCACCCAGCCGGCGAAGAGGCGCTCGACGTCGGCCTTCGGCCGCAGGTGGATCTTCTCCGTCGCGTTCTCGTACAACTCGTAGATCGCCTGTACGGGCCGCGCCGGCTGCTTGTCGGCGGTGACGTGGGAGAGGGCGAGGTAGCTCCCTGGCGCGACCGCGTCGCGGTAGCGCGCCATGAGGCTCCACGGGTCGTTCTCATCGGCGACGAAATGGACGACGGCCGTCATCAGCAGCCCGACCGGCTCAGCGAAGTCGATCATCGCTCGGGCGCCGGGGTGGTTGAGAATGACGTCGGGCTCCCGCAGGTCGGCCGTGATGATGTCGACCGTTGGCAGATCTCTGATCAACGGCTTCGCGTAGGCCTCGACCTCTGGGTCGTAGTCGACATAGAGGATGCGGGCGTCGGGGGCGACCTTGTGCACCGCCTCGTGCGTGTTGTTCTGCGTCGGCAGACCGGCTCCGATGTCGATGAACTGCCGGACTCCGGCGGTGCCGGCCAGCCACTGCGCGGCCCGCCCCAGGAAGCCACGATTCGCCCACGCGGCATCCTCCAGGTCGGGCATCGCCGCCCGGAGCTTCTCGCCTGCCGCACGATCTACCGGGAAGTTATGCGTTCCCCCCAGGTAGAAGTCGTACAACCGCGCCGGACTCGGGGTGTCAGGATCAACGCCCGCGAGTCCCTCGCCCTCGGTCATGTCGCCTCCATTCGAAATCCCCCTCCAAGCAGTGTGGCACTCTGCTTGCGATTCACAAGGTGTCGCCGCGCGGTTACCAACCCCCATGGTGCTGTGCACACAGGATGAAGCGGGAGTTGATGGCGACAGAGGCGAGCCATCGTACGGCGATTAGCCTCGGCGTACGGCGGAAACTGACGATCGTTCGGTCAGCGCCGGCTCACGCGCCGTCAGCTGACGCGCCGTTCGGGGGCGAGCCGACATGCCGGCGGGCCGGCCCGCGCGCGGTCTCGCGGGCGGGCTCGGCGACAGCTCAGCGGCGGTCTAGCGGGTGCTGCGGCGGTGGCGACGCGTGAGCAGGACAGCGCCGCCGCCGGCGAGCGCCAGCAGCACGGCCGTGCCTCCCGCGGCCAGCGGCAGGGCGCTGTGGGCGCTCTTGTTCGCGGCGTTGAGCTCCGTGCCGCCACCGTCTGGGACGCCCGCGCCGGCGCTGGGCGCGGGCGTCGCGGGCGTCGCCTTCGGCTTCTTCTTGGCCGTAGCGGTGCGGCTCTTGCGCGCGGCGGCGGCGCCACCGGCCTTGCCCCCGAAGACGACGTCGGAGCAGGAGTAGTACGTGTCGGGAGTGCTGGAGTTCTGCCAGATCGTGTAGATCAGGTGCCGTCCGGACTTTCCGCGCGGCAGCCGGCCCTTGATGATGTATGAGCCGTCGCGGATGGGCGGGTCGGTCACCACGGCGAACGGCCGCGTCTCCAGGTCGGCCCAGCGCAACCGCCGCAGCGGGTTGTAGCCGTTCCGCGTGATGTACAGCTTGAACGCGCCTCGATGCGGGATCGTCTCGCGGTAGGTGAAGGTGAACGGCGCACCGGAGGTGAGCCTGGTCGCCGGCCAGTCGGCCCGCGCGAGGTCGAGCCCCTTGTACGCGGCGAGCCCCCCACTGCAGAGCCTGCCATCCGGGATCTTCTGGCGGTCCCGGCCGGCGACGCCGCTGACCCGCAAGTTGTCCCAGTCCCGCAGTGCCTGGGCGCCGCTCACTTTCATGGCTGCCTGGCACGCCTTCGACCGCGCGTACCGCCCGCCCTCCGGGCCGCATCCCATCGTCCGGCTCATCGGGCCGGCCATGGCGCCGTGGGCGTCGGCCGGACCGGCCAGCAGCGTGGTCAGGAGCGGGGCGACGCCGATGACGGCGCCGATGGCGGCGAGCTTGCGGACTGCGGTCACGCCGGAGACCTTCCTACGGAGACGGGGACTGGTGATGGATACGAAGCCCGGCCCCGCGGAGTTCAGCCCTGTGGTTCAGCCCGGTGGTTCACGGCCGGTGGTTCACGGCCGGCGGCGCGAATGCCCTCACGCGGTTCGGCGGCCCCACGCGGAGATCATCGGCGAGGTGGCCAGATCGAGTCGTCCGGCGGCGACGTTGGCGAGATGCCGGTCGATCTCGTCCTGCGTGGCGTGGCCGCCGGCGACGAGGCCGTCCCTGATGTGGTCGATCGTCGCGGTCTCCAAGGCGTCGCAGGCGGCCGAGGTGATCGGGAAGTACGCGTCCGCCTCCACGTCGGCCAGACCGGCGTCGCGCAGCAGCCTGGGCAGCGTCCGTCCGTAGGCCAGATCGGCACCCCGCTCGGCGAGCATCCGGCGGAACCCGGCGCGCAACCGGTTGGCCAGCTCCTGCTCGGGGCCGTACTCGTCCAGGCAGATCAGCGGCTGCAGCGCCGGATCGGCGTCCTCGAGCAGCAGCCACCCGCCGGGCCGCAGCGCACCGATCATGGAGCGCAGCGCCTTGTCCCGGTCCGGCACGTGGACGAGCACCAGCCGCGCGTGGACGAGGTCGAAGCCGCGGGCCGGCGGCTCGACCCGTCCCACGTCGTGCACCCGGACCTCGACGTTGGGCGCGCGGGCGGCCTCGGCCCATGTGGTGTCGATGTCGGTCGCCAGCACCCGGCCGGACGGGCCGGCCCGCCCCCCCAGCCACCGGGCCACCGACGAGCCGCCGGCCCCGACCTCCCAGCATCGCCACCCGGGCGTGATCCCCAGCTGGCGTACGTGCCGGAACGTCGAGTCGTCGAAGAGGGCCGCCAGGGCGTCGATGCGTACGCCCGCCGCGGCCCGCCGGTTGTCGAGCAGGTAGCCCTCGTCGGATTCGGGGGCACGGTCGGCCATATCCCGATCATGTCAGGGCCCGCACAAGGGGGCGGCGCGGGTGGGTGACAATGGGCTGGTGCGACTACCGGTGCTGCCGCCGATCGCGCCGATGCTGGCCAAGGCGGTCTCCGACATTCCGCCGGGCCAGTTCTACGAGCCGAAGTGGGACGGGTTCCGGTCGATCGTGTTCCGCGACGGCGCGGAGGTCGAGATCGGCAGCCGCAACACCCGGCCGATGACGCGGTACTTTCCCGAGGTGGCCGCCGCGGTCCTCGACAACCTGCCGGAGCGATGCGTTGTCGACGGCGAGATCGTCATAGCCTCTCCGAACAGGGCCAACCCGGAAAAGCAGGGTCTCGACTTCACGGCGCTGCAGCTGCGCCTGCACCCGGCGGCCAGCCGGGTCCGGCTGCTGGCCGAGCGGACCCCGGCCAGCTTCATCGCCTTCGACCTGCTCGCGCTCGGCGACGTCGACTACACCGAGCGGCCCTTCTCCGAGCGGCGTGCCGCGCTGGAGCAGGCCCTCGCGTCCGCCAAACCGCCCATCCACCTCACCCCGATCACCCAGGACATCGAGCGGGCGCGGCGCTGGTTCGACCAGTTCGAGGGAGCCGGGCTCGACGGCCTGATCGCCAAGCGGGGCGATCTGCCGTACCAGCCCGACAAGCGGGTGATGACCAAGATCAAGCACGAGCGCACCGCCGACTGCGTGGTGGCCGGCTACCGGCCGCACAAGTCGGGGCCGGACGCGATCGGGTCGCTGCTGCTCGGCCTGTACGACGACAACGAGACCCTGGAGCGGAACGTACCGGCGGAGCTGGCGCGCGAGTGGTTCGGCGACCGGCCGACGCGGGGCGCGCTGGTGCCGGTGGGGGTCGTGGGCGCGTTCCCGATGGCGCGGCGCCGGGAGCTGCTCGCCGAGCTGCAGCCGCTGGTCTGCGACTTCGCCGACCACCCGTGGAACTGGGCGGCCGCGCACCGCGAGCACCGGACGGCCGCCGCCCGGCGGGCCGAGGCCAGCCGGTGGAACCCCGACAAAGACCTGTCGTTCGTGCCGCTGCGGCCGGAGCGGGTGGTCGAGGTGCGGTACGACCACATGGAGGGCATCCGGTTCCGGCACACAGCGCAGTTCGTCCGCTGGCGCCCGGACCGCGATCCGGAGTCGTGCGGCTTCGCCCAGCTGATCCAGCCCGTTCGGTTCGATCTCGCGGAGGTCCTGGCGGGCGGCTCGGCCTGACGTCGCGGAGCCTGACCCGGACCGTCGTGGCTCAGTGGAGGACGCGCGAGGTCTCGGCCAGCCGGTTGACCGCGTCGTTGAACCGGGCGAAGGCATCCTCGCCCTCCGCCCCCAGCAGATAGGTCTTGTGCGCACCGCGCTCGGCCGCCAGCCGGTCCGGGCCTTCCCCCCGCGCCTCGGCCAAGATCTCCGGCAACTGCGCACACCCCGGATCGAGCAAGTAAGCACCCGTCGCCGCCGTCGGAAACAACGCACGGAACTCCGCACCCGCCAAACCGGCCGCATTCGTCACCGCAAACGGCTTACCACTCGCGATGAAGTCGCTCGCCACACTCGAAATATCGGTGATCAGCAGATCACACCGATTGAAGCACTCGTACAGATGCGGCTCCGCAGCGGTGATCGCCCGATGCCGCCACCAGCCGCCCGCCAGCCAGAACGCCTCAGACCACGACGTGCGCGCTTCCTGCCACGCGGCCAGGCGGGTCGTGTCGATCCGGGCGCTGTCCCGCGAGGCCTGGGCCTCGTCGCCGCCACCGGCCCCCGTGGCGGCAGTGGACAATGCGGTCAGCCGGCGGCTCAGCTCATCCAGCCGGGCAGCCGCCGCCTCCCCTCCCTCCGCAGGGGGGAAGCCGCCGCTCACGGTCCGCTCGGCGTTCGCGCGGTCGATCATCGCGACGATCTCCTCGTGCGCCTTTACGGCCGCGGGGTCGCGAACGCCGGTGAGCGGATGCGGCTTGTAGAGCACCCGCACCTCCGGCCGATGATCGAGCAGCATCCGCACCAGGCCCGGTCCCATTCCGCTCACCGAGGAGTGCAGCAGATCGTCCGACCAGCCCTCCCATGTCGGCGCGTACAACACCGTGAACATCGGATCGGGCGTCTGCCGCCCCACCGCCACCTCGGCCAGCTGCGGGCGACCGACTTCCACGATCTCGTCGTCCCGCACCCCGATGTCGGCCTGCCGATACCGGTCACGCCCCGCCGGACCCGCTACCCACACCTCGTCATAGACCTTGCTGAACGGGTTGAAGCTGGCCGTCTTGTCGCTGTCGCCGTGGTTGATGAAGACGTGCTTGATGCCGGGGATGCGAAGCATGTGGATGTTGTTTCCGGCATTGGCGGAGTACAGGGCCACCCGCACACTCGCGGGCATCGGGAAATTCATCATGGTCTGCGCCCGGGGAAGGCACAGCACCGGCGCGGACGTACGATCGAGCAGGTCGACCATGCCGCGCTCACGCAGCACGATCAACGTGCGGCGGTCCAGCCGATCCAGCGTCGACAGCCACATGTTGATCTGGTACGCCATGTCCAGCGCCCCGGAGAAGTACAGCACCACTTCGGGCCGCAGTTCCCGGACCCGTTCGGCCACGACGTCGAGGACGCGCTGCTCGTCGCCCAGATGCCGGGACCGCCACGCATGCCAGGCCGTCGCCGCGATGGCGACGAGGGCCAGTCCGTACGCCACGGCAAGCCCGAGCAGCGCCGGCCCGGCCGCGCTGCCGGCGACCGCGCCCGCCACCGCACCGGCCAGCGGGAACACGTCCAGGTGCAGCAGCGTCCGGACGTGACGCTCGGCCAGCAGCCGCGGCGGCGCGTCCGGGATGCGCAGCTCGGCGAGATCGATCCCCCGCGTCACCACCGGCAGCCGGCGCCGCCGCACGACGTACAGTGCCAGGCTCGAGTGCAGGGCCCGCAGCCCGTGCAGGCCCACCAGCCCGGCCGCGAACACGATGTACCACGTGGCGTCCGGGTCGCCGAGCCGGGCGAGCAGCACCAGCAGCGCGATCTCGCGAATGACGAAGCGCAGGGTCAGCCCGGCGGCGCTCTGGGAGAGCACGCGGACCAGGTACGGCGATATCCGCAGCTCGACCAGGTAGCTGATCAGCGCGAGCCCGCCGAACGCCCACGCGCTCGGCCACAGCGCGGCGAGCGGAAGCAGGGCGTAGGAGGCAAGGAAGGCGATGGTGACGAGGGCGCCGCCGCGTTCCCCCGACTCCTCCTCCTGCGGCCGGGCCGGGGCCTTCCGGAGAAGCTGGTGAAGGGGGTTGTTCATTCCACGTCCCCAACGGCCACCGAGCCGGCGCGGTCCGCCACGGCGGGCTGCGGGACGGGCTCAGGGGCGGGGTTCTGGGCGCCGTCGTCGATGAGCCGGTCGACGGCGTTGGCGAAGCGGGTGAACGCGTCCACGTTGTCCGGGCCCAGCAGGTACGCCTGGTGGGCGCGCCGCTCGGCCGCCAACCGATCCGGCCCTTCCTTACGCGCCTCCGCCAGGATCTCCGGCAGCTCCGCACACCCGGGATTGATCACATACGCGCCCGTCGCCGCTGTCGGGAACAACTCGCGGAACTCGCCATCTCCGAGGCCACCCACGTTCGTCACCGCGTACGGCTTGCCACTCACGATGAAGTCGCTCGCCACACTCGAAATATCAGTGATCAGCAAGTCGCACCGGTTGAAGCACTCGTACAACTGCGGATCCGGGCCCGTGATCACCCGATGCCACCACCAACCACCCGCCGACCAGTACGCCTCGTGCCATGCCTCGGTCGCCTCTCGCAACGCCGCCCCCCGCGCCGGATCCACCCCCGCACCATCGCGCGACAACTCCGCCTCATCGGCGCTTTTCCGTACGCGCCGTGCCGGGCCGCCGGCCCGCACGGTGGCGATGCGCCGGGTGAGCTCGGAAAGGCGGCCCGCGGCGGGGATCTGTTCCGGTGTCGGGTCGGGGAACCCGCCGCTCGCGGCCCGGCCGGCGTTGGCCCGCTCGATCATCTCGACGATCTCGTCGTGCGCCTGTACGACGGCCGGGTCACGGGCGCCGGTCAGTGGGTGCGGCTTGTAGAGCACCCGCAGGTTCGGCACCTGCTCCAGCAGCATTCGGACGATGTCGCGGCCCAATCCGGGCACGGACGTGTGCAGGAGGTCGTCGGACCAGCCCTCCCACGTCGGGGCGTACAGCACCGTGAACATCGGATCGGGCGTCGACCGGCCCACGGCCACCTGCGCCAGCTGCGGGCGGCCCACCTCGACGATCTCGTCATCGCGCACCCCGACATCGGCCTCCCGATATCGGTCCCGCCCCGCCGGGCCGGCCACCCACACCTCGTCATAGGCCTTGCTGAACGGATTGAAGCTGGCGGGCTTGTCGCTGTCGCCGTGGTTGAGGAACACGCTCTTGATGCCGCTGAACCGGAGCATGTGCAGGTTCTTGCCGACGTTGGCGGTGAACAGGGCGACGGAGACGTCGGACAGGTCGAGCATCATCACATCGAAGGCGGCGGGCACGCAGACGACCGGCGAGGTGGTGTTGCCGAGCAGGTCGACCATGCCGCGTTCCCGCAAGAGGATCAGGGTGCGCCGGTCGAGCCGGTCCACCGTGGACAGCCACATATTGACCTGGTACGCCGAGTCGAGCGAGCCGGAGAAGTACAGCACGACCTCGGGTTTCAGCTCCCGGATGCGGCCGTTGACCACTTCCATGACCCGTGCGCTGTCGCCCAGATGCCGGCAGCGCCAGGCATGCCGGGCCATCACCGCGATGGCGGCCACACCCAGGCCGTATGCCACGGCCAGCCCGGTGAGCGCCGGCCAGGCCGCGCTGCCGACTACCGCGCCCACCACCGCACCCGCCAGCGGGAACACATCCAGATGCAGCAGGGTTCGTACATGACGCTCGGCCAGCAGCCGCGGTGGC
Source organism: Streptosporangiaceae bacterium (assembly GCA_036555725.1). Lineage (GTDB taxonomy): Bacteria > Actinomycetota > Actinomycetes > Streptosporangiales > Streptosporangiaceae > CALAED01. The sequence continues at coordinate 20,296 of DATBKU010000061.1, read as the reverse complement.
GCGTCCGGGATGCGCAGCTCGGCGAGATCGATCCCCCGCGTCACCACCGGCAGCCGGCGCCGCCGCACGACGAACAGCGCCAACCCCGAATGCACCGCCCGCACTCCGTGCAGGACCAAGAGCCCGCCGGCGAACACCACGAACCAGGCCGTGCGCGCCTCGCCGAGCCGGATGAGCAGGAGCAGGAGCGCGCCGTCGCGGATGGCGAATCGCATGGTCACGCCGAGGTGCGCCTGCGCCAGCAGGTCGGACAGCGCCCCCTTGTCGCGGGCGGCGCGCGCCTCGGCCAGGTAGGTGACCAGGGCGAGTACGCCGAACGCCCGGGCGCTCGGCCACAGCCCCGCCATGACGACGAGCGGGTAGGACGCCAGCAGCGTGGCGTCGTCCAGCCATCGCACCGGCACCGGAACCCGTCCACGAGCTCGCCAAGGAACGCGCCAAGGACTCCGCTGGTGTGAAGCGTCGGGCATGAACGGGGCTCCCGTAGTCGAGAGGGTGCGACCAAAGGTTAACTTCGCGTTTACCATGACCATGGAGATAGTAGAGGGAATCGTCACGTAAACGTCGTCAACCGGCCGACTGAAAGCGAACGCCAGACTACCGTCCGTTATAGATGGACGCTGGTCATCACGATGCGCAACGCCGACGGTGTTCAGGCCGGGCCCTTCAGAGGTTGAGCCCCTGCAGGCGGCCAACGTAGGCCAAATCTCGCAAATCAGGCCGTTGGATCGATATGGATCTTGGTGCCGGGGGCGTCGGGGAGCGCTCCGGCCAGGGCCTCCGCCGCTCGGTCCAGCCCCACGGTTGCCTTGACCAGCGGTCCCGGAGTTACGCGACCGTCCGCGTAGTGATCGATGGCGGCCGCCAGCCCGGCGGACGCGCCGAGGATGCCGACCGCCGTGATGTCGCTCAGCACCAGGTGACGCGTGTCGACCAGGCTCGGCCTGCTGGACAGGCCGATGTAGACGAGCCGCCCGGCCGGTTCGACCCGTTCCACGGCCGCCGCCGGCGTCTCGGGGTCGTCCGTACAGTCGATCACCGCGCTGAACAGGTAGTCGGGCATCGCGCCCGGCGTCCAGAAGCGATCGGCGCCGAGCGAGTGGGCGAGGTCCTGTCGCGTCCGGTCGAGCGCGAGCACGTGCACCTCGGCCCCCGCGGCGTGCGCGAAGGCCGCGGTGAGCAGGCCGATCGTGCCGGCGCCCCAGACCAGGACGCGGGCGCCGGGGCCGGCCCCCCACCCTTCTACTGCCGCGGCGGCCGCACGCCAGGCGTTGCCGCCCGGCTCCACCAGGGCACCGGCCCGGTCGTCGACCGTGTCGGGCAGCCGGTGCAGGCTCGTGACCGGGACCAGCACCTTCTCCGCCAGCGCGCCGGGCCAGCCGCCGAGGATGCCGAGCTCGTAGCGGTCGGCGCAGACGTGACCCCGCCCGGTGCGGCAGCGCGCGCACCGGCCGCACCCCAGCATGGTGTCGCCGATCACACGGGCGCCGTACCATGCGGCGTCGACGCCGTCGCCGAGAACCGAGACGGTGCCGCACCACTCGTGCCCGGGGCGCAGCGGAAACCACGCCTTGCCCTGGGCGTAATAGGCCATCTCCCCGGTGAACAGCTCGATGTCGGTGCCGCAGATCCCGACCCGGCGGACGTCGACCACCACCTGGCCCGCGTCCGGGGCCGGAATGGCCACCTGTTCGACCCGGGCCGTACGCGGGCCGCGGATCACCAAAGCCCGCATAGTGTCGGTCATAGGAATCCAAAGTACAAAGCATTGGAAGTCGCCCATGGATGGTGAGCCCGTGAGCCGGCAGCGCAGCCAAGAGTGGTACGCCGGGGACATTCGAAACGCCTACATCCATCGGGCGTGGATGCGACGCGGCATCCCGGATCACGCCTTCGACGGCCGCCCGCACATCGCGATCGCCAATACGGCCTCCGCGCTGACCCCGTGCAACGCGCATCTCGGCGAGGTCGCCCGCAGCGTCGAGAACGGAGTCTGGGAGGCGGGCGGCGTACCCCTCGAGCTGCCCGTGGTGTCGCTCGGCGAGACGCTGGTGCGGCCGACCGCGATGCTGTGGCGCAACATGGCCGCGATGGCCGCCGAGGAGATGTTCCGGGCCAACCCGATCGACGGCGTGGTGCTGCTCGGCGGCTGCGACAAGACCATCCCGGCGTTGCTGATGGCGGCCGCCTCGGTCGACCTGCCCGCCGTCGTCGTGCCCGGCGGGCCGATGCTCACCGGGCACTTCCAGGGCCGGCCGCTCGGGTGCGGGACCGACGTGTGGCGGCTGAGCGAGGAGGTACGGGCCGGGACGCTGTCCGAGCAGGATTTCACCGCCTCGGAGTCGTCCATGATCCGCAGCAAGGGCCACTGCAACACGATGGGCACCGCCTCGACCATGGCGCTGATGGCCGAGACCCTCGGGATGACGCTGCCCGGCATCGCCGGCACCCCGGCCCCCGACAGCCGGCTGCCGGCCATGGCGCACACGACCGGCGGCCTGATCGTCGACATGGTCGCCAAGGACCGCAGGCCGAACATGATCATGACCCGGGGGTCCTTCCGCAACGCGGTCGTGGCGCTGGCCGCGCTCGGCGGCTCCACCAACGCGGTCGTCCACCTGCTGGCGATCGCGGGGCGGCTCGGCGTCGACCTCACGCTGGACGACTTCGACCGCACGGGCACCGGGGTACCGCTGCTGGTCGACCTCCAGCCCGCCGGCCGGCACCTGATGGACGACCTGTTCCGTGCGGGCGGGCTGCGCGCCGTCCTGCGCGAGGTTCGGGACCTGCTCGACCCGCAGGCGATCACGGTCGACGGGACGCCGCTGGTCGATCACCTCGACGAGGCCCGGATCTGGGACGACGAGGTCATCCGGCCCCGTACGAAGCCGTTGCAGGAAGACGCGGGGATCGCGGTGCTGCGCGGCAGCCTCGCCCCGGACGGCGCGGTCATCAAGCCGGCCGCCGCCTCGCCCGAGCTGCTCCGGCATCGCGGCCGGGCCGTCGTCTTCGACAGCATCGAGGACTTCCGCGACCGGATCAACGACCCCGACCTCGACGTGGACGAGACGTCGGTGCTGATCCTGCGCGGCTGCGGCCCGCGCGGCTACCCGGGCATGCCGGAGGTGGCCAACCTGCCGCTGCCGCCCAAGCTGCTCAGGCGCGGGGTGCGCGACATGGTCCGGATCTGCGACGGACGGATGAGCGGCACGGCGTACGGCACGGTCGTCCTGCACGTCGCCCCGGAGGCGGCCGCCGACGGCCCGCTCGCCCTGGTCCGGACGGGAGATCCGATCGTGCTCGACGTCGCGGCCCGCCGCCTCGACATCGACCTCCCGGCGGAGGAGATCGCGGCCCGCAAGCCGGCATCCGCCGCCGTCGAGGCCTTCGCCAGCCCCACCCGCGGCTGGGAGCGGCTTTATGTCGACCACGTCATGGGCGCCGACACCGGGGCCGACCTGGATTTCCTCCGTGGCAGCAGCGGCAGTGCCGTCGCCCGCGACTCGCACTGAGCCACGGGAAACTCACTCGATCCAGCCGTTGGCCCTGGCTCGATAGAGCTCCTGGCGCGCCTCGCGGGTGTCGAGCATCTCCACGCCCCGGATCGCCCAGAACCGCAGCGACTCGTCGTCGCTCTGCAGCTGGGCGACCAGCAGCGGCAGCGCGTCGGGCGACCGCGTCTCGGCGAGCAGTTCCAGCAGCCAGCACCGCAGCCCGTGGTCGTCGCGCTCGGTCTCGAACTCCGCGATCAGCTCCGCCACGAAGGCGTCCGCGTGCTCACGCAGGAAGTCGAAACCATCCTCCTGGGTCTGCGGATTGCGGCTGCGCATCGCCTGCATCGCCCTGGCGAACCGCGGGTTGCGTGTCACGAGCGGCACCTTACCGCCGCCCGTCCCGAACTCATCGCGCAGATCGGCTACGAACTCATCCTGCGGGCCCATCCAAAACGGCGGCCGGGTCGAATACTGTGCGACCAACGGGATGACTCGCGCCCGATACGGGGGCGGTCGGAGGTGCACGATGCGCAAGACACTGCTGGTGATCGCGACACTGATCGGCGCTTTCCTCACGCTCCTGGCCCTGGCCGGCGGCGCCGAGGCGGCCACGGCCATCGAGTACGGCCTGATCGCCGCGCTCTAACAGTCAGTCGGTAGCCGTCTGTTCGCCGACCCGGCTCAGCCGTCGGCGAGGACGTGACGGCGCAGCCAGTCGTTGGCGAATTTGCCCGCCGGGTCGTGGTCGCGGACCAGGGCCTGGAAGTCGGGCAGTCGCTCGTACCGTTCGCGCAGTGCGTCCGGCCCCACGGTGAACAGCTTTCCCCAATGGGGCCGGGCACCGTACGGCGCCAGCCGTTCCTCGATCAGCCCGAGCACCGGCAGTACGGCCGGGGTGTCCTTCACCCAGGTGAAGTGAACGGCCACCGTGTCCTGGCCGTGGGACGGGCTCAGCCACAGGTCGTCCGCGGCGATCGTGCGGATCTCGCTGATCTGCAACACGGCCGCGATCCGGTCGCGCACCGCGGCCAGCGCGTGCAGCGCGGCGAGCGCGTGGCGGCGGGGCAGCAGGTACTCGGCCTGGAGCTCCTCACCGCTGCTGGGCGTGAAGCCGGGCCGGAAGTGCGGCAGCCGCTCGTGCCACGGGCCGGGGACGCCCAACTGCTGTGTGCAATGGACGGCGGACGCGCCGGGCACCGGGTGCCGCGGCTCGTCCGCGAGTCGCGCCCCGAACCAGGTCGGCGCCGGCTCCGCCTGATCGACGCGCTGCTTCACCCACACCTGGTTGATGAGCGGGCCCCGCCAGTCGGTGAACAGGCTCACGCTGTACGCGGCGGAGACGATCTCGTCGAAGTGCACGTCCAGCGCCTCGAAGGGCAGGTCGTCGTAGACGTACTGCCGCATGTCGAACGCCGGGCCGATGTCAAGGGACAGGCTGGTCACCACGCCGAGCGCGCCCAGCCCGACGATGGCGCCGCGGAACCGGTCGCCGTCCTTGTCGCGGGCCAGCGTTACCAGGTCGCCGTCGGCCGTGACCAGGTCCAGCGCCGACACCGCGGTGGCGAGGTTGCCGTTGGCCTCGCCGGAGCCGTGGGTCCCGGTGGCGCACGAGCCCGCCACCGAGATGTGCGGCAGGGATGCCATGTTGTGCAGGGACTGCCCGGCGTCGTTCAGCCGCTGCGCGAGCTCGGCGTACCGTACCCCGGCGGCCACCCGGACCGTGCCGCCGACCGAGTCGATCTCCACCTCGGCGGGCAGGCCGGCCAGCGAGACCAGGTCGCCCGGCGAGTCGGCGATCTCGTTGAACGAATGCGCGCTGCCGAGCGCGTGCACCCGGTCGCTCCGGGCGACCAGCTGCCGCAGCTCCGGCAGCGACGCAGGCCGGTGCACCGCCCGCGCGCCGAAGGTGATGTTCCGAGCCCAGTTCGTCATGCTCTGTGTCACCGGGACCCCTTCCTCGGGCATGGCGGCGGCCCGCCCATTATCACCGTCGCGGGCGCAGCGAAGATGATCATCGGAAAGCGGTCAGCCGACCGGGTGCTACGTAGCGGGACGGGACGACTCAGGGGAACGCGACCGCACACGCCTTGTCGAGGAGCGCGACGAGCTCGTCGGCCTCGGCGTCGGTCAGCGCCGCGAAGGCGGGGGCGACCAGGTCGTCGGTCAGCTCCTCGGCACGCGTTCGGCGGGCTCGCATCTCGTCGGTCACCTCGGCGTACGGCTCCGGCCAGCGGAAGTACCTGGCGTTGTCGGCGCCGTCCGCGACCAGCTGGGAGCCGCCGCTGAGCACGGCCTCGAGCGGGGTCAATCCGGTGGCCAGCACCGCGGCGAGATGCCGTCCGCCGCGCAGCTCGCGGAGCACGTGCGCCAGCTGCAGGACCCGGGCCGGGCCGTCCGGCGGCAGCGGCAGCGCCCGCCAGCCGGCGAACAGCGGGGCACCGGCCACGTCCGCGCTCCGGGCGACCGGCTCCATCAGCTCGGCCAGCCGATCGGCGTCGGCGAACCCGGCCAGCTTGCGCCGTCCGTACTCCTGGCAGACCCGCGTGTAGGCCTGCATGGTCTCCGCGGCGGGCGTGCCGCGTCCCGAGTCCCAGGCCGCCCGCACCTCCGCCGGTGGGAAGAAGCCGACCGCCGCGGTGACCACGTCCGCGTCCACGTCGCCGAGCACGCCGCAGCGTCCGCGCATATACGGCCCCCACCCCTGCAGGCCCGTCCACTCGCTGTACGCCTTGGCCTCCCGGGAGATCATGAACCCGCCGCCGAGCCGTACGATCTGCCACTTGACCGCCGCCGCCGTAGCACGAGGATCGTTCACCGCCGGAACCTCCCGAATCAGAATCACATTCTGATCCAGATCCTAAAGGGCGTCAGCGCTTCCCGTCCGTCAGCAGGGTCGCGGCGTGGTCGGGGACGTAGGCCTGCATGTCGCGCGGCGGCCGGACGTACCCCTTGGACGGCGGCCGGGGCGGCAGCTGCAACGGCGGCCGTTGCACCTCGTAGTACGGAATGATCGACAGCAGGTGGGCGATCATGTTGATCCGGGCCCGCCGCTTGTCGTCGCTCTCGATCACATGCCACGGCGCCTCGGGGATGTCGGTGTGCACGAGCATCTCGTCTTTGGCCCGCGAGTAGTCCTCCCAGCGCGTGATCGACTCCATGTCCATCGGCGAGAGCTTCCACCGCCGCATCGGGTCGTCGAGCCGGGACTGGAACCGCCGCTCCTGCTCGTCGTCGCTGACCGAGAACCAGTACTTGCTCAGCAGGATGCCGTCCTCGACCAGCAGCCGTTCGAAGATCGGGCACTGGTGGAGGAAGCGCATGTACTCCTCCTTGGTGCAAAAGCCCATGACGCGCTCGACGCCGGCCCGGTTGTACCAGCTCCGGTCGAATAGCACGATCTCCCCCGCCGCCGGCAGGTGCTGGACGTACCGCTGGAAGTACCACTCCGTTCGCTGCCGCTCGGTCGGCGCGGGCAGCGCCACGATTCGCGCCGTGCGGGGGTTGAGGTACTGGGAGACCCGTTTGATCGTGCTGCCCTTGCCGGCGGCGTCGCGGCCCTCGAAGACCACCACTACCCGGGCGCCCTCGCGCCTGACCCATTCCTGCAGCTTGACCAGCTCGGCCTGGAGCCGGAACAGCTCCTTCTCGTACACCTTCCGCGGCAGCCGGTCGCCCGTTGCCTTCTTATCGCCCATGCCGCCCCCTTTGTGGCCTTGCTACGACAGTACGGCCCGTACGCCGGCGGCGATCTCGAGGTCCTCCCTGGCGGCGATGACGAGCGTCCGTACGACGCTGTCGCGGCCGGTCACCTCGGCGTCGGGAGCGACCTCGCGGTTGGCGTCGTCGTCGAGAGCGACGCCGAGGAAGGCCAGCCCCTCGGCCGCCCGCCGCCGTACCTCGGGAGCGTGCTCGCCCACCCCGCCGGTGAAGACGAGCACGTCGAGCCCGCCGAGGGAGGCGGCCATCGCGGCCACGGCGGCGCGCAGCCGGTGCACGTACACGTCGAGGGCCAGCACCGCCCTCGGCTCACCTGCCTCGGCGCCCTCGACCACCTTCCGCATGTCGGCGGTCCCGGCGAGCGCGAGCAGCCCCGACTCGTGCTCCAGCGCGTCGGAGATCTCGGCCGGGCTCAGCTCGGTGCGCTCGGCCAGCCACAGCAGCATGCCGGGGTCGACGCTGCCGGACCGGGTCGCCATGACCAGGCCCTCCAGCGGCGTGAAACCCATGGTCGTGTCGATGGACCGGCCCTGCCGCACCGCCGAGAGCGACGCCCCCGCGCCGAGGTGGCAGACCACGATGCGCGGCGGCTGCGCCCCGATGAGCTCGGCCGCGCGCCGGGCGGCGTACGCGTGCGACAGGCCGTGGAAGCCGTACCGCCGCAGCCCGTACGTCTGCCGCAGCGGCTCGGGGATCGCGTAGGTGGCGGCGGCGTCCGGCAGGGTGGCGTGGAACGCGGTGTCGAAGCAGGCCACCTCGGGCACGCCGGGCAGCCCGGTACGGACGGCCTCGATCCCGGCCAGCGACTTGGGCTGGTGCAGCGGGGCCAGGTCGATGAGGGCGTGCAGCCGCCGCTCGACCTGTTCGTCGATCCGCACCGGCGCGATGAACTCGCGCCCGCCGTGCACCACCCGGTGCCCGACCGCGTCCGGCGCGGACAGCCCCTCCAGCGCCGCCGTGACCGTGCCGGCGTCGAACCGGCCGCCCACGGCGGCCACCTCGCGCCGGGCCAGCAGGTTGTCGGCCGGATCGAGCATGCTCAGCTTGAGGCTGCTCGACCCGGCGTTGACTGTCAGCACTCGCATATCGCTACGGACCTATCAATTACGGCATATGTCAGTACGGCGTCGTCAGCAAGCCGTATATCAGGGCCGCTATCAGTGCGGCTCGTTCAATAGGGCCACACCCAATCGCGTACCTCTGGCGGGTCCTCGCCGTGCTCGCGCGTGTAGGCGCGGTGTTGCAGCCGCTGGTCCGCCATCTGCTGGCGAATGTGCGCGACGCGCCCGCCGAGCTCTGGCACCCGGTCGATGACGTCAATGACCAAGTGGTACCGGTCGAGGCTGTTGAGCATCACCATGTCGAACGGCGTTGTGGTGGTGCCTTCTTCCCGATAGCCGCGAACGTGCAGGTTGTCGTGTCCGTGGCGGCGGTACGCGAGCCGGTGGATCAGATACGGATATCCGTGAAAGGCGAAGATCACCGGGCGGTCCCTGGTGAAGATCGCGTCGTACTCGGCATCGGTCAGGCCATGCGGATGCTCCGTGTCTGGCTGCAGCCGCATCAGGTCGACCACGTTGACCACCCGTACCCGCAGGTCGGGGAAGAACTGCCGGAGCAGGTCGGTGGCGGCCAGCGTCTCCAGCGTCGGCGTGTCGCCCGCGCAGGCGAGCACGACGTCGGGGTCGGCGCCGCCGTCCGTGCTGGCCCACTCCAGGATGCCGAGGCCGCGTGCGCAGTGCAGGATCGCCTGGTCCATCGGCAGCCAGTTGAGCGCCGGCTGCTTGCCCGCCACGATCACGTTGATGTAGTCGCGGGACCGGAGGCAGTGGTCGGCGACCGAGAGCAGGGTGTTCGCGTCCGGCGGCAGGTAGACCCGGATGATCTCCGGCTTCTTGTTCAGCACGACCTCCAGGAACCCCGGGTCCTGGTGGGTGAAGCCGTTGTGGTCCTGCCGCCACACGTGCGAGGACAGCAGGTAGTTGAGCGAGGCGATCGGCCGCCGCCAGGGCAGCTGCCTGGTCACCTTCAACCACTTGGCGTGCTGGTTGAACATCGAGTCGACGATGTGGATGAACGCCTCGTAGCTGTTGAACAGGCCATGCCGCCCGGTCAGCAGATAGCCCTCCAGCCAGCCCTGGCACAGGTGCTCGCTCAGCACCTCCATGACCTGGCCCCGCGGCGCCAGGTGGTCGTCGGTGGGCAGCCGTTCCGCGACCCAGGCCCGGTCGGACACCTCGAACACGGCGTCGAGCCGGTTGGACGCGGTCTCGTCCGGCCCCATGATCCGGAACCGGTCCCGGTTGGCCGACACCACATCGCGCAGCAGCCCGCCCAGCACGCGGGTGGCCTCGCTCGACGTCGTGCCGGGCTTGTCGACGGGCACGGCGTAGTCGCGGAAGCCGGGCAGGGTGAGCGGCCGCAGCAGCAGCCCGCCGTTGGCGTGCGGGTTGGCGCTCATCCGGCGCTCCCCCGTCGGCGCCAGCGCGCGCAGCTCGCCGATCAGCCGTCCGCCCTCGTCGAACAGATCCTCCGGATGGTACGACCGCAGCCAGCCCTCCAGCCGCGCCAGATGGTCAGGGTTCTCGCGGACCTTGGCCAGCGGCACCTGGTGCGACCGCCAGGTGCCCTCGACCGGGAGGCCGTCCACCTCCTTGGGGCCGGTCCAGCCCTTGGGGGTGCGGAGCACGATCATCGGCCAGGCCGGCCGCTCGCTGAACCCACCGGCGCGGGCCGCCTCCTGGATGCGGGCGACCTCGTCCAGCGCCGCGTCCAGCGTGCCCGCCATCAGCCGGTGCATCGTCGCGGGGTCATCACCGCTGACGATGTAAGGGCGGTAGCCGTACCCGCGCAGCAGGGCGACCAGCTCGCTCTCCGGGATCCGGGCGAGGACCGTCGGGTTGGCGATCTTGTATCCGTTGAGGTGCAGGATCGGCAGCACCGCGCCGTCGTATTCCGGGTCCAGGAACTTGTTGGAATGCCAGCTGCCGGCCAGCGGCCCGGTCTCCGCCTCGCCGTCGCCCACGATGCAGGCGACGACCAGGTCGGGATTGTCCAGCACCGCGCCGTACGCGTGCGCCAGCGAGTAACCGAGCTCACCGCCTTCGTGGATGGAGCCGGGCGTCTCGGGCGCCACGTGCGACGGCACTCCGCCGGGGAAGGAGAACTGCCGGAACAGCCGGCGCATGCCGGTCTCGTCCGGCGAGACCTCTGGATAGATCTCGCTGTACGTGCCCTCCAGCCAGGCGTTGGCCACCGCCGACGGGCCGCCGTGACCCGGGCCCATCACATAGATCATGTTCAGGTCGCGGGCCTTGATCGCCCGGTTGAGATGCACATAGCAGAAGTTCAGCCCCGGCGACGTGCCCCAGTGCCCCAGCAGGCGGGGCTTGATGTGCTCCGGGCGCAGCGGCTCACGCAGCAACGGGTTGGCGAGCAGGTAGATCTGGCCGACGGACAGGTAGTTGGCGGCCCGCCAATAGCCGTCGATCAGCCGGGCCTCATCATCGGACAACACGTCTGGCGACACCTCGGGCTCGACCGACGGCGTCGCACCGGTCTCAACAGGTTGTGTCATGCTCGATTTCCCTCGACTTAGGTTTGAGTCCCACAGGGCTGGTCCTCCCGCGGACGCTGCCGGCGAAACACCGGTTTCCGCAACAGTTAACAGGGCGGGCGGTCCCGCGCTGTCAGCGGCTCAACCTCGCCGAGTCCAGAGCGGGGCGACGCGGCTCCATTCGGCGTCCCAGCCGGCGAGGCGGCGGCGGTCGAAGCGGCGGCGGATCAGCGCGTGGCCGAGGGCGAGCGGCAGGGCGACGGCGATCAGCGCGCCCGCCGCGGCGAAGCTCGTGGTCCCGAGCGTCTGCGTCCGGGTCTGCGGCGCGCCTTTGATGGCGCCGGAGTGGTCGACCCACACCGTCAGGTGGGTTCCGGCGGGTTTGCCGGTGTCCGCGGTGCCGGTGCGCAGCGAGCCGTCGGCCGTCCGCCACTGGATCCGGCCCTGGCCGCCGACGACCTCCCCGGAGATGCTGGACTCCGGCGCGAGGTGCCGCACGACGACGGCGTCCACCTGCTGCCTGGCGGCCGTCTGCCGCCGCTCGAGATCGGCCTGCGACTGGTATACGTGCTGTACGGCGCGCGCCGCGGCGACCGGGCCGAGCACGAGAAACACGAGAACCATGGCGAGGGCGATGATCGACTGCGCGCGGTCGAGCGGGCGGCACATCTCATTGCGATAGAACCCGAGCCGCCGAATCGTGCGCCGCACCCGGCCACATCTCGGCTTCGGCATGCTGGTGGGAGTAGCCCCCATGACGTCACCCGGTCTTCCCCATCGCGGCGCCAACCGGGGACGCGTCGAGCACATCGACCACTCACATCGACGTCGCCGCGCGGCCGGTGTGGCGGCCCTCCCGGCCCGTTCGCCACGAAGACTACGCGCGGTTAAACCACTCAGACAGGGACGAACGTCCCACCCCATTGGTCAGCCACGGATCACGAGGCGGCAGAGGTCTCCGCAACGCCGCGGAGCCGGATCGCGAAGGCGCTGAGCACGACGATGGCGCCCGCCCCGAGCAGGACGAGCTGTTCGGGCCGCAGCGTGCCGAAGATGGGGATCTGTATCGGCTCGACCAGGTCGGCGGCCGCGCCGGCCAGCACGGCCGACAACGCGAGCCCGCCGCGCAGGCTGAGGTGGAAGGCCGACAGCGCCAGATCGCGCTCTCCACCGGTGAGCGAGTCCTGGAGGAGACCGATCGCGTTGATGAGCGCGGCGGTCACGGCCGCGCCGAACACTGCGGCGCCGACCAGCGTCAGCGGCAGCATCGCGAACAGCGTCATCGAGACGATCATGGCGCCCTGCAGAATGACGGCCACCCGCAGCTGCCAGGCACGGGCCCGATCCGCCAGCAGCCTCGTGCCGCCCAGGCCGCTCGCGGCGCCTACGCCGAACATGGCGACGAGTGCGCCGAACCCGACCGGTCCGGCCCCCACGGTCTCGCTGACGAACACAGCGCCGAGCGAGAACAGCGCGCCCAGTCCCAGCACCGCGACCAGCGTGGCCTGGATGACGGCCCGGGCGACCGGGTTCCGGAGCACCTCGCGCAGCCGCAGCCGTTCGCCGGTGCCCTTGTAGTCCCGGGTCTCGCCCGGCTCCACGGGCGTGGCCGGCTCGCGTAGCCGGTGGCCCAGGTCGCCGATGCCGCGGATCGCGACGTACGACAGCAGGAACGTCAAGGCGTCGACCCAGAACGCCACCACGAACTGCAGGGTCGGTGGCAGGCCCACGGCGTCGCCCACGGTGACGATCAGCGCGAAGATCCCGGCGCCGAGCGGGATGCTGCCGTAGTACGTGGCGAGGATGAGGGCGTTGGCCGCCGACAGCCGCGCCTCCTTGGCCTCCCTGGAGTCATCGGCGCCCATCCCGGCCAGGACGGGGACGGCCGCGTCGCGGGCGGGCAGGAAGGCCAGCCCGACCACCTGCAGCAGGAACGCGAACACGTAGACCCAGCCGACCAGCGAGATCAGCGGCAGCAGCACGACCAGCCCCGCGCGGATCACGTCACACGCCAGCATCACCTGCCGCCGGTCGACCCGGGCCACCAGCCGGGAGATGAACGGCGCCGCGATCGCGGACGGCAGCAACTGGAGGACGAGGACGCCACCGACCGCGGTCGTCGACCCGGACAACCGCAGCACCAGCATCATCAGCGCGATGGTGCCCATCCAGTCGCCGAGCGCGGATACGGTCTGGCCGACCAGCATGCGGCGGAAGTCACGGCGGGCGAGCAGCTCGCGCACGGGCGAGACATGGTGTGTCCGCGTCGACTCGGGGCGACGCGGACGCGCGGTGACGCCGGCACGTCGGCGGGTCTGTGCCGTCTGTGACACGCGCTCCACCACCTCCACGGGTTTCTGTCCTCGTATGGAGTAACCCGTTTCGGCCCCTACTTAGTCCGGGATACAACGCTTTCCCAGGTCGGCGCGCCATCCGGCGACACCGAATCTTCCGGACGGCTCGCGGCGGCGCGCAGGCCGCGGGGCCCGGGCGGCCGAGGCCGGGGGGCCGCGGTCACCGCCGACCGGTACACGTCCAGCTGCACCGTGCAGGTCGCCCGCGTGAGCGCGTCGAACCGGGTCAGGGTGCGCCGCAGCATCGGCACGTTGCCGTCGTGCACGGCGACGACGACATGCGCGCCGGCCCGCTCCAGGCGATCGAGCCGGCCGCGCAGCAGCCTGGTGGCCGGCCGCTTACGCGCGGTGCCGGTCAGTGCGTCGAGCACGCGCCGCTCGGCGGCGTGCAGTTCGTCGAGTACGCGTTGTACGACTCGGTCCATCTCGCGGATGGTGTCGGCCTGGACGACCGTCACGTCGTCCCCGTCGACCATCAGCCGGATATTCGCGATCGCGGACGCGCAGTGCCGGTGATATCGGCCAATGGCGTCGCCAGTATCTGGTGCGTGGTGCGGCACCGGGTACCTCCTCCGAGCCGAGCGGTCCGGCTCGTGTTCTTCAGTGGGAGACGGGCTCGGGCCAGGGCTTCCCGAGCTCCTGAATGCGAGTGTTCGGTGCGGCGTCAGCGCTCGTCTGTGCCCAACCGCGGCCCGCCTCGTTCGCGGGCGAGCTCGATGAACGTGGGAAAGTCGAGTGAGTCGAGCGGAACACCCTCGACTTCGGCCTCGATCTCGGGTGCCACCTGGCGGACCGCACCGGTCGCAACGCCGCGCGCCTCGTTGGGGGTCATCGCAGCTCCTCAGGTCCAGGTGAGCAAATCTCCTATGTCTCTATCTAGCTTCGTGCCGACGGCTCACAGCAGGGCCAAAGGTCCCGTTAACCGACCCATCGCCGTGACGTTCGTCCCGTTAAGTACCCAATGTCATGATCTCGTCGTGCAAAGCCCGAAAAGCCCGACTACCGTCGAGCGCATGAGCTACCGGGTCCTCTCCGACGAGCAGGCACAGCAGTTCCTCGACAAGGGTTACGTTCTCATCCACGACTGCTTCTCTCAGGAGGCCGCCGCGGCGCACACCGCCACCATCTGGACGCGGCTCGGGTACGACCGCGACGATCCGGCGACATGGGCGGAGCCGTCGATCCACATGCCGAATCACCAGGCTCTCGACGTCCGCGAGTTCGCACCCAAGGCCTGGGACGCGGTGTGCGACCTGGTGGGCGGCGAGGAGCGCATCGCGCGGCCGTACACCTGGGGCGACGGGTTCATCGTCAACCTCTGGCAGGGCGCGGGCCGGCCGTGGTCGCCCGCGTCCGCGCAGTCGACCGGCTGGCACAAGGACGGCGACTTCTTCCGGCACTTCCTCGACTCGCCCGAACAGGGCCTGCTGACGCTGGTGCTCTGGTCGGACGTACGGCACCAGGGCGGCGCGACGTTCGTGGCGGCGGGCTCGGTCGGGCCGGTGGCGCGGTTCCTCGCCGCGCACCCCGAGGGCGTGCTGCCCACCGAGTTCCCGATCCCGGACCTGGTCGGCCAATGCACGGAGTTCGTCGAGGCGACCGGCCGGGTCGGCGACGTCTTCCTGTTGCATCCGTACCTGCTGCATGCCAAGGCGCAGAACGTGCTCCGGGTGCCGCGCTACATCACCAACCCGCCGGTCCACCTGGCCGCGCCGATGCGCTTCGACCGTCCGGACCCGAGCGAGTTCTCCCTGGTCGAACTGGCGATCCTGCGCGGCCTCGGCGTCGAACGGTACGAGTTCACGCCGGCGGCGCCGCGCGAGGAGGTCGTGCCGGAGCGGGTCCGCCGCCAAGAGCGCATGAAGGCCGAGGAACAGGCCCGGCTGGCCGGCTAGGGCCCTCCGCCCCCCTTAGGACGGGGGCTCCGCGGCGGGATGGGCCTTCCGCCACTCCTCGTACGCGGCCACGGCGGTCGGCAGCGTCGGGAAGATGCGGTCGCGGCCGACCTTCCCGACGAGGCCGAACGCCTCCAGATCGTCAAGCAGATCCTGCTTGACCCGGGCCATCGCGAACACGACGCCGCGGCGTTCGAGGTCGCGGCGCAGCGCCTCGACGGCCTCCAGGGCGGTGATGTCGACCTCGACGTTCGACTCGGCGTTGAGGACGAACCACGCGACCGGTGCGCCGTCCCGGCCGGCGGCCTGGCTGTCGACGGAGGCCAGCGCCCGGCGCCGGAAGTCCTCCGCGTTGGCGAAGAAGAGCGGCGAGTCGTACCGGTACACGAGCAGGCCGGGCACCGTGCGCGCCTGCGGGTAGTCGTCGACATCGTGCATGCCGGCCAGGCCGGGCACGATCCCCTGGATCGCGTCGTGCGGCCGCGCCACCCGGGCCAGCATCTCGGCCACCGACAGGCCCACCGCGAGCAGCACCCCGTACAGGACGTCCAGCGCGAGCACGCCGGCCAGCGCGGCGAGCGCGAGCAGCAGCTCGTTGCGCCGGAACGCCGCCAGCCGCCGGAATCCCTGTACGTCGATGAGCTGTACGGCGGCGTAGACGACGATGGCGCCGAGGGCCGCCGTCGGGAAGCGGCTCAGGACGGGCCCGAGGAAGAACAGCGTGGCCAGCACCGAGGCCAGCGACACCAGCGAAAACAGCTGCGTACGGCTGCCCGCCGCGTCGCCGAGTGCCGTACGGCTGCCGCTGCTGCTGACCGGAAAGCCCTGCAGCAGCCCGGCGCCGATGTTCGCCGTACCCAAGGCGAGCAGCTCCTGGTTGGCGTCGATCGTGTCGTCCCGCCGGGCCGCGAACGAGCGGCCCGTCAGCACATTGTCGGTGTAGCCGACGAGCAGCACGCCGAACGCAGGGAAGGCGAGTTCTCGCAGGTCGGAGAGGTGAGGTACCGATAGCCCGGGGAGGCCGGACGGGATCGGGCCGACCACCTTGATGCCGTGCCGTTCGAGCCCGAAGGCCGCGACGGCCAGCGTCGCCAGCGCCACCGCGAGCAGCGGGGCGGGCGCCGTGGGCCAGCGCCGGCGGACGATGAACAGGAAGGCGAGCACCGCGGCGCCGAACACCACCGTCCCGGCGTGCACCTGGGACAGGCCCCGGAAGAACGACATCACCTGCGGGCCGAACTCGTCCCCGGTCACCCGTGCCCCGGTGAGCTTGCCCAGCTGGCCCGAGATCATGATCAGCGCCACCCCCGCCATGAAGCCGACCAGGATCGGCTTGGACAGCAGATCGGCCACGAAGCCGAACCGCAGCGCCCAGCAGACCAGGGCGAGCAGCCCGACCATGACCGCGAGCGCCGCGGCGAGTCGCGCGTACCTGGCCGGATCGGCGGCCGCCAGCGGAGCCACGACGATGGCGGTCATCAGCGCGGTGGTCGACTCCGGGCCGACCGACAGCTGCCGCGACGAGCCGAACACCGCGTACAGCGCCAGGGCGGGCGGGATCGCCCACAGCCCGGTCACCGGCGGCAGTCCCGCGATGGTGGAGTACGCCATCACCTGCGGGATCAGGTAGGCCGCCACGGTGACCCCGGCGATCAGGTCGCCGCGCAGCCAGTCGCGCCGGTACCCCGCCAGCGCGGCGACCCCGGGCGCCAGCCGGGCGGCAGGGTGGTTCACGGTCATGTCCTATCAGACCGCGCGCTCCTGAGGCGGGCGGCCTCAGACCCGCCCTGGCCGGCCCGGGCGGCGGCGACCCGGACGCGTCCCGTGGGCTACCCCGACCGCGATCAGGCGTGGGCGTCCCAATGCGGGAGCAGCGCGGCGGTGAGGTCGGCGGCGCGCTCGTCGGGGAAGAACAGCTTCGCGCCGGGCAGCTCGACGACCTTGGTGGCGCCGGGGATGGTGTCGAGGAGCCAGTACGCCCACTTGGTGCGGAAGAACATGTCCGCGGTGCCCCAGACGATCAGGGTCGGCACCTCGAGGCGACGCAGCGCCGGCTCGGCCGCGAGCAGCTCGCGCGCGTTCATGGTGGCCAGCCACCGCTGCATCTGCCGAGCCGCCTCCGCACTGCCCGCCTGCGGCTCGAGGAAGGCGCGCACGATCTCCACGGGCAGCTTTCGTACGTCCTGATAGCCACCGCCGTAGATGCGCTTGCGGGCCCGGGCCGGATCGGCGAGCAGCCGCTGGTTCATCCGGGCCATCAGCCCGGCCCGGGCGAGCAGTACGGCGGGCCACAGCGCCTTGGGGGGCAGGTTGTTGTGCGTCTCGCAGTTGGTCAGGGTCAAGGTGTTGAGCCGTTCGGGGTGCCGGGCCGCGAAGACCTGCGCCACCGCGCCGCCGGTGTCGTTGGCGACGAGGTCGACGTCGGCCAGGTCGAGCGCGTCACAGCAGTCGCGCACGAACTCGGCCAGCGCGGTCAGCGAGAAGTCGCGGGGCGGCGTGGCTTCGGTGCCGCCGTGCAGCGGCAGGTCGATCGCCACGCACCGGCGCCGGCCGTCGACCTGGTCGATGACGTTCCGCCACAGGTAGCTGCTGGTGGCCAGCCCGTGCACGAACAGCGCCGCGCGACCCTCGCCCCCGGTGTCGACATAGCTCGCCCGGCCGGATCGGAGCTGGATCGAACCGCGGTGACGGTCGATGCCCGCCAGAGCCATAACCCCTCCTACGTAAGACGTAACCTTGAAGTAAACCGACTGTCGGTCTACTACTTTCCAAACCAACTGTCGGTTTGTCAACCCGCTGCCGATGCGGAGTCGGGAAGTAAAGGGACCTTCGCCCCGGGATTTGGGTGACCTTGGCCTTAGAAGTAGGTCTGACAGCGGGACTACCGTTCGTTGTGAAGCTAGGAGTCCCGATGACTGACTCGATCCGTGTCTTCCTGCTGGACGATCATGAAGTCGTCCGGCGTGGGGTCGCATCGATGCTGGAGGTGGAGGACGGGATCGAGGTCGTCGGCGAGGCCGGCACGGCCGACCAGGCCCTCGCCCGGATCCCGGCCGCGCGCCCGCACGTCGCGGTCCTGGACGTACGGCTGCCGGACGGCGACGGGGTAAGCGTTTGCCGGGAGATCCGCTCGCGGATGCCCGAGGTGGCCTGCCTGATGCTCACGTCCTTCGCCGACGAGGAGGCGCTGTTCGACGCCGTGATGGCCGGCGCCGCCGGCTACGTGCTCAAGGAGATCCACGGCTCGGACCTCGTGGGCGCCATCCGTACCGTCGCCTCGGGCCAGTCGCTGCTCGACCCGCGCAGTACCGCGCAGATGCTCGAACACCTACGCCGCAACGTGAACCGTAAGGATCCGCTGGCCGACCTGTCCGATCAGGAGCGCAAGATCCTGGAGCTGATCGGCGACGGGCTGACCAACCGGCAGATCGGCGAGCGACTGTTCATCGCCGAGAAGACGGTCAAGAACTACGTCTCCAGCCTGTTCGCCAAGCTGGGCATGCAACGCCGCACCCAGGCGGCCGCGTTCGCCGCGCGGCTCCGCGAAGAGGAACACCCTAAAGGTCCTTGACCACGGGACCTTCGCGCCTCCCCCGCGCCGATCGGACGAACGAGGCTGGACGTGTGAACGCAGATTCGACCGATCTCGAGGTGCTCTGCCGCGACGAGTGCCTCGCCTTGGCCGCCACCGTGCCGATCGGACGGATCGTGTTCACCGAACGCGCCCTGCCCGCCGTGCAGCCGGTCAACTTCATCCTCGACGACGGCCAGGTGATCATTCGTACCGCCCCGGGCAGCAAGCTGGCGGCGGCCACCAGCAACGCGATCGTCGCGTTCGAGGTCGACGAGTTCGACGCGCACTCCGAAGCCGGGTGGTCGGTGACGTTTGTGGGCCGGGCCCAGTCGGTCCGCGATCCGGCGGAGTCCGCCCGGCTCGCGACGCTGCCGCTGCGCTCGTGGGCACCCGGCGACCGCGACCGGTACATTCGGATCCGGCCCGAGCACGTTAGTGGCCGGCGGATTCCGGCCGCCACCCCTCCCGCCCCGGCCCCAACTACGACGGTCAGTCGGTAGCCGACGGGAGCGGAACCCGCCACTCGACCACGGTGCCACCCCCGTCGCGCCGACCAATCGTGCACTCGCCGCCGAGCGCCGCCGCCCGCTCGATCATGTTGCGCAGCCCGCCGCGCCGCCCGCCCGGCTCGATGCCCACGCCGTCGTCGGCGACACGCAGCAGCAGTTCGTGCCGCGCCTCGACGGTGATCACGACCTTGCTAGCGTGCGCGTGCCTGGTGACGTTCGACAACGCCTCGCCGAGCACAGCAAGCAACTGATCGGCCACGTCGTCGGGCACGGCGGTGTCCAGCAGGCCCTCCAGCGAGACCGCCGGCGCGAAGCCGAGGCTCTCCTCGGCGCCCCGGACCACCGCCAGGATCTGCGACCGCAGCCCCGCGAGCCGCTCCCCCGGCGGCGTCTGCAGGGCGAAGATCGTCGAGCGGATCTGCCGGATCGTGTCGTCCAGGTCGTTGATGGTGTGCTGGACGCGGCTGGCCACCTCGGGCCGCGTGGTGAGCCGGGCGGCGCCGGACAACGTGATGCCCGTCGCGAACAGCCGCTGGATCACCAGATCATGCAGATCCTTGGCAATCCGGTCGCGGTCCTCAAGCATGGTCAGCCGCTCGGCGTCGCGCCGCCGCTCGGCCAGCTCCAGCACGATCGCCGACTGCTCGGCGAAGGCCAGCAGCATCCGGCCCGTCGCCTCCGGGAACGGGGAGCTACCCGGGCCCATCGCCACGCCCAGCACGCCCCGCACCGACTCGCCGGCGCCCAGCGGGACGATCAACGTCGGCCCCATCGGGATCGAGCCCAGCGCCGCCGCGAGCGACGGGTCGTCATGCGCGTTGTCGAGCGACACCGGCCGGCCCGTGCGCAGCACCTGCCCTGGCAGCGAGCCGTCGACGGAGAACCGCAGGCCCGGGAGCTCCGCCGCGTACGCGCCGTCGGCGGCCTCGACGACCAGGTTCTCGCCGTCGTCGGCCCACATCGCCACGCCGGCCGTGTCGGCCTGGGTGACCTGGCGCGCCCGCCGCGTCATCAGCTCGAACACCTCGGCCGGATCGGCGCCCGTCAACAGCGCCTTGGTCACCTCGGACGACGCGTCGAGGCCGAGCTCCCGGCGGCGGACCTCCTCAAACAGGCGGGCGTTCTCGATCGCCACCCCGGCCGCCGTGGCGAGCGCGATAACGACATTCTCGTCCTCCTCATCGAACTCCCCGCCGC
>DATBKU010000060.1:0-6399 GCA_036555725.1 Streptosporangiaceae bacterium | reverse complement strand
GGTGCCCCGGCCCCGCGTCGCGTACGCCACGGCGTCGTCCAAGGACAGCGACGTACCGTGTGACCAGGCCTCCTCGAAGGCGACGTCACCAAGAGCCTCGCGCAGGGCCGACATGATGGCGTCGTGGTCCGGCTGGTTGATCGCCGGCCGCGGGTAACTCATCAGCCCGCGTCCCGCCTCGCAGGCCGTGCTCGACGCGTACGGCCAGCGCTTGGTGGTGGAGGTCTTCGGCGACATCGGGGTCGTCGGACGCGAAGGCCGCCTCCTCCAGGGCCTCGGCGAGGGCGTGCGGGCAATCGAGCTTCTTGCCGAGCGCGATGGCGCGTTCGGCATGCGCACGCGCCTCGTCCGGCCGGCCGAGCCGCCGCAGCGCGCCGGCGAGGCCGGGCGGGGCGCGGACCGTGACCCAGTTGTCGGTCATCGGCGCGGCGAACTGGGTGGCGCGCTCGAACCAGTGGAGCGCACCTGATGACACCGGGTTCCACCGCGCGATTCCGCTTCACGGTCGAGCACTGGGCGGCGCTGTGGGCCAATCCGCATCCCCAGCTGGCGGCCCGGATCGTCACGCCGGACGTCGTGGTGCACTGGCCCGGCGACGCGGAGCCGGTACGCGGCGTCACCGCGTACCGGCAGCGGATCGCCGAGATCCTCGAGCGGATCCCCGGCCTCCGGCCGACCGTCACGGAACACGCGAGCAACGGTGACTTCCTCTTCGTTCGCTGGACCGCCCGCGGTACGGGCGTCAACGGCTCTGTCCGGCCCAGCGGCGTTGATCGGCTCCGGCTCCGGGACGGGCTGGTCAAGGAGATCCGCATCTACTGCGACCCGGCCCTGCTCCCCGCGCTCGCCCGTCCCGCCACCTGAAGCCACGACTTCGTACGGAGTCGTCAAGACGAGCGAACAAAGATGTCGACCCACGAGAGAACCACGGAATCCGTCGAGCCCTTGGCGACAACCAAGGCCCTGGTACCGGATCAACCCCCCGGCGGCGTCGGAGACGTCGGTCGCCGCCTATCCGCGGCGCTGGCTCGCGGCCGTCGTGATGATCGCTCGCAGTCAGTTTTAGAGAGTACGGTCTCAGGTATGTCGACGATCAAGGTCGATCTGCTGAGCCTCGCCGATGACGCCTGGCGGCGGCTGCGCGGGCGCATCGAAGGGCTGACCGACGAGGAGTACTTCTGGGAGCCGGCGCCGTACTGCTGGACCGTGCGGGCCGTTGGTGACGGCGCATGGCGGGCCGACGGAGCGGCGCTTCCGCCCGATCCGGCGCCCGTCACCACGATCGCGTGGCGGCTGTCCCACATCGCCGTCGACGTACTCGGCGACGGGCGAAACGCCACCTGGATCGGCGTTTCGCCGCTGCCGGCGCCCGAGCGGCGGGGCGCGCCGGGCACTGTGGCGGACGCCTTCGAATGGCTCGACGAGGCGTACGACCGGTTCCGCCGCCAGCTCGACGCCGCCGATGAAGAGGCATGGCTGACGGCCATGGGGCCGATCGCCGGGCCGTACGCCGACAGCAGCCGGCTGGCGTTCATCCTGCACGAGCTCGACGAACTCATTCACCACGGAGCCGAAGTTGGCGTGCTCCGCGACCTGTATCGGGCGACCAGGCCGCAGGATCCCTTCGTGGCCGCCGCTCTCGGCGGCGATCGGCCGGCCGTGGACTCGCGGCTCGCGGCCGATCCCGGGCTGCGCGACGCGCATCCAGACCTGGTGAGCCGGGCGGCCGCGGCCGGACAGTGGGAGGTCGTACGAGCCCTGGCCGAGCACGGGTTCGACGTGAACAAGACCGACGGGATCCCGGCGGCGCACTACGCGGCCGGCGCGGGCGAGCTGGAGGCCGTCCGAACCCTGGTCAGCAGGGGAGCGGACCTGACGGCGCCCGACCCGCGGTTCGACCTGACGCCGCTCGGCTGGGCCCGGCAATTCCGCCGCCGCGAGGTGGCCAAGTATCTCGCCGCCCAGGAATGACAGCACCGCCCCGGGGGATCGGCGTCGAGATGGCTCGGGCGGCCGGCGGCGGCTCGAGGTGATTCGGCTGGAGGAGAGCAGCTGCCTAGGTCTTTCGGCCGACGCCGCACAGGCCTTGGACCGGGGGCGATTCGAACAGCGGCGAGTCGGGCCGCCAGTCGCTGTAGGAGACCAGGCCCGGCTCCACCAGCTCGAGGCCGTCGAAGAAGCGGGCGACGCGGTCGGGCGTGCGCAGGTGGTAGGGCACGGCGCCGCTCTCGTTGTAGCGCTTGATGGCCTCGGCGTGTGCGGGATCCTCGGTGACCTGCCTGGCGGAGGCGTCCTCGCTGACGACGTTGGTGCCGTCCGAGGCCACCAGGAATCCGCCGGGCCGCAGCGGTGCCAGCAGGCGATGCACGATCGAGAACGCCTCGTTGTCGTCGCCGATATGCCCCAGCACGCCGCTGAAGATGAGCGCGATGGGCCGGTCGAAGTTCAGCGTCCGGGCGGCGCGGCGCACGATCGTGCCCGGGTCGCGCATGTCGGCGTCGATGTAGTCGGTGGCGCCTTCGGGAGTACTGGTGAGCAGGGCGCGGGCGTGCGCCAGCACCAGCGGGTCGTTGTCGACGTAGACGATGCGAGAATCCGGCGCCACCCGCTGCGCGACCTCGTGGGTGTTGTCGACGGTCGGCAGGCCGGTCCCGACGTCGAGGAACTGCCGGATACCGGCCTCGCCGGCGAGGTAGCGGACCGCGCGGGCGAGGAAGTAGCGCGACTGCCGGGCGGCGTCGACGATCTGCGGATAGACCTCCCGGAACTGGTCGCCGGCCTCCTGGTCGACCGGATAGTTGTCCTTGCCGCCGAGCCAGTAATTCCAGATTCGGGCCGAATGCGGCACCGTGATGTCGATCTCGGCGGGAGGTTCGCGGCCGACAACATCCGAGAACGCATCGTCGGTCATGTACGGCTCCATTGATCGCCAGCCAGGTGACCCCATTGTGCCGGGGAGCGCGCCCGTACGGCGTCGTGGGTGCGGGCTGGGTCGTTCAGACGACGAAGTCCCACAAAGAGCGCCGCCGCCGGTACGTGCCCTCGCACACGGAGCAGGCGGCATGGTCGGGGACCACCGGAGCGGCCCGCGACAGGCCGGGCAGGCCATCCGCCTGGCCAACTCGGTCATGCCCGGGGGCAGGCCGGTCGGTGTCGGCTGCAGCTCAGGCTGGATGGCCATCCAGCGGGTCGCCACCAGGAACTGGCTGGGCCCCCACCAGCCGCGTCCGGCGTTCTGCGCGATGATCTCCAGCGTCTTCACCATGGGCCGCAGCGCGGCGACGACCGGCCGGGGCACGGCCTGGTCCCACCGCCGGAAGGATAATGCACCGCATTTCGCCCGAAACCGACACCGACCCGTACCGATGGCGAGAATAACGTCGGCTTGGGCCGCGCCGGTCCGGTAAGTTTGCCGTTCCCTGGCAGAGAGCAGGGCAATTCAAATTATTGACTCCGCCGACGCCCGCCGCCGTGAGAATTGCGGTCGCCACCGCCCCGTCGGGACGTCTGCCGGTCATTGCCCATGGTCGGTAGATGACCGAGTATTTCCATTCCATAGATGGAGAAGACGAAGGCCTCCAGGTACACGCGGAGCGATCGAACCGGCACGCATTGGCCCCGCCACCCGGAAATTCGTACGCAAATACAGGGCCGCCTCCCCGATTTGTTCGATCCTTCGTAGAGCGACCGGAGCGCGATCGCTACCGTCTGGGACAGGCGGCCCAATCGAGGAGGAGCCATGCGTCGCACTGGCAGGGGGCTACGCCGGCTCGCGCTGGCAGCCGGCCTCGGCCTGGCGGTGGGGATGTTCGCCCCGGCCACGGCAGCGGCACCCAACGCCCTGACGGCACCTAAACCCCGCGCGCCCGGTGCCCTGGCGCCCGGCGCTCTGGCGGCGCTCACCGCGGCGTCCGCGCACGGCGCGAAATCCGCGGTGGCGCGTGACGCCGCGTACTCCCACGGCGTCCCGGCGAGACACAACGAGTCCAAGTTCACCTGGCTGAAGGGCTACGACGACCCCGCCACGCCCGACAATCTCGACCGCGTCGGCGTGCTCAAGGTCGGTCCCGCCTGGGCCAGGAACGTCCTCGTGCTGAACCCCGGCACGTCGGCCGGCGCCGGGTACTTCAAGCCGCTCGCCGATGACATCGTCCGGCGTACCCACGGCCGCTGGCAGGTCTGGTCGGTGGAGCGCCGAGAGAACCAGCTCGAAGATCAGTCGGTGGTCGACAAGGCGAAGCGGGGGCAGGTGACGGCCCAGCAGTTCTTCGACTACTACCTAGGCTGGCTGGTCAACCCGGCCATCACCGATCACTTCCAGCCGGTGCCCGACTCCGCCGCGCCGTACGCGCGCGGCTGGGGCATGAATGTCGAGATCGAGGACCTGCACCGCGTCGTCAGGGCCGCCGGCGCGCACGGGCGCAGGGTAGTGCTGGGCGGGCACTCGCTCGGCGGGTCCATCGTCACCGCGTACGCCACGTGGGACTTCAACGGCCGGCCCGGGGCCCGGGATCTGGCCGGCCTGGTGTACATCGACGGCGGCAGCAACCCGACCCCGATCACGCCCGAGCAGGCGCAACAACAACTGCAGACCCTGCAGAACGGCACGCCGTGGCTCGCCTTCGGCGGCATCCCGGCCCCGTTCCTCGGCCTGTTCTCCGTCACCGGCGCGACCGGCACGGTCGTCGATCCGAACAGCCCGTCGCTCGGCCAGTCGTTCCCGCTGCTGCCGGCCGACCTGAAGCCACCCGTGCCGGCGACGACCGAGGCGCAGTTCGGCTACGCCGTCGATACGGAGACCTCGCCGCCCGCGCTCATCGCCGCGCAAGTGCACGCCGGCCACCTCTCGGCCGGCGGCGACCCGCGCGGCTGGGTCCGGGCCGGCGAGATCACCCCGATCCAGCGGTACGCCCGGATGCTCTCGGGCAGCGGCCTGACCGGCGTGGACGGCTCCGCGTGGTACCACCCGCTGCGGCTGACGATCGACTCGGGCGCGGTGGCCGCCGGGAACGCCAATCCGGCGCAGAGCGTGCTCGACGTCAGGGCGATCCACGGCGCCGAGCTGAGCAAGCGCCTGCGGATCTACGCGTTCGGCGCCGCGCTTGGCGGCCAGAACGTACTGGACGCGGCCCGTGTGCTCGCCCACCAGTCCGGTATCCCGGACCGGCAGTTGACGCTGGTCAACCGGCAGAGCATGTACGCCCACAACGACCCGGCTGCGGCGAGTCCGGACAACGACTTCCTCGACAACCTGATCCCGTTCCTCGCGAAGGTCCACTGAGGGGCCGGCACAGCCGTACGTTCGCCGCGTACCGGCTGTGCCGCGCCCGCAATCCGGGTGATGCGCTTACGGCCCTGTCGTTCGCTCGTGTCGTTCGACCATGTCGTCAGTCGTGTCGTCAGCCGTGTCGTACGGCTGCGGCGCCCGGCCATCCGGTCACGGGGCCCGGACGGCGGTACGCGTGGGGGTCAGGCAGGCAGGGCGAAGCGGCCGAGCGGTGGGCGTCCGTCGACCAGATCGGCGGTGAGCTCGCCGATCAGCGGGGCGAACTTGGCGCCGTGACCGGAGCACGGTGAGCAGACAACGAAGGGGCCGCGCCGGTCGACGATGAAGTCCTGGTTGGACGTCGTCGTGTAAAGGCAGGTCAACTCGGCCTCGGGCGTTGCGTCGAGACCGGGCAGCCACTGCCGTACGTACGACGTCACTCGCTCGCGCGCCGCCGGGTCGACGACCCCGTCACGGGAGTCCGCGGTCGTCTCCTTGCCGCGGTGATGCTCGGCCACCTTGACCAGCGGGCCCTCGGGCAGGCCGTAGATCCTGTGGTCCTCGTGAATGAAGGTCGGCCAGGCGGACGGCTCGTACGGCCGGAAGAAGAAGACCTGTTGCTGTGTCACGGAGAGCGGCGGCAGCTCGACCAGCCCGGCGAGCAGCGGCGCCACCCAGCCGCCGGCGGCGGCGACGACGGTACGGGCTCGCCACGAACCGGCGTCCGTCTGCACTCGCACGCCGTCGCCGTCCCGCTGCAGGCCCGTCACGCGCGTTTCGTACGACAGGGTCGCCCCCATGGCCCTCGCCAGCCGAGCCATGGCGGCCATCGCGCGGTCCGGGTCGGTCACCCCCGCATCGGGGTGGAATAGGACCGCTCCGTCGAAGATCAGCCCCGGCCAGCGCTCGGCGGCCTCGCTGGGTGCGAGCATCTCGGCCGGCACGCCCGCGGCCGCGAGCAGCTTCGCCATTCCCGGCGGGTCGCCCGCCTCGCCGTGGTCGATCCCGCCGGTAGGTACCAGAATGCGCTCGCCGGCGGCGTCTTCGAGCCGCCGCCAGCCGTCGAGGGCGCGTCCGGTGAGATCGATGTAGAACGGGTCGAGGTAGGCGCGCCGGAAGATCCGCGAATGCCC
>DATBKU010000059.1:0-2224 GCA_036555725.1 Streptosporangiaceae bacterium | reverse complement strand
AACGCACCATTTGATGCATCTTGGTTGAGGTGATTGTTCCATGTCGCAGGTACGTCGGCAGTCGGCTGTGCTTCCCCGCCCGAACTGGGGCTGGCAAGATGCTGCCGCGTGCAAGGGCGAAGACCTGTTGCTCTTCTTCGGCCCCGACGGCGAGCGCCAGCCCGAACGGGAGATCAGGGAGCGCAAGGCCAAGGGTGTCTGCGCAGCTTGCCCGGTGCGCCTGGAGTGCCTGAACTACGCCGTGTCGCGACCAGAGAAGTACGGCACCTGGGGTGGCCTCAACGAGGATGAGCGTTCGGCCGAGCGCCGTCGCCGTATGCGCCGCGCCAACGCCGCCTAGCCGAGCAGCGCCAGCACGTCGGCGTCGGTGAGCTGTCCGAAGGACGTGTACCACTGCCCCACCGACCGGAACCGCCGGGGCGTCGCCAAGATGATCACCTGGTCGGCTTCCGTGCGCATGTCTCCCGCCGCGGCGGGCGCCGCGACCGGGGCCGCCAGCACGAGGTAGGCCGCCTGCGCCGCACGCAGCGAGCGCAGCGCGGCCCGTGCGGTCACCCCGGTCGCCAGGCCGTCATCGACGACGATGACGTACCACCCGGCCACCCGCGGCAGCGGGCGGCCACCCCGGTAGACCTCCACCCGCCTGGTCAGTTCGGCCTGCTCGGCGGCGACGACCGGGGCCAGGTCGGCCGGTGACAGCGACAGCCGGGCCAGCAGGCTGGCGTCGTACACCGCCGTTTCCAGGCCCTCCGCGATCGCGCCCACACCGAGTTCGGGCTGGCGCGGATATCCGATCTTCCTGGTCACGATCACGTTCATCGGCACGTCCAGGACCGTGGCGACCTGTTTCGCCACGGCGACCCCGCCCCGGGGCAGCGCGAGCACCACGGCCCGTTCGGCCCAATCCCCGAGCGCTACGGACCGGGCGAGCCGCTCCCCGAGCATGGTTCCGGCCGCCCGCCGGTCCGGGAAGGGGAGCGGGTACTCGCCCTGGCGCATGTCCGGGATTTACCCCCCGTCGCTGGGCGCGATGCAAGTACGCCGTCGCACAATGGAGAAATGATCTGCGTCCCGTGCCGGAAGCGGCGCCACGACGAGTGCCCGGGCCGCACCTGGTGCGACTGCCAGCACCTGCCTCCGGCCAGCCAGCCTGCCAGGGGCCCGCGGGAATAACCCCCGCGTCTCGGCCTGTTGCCACGCGTATGCCGCCGGATGTGACCCTTCGCACCGTCCACATGCCGGACGCTGCCTGGACAGTCCGGTTCGTTACATGTGATCCTGGATTCATGAGTGTTACGGACCCGTTGCTCGTCGGGCGCCGTCACATCGATTTCTTGCGCATCCGCAGCGCCATCTGTCTGCTCGCCCGTTAATCGCCGACCCGGATTTCACGTCCCGGGCGCGCGTGCGATGCCGGGCGCTCCCCGCCGGACCCGCGGCTGAACCATGCCTGAAACGCGGCCCGGCGGAGCCCAGGTTCTCTCCTCACGCGCGTCCCCGAACCTGGAGGACCCTCCCACATGCCAGTCGCAGCTGGAACCAAGCGCAAACGCGGCGAAGGCCAGTGGGCGCTCGGCTATCGCGAGCCGCTCAACAAGAACGAGGAAAACAAGCGTAACGACGACGGGCTCAACGTCCGCCAGCGGATCATCGACATCTACTCCAAGTACGGCTTCGACTCCATCGACCCGGCTGACCTGCGCGGCCGGTTCCGCTGGTACGGGCTGTACACCCAGCGGCGGCCCGGCATCGACGGCGGCAAGACCGCGGTGCTGGAGCCGGAGGAGCTCGACGACCGCTACTTCATGCTGCGCGTCCGCATCGACGGCGGCCGGCTGTCCAACGACCAGCTGCGGGTCATCGCCTACATCTCGCGCCGCTACGCACGCGGCACGGCGGACGTAACCGACCGGCAGAACATCCAGCTGCACTGGATCGAGATCGAGAACGTCCCCGATATCTGGGAGGCGCTCGAGTCGGTGGGCCTGTCCACCACCGAGGCCTGCGGCGATACCCCGCGGGTGATCCTCGGCTGCCCGCTGGCCGGCATCGACGCGGACGAGATCATCGACGGCACGCCGGAGATCGCCGCCATCGGCGAGCAGTACATCGGCGACGCCGCGTTCTCCAACCTGCCGCGCAAGTTCAAGTCCGCGATCAGCGGCTGCCCGGCGCAGTGCGCCATCCACGAGATCAACGACATCGCATTCGTCGGCGTCGTCAA
>DATBKU010000058.1:0-1539 GCA_036555725.1 Streptosporangiaceae bacterium | reverse complement strand
GACACAAAACGCTGGTACTCGGGTTCGCACTCATCGCACCGGCAGCCGCGCGCCCAGGCCAGCACCGTGCCGTGCGGCGGCAGCGCGGACGGCAGGTTGCCCCAGGCGGTCATGCATCCACGGTAGGGCAGAGGTCTCTCCGGCTGGTACGCCGAGACGGCCAGCGGGAGCGGCGCAGGTTCAGTGACTGGTTGCGGCCGGGGAGCCGGTTCCGGGGCCGTCGGTGCCGATGGTGGCGAACAGATCGATCCCGCGATCTGCCGCGTGCGCAACGAGGAGCCGGCTGATGAGCCCGGACAGCGCATCGCGATCCGATGGGGGCAGGAGCTCGAGCAGCTGTGAGATGTCTGCCTCGAAGCGGGCCGCGCCGCCGGACACCAGCGACCGGCCGGCGCCGGTGAGGCTGACCAGCACGGCCCGCCGGTCCGCCGTGGAGGGGACCCGCGCGACCAGGCCGCGTCGCTGCGCGCGATCGACCAGCCCGGTGACGCTGGACTTGTCAAGATCCAGGAGCCTGGCCAGCTCGTTCATCGTTGGCGTGCGGTCGCGCAGCACGCCGAGCAGGCGCGTCTGGATGATCGAAAGATCATGCTCGCGTGCCCGGCGCTCGAGGATGCTGTGGATCAGGAAGGACAGCTGCGCCAGCCCGTCGGCAGGGCTCAGCGCCTGGTGTGCTGCAGGCGGTGGGGAGGTGCCGGACGGCCGGGCTGCCATGCCAGGCAGTCTACTTGATTTAGTACGTGCCACCAACTAAATTAGTACGTGGCACAAACTAAATAACACTGGCATGACCCAGGAGGAACGTCCGCATGGCAACGATGAACGCCGCCGTCGTGACATCGTTCGACGAGCCACCGCACTACCAGGAGTTCGAGGTCCCCCAGCCCGCGGGCGCCCAGGACATCCTGGTCGACGTGCTCGCCGCCGGCCTGCACCCACGCGTGCGGAGCGGGGCTGCGGGAGCCCACTACACCAGCACCGGCACGCTGCCCATGATCCCCGGCATCGACGGCGTCGGCCGGCGGCCGGACGGCCGGAGGATCTACTTCGCGGCCGGCGACGATGTCCTCGGCACGATGGCCGACAAGGCCCTCGCCAACCCGCGACGCGCCGTCGATCTGCCCGACGACGCCGACGCGGCCAAGGTCGCCGCCGCGATGAACCCGGCCATGTCGTCGTGGGTAGCCCTGCGCCGCCGCGTCCCCCTCAAGCCTGGTCAGAGCGTCCTGGTGCTCGGCGCGACCGGGAACGCCGGCACCATGGCCGTCCAGATCGCCAAACAGCTCGGCGCCGGGCGAGTGATCGGTGCCGGACGCGATTCCGGCCGGCTCGCCGCGCTCGCCTCGCTCGGCGCCGACGAGGTCGTCTCCCTGACCGGCGACGGTGAAGCAACCGGCAGGGCGCTCGGTGCGGCCGCCGGTGAGGCCGACATCGTCCTTGACTACCTGTGGGGCAAGCCCGCCCAGCACGCCATCACCGCGCTGCTCACCGCGCGATCGGATCGCAGCCGCGAGATGAACTGGATCCAGATCGGCGCCG
>DATBKU010000057.1:0-266914 GCA_036555725.1 Streptosporangiaceae bacterium | reverse complement strand
CAGCGGGTGGCGATCGCCCGGGCCGTGGTCGGCGACCGTCGCCTGGTGCTGGCCGACGAACCGACCGGTGCCCTCGACTCGGTCAACGGCGAGGTGGTCATGCGGCTGCTGCGCGCCGCCTGCCGGCGCGGCGTCGCCGGCGTGGTCGTGACCCATGAGGCCCAGCTCGCGTCGTGGGCGGATCGAGTGGTGTTCCTGCGTGACGGCCGCGTCGTCGATCAGACCGCGCCGCCGACCGGCCCGGAGTCCCTACTAGAACCCGGCACGGCGCCATGAGCGCGAGCATCGGCGGCGGTTTTGCGGCGCGCCGGGCCGTCGTCCGCTGGGCCTGGCGGCTGCTCCGCCGCGACTGGCGACAGCAGATCCTGGTGCTGGTGCTGCTCACCGTCGCAGTTGCGGCGGCGGTCACCGGCGCGGCGGCGGTTTACAACGTGGCCCCGTCGGCCAACGGCGAGTTCGGCGGCGCCAACGTCCGCATCGAGTTCGATGGGCGCGACCCGCGCGCCCTAGCCGCGGGCGTAACCGCGGCCCGGAGGCAGTTCGGCACCATCGACGTGATCGCACATCGCTCGGCACCGATTCCCGGCTCGGCCGACAATGTCGATCTGCGTGCGCAGGACCCGCACGGTCCGTACAGCGGTCCGATGTTGCGGCTGCGGGCGGGCCGGTATCCCGTGGCCCGCGACGAAGTGGCGGTGACCGACGGCGTGGCGGCGATGTTCCAGGCCGGCGTCGGCGCGACCTTCGCCCTCGACGGTCACCGGCGGACGGTCGTCGGCATGGTGGAGAACCCCGGTTTTCTGGGCGACGAGTTCGTACTGGTCCCGCCCGCACATGCCGATCCGCCCATGGTGGCGTCGATTCTCGTGCGAGGGAGCGCGGAGCAGGCGGCGGCCGTCGCCCAGGGCGATGGCGGCTCCTACGAATTGCGGCGGGACTCCGCGAAGGCCGGCGGCACCGTCGGCGTCTTCGCCGTAGACACAGTGTTCCTGCTGCTGGTGGCACTGGTCGCCGCCGCCGGCTTCGTGGTCATGGCGCAGCGCCGGATGCGCCAGCTGGGCGTGCTCACCGCGGTAGGCGCGACCGACAGGCACCTCCGCCTGGTGATGGTGGCCAACGGGATCGTGGTGGGCGCGGTAGCCGCCGTGGCCGGGGTCGTGGTGGGCCTCATGGGTTGGTTCGCGCTCGCACCACACCTGGAGGCGGCCGCCGCGCACCGGATCGACCGCCTCGACGTGCCCTGGTGGCTGATCTCGGGGAGCATGCTGCTCGCGGTGGTGACGGCGACCGCGGCGGCGTGGTGGCCGGCCCGCGCGATCTCTCGCATCCCGGCGACGAGCGCCCTGTCCGGCCGCCCGCCGCGGCCGGTCCCCGCGCACCGCTCGGCACTGCTCGCCGCGCTGCTCATCGCGATCGGCTTGGGCTGCCTCGCCAGGGCCCGCCAGACCAATGCGCTGCTCATCGTGGCCGGGACGCTGGCGACCGCGCTCGGAGTGCTGTTCATCAGCCCGGCGGCGGTCCGAGCGCTGGCTCCCGCCGCTCGCCCGTTTCCGGTGGCGGTACGGCTGGCGCTCCGCGACCTGGCCCGCTACCAGGCACGATCCGGGGCCGCACTGTCCGCCATCACGCTCGGGCTGGGTATCGCGGTGGCCACGATCATCACGACGACCGCCGCCAAGGACACAGCGGCCGAGGGCAACCTGTCCGATCGGCAGCTGGTGATCCGGGTCGGTTCCACAGGGCCGGACGCACCGGTGGTCGGCGAATGGTCATCCGCCGAGCTCGGCCGTCTCCGCGCCCAGGTCGACCGGTTCGCGGCCACACTGCACCGTCCTGGCGTCGTCGCCCTCGATGTGGCCGTGGACCCGGCCGTACGGGAAAGCGGCGAGGGCAAGATCCTGCGCCCGTTCGCCTTCCTGGGCAGACGCGTCGGCCCGCACACCTATCGTGACGCGGGGATCCTCTACGTCGCTACGCCCGAGCTGCTCCGGCAGATCGGGGTCGATCCCGCCTCGGTCGATCCGGACGCCGACATCCTCACCGGACAGACGGGCGACCTGAGCATCGTCAACATGGGCAACGGGCAGGCACCGCCGCCGGCGATCAGGCACCTCCAGCGGATCCACGTCGCCGCCTACACCTCCGCACCGGCGTCGTTCATCACCGCCGCCGGCCTGCGCCAGGACGGCTGGCGGCAGGCCCGGTCAGGCTGGCTGATCGAAACTGACAGGCCCTTCACGAGCGCGCAGTTGGCCGCTGCCCGTGACATGGCCGCCGGCGCGGGCATGACCGTCGAGGCCAGACACGACGAGGCCAGTCTGTCGGCGATCCGCTCCGGGGCCACAGTCGTCGGGATGCTGCTGGCGCTGGGGGCGCTCGCCATGACCGTGGGGCTGATCCGCGGTGAGAGCGCCGGCGACCTCCGCACGCTCACGGCCGCCGGGGCCACCGGCACGATTCGCCGCACGCTCACCGCCGCGACCGCGGGTACGCTCGCCCTGCTCGGCGTGCTGCTCGGCACGTCCGGCGCGTACCTCGCCCTGATCGCCGGGTACGCGAACGACCTCGGCACGCTCGGCCGCATACCCGTCCCGCACCTTGCCATCACCCTCATCGGCGTCCCGCTGGCGGCGATCGCCGGCGGCTGGCTGCTGGCCGGACGCGAACCGCCCGCCCTGGCCCGCCAGCCGATCGAGTAGTGCCAAGGGGAGCGCCGCGATCCGGGCCATACGATCGGGTGAGGCGGCCAGGGGTAGCGGTCCCGCGGGCGGTCACCCCGCTGGCGATCCGAGGAGGTAGCAGATGGCGACGCGCACGGATTCGGTGGCCGTATCCGATGGCGGGAGTTTCGACCTGTACATCTGGGTACCAGAGCGCGGGCACGGCCCCGGGCTGCTGCTGATCCAGGAGATCTTCGGGGTCGGCACGTACATCCGCGGCGTGGCCGCGGACCTCGCCGCGAAGGGGTACGTGGTAGCTGCGCCGGACCTGTTCTGGCGGCTGCAGCCGGGCTGGGCGCCGGAGAACGACGAGGACGGCCTCAAACGGTCGGGGGACATGCTGTCCCGCTTCGACGCGACCCAAGGGGTGGCCGACGCGGCCACGGCGCTCGATCACCTGACCGGCCTGCCCGAGGTGTCCGGCGGCGTCGGCGCGCTCGGGTTCTGCCTGGGCGGGTCGGTGGCCTACTCCCTGGCCGCCCGGGCCAAGCTCGCCGTGCTGGTGTCGTTCTACGGCTCGACCGTCCCCGGGAGCCTCGACCAGATGGACGCCATCGAGTGCCCGGCGCAGTTCCACTTCGGCGGCTCCGACCCGTACATCCCCCGCGACCAGGTCGCCGCGGTGGAGCGGGCGGTGGCCGGCCACCCAGACATGGAGATCCACGTCCAGGAGGACGGCGGGCACGCCTTCCACAACCGCGAGTCGCCGCTCTTCTACCAGCCCGAGCCGGCGACCCGCGCATGGCGGCTCACCGAGGACTTCCTTGCCCGCCGCTTCCCCGCCTAGGCCGCCCGGCTCCCGTACGTCCTAAGCGGGTACGGCCTCGACGACGTCGAACATGTCGCGGGTCGGCACGATGCGGGTCAGCCGGAGACCGGCCCGCCGGAACAGGTCCCGGTACTCCTCCTCCGTACGCTGCCGTCCTTCGCCCATGACGAGCATCTCGAGGTCGATCCACTTGGCCGGGTGGGGCGTGGCGTCGCTCGGCAGCACGGACTCGCCGAGCAACACCTTGCCGTCGCCGCTCATGGCCGCCCGGCAGTTGGCCAGGATCTGGACGGAGCGGTCGTCGTCCCAGTCGTGGATGATGTTCGACAACAGGTAGGCGTCGGAGCCGGGCGGGACCGACCGGAAGAAGTCGCCGTCGAGGTACGCGCAGCGGTCGGCGACGCCCGCGTCCTCGAGCGGCTGCCCGGCGCCCGCGATGACGTGCGGCTGGTCGTACAGCACCCCGCGTACTCCGGGGTTGGCCGCGAGCACGGCGGCGAGCAGCGCGCCGTGCCCGCCGCCCACGTCCACGACCGTGCGGAAGGCGCCGAAGTCGTACGCCTCGACGACGGGCGCGATGAACTGCGCCGCGGCCGCGGTCATCGCGTCGTTGAACAGCTTTCCGTCGCCCAGGTGCTCGGCGAAGTAGGCGAACGCGTCCTGGCCGTGGACCCGGTCGAACGCCGTCGCGCCGGTGCGGATGCTCTCGTCGAGATCGGTCCACGAGCGTAGGTGGAACGGCCGGCCGACGAAAGTCGCCCAGCTGCGCATCGACCCGGGCACGTCCGAGCGCAGCAGCTCGCCGAGCTCGGTCAGCGCGAAGCGCCGCCCGTCGAGTTCGGTGAACACGCCGGCGTCCGCGAGGGCGCGCAGCAGGCGGTACAGGGTCGGCCCGTCGGCGCCGACCGCCTTCGCGATCTCGTCCGCCGGGCGGGGGCCGGACGCCAGCTCGTCGGCGACGCCGAGACCGGCCGCCACGCTGAGGGCCTGGGAGACCCAGATTCCGGTGGTCAGTTCGTACAGCCGCGCGGGCGGCGGGATCACGACAGGTTCGGACATGTGTATGCTCCGTCGGTCACGCGACCGGTCCCCGTGAGCGGTCGTCGATGTACCGCTCAGCCTGCCGACCCCCACCGCCCGGGTCATTACCCCAGAAGGCCCTGCGGTTGACCCCGAGTGCACGTAGCCGAGACGGGCTCGGCCGGCGCGCCCTCCGGCCTACTGCTCCTGGGGACGGGGACAGAGGCAGAACGGGTGGCCGGACGGGTCGCGCAGCACGCGCCAGCCGTCGCCGCCGGGCTGGAAGTCCGGCTTGGTCGCGCCCGCCTCCAGGCAGCTCAGCTCCGCCTTGTCGAGATCGTCGACGTAAAGGTCGAGGTGGAACTGCTTCGTGCCTCCGGTGTTGGGCCAGTTCGGCGGCTCGTACGCCTCGATACGTCCGAACCCGATGGCGGTCTGCCCGTCGCTGACCATCGCGTACTCGTCCTGGCTGTGCGCGATCTCCCAGCCGAGGACGCGGTGGTAGAAGTCCGCGAGGGCGCGGGGGTCGTCGCAGTCGATGTTGACCATGGCAAGGGTCGCTATTCCAGGCATAAGGATTCCCTTGGTTCCTGTGTTGTCGGTGATGTGGTCCATGCTGGTGCCGTGCGGAGCGAGGAGCTTGGACAAACGCGACAGCCACCGGCGGGCGCCACCACCAGCGAGTACGGCCTGCTCGGCGGGCGGCTGGATTTCCAGGTCGACCGCTACCCGGCCGCCGTGGACCTCGCCCGGTGGGTGGAGCGGCACTGGGTGGTCACGTGGGATCTGCCGCCCGGTCGGCGCGGCGCCGCCACGCTGCTGCCGCATCCGTGCGTCAACCTCGTGTACGTCTCCGGGCGGCTGATGATCGCGGGCGTGGGGCGGGAGCGGTTCACCTACGAGCTTGCCGGCCGCGACCGCGTCTTCGGGGTGAAGTTCCGGCCCGGTGCGTTCCAGCCGTTCCTCGGCGCGCCGGTGAGCATCCTGACGGGTCGTACGGTCCCGGCCGCCGACCGCTGGGGCGCGGCGGCGACCGAGCTCGAGCACGCCATGTCGGGCGACGTCGATGTCGCTGACCTGATCGGGGTGGCCGAGGCCTTCCTGCGTCGCCTCCGGCCCGCGCCGGACCCCAACGTGGAGCTCGTCGGCCGGGTCGTGCAGGCCCTGCTCAACGACCGCGAGATCGCCCGCGTCGAAGACGTCGCCCAGCGGTTCGGCCTGTCGATGCGATCCCTGCAGCGGCTGTTCCAGCGGTACGTCGGGGTCGCGCCCAAGTGGGTGCTGCGCGAGTACCGCTTGCACGAGGCGGCGGCCCGGCTGGCCGAGGGCACGTCGGGCACGTGGGCCGAGGTGGCGGCCGAGCTCGGTTACTTCGACCAGTCCCACTTCATCCGCGACTTCACCGCCGCGGTGGGCGTCACCCCCGGCGAGTACGCCGCCGCCTGCGCCGCGGGGCTGGCCGCCGTCCAGACCTGACCCGGACCGCGCTCAGAGTCGTTCGAGCCGGGCGCGGGCGGCGGACACCTGGGGCGGGGTCGTGGGCTGCTTGTCCCAGGGCGACAGGGCGGTGAGGCCGGCCGCGCGGTGCCGGGCCGCCTCGTCCCGGCGGCCGGCGCGGGCGGCGTCCTCGCCCAGATACAGATGCGCCAGGGCCGTGCCGAGCCCGGTGTCTCCGTCGCGCAGTTCGAGGCTGCGTACCAGCATGTCCCGGGCACGCTCGCGTTCGGGTCCGCCGAGCAGGGTGACCGCCAGGTGCCGCAGGCACCGCGCCAGCCCTTCGTCGTCGCCGAGCTCGGCGTACCGCGAGCCCGCGGCCCGCCACTCCTCCCTGGCCCGGTCCTCGTGGCCGCGCCGCCAGGTGACGATGCCCATCAGCTCCCGGGCATGCGCGTTCGCGCCCGTGTCGGTGTTCTCGGTCAGGTCGAGCACCTGGATCAGCCAGTCGTGGGCGCTGTCGTAGTTGCGTCCCTCGATGTGCAGCGCGGCGAGGTTGATCATGTCGATCACCCGGCCGGCGGTGTCGCGGCGCGGGCGGACCTTATGGCACTGGTCGAGATGGAGTTCGGCCGCCTTCAGGTCGCCGGTGACGACGAGGTCCCAGACCGCGCGGCCAGCCTCGTACTGCGGCAGCCATCGGTCGGACCGGCCGCGGCTGCGATCGGCGTGGTCGAGGTGCTCCCACGCGGCGTCGAACGCCCCCTCCGCCGCCGCGATGGCCGACAGCCGCAGCTGGGCCATCGCCTGCGCGGAGGCGTCGCCGAGGAACCGCGCCGCCTCCGCCATCGCCGCGGCGGTCGCGTGCCGGTCGCTGGGCCGGTCCTCCCGCGCGAACCAGGTCTCGAGACTGTCGGCGATGCGCCACAGATGAGGCCCCGCCTGCCGCGGCGGCGCGGACATCTTCAGTACCTGGAGCAGTGTGACGTCCTCGTTCTGAAACCACTCCGCGGCCTGCGGATCGAGTCGGTCGACGGTGCGGGAGCCCCGGCCGATCCCCTCGGCGTGCGTCCCGGCGATGTGCGCGAGGTGGGCGGCCAGCCGTACGCGCGACTTGTCCCGCAGTGACGGCCGTACGGGATCGGCCAGCTGCCGGGCCGTGGCCGGCAGCCGGCAGCGGGACGGCCGGATCCAGTCCACCAGCGACCGGTCGGCCAGCTCCCGCAGGTGCCTCGACGTACGCTCCACGGGAGCGCCCGCCAGCGCCGCGACTGCCGTCTCGTTGAGCTCGGCCACCGGCGCCCCGGCGAGCAGCGACAGCAGCCGGCGGGAGCCGGGGGAGGCCCCGCGGAGCTGATGCCGGAGGATGACGAGCAGCTCGGAGCTCTCCTCACCCTTTCCGAGATCGTCGAGCAGCATGCCGATGGTGATGTGCGGGTTGGCCGCCAGCCATCGGCCGATCTGGATCACGACCTGCGGGTGCTTGAGGTAGCGGTCGGCCAGCATGGCGGCCGCCGCCGGCTCGGCGGCGACGCGGTCGGCGATGGAGCGGCCGGGTCGCATGCCGCGACTGAGCCAGCCCCGGAGCCGGTCGCGGCGGCGGCGCGGGCGCGCATTCGGCCCCTGCGCGCGGAGCAGCGCCAGCCCGGCGGCGGAGTCCAGCGGGCCCACGGGCACGTAGGCGACGCCGCCCGGCACGTCGGCCCCGCCGATGTCGCCGGCCGCGATCACGTACGCCCCGGGGACGTGCCGGAGCACCCAGGCCACCTGGTCCAGGGCGCTCACGTTGTCGAGCACGAGCACCCGTCCGCTGTTGCGCAGGTCGTCGGCCACCTTCCAGCCCGCCCGCTCCAGGTCCTGGAACGGCCCGGGCGTGATGCCGAGCGAGCGGAGCACCCGGATCGCCACGCGCCGCGGGCTCTCCGTCCGCCTCGGGTCGGGGTCGGGGCCGCGCAGGTCGACGTACCGTTGCCGGGCCGCCTCAGGGACGAGCCGGCGGGCCGCGTTGATGGCGATCACGGAGGTGCCGATCCCGGCCGGGCCCCGGACGATCGCCGCGCCCTGCCTGCGGACCTCGGACACCAGCCGCGCCACCAGCTCGTCCCGCCCGATCAGCTCCGTGGTCGGCGGCAGCCGCGGCAGCTCCTCCGGCGGCGCCGGCGGCGTGATCCAGCGCAGCACGATGAAACCGACGAGCGCCAGCAGCCCGGCCGCCGCCACCGCCCACAGCAGGTAGCGGTTGAACACGCCCGGCAGGCTGGACAGTTTGTTGGCGGTGACCTCGGCGACCGTGCTCGTGATCACCGCGGTGAGGAAGGTCAGGAAGCTGACCTGGATGCCCCGGTTGATGTTCCGCCCCCGCCGCGTGTTGCCCGCGGGCCGTGCGGGGGGCGTGGGCCGGGGGGCCGGCGGTCCGGTGCTCACCGCGTCACGCCTTCGGTCAGACCGCGTACCAGCCACTTGCCGGTCGCCAGCACGAGGACGAGCGGGATGGCCACGCTGACCACGGCGCCGGCGGCCAGCGCGCCGGACGTGGTGGTGAAGTAGCGCGACTGCTCGTACAGCACGACCGTGATCTGACCCGACTCCGGGCCGCCGAGCAGCAGGCCGACGAGGAAGTCGTTCCAGACGAGCACGAATTCCAGCACGGCGACGGTGAGGACCGCCGGCCAGCTCCGGCTCGCCACGGCCAGCAGCGCGGAGGTCGGCTCGGGCTCGAGCTGCCGGTGCCGTACCTCGTCGCTCGGGACCAGGGCGAAGGCGTTGCGCAGCAGCAGTACGGCCAGTGGCACACCCAGGGCGGCCTGCACGATGGTCAGCGAGGTCGGCGCCCCGATCAGCCGCAGATGGTCGAAGACGTAGCCGAGCGCCACGATGACGGCCTGCGGGGGCGTCACCGCCAGCACCGCGGCAACCGCGATCAGCCCACGCACCGACCGGCGGGACAGCCCGCCCCAGGCCAGCGCGTACGCCGCGGGCACGGCGACGACGAGCAGCAGGGCCGCCGCCTCCAGGGCCCGGACGCCGGTGTTGACCAGCGCCTTGGTGAGCTCGCCGCCGGCGAAGGCCTCCCGGAACGAGTCGAGGCCGAGGTCGCCGTGCCACCACCCGGTCAGCGCCGCGGCGCGCGGCGGGTGCACGGCCGTGAACACCAGCACGAGCAGCGGCATCACCCAGAACACGACGGCCGCCACGGTCAGCAGCCGTACGGCCCAGCGGCGCCGCGCCGACGCCGCCGCCGGGTCCGGCGGGGACGGCCGAGACGTCGTGGCCGGGGTGCTCGGCCACTCTCTGCTCAGCCCCCACAGGCAGGCGAGCGCGGCGGCGCCGACGATGAGGAACAACAGCACGGCCAGCGCGGCCGCGCCGCCGTCGCCCAGATCGCCGCGGGATCGCCACCAGTGCACCCCGACGACATCGACCTTGTCCTGGATCGAGCCCGGCGCCGTGATCAGCACCATCTCGAAGTTCCGCGCCGTCGCGACTAGCACGATGAGCAGTACGAGCGCCGCGACCGGCAGCAGTGCCGGCACGATCACGCTGGTCAGCCGCCGCATCCGGCCCGCGCCGAAGGCGCGCGCCACGCGGAGCAGGTCGCGTGGAATCTCGCCCAGCCCGGCCTGGAAGACCACGACGGCCAGCCCGACCCACTGCCACGCGAAGGCGCTGCCGAGCACCACCCAGATCCAGCCGGACCCGAGGAACGGCAGCTCTGTGTGGAGCAGCGCGTTGACAGTGCCGCGTTCCGGTCTCGGGTCGAAGATGAGCCGGAAGGCCATCCCGCTGACCAGGGCGGATACTGCGACCGGCGCGGCGAACACCCCGATGACGAACGCCCGCGACCGGCGTCCGCTGCCGGCCAGCCGGGCCAGCGCCAGGCCGGCGAGGCACACCACCGGGGCGAACGCCAGCCAGCCGAAACTGTTGCGGAAGGCGTGCCGGACGGCGGGGTCGCGCAGGACGTCGAGGTAATGACCGCCTCCGTTGCCGAGGCTGACCACGATGGTGGCGAGCAACGGCAGCACGAGCACGAGGCCGACCAGCACGGCCGCGGGGGTGAGCAGCAACAGCGGGCGCCAGCGCAACGGCGGGCGGCGGCTGATGACCGACCGGGTGTCGGGCCGCGGCGCCACCTCGAACAGCAGCTCATCAGTCACTGGTCAGATCCCCGCTTCCGCCGCGTCGAAGGCGGTCAGCGCGCGCTGGACGGCCCGTCCGACGTCGATCCGGCGGACCGCGACGTCGGCGAAGAAGTCCTTGAAGATCTTGAAGGATCCGCGGCCCTCGCCGCCGGAGAGCCGTCCGCCGAGCTGGTCGGACAGGTCGAAGGTGACCTCACCGCCGTCCCCGCTGCCGACCCGTACCTCGTTGAGCAACGGCTCCGCGAGCAGCGCCGGCGGGTAGCCGGACGTCTGCTGATTGATCGACAGGAAGCCGCCGGTACGCGCCCAGATGTCGGCCGCCTGGGCGGTGCGCAGCCAGTCGATCAGATGGCGGCCGCGCCCGTCCTTGTCGTCCGGCCGGACCAGCACCGCGGCGTCGCCGCCGACCAGCACCGCCGGCCGGGCCACGTGCGGGAAGTGGAACCAGCCGATCTCCTCGGGCCGGACGTTGGTGTACTGCGTGATGAACGGCCAGGCGAAGTCGGACCCGGCGACCATCGCGCCGCCGCGGTGCTCGAACACGTCGAGCAGCGACTGGTCGAACTGCGTCAGCAGGGCCCGTTCGGCCCCGCCCGCGAACACCCCCGGGATCTGCCACAGCTCGCCCAGCCGGGTCAGCGCGGCCATCACCGCCGGGTGCTCGTTCCGCCACTGCCGCGCGCCGCTCGCCAGCCCGCGGTAGACGGCGGGGGCGAGGCTGAGCAGGACGTTCTCGAACCAGTCGGTGAGCACCCAGCCGTCCGCCGCCCCAATGGCGAGCGGCGGCCGGCCCTGCCCCGCCCGGTCGTGGCAGTACGCCACCCAGTCGTTCCATTCCCAGTGCGAGGGATCGACGCCGAGGCCGTCCCGCCGGTACCACACCATCGACTTGTGCGCGACCTTGAACCACGTGCCGTACACCTGGCCGTCGACGGTGAGCAGCCGGTCCCACGCCGTGTCGTCCGGGGACGCCGCCCGCAGCGGCATCAGCTGCCGGAGGTGTTCGCGTACCAGCTGCGGACGGGGCACGAGGGCGACGTTGGGCGCGGCCGACCCGGCCACGCGGTTCCCGAGCAGGGCCGCGATGTCGTC
Organism: Streptosporangiaceae bacterium; assembly: GCA_036555725.1. Taxonomy (GTDB): domain Bacteria; phylum Actinomycetota; class Actinomycetes; order Streptosporangiales; family Streptosporangiaceae; genus CALAED01. Next base: position 255,737 of record DATBKU010000057.1, on the reverse strand, counting down.
ACCGGCCGACAGCACGCTGACGTCCCAGCGGTCGCGGCTGGGGAACGCCCGCAGCACGCGCCGGAACTGGGTGAACTCCGATCCGCTCCATACGACGGCCACCCGGATGGTGCCGCGGCCGGCGCCGCACCCGGCCGCCGCGAGTGCGGGCAGGGCGAGCAGTCTGATCGCGTCTCTACGCCTCATCGTCTCCTTCATCGCCGTCGCCGGGGACAGCCTGCCGGTTCGATCGCACGGTGTACAACCGGCCGCCCAGCTCGCGGCCGCGCGCGAGGCGATCGGTGACGACGAGCACCGCCAGGTCGTGGTCGCGGGCGGTGGCGAGCGCGGCACGGCAGTGCGGGTGACCGTGGCGGTCCTCGATGACGACGGCGACCGGCTCGTGCCGTGAACACAGCGTGCGGGCCACGGCCACCCGCAGTCGCTGTACGGGGGACAGCTCGTGCGGGCGCAGCGTGGTGACGTCGCCGAGGCGCAGCCGGCGCGCGGTGCTCCGGGCGCGAGGCAGCCCGGCCCGGCCCAGCCCGTAGGCGATGTTGCGCTCCACGGTCAGGTGCGGCAGCAGCCCGCCGCCGAGCGGGACCAGCCCGACCGGGCGGATGCCGGGCGGCAGGCCGGTGACGTCGCGCTCGTCGAGCCGCACCCGGCCGGCCGCCGGCTTGGCGAGCCCCATGACGACGTCGGCCAGCGAGGCCGCGGCGGGCGGCTCCGCGACCACCACGGCCACCTCGCGCTGCGCCACGATCAGCGGGTTCGGGTCGAGCCAGTACCGCTCGCCGTCTGCCTCCCACTCCAGCGCGTCAAGGTGCAGCCGCTTGACGTCCGGCGAGCGGCCCGCGTCCAGCGACTCGCCGGACACGGGCGGCGGCAGCCGCGTGGGAATGAGTTCGGAGATCGCGGTGACGGCCCGGCGGGCCGCCTCCCGAGCCGTCTCACGCCGCCGGACCGAGCTCGCCGCCGTGGTCTCGATGGGCGGTGAGTAGGGCTGATCGGGCAGGACGAGCCACCCGATCGTCGTGGTCTCCTTCACCGTCACCCGCACCCGCCGGTACGCCCCCGGATTGCTCTCCGGGACGTGCCTGATGACGTCGTCGTAGAACCAGTCGGACGCGATCAGCGCCAGCACCCCGGGCGAGTCGGCCAGCGCCGACTTCAACGCCTCGGCCTCCAGCAGCCGGAACGTCCGGTTGATCGCCGTCCCGGCCACGCCGTGGGCGTCGAAGTTGACCTCACCCGCGTGCAGCGCGACCCGCAGCCGGATGCGCTCCTGCGGCGGGCAGGTCCGGTTGTGCCGGCGCAGCGCGTCGGCGAGCGGCCCCGGCAGCCGTACGATCACTTGGCTCTTGGGCACGTCCGGCGGGATCAGCACGAGCGCGCCGTCGCCGCGGTCTTCGTGGTGGCAGTCATCGAGCTCCACGCCGACCCCGGTGAACGCCTCGCGCAGCGCCCGGTAGAGGGCGTCGCGCACCGCCAGCTGGTTGGGGTTGGTCCGGCGCTGGCTGCCGAAGCCCTGGACGTCGACGGCGAGAATCGTCCTGTGCTCGGCGGGCGGCAGCGCGCGCATATTGACCTGGCTCCACACAAAATGCCGTGGCGGGAGGGGACTGGGTCACCCAGAGGCCCTGGATGACTTGGCAGTCCACCATGCTATGACGGTGAAACACACACGGTGGTGCCGTCGGCGGGCGACCCCTCGGTCGGCGAGCCCGATAAGTCTGGAAATTTCATGATCCTGGATGACGAGCGCCGCCAAGTCGCCGAGCACTGCCGCAAGATGCGGGCCGACGGTCTTGTCGTCGGCACGTCGGGCAACATCTCGGTCCGCGCCGGGAACGCCGGCGATAACGGGGACGCCGGGGACGACCTGGTCGCTGTGACGCCGAGCGGCCTCGACTACGACGAGCTGACCCCCGAGCTGGTCGGAGTGCACCGCCTCGACGGGTCGCCGGTGGAGGCGCCGCTCGCGCCCACGACCGAGCTGCCGATGCACCTCGCCGTGTACGCGCGCACGGACGCGCGGGCGATCGTGCACACGCACTCGACGGCGGCGACCGTGGTGTCCACGCTCGTCGACGAGCTGCCGCCGATCCACTACCTGATCGCGCTCTTCGGCGGGCCGGTACGGGTCGCGGCCTACGCCACGTACGGCACCGAGGAACTGGCGGAGAACGTCGGCGTCGCACTCGCCGGACGGACGGCCTGCATCCTGGGCAGCCACGGCACGCTCACGTACGGCTCGACGGTCGCCGAGGCCTACTCACGGGCCGTCTACCTGGAGTGGCTATGCGAGGTCTATCTGCGCGCCACCGTCGCCGGCACGCCGCGCCTGCTGCCGCCGGAGGAGATCGAGCGCGTCCGGCAGAAGATCGCGACGTACGGCGTCCGGCCCGCCTAGGACCTGGGCAGGTCGAGGTGGCCGGCGACGCGCTCCCAGTGGAAGTCGCCGTCGCCGAAACTGAGCGCCGCCGCCATGGCGTGCCGGGAGTACAGATGCAGGTCGTGTTCGCGGGTGAAGCCGATCGCCCCGTGCACCTGATGGCCGCGGGCGCACACCCGCTCGGCCGCCTCGCTCACCCAGGCCTTGGCCATGGATACGGCCATCGACACCTCCATCGACACCTCGGGCTCGGCGGAGAGCCGCCAGATGGCCTCGTACGCAATGAACCGTGAGGTCAGCACGTCCATCGCCATGTCCGCGCAGTGGTGCTGCACGGCCTGGAACGTGCCGATCGGCCTGCCGAACTGCTCCCGCTGCGTGGCGTACTCGACCGTCATGTCGAGCACTCGCTGCGCCGCGCCGACCAGTTCGGCGCACGTGGCGGCCGCGCCGTACGCGGAGATCGCCGCGTCGACCGCGGCGCCGTCCGGCAGCGCGCGCCCGGCGGCGACACGTACCCCGTCGAAGCTCACCCGGCACGGACGGTCGGTACCGATCGCCTCCAACGGCTCCACGGTGACCCCGGGCGACGCGGTCTCGACCACGAGGGCGGTCAGGCCGTCGCCGAGCCGGGCCACGACCAGGAGGTCGTCAGCGGCATGGGCCCATGGGACGAGGTGTGCCGTGCCGTCGAGCGCGAGCTCCGCGCCGCTCTCCGCGGCCACGACGTCCGCGTCCGTACGGTCCCAGCGGGCGGGGACCGGGCTCATGACGCGGCCGCGGGCGATGGCGCCGAGCCATTCCGCCCGCTGTTCCTCCGTTCCGTACCGGGCGATCGGCAGCCCGCACCCGGCGACCGTGGACAGCAGCGGGCTCGGCACCTGGAAGTGCCCCGTCTGCTCGATGACCAGGCACATCTCCAGGAAGCCCGCGCCCAGCCCGCCGTGGGACTCCGGAAGCGCGAGCCCCGTCCAGCCGAGCTCGACCATCTCCTTCCACAGCGCCGCCGAGTACCCGGCCGGGTCGGGCTCCATGGCCCGGGCCCCGGCCGTGGCGTATCGCGACTCCAGGACCTCGCGGGCGGTGGCCTGGATGAGCTCCTGCTCCTCGGTAAGGGTCAGGTCCATGACGAATGCCCCATTACTCGGATCGGGGCGGGATCTTGTCGGACCGGACCCACACGCCCGGGCGCTCCTCCCAGAACAGCTGGACGAGCACGCCGCCGGTGTGCTTGGGATGGATGAACGCGTCACGCCAGGCGGCGCCGTCGGTGCTGCCGTCGTTCTCGCCGAAGACCGGGGTGTCGTGGTGCTCGCACGCCGCCATGGCCCGGCCCCAGTCGGCCACCTCGAACGTCACGTGATGCGCGACGGTGCCGCTGCGGGCCAGGAACCGTTCGATGAACGAGTCATCGCCGCGCGGCATGATGACCTCCCAGCACATCGTCGACCCGGGGATGTTCAGCACGAGGTCGGCCATGTCCGGGTGCTCGTCGATGGGTGTACGCCACACCTCGACGAACCCGGCAAGGTCGCCGTACCACCGGGCCAGTTCGTCGCGGTCGGGAAAGGCCTGGCACACGTGGTCGAGCGCGACGACGCCGAGGTGCGGCGCATCCGTGGGCGCGGGCGGCGCGGGCTCGTCCGCGCCGCCGTACGGTCCTGGTCCCCGCAGCCGGAACAGCACCCCCGGGCCGTGCTCCGGCGGGGTGAGGGAGATGTCCGCCCACTCACCGGGCACCCCGGCCACGGGCTTCAGCCCCCGGTCGGACAGCTCGGCCAGCGCCGCGGCCAGGTCGGGCACTTCGGCTCCGACATGGTGCAGGCCGCCGCGCGCATCCGGGTCGCGCTGGAGCTCCCAGTACTGGCCCCAGCTTCCGGGGATCGCCCAGCGCAGCCCTTCGGCCTGGTTCGTCGGCCGCCAGCCCCTCGATCTCCGGAAGCCGAACAGGCCTTCCAGCCGCTCGATCTGCGGGGTCAGGTCCGGCACCACCTGGCCGATGTGGTCGATGCGGTAGAACTGCAACGGTTTCCTCCTCAGCTGGGGTGCGGCTCGATCCAGTCGTACTCGTTGTTCACCAGCTCCTTGACCAGGCGCAGGTTGTAGCGGTTCATCGCGGCGATCCGCTCGGCCAGCTCGCCGACCCGCTTGTCGAACTCGTCGTCGGGGTAGACGTCGTTGACGAGCCCTAGCTGCAAGGCCCGGTGCGCGTCCAGCCGGATGCCGGTGAACAGCAGCTCCTTGGCCCGGGCCTTGCCGATGCGCTGCGGCAGCCGTTTGACGCCGCCCCAGCCCGGCGCCGACCCGCCGTACTCCGGCTGGTCCGGGTCGCCGTCCTCGGTCATCTTGGGCCGGTAAGGGGGCCGCGCCGACAGCGTGATCTCGACCAGGCCCATCTTGGCGTTCTCCGAGGCCACGATGAAGTCGGCGGCCAGCGCCAGCTCGAGGCCGCCGCCCACCGCGTATCCGTGCACGGCCGCGATGACCGGGAGAGACAGCCGCTCCAGCATGGAGAACGTCTTCTCGCCGAGCCGGCCCTGCTCCACGCGCTCCTTCTTGGTCAGCCCCTCCGACCAGGCCAGGTCCATGCCGGCGCAGAAGGCCCGCTCGCCCGCGCCGCGCAGCACGACCACGCAGACGTCCTCGTCGTCGTCGACTTCGGTGCAGAACTGGCGCAGCTCCCGCATGGTGCCCGGCGTGAGGGCGTTCAGCTTGTCCGGCCGGTTCAGGGTCAGCCAGGCCACTCGCTCCTCGATCTTCACGTCGAGGGTCTCGTACATGGGAACGCGTCCTCCAGCGGATTGGGATCAACTACCGGGGCAGGTGCAGGCCCCGTGTGGCGATGACGTTGCGTTGGATCTCGGCGGTGCCGCCGAGGAAGGTGGCGGCCACCGCGTCCTGGCGAAGATGCGTGAACGCGGCGTTCATCGGCGCGTCCGCGTGCTGCCACAGCCGCGCGTAGTCGCCGAAGACCCTGGCGCCGGTACGGGCCAGCCGCTGGTGCAGCTCGGCGCCGAACAGCTGGTTGACCGAGGCCTCGTAGCCCGGCACCTCGCCGGCGGCCTGCCGCGACACCGTGTACCGGGCCAGGTTGTACAGCACCCGGATCTCGGTGTAGCGGCGAGCGAGCTCCTGCCGGATCGACGTGCCCTCGTCCTGGCGGAGGAAGCCACGTCCCTCGGCGGACCGTACGTACCGGATCAGCTCGGTGAGAGCCTGCTCGTACTTGATGGTCGCGCCGATCCCGGCCCGCTCGAAGCTGAGCGCGGTCATCGCGACGTACCAGCCGCGGTTCTCCTCGCCCACGCGGCAGCCGACCGGCACCCGCACGTTGTCGAAGAAGATCTCGCAGAACGGGGTATCGCCGCGGATGTCGGTGATGGGGCTGATCGTCACCCCGGGCGTGGTGGTGTCGATCAGCAGGAAGGTGATGCCGCGGTGCTTCGGCTCCGCGTCCGGGTCGGTCCGGACCAGGACGAACAGCCAGTCGGCGTACTGCCCGAGCGACGTCCACACCTTCTGCCCGTTGACCACGTAGTCGTCGCCGTCCCGTACGGCCCGGGTGCGCAGCGAGGCCAGGTCGGAGCCCGCGCCCGGTTCGGAGAAGCCCTGCGCCCACGTCGTCTCGCCCCGGGCGATCGAGGGCAGGTGCGTGGCCCGCTGCTCGTCGGTGCCGTGCTCCAGCAGGGTCGGGCCGAGCAGGAAGGCGCCGATGCCGTTCACGGTCGGCACCCGGGCCCGCATCATCTCTTCCTGCAGGATGAACTCCCGCATGGCCGACAGCCCGGCCCCGCCGTACTCGGCCGGCCAGTGCGGCGCGATCCAGCCGCGCTCGGCGAGCGTCGCGGCCCATTCGCGGGCGCCGGCGCGGCGCTCGGGGTCGTCACTCACCCGGTCGGCCGGCCAGTTGTAGCCCCAGACGTCCTCGGGCTCCAGGCTCTGCTCGGCGTCGGAATCGGGCCGGTAGCCGGGCGGAAAGCGGTCGCGGACGAAGGCCCGCACCTCCGCGCGGAACGCCGCCTCGTCGGCCGTGTCCGCCCAGTTCACTGGTCGTACTCCCCTTCTCGCGCGCTGCGCGGATGGCCTCGTCCCTCGGCCCTTCGCTCCGCTCGCCCGGCGGCTCGCCGCTGCGGGTTCATCGGCCCCGGTCCCACGTGTCGGGGGTGATGCCGTGGTCGCCCGCCTCGCGCAGCCGGTACTTGGCGACCTTGTCGGTGGGCGTACGGGGGAGCGCGTCGACGAACTCGACGTACCGGGGCACCATCGAGCGGGGCAGCCGCTCCTCGCAGTAGGCCACCAGTTCGGGGCCGTCGATGGCGATCCCGGGCCGCAGCACGACGGAGACCTTGATGTCCTCGTCCTCGAGCTCGGACGGCACGCCGATGGCCGCGGACTCGAGCACCGCCGGATGCATGTTGATCTCGCACTCCAGGTCGAAGGCCGAGATGTTCTCGCCGCGCCGCCGGATGGCGTCCTTCATCCGATCGAGGAAGTAGAAGTAGCCGTCGTCGTCGCGCCAGGCCCGGTCGCCGGTGTGGAACCACATGTTGCGGAAGCAGTGTGCCGTCGCCTCGGCCGCACCGTAGTACCCGGTGGTGATCACGTACGGCTGTTTCGGCCGCACCACGAGCTCGCCCGGCTCACCCGGACCGACCTGCCGGTCCAACTCGTCGACCACCGCCACCTCGAACCGTTCGTCGTGGGCCTGCCCGCACGAGCCCAGCCGCCACTCGCCGTACGGGCTGGCGGTGGCGATGCCGACCTCGGTGCTGGTGTAGGTCTCCACTGAGCGCACCCCGAAACGTTTCCGCAGCGGCTCGTCGAGCACCGACTTGCCCATGTAGAACGTCTCCAGCGGGTGATCCTTGTCATACGGCGTCGGTTCCCGGTTGAGCAGAATAGGGATCATCGAGAACACGCTCATGCAGACCTGAGCGTCGAAAAAGCGCACGTCGTCCCAGAACCGCGAGGCGCTGAACCGCTCCACGATGGCGATGGCGCCGCCGCCCAGCAGCGCCGACATCATGCCGTCCCACAGCCCGGCGGCGTGGAACAGCGGCAGCGGGCAGTAGATGGTCTTGCCCCAGCGGTCGAGGAAGTCGAGCGAGTCGAGCGCGCAGGTGAGCGCTAGGGCGTGCGGCACCATCGCGCCCTTGGACGGACCGGTCGTGCCCGAGGTGTACATGATCGCCTGCAGATCGGCGAAGCCCACGTCGGCCGCGACCGGGTCGGCGCCGTGTTCGAGCAGGGTGGCGAAGTCCACCGCCGGCTTACCCGGATCCTCCAGACCGGCGGCCCCGCGCACGACAACCCGGCCGAGACCGGGGACGCGGTCGGCTACGGCGGGCAGCAGGTCGGCGTACGGCCCGTCGATGATGAGCGTCGAGGTGTCCGAGCTAGCCAGCACGTGCCGGAGCAGCTCGCCCCTGTACGCGGTGTTGATCGGTACGGCGACGGCGCCGAGGCGGGCCAGCGCGAAGATCACAAAGACGATGTCGGGGGAGTTGGGCAGCATCACCCCGACGCGGTCGCCGCGGCCGACGCCCAGGGCGGCCAGGCCCCGGGCCATCCGGTCGGCCATCGCGTCGACCTCTCCGTAGGTGATCTCACCGTCTCGGAATTTGAGAAAGGTCTCGGCCTGATGGGTCACGGCCCGCTCGCGGAGCACGTCGCCGAGGACGAAACTCTCCAGTTGTTCGTTGCGCATCCGAACCTCTGCTGTCGCCGCCGCCGCTGTCGGCGGAATGGGGACGGGTAGGCCGCCACGGTCAGGAGTCGTACGGCTTCGCATTGTGGCTGCGGCAAGGTCGTACATATCGGATCATGAACCCTTATTAACGTCAAACAGGGCCAACGGCAGGCTACTTGCCCTGACGTGGGGAGCCGGGCAGGGTGACGACGGGCCGATGGCCGAGGCGAGGAGGACACGATGGCGGGCACCGGCGACGTCCTGGCCACCACGGTGGTCGGCAGCTATCCGCAGCCGGGGTGGCTGATCGACCGGAAGCGGCTGGCGAGTCGGCTGCCGCCCCGGGTGCCGGCCGCGGAGCTGTGGCGGGTCGGCGAGGACATCCTCGCCGAGGCCCAGGACGACGCGACTCTACTGGCGATCCGCGACATGGAGCGGGCCGGGATCGACGTGCTCTCCGACGGCGAGGTACGCCGGGGGAGCTACTCCAACCAGTTCGCCAACGCGCTGGAGGGCATGGACATCGACAACCCGGGGACGGCGCTCGACCGCACCGGCCATCCCAACCCAGTGCCGCGGGTGGCCGGCCCGATCCGGCGCCCCGGACCGATCGGGGTCGACGCCGTGCGCTTCCTGCGCCACAACACCGACCGGAAGATCAAGTTCACCCTGCCCGGTCCGTTCACGATGACCCAGCAGGCGCAGAACGACTACTACCCCGACGACCGGGCGCTCGCGCTCGACCTCGCCGCGGCGGTCAATGAGGAGATCACGGACCTGTTCGCGGCCGGCGCCGACATAGTGCAGCTCGACGAGCCGTACCTGCAGGCCCGTGCGGACGCGGCGCGCGAGTACGCCGTCGAGGTCATCAACCGTGCGGTCGCCGGCGCGGCCGGCCCGGTGGCCCTGCACACGTGTTTCGGGTACGCCGCGATCGTCCACGAACGGCCGCCCGGCTACTCCTTCCTCGCCGAGCTGAACGACGTCGACGTGGACCTGCTGGCGCTGGAGACGGCCCAGCCGAACCTCGACCTGGCGATCCTGCGGCAGGTGCCGGACAAGGGGGTGATCCTCGGCGCGGTAGACCTCAGCCTGCCCACGGTCGAGCCGGTGGCCCAGATCGCCGGCCGCATCCGCGACGCGCTGCGCTACGTGCCGGCGGACCGGCTGCAGATCGCGCCCGACTGCGGCATGAAGTACCTGCCCCGCGACCTGGCGTACGCCAAGCTCCGCGCGATGGTCGAGGCCACGCACCTGGTACGCGACGAGCTGTCCGGCGACGGTCACGGGCGTTAACGTGGGGTGACCGGAAGCAGGCCAACGCCTCTAGATCAACTAGATAGACACAGCGGGGTTCTCAATCATGCGGGTGACTGTGCTGGGTGGCGGTTCGTGGGGGACCGCGGTGGCATCGCTGGTGTCGAAGTACCACGAGACGACCATCTGGGTGCGCCGCCCCGACCTCGCCGAGGAGATCCGCGACCGGCACACCAACGATGCGTACCTCGCCGGCTTCCCGCTGCCGCGAGAGCTGCACGCGACCGCCGACCTCGCCGAGGCGGCGGGCACGGCGCAGCTGCTGATCGCCGGGGTCCCATCGCACGCCTTCCGCAGCGTCCTGCAGGAGGCCGCGCCGCACATCCACCCGTGGATCCCGGCCGTGAGCCTGGCCAAGGGACTCGAGCGCGAGTCGCTGTTCCGGATGACGCAGGTGATCGAGGAGGTGCTGCCCGGACACCCGGCCGCCGCCCTCACCGGTCCCAACCTGGCCAAGGAGATCATGGCGGGCAAGGCCGCGGCGACCGTGATCGCGACCGAGGACCACGAGGTGGCCAGGCAGCTGCAGAAGATCCTCCGGCGCGGCCTGCTCCGCGTGTACACCAACACCGACCTGGTCGGCTGCGAGCTCGGCGGCGCGCTCAAGAACGTGATCGCGATCGCCGCCGGCATGGCCGAAGGGCTGGGGGTGGGCGACAACACCCGGGCCGCCGTCATCAGCCGCGGGCTGGCCGAGCTCACCCGGCTGGGCGTCGCCGTCGGCGGCGAGCCGGGCACCTTCGCCGGGCTCACCGGCATGGGCGACCTCGTCGCCACCTGCATCAGCCCGCAGAGCCGCAACCGGTATGTGGGGGAGCAGCTCGGCAAAGGCCGCAAGATCGAGGACATCCTGCACGAGATGACCATGGTGGCCGAGGGCGTCAAGACGGCCGCCGTCGCCGTGCAGCTGGCCGACCGGCATGAGCTGGCGATGCCGATCTGCCGTACCGTCCACAAGGTGGTCACCGGGGAGATCACCGCGTTCGACGCGTACGCCGGACTGCGGCACAATCCGGCGCGCCGCGAGGCCGACCCCTGGTGACCGCGCGCCTGCTTGGCCACCGGCCACCGTACGATGATCCCGTGACCAGCGTGCCGACCAGGGCCGGAGCGGGTTCGCGGCGCGACCCGCACCGTCGGCGGGCGTTGCTCGAGGCCGCCGATCGCGTCATCCAGCGCGACGGGCCGGAGGCGTCGATGGCGTCGATCGCGGCCGAGGCCGGCATCAGCAAGCCGATCCTCTACCGGCACTTCGGCGACAAGAGCGGGCTCTACCAGGCGCTGGCCGACCGCCACATCCGCCGGCTGATCGACGACGTACGGGCCGAGTTCCTGCGCCCCGGCGACATACGCGAACGCACCCGGGCGACCATCGACATCTACCTGTCGTCCATCTCGGCCAACCTCGGCCTCTACCGGTTCCTCATGCACCGGGCGAGCGCCGAGGATCAGGCCACGCACAGCGCGGTCAGCACGGTGATCCGCGAGGTGAGCCGCGAGATCGCCGACGTGATGAGCGCCGAGCGCAGGTTCACCGACCAGACCCGCGCGTACATCTGGGGGCACGCCGTCGTCGGCATGGTGCACACCGCGGGCGACTGGTGGCTCGACCACCCCGAGGTGCCCCGCGAGACGATCGTGACCAGCCTGGTCGACCTCATCCTCGACGGCCTGCCCGCCGCCGCGGCGGGCCGCCCGCCCGTGCCGGACGGAGGGACCGGGCTGTGGATGTCGCGGGACTGACCCAGGAGCTGACACAACCGCTTGTTTCGGTGCTGGCCGCGCAGTACGGCCCGGCCGTCACGGTGGCGAACCTGCGCCGCGACAGCGGCGGCGCCTCCCGCGTGACGTGTGCGTTCGACGCCCAGTTCGCGGGGGAGACGCGGCCGCTGATCCTGCGCATGACGCCGCCCGGCGCGACGCAGCGGGCCGGGGTGGGGCTGACCCAGGAGGCGGCGCTGATGCGGGCGGCCGCCGCGGCCGGCGTGCCCACGCCCGCGGTCATCGCCGACGGCGGTGCGGACGGCCCGCTCGGCGCCGAGTACGTCGTGATGGAGCGGGTCGACGGCGAGACCATCCCGCGCCGCGTGCTGCGCTCGCCCGAGCTGGCGGACGTACGGCCGCGGCTGGCGGCGCAGTGCGGGGAGATCCTCGCGGCGATCCACCGGATCACGCCGGACGATGTGCCCGGCCTCGACGCGTCGGACCCGGTGGCGTCCTGGCGCGCCGTGCTCGACACGCTGGGGGAGCCGCACCCGGCGCTGGAGTTCGCGCTGCGCCGGCTGCTGCGCGACCGGCCGCCCGCCGGTCCCCGAGCCGTCGTGCACGGCGACTTCCGGAACGGCAACCTCATCGTCGGCCCCGGCGGCGTGCGCGCCGTGCTCGACTGGGAGCTCGCGCACCTCGGCGATCCGCTCGAGGATCTCGGCTGGCTGTGCGTCAAGGCCTGGCGGTTCGGCTCGCCGCTCCCGGTCGGCGGCTTCGGCTCGTACGACGACCTCGTCGCGGCCTACGAGAAGGCGGGCGGCGGCCCGGTCGACCGGGCCGCCCTGCGCTGGTGGGAGACCTTCGGCATCTTCAAGTGGGCCGTGATGTGCGGCCTGCAGGCCGAGCGCCACCTGATCGGCGGCGAGCGCTCCGTCGAACTCGCCGCCATCGGCCGCCGCGTCGCCGAAAACGAATGGGACCTCCTCCACCGGCTCCCATAGCCGGCCGCGCCGGAGCCTGATCACGCCGGAGCGGAGTTCTCCGGCATGACCACGCGGCGGCCTCCGGTCAGGAGCGGCAGTGACGGAGGACGTTGGAGATGATCTGGTGGCCGGACCGGCCCGCCGCGGTGAGGATCGACTCGGGGTGGAACTGGACGGCCCACCGCCTGTTCGCCGAATCCTCGATGGCCATGACGACGTCGCCGAGCATCGCGGTGATTTTGTAGCCGCGCACCTGGTCCGGGGTGGCGTGCAGGGAGTGGTAGCGCGCCGCGGTGAACTCGTCCGGCAGTCCAGAGAACAGGTCGCCGCCCGACACCTTGACCTGCCCCGGCTTGCCGTGCGCCGGCTCCGGCAGCAGCGCCAGCTCGCCGCCCGCGTGCTCGACCATCGCCTGCAGCCCGAGGCACACCCCGAACGTCGGCAGCCGTCGCGCCTCCAGGGCGGTGAGCAGGGCCGCCGTGTCGAAGTCGGCCGGCCGGCCGGGTCCCGGTGACAGGACGACGAGGTCGGGGCCGATGTCGTCGAGCATCGTCTCGGGGAAGCCATACCGCAGCGTGGTCACGGACGCGCCCTGCTGCCGGAAGTAGTCGGCGAGCGTGTTGACGAAGGAGTCCTCGTGGTCGACGAGCAGTATCGTGAGGTCGGCCCCGGCCTGCTCGGCCGCGTCCGGGTCGGTTGCCGCGGCGTCGGACGGGCCCGCGAGCGCCTCCAGCAGGGCCCGGGCCTTGAGGTGGGTCTCGCGCTCCTCGGCGTCGGGGTCGGAGTCGTACAGCAGCGTGGCGCCCGCGCGCACCGCCGCGACACCGTCCTTGATCTGCGCCGTCCGCAGCGTGAGCCCGGTGTTCATCGAGCCGTCGAAACCGACGAAGCCCACGGCCCCGCCGTACCAGCGCCGCGGCGCGTCCTCGTGGTCCTCGATGAACTGCATCGCCCACGTCTTGGGCGCCCCGGTGACGGTCACCGCCCACATGTGGGTGAGGAACGCGTCGTAGGCGTCAAAGCCGGGCCGCAGCCGGCCCTCGATGTGGTCGACGGTGTGGATCAGCCGTGAGTACATCTCGATCTGCCGGCGGCCCAGCACCTTGACCGTGCCGGGCACGCAGATCCGGGACTTGTCGTTGCGGTCGACGTCCGTGCACATGGTGAGCTCGGACTCGTCCTTGCGCGAGCTCAAAATAGTGCGGATCTGCTCGGCGTCCTCGAGCGCGTCGCCGCCGCGCTTGATCGTCCCGGCGATGGGACAGGTCTCCACCCGGTCGCCGGTCACCCGGACGAACATCTCCGGCGACGCGCCCACGAGGTACTCGCCGTCGCCCAGGTTGAACATGAACTCGTACGGCGCCGGATTGGTCTCCCGCAGCCGTTCGAAGAACGCCGACGGCGAGTCGCACCGGCCGTACATCACGTGGCCCGGGGTCACCTCGAACAGGTCGCCGCGGATGAACTTCTCCTTGGCGTCCCGAACCACCTGGGCGTACGCCCCGGGCACCGGCTGCGGCGGCAGTTCCCGCGCGGTCGGCGCCGGTGTGGGCTCGGTGGCCCGCGGCAGGCCCTCGGTGCTCCGGTCGCCGACGAGGAAGTCGTACGACATCCGGTGCGAGGTCTCGCGCTTACGGTCGACGACGACGAGGTCGTCGGCCAGGTGCAGGACGAGGTCGCGTTGGTCGTCCGAGCGCTCGTGGCTCAGGCGGAGCGGCTCGAACTGCAGCGACAGGTCGTAGCCGAACGCCCCGTACAGCCCGAGGTGCGGGTCGTCGCCGCGGAACAGTTCCCCGATGGCGCGCAGCGCGGTGAACACGGTCGGCTGCCGGCTGCGCTCCTCCTCGGTGAAGAACTCCTCGGTCTGCGGTACGAAAACCTCCAGGAGACCGGGGTCGTCCGCGATCACCTCGCCGGCGGCGCGCACCACCGGGGCGATCGCGGGCAGCAGGACCTGGCCGCGCTCGTTCAGCGGGCGGACGGCGAGCCGCCGGCCGCGGGCGACGATCTCCAGGCACGGGTCGACGTAGCCCATGTGCCAGCGGCTGTACCGGCCCGGGTACTCCATGCCGGAGGCCAGCACCGCGCCACGCCGGAGGCCGACGGCCGCGACGAGGCCGTCCATCACCTCCGACTTGTGCGCGGAGTCCACTGGTACGGCGGTGCGGATCACCCGTACGCCCCCGGCCGTCACATACTCGGTGGTCTCCACCGTCTCTTGGTCCACTGCGGGTCGCCCCTCGTTCTCGGGGCCCTCGTCCCGGCTGGAAACAGAAACGACCGCCGGGTGAGGGCGGTCGCCTTGACTGCTCGTATGCGCACGAACGGGCACCGCCTTAGCGGCGCCACCACCACTGGATCGCGTGCGTCTGCATGATGCGAAGAGATTACCGGGCGTATCCGGCCGCGGCCAAGCATCTGACGTGGCCGCTATCGGCGCCACCCCGCCCGAACCTCGTCCGCCCGGGGTTCATCTCAGGCGCAAACCCTGCCAAGATGAGCATGCAAGGGATCACTTACCCTCGGTGTTCTACGCGGCGGGAGGTCAGCCGTGGCGCGCGTCAATCCCGAGTTCGAGCTGCGCGGGGTCAATCACCTGGCGCTGGTGTGCTCCGACATGAAGCAGACCGTCGACTTCTATCAGGGCGTGCTCGGCATGCCGCTGATCAAGACGATCGAGCTGCCGATGGGCTGGGGCCAGCACTTCTTCTTCGACTGCGGCGGCGGCAACGCGCTGGCCTTCTTCTGGTTCCCCGACGCACCTGACGGCATCCCCGGCGTCTCCGCGCCGAAGAACCTGCCCGACCGTGGCGAGCTGCTGTCGGCGGTCGGCTCGATGAACCACATCGCCTTCGACGTGCCGCCGGAGAAGATCGAGGAGTACCGCGACCGGCTGATCGCCAAGGGCATCGACGTCGGCGTGCTGCTCAACCACGACGACTCCGAATTCGGCGTGGCCAAGAAGATGCACGACGGCGTGTTCGTCCGGTCGATCTACTTCAAGGACCCGGACGGCATTCTCGTCGAGTTCGCCGCATGGACGCGCGAGGTGGGCGGCCCGGGCGACGTACGGCACGAGCCACAGCGCTCACTTAAACCACAGGCCTCCGCCGACCGTACGGTCTGAGGCGCGATGCCGAGACTGCGTCAGGTGCCGCGCGCCGAGGCCACCGACAAGCTGATCCTCTTCTTCTACGACCGGCTGTTCGGCGAGGAGCGCGACCCGGTGGCCCAGCCGGGTACGGCGACCGGCTCACCCGGCGACTGGTGGACCGTCTTCGCCCTCGACCCGGCGATCTTCAAGCACTGCGTGCAGGGGTTCAACGTCTACCGCAACGTCAAGCTCGATCCGCTGCTGCGCGAGCTCGGCCAGACCCGGGCCGGGTGGGCGCGCGGCAGCCAGTTCGTCTACTCCCAGCACTGCAAGCAGATGCGGGCGCTCGGCGTGCCGGAGGAGAAGGTGCGGGCGGTCGCGTCCTGGGAGGTCGCCGGCTGCTTCGACGAGCTGGAGCGGGCGGTGCTCGCCTATACCGACGCCCTCGTGCTGGGCGGCGGGCGCGTGCACGACGAGGTCTTCGCCGTCCTCAAGACGCACCTGGCCGACGAGCAGATCCTCGAGCTGACCTACACGACCTGCCTGTACGACATGCACGCCACAATGGCCAAGGCGCTGCGGGTGGAGTTCGACGACCGGGACGACCCGATCGTCGAGGTGCCCGCCCCCGAGGGATACGGCGCGCGCGACATCGCTGACGACATCGCTGACGACATCGCCAACGACATCACCGGCGGCTGAGCCGCAAAGGCGTACGGTATGTGATGTACGGTATGCAATTTTCGTAGCATGGAAGTTCCAGAGTGGGGTATATCCGACGATCGGCGTCTCACCTGGTGGAACGATCCACCGAGTCGTGCCGGAGTCGCGACCGGGCCGTGATCTTAGCCCCACTAGGCTTTCGTCACTTTCTGCAGCGATAGATCCATTCAAGACGGGGGCCTTCACAAGGGAGGACCGTTGGCGCAGGACATCCGCCCCGACCAGCGCGGCCGGGAAAACGGCCGGAGCGATCGCAGCCCGTGGAACTGGCTGCTCGCCGTCGCTGTGGTCGTACCGCTACTGACCTTCCTGTACAACCGCGAAGATCCACGGTTGGCCGGGATCCCGTTCTTCTACTGGTTCCAGCTGGCGCTCATCGCGCTCGGCGTCGCCGCCACGGCCATCGTCTACACGATGACGAAGAGGAAGGGCTGAGCGCCGATGTCCGGTCACACCACCGAAATCGTCATCTTCGTCATCCTCTTCGCCCTGGTCAGCGGCATAGGCTTCGTCGCGGCGCGGTGGCGCCGGGCGGAGTCGATGGCGAGCCTCGACGAGTGGGGGCTCGGCGGCCGCAACTTCGGGTCGTGGATCACATGGTTCCTCATCGGCGGCGACCTCTACACCGCGTACACCTTCGTGGCCGTGCCCGCGCTTGTCTTCGGCGCCGGCGCCGCGGGGTTCTTCGCCGTGCCGTACACGATCATCACTTATCCGCTGATCTTCCTCGTCGTGATCCGGCTCTGGTCGGTGTCGCACGTGCACGGGTTCGTGACGCCGGCCGACTTCGTCCGCGGCCGCTTCGGGTCGCCGACGCTGGCGCTGCTCGTCGCGATCACCGGCATCGTCGCGACCATGCCGTACATCGCGCTGCAGCTCGTGGGCATCCAGGCGACGCTCAAGGCGATGGGCGTGAACGGGCACTGGCCGCTCATCATCGCGTTCGCGATCCTGGCCGCGTACACCTACCAGTCCGGGCTGCGTGCGCCGGCGCTGATCGCGTTCGTCAAAGACACGCTGATCTACGCCGTGATCCTGGTGGCCATCTTCTACATTCCGCACAAGCTGGGCGGCTGGCAGCACATCTTCGACGCCGGGCAGGCGAAGTTCGAAAAGAGCCCGCTGCCCTCCGACGGGCTGCTGCTCAACCACAACAACCAGCTCAATTACGCGATGCTGGCATTCGGCTCGGCGCTGGCGCTGTTCCTCTACCCGCACAGCGCGACCGGCGTGCTGGCCGCACGGAACCGCAACGTGATCAAGCGGAACATGGCCGCGCTGCCCGCCTACAGCCTGCTGCTCGGCCTGATCGCGCTGCTCGGCTTCATGGCGATCGCGGCGGGCGTCAAGCCCATCTCGACCGACGGCAAGCCCGACTCCAACACCATCGTGCCGCTGCTGTTCGACCACATCTTCCCGAACTGGTTCACCGGCATCGCGTACGCGGCCATCGGAATCGGCGCGCTGGTGCCGGCCGCGATCATGTCGATCGCCGCGGCGAACCTGTTCACCCGCAACATCTACAAGGAGTACATCAACCGCAACGCCGGCGAGAGCGAAGAGGCCAGGGTGAGCAAGCTGGCCTCGCTCGTCGTCAAGATCGGCGCGGTGGTCGTGATCCTCCTGCTCGACCCGCAGTTCTCCATCGACCTGCAGCTCATCGGTGGCGTCATCATCCTGCAGACCCTGCCGGCGGTGGGCCTCGGCTTGGTCACCCGATGGTTCCACCGGGGCGGGCTGGTCGCGGGGCTGATCGCCGGCCTGGCCGCCGGGCTGTGGATGCTGTATCGGATCCCGAACCCGGCCACCGACCACAAGCACTTCGGCGGGTCCGCGTATCCGCTCAGCGACCTCGGGTTCGACACCAAGATCACGGTGTACGTCGGCATCATCGCGCTCGCCGTCAACCTGCTGGTGGCCTTCCTCGTGACACTTGGCCTGCGTGCCATGAAGACCCCCGACGGCGAGGACGTCACCATCGGCGACGACTACACGGCCGACGAGGGCGACCCCAAGGTCAAGGAACTCGACCTGGCCGGCTCCACCTGATCCCGGGCAGACGCGGCCTTCTTGCGGAGCTGAACCCGCTTCGCAAGAAGGCGGCGCGCGTCAGCTCTGGTCGCGGTGGCAGACGACTTCGAGCATGAAGCCGCGTGGGTCGGTCCAGAAGACGGCGAAGTAGCCGGGGTGGTACTGCGGGAACTCCTGCGGCTCGTGCACCACCGGGTCGCCGTGGTGCAGCGCCCAGTCGTGCGCCGCATGCACCTCGGCGCGGGTCTTGACGATGAAGGCGAGGTGCTGCAAGCCGGGCCGGTGCCGGGAGTAGTCGTCGCGGTCGCCGTCCGCGCGGTAGAAGAACAGGTGCGTGCCGACCTTGCCACCGGCCGGGCGGTAGGAGAACTGGTTCGCGTCGGAGACGAACGGCTCGAAGCCCAGCAGCGGCATGAGCGCGTCATAGTACGCCTTGGCCGGCGCGAGGTCGGGAACGTTGATCCCCAGATGGCCGAGGGGCATGCCGATCAGTCCAGGTAGCGGGGGTTGGCGACGAGGAGCTTGTCGCGCACCGACTCCAGCAGGGTCGCGCGCACCTCGTCGGCTCGGTCGTCGAGGTCGCCGGCCCGGATCGCCGCGGCCAGGCCGGCCTCGTCGGCGAAGCCGAGGCGGGCGAGCCGGATGGCATGCGCGGCCGCCTGGTCCGGGCCGAGCGCCAGCTCGCGCTCGACGATGCTCAAGACGTTGATCGCGACCCGGGTGTGGAACCGCACCCGGCCCTCGGTGGATTCGAGTACGTCCGCTTCGAGGAACTCGCGGACGGCCGCCACCAACTCCGCCGCGCTCGGCCGGTCATGCGGCTTGCCCATCGCGTTCCCTCCTGTACGGGACGGAGCCGTACGAGACAGAATGCGATTCTAGTGTCGAGGAGGCGAGCGCATGAGTTTTGAGGTGCCGGAGTCCGTACGGCCGGTCCGGGATGCCGTGTACGGGTTCATGACCGAGCGGGTGGAGCCGGCCGAGGCGACGCTGCGGGGCGGCGGCGCGGAGGCGGCGGAGCTGCTGCGCGAGTTGCAGCGCCAGGCGAAGGCCGAGGGGTTGTGGGCGCTCGGCCACCCGAAGGAACTGGCTGGCGGCGGGCTGCCGTTCCTCGACTACGTGTACGTCAACGAGGTGCAGGGCCGTAGTGAGTTCGGGCAGGTCGCGCTCGGCACGTTCACGCTGCAGGACTCGCTGATGCTGCACCGGTACGCGAGCGAGGAGCAGCGCAAACGGTTCCTCGAGCCGTTGGTGCAGGCCGAGATCTTCCCGAGCTTCGCGATGACCGAGCCGGGGATCTCCAGCTCCGACCCGACCCAGCTGACGACGGCGGCGACGCTGGACGGGGACGAGTGGGTGATCCGGGGCCGCAAGTGGTTCACCACGTTCGCGAACCGGGCCGCGTACACGACGGTGATGTGCCGTACCGAGGCCGACGCGACGTCGCCGTACCTCGCGTACAGCATGATCCTGGTGCCGACGGACACGCCGGGATACACGATCGTCCGCGACACGCCCGTGCTCGGCCTGGACGGCGGGCATTGCGAGGTCGTCTACGACGACGTGCGGGTGCCCCGCGACAACCTGCTCGGCCCGCGCGGGCACGGGTTCGTCATCGCGCAGGAGCGGCTCGGCCCGGGCCGGATCTTCCACTGCATGCGCTGGCTGGGCCAGGCGCAGCGGGCCTTCGACCTGATGTGCGCGCGGCTGCACGCCCGCAGCGCGTTCGGCGAGCCGCTGGCCAGCAAGCAGCTCATGCAGCAGCACGTGTTCGACTCGTACGCGGAGATCCAGTCGGCGCGGCTGCTCACCCTGCACGCGGCACACAAGATCGACGCGGGCGAGCTGAGCCGGGGGCAGGATGCGAGAGTGGAGATCGGCGTCATCAAGGTGGCCGGCGCGCGGATGCTGCACAACGTCATCGACCGGGCCATCCAGGTGCACGGGGCCGAGGGCCTGACCGGCGACACCCCGCTGGACCACATGTACCGGCACGCCCGGGCCGGCCGCATCTACGACGGCCCCGACGAGGTCCACATCACCACGACGGCGCGGCGCATCCTCAAGACCTACGCAGCCGGCGAGAACTGGGAGTTCGGCCTGCGCTGACCTGAAGGCCGTCCGCTCCGTTACGATCCCGTCACGCGCCCATGCGCGGCGCGGGCAGGGGGCAGAGTTCCCACGTGGACGCAGAGGGCATTCCATCGGCGCTGATCGAGGCGCTGGGCCGGCCGCTGGTCGATCATCACTGCCATGGCGTCCACCGCGGGCAGCTCAACCGGCCCGCGTTCGAGCAGCTCATCGTCGAGGGCGGGCTGCCGGCGCCGCCGGGGACGACGCAGTTCGACACACCGCTGGGCCTTGCCATCCGGCGCTGGTGCGGGCCCGTCCTCGACCTGCCCCCGCATGCCCCGGCCACCGACTACCTCGCGCGCCGCACGGAGCTCGGCCCGGACGAGGTGAACCGCCGGCTGCTGGGCGCTGCGGGAATCGGCGAGTTCTGCGTCGACACCGGGCTGCCCGGCGGCGACCTGCTGTCCCCGGCGGAAATGGGGCTGCTCGGCGGTGGGCGCGGGCACGAGATCGTCCGCATCGAACAGGTCGCACAGGAGGTCGCCGAGCGCGATCCGACGGCGGCCACGTTCGCCGAGGAGTTCGCCGAGGAGCTGTTCCGGCGGGCCAGCGACGCCGCCGGGCTGAAAACGATCATTGCGTACCGGTGCGGCCTGGACTTCGACCCCTGGCCGCCCGAGCCTGGCGAGGTGGTCGCCGCGGCCGCGGCCTGGTTCGCCGGCTACAACGTGGAGCCGCGGCTCACCGACCCGGTGCTGCTGCGGCACGCGCTGTGGACCGCCGTCGGCGTGGCCAGGGAGTACTCCCTGCCGATCCAGTTCCACACCGGGTTCGGCGACACCGACCTGCAGCTGTCCCAGGCCAACCCGGTGCTGATGACCGACTTCGTCCGGGCCGCCCAGCCGGTGCCGGTGATCCTGCTGCACTGCTATCCGTACGTACGGGAGGCCGGCTATCTCGCGTCGGTCTACCCGCACGTGTACCTCGACACCGGGCTCGCCCTGACGTACACCGCCGCCGCCTCGGCCGCCGTGCTCGCCGAGTCGCTGGAGCTGGCCCCCTTCCACAAGAACCTGTTCAGCTCCGACTGCTATGGCCTCGCCGAGCTGTGCCATCTCGGCGCGCTGTACTTCCGGCGCGGTCTGGGCGCGGTGCTGGCCGAGCGGGTGCGGACTGGGGAGTGGTCGCCGGCCGACGCGGCACGGATCGCCCGGTTGATCGGGAGCGGCAACGCCCGGCGGCTCTACCGGCTGCGCCCTTCGGACATGTCAAATGGCCAATTAGGGTCAGCCCGTTAAGAACAAATGTGTTTGCCCCGGGACGTCCGGGGGACTCGGGCGGCATGTACACAATTCTGTGGCTCATCGCGGTGATCTTGGTCATTGCCGGCATCTATGTCATCCTCGCCCGGCGAGAACTCCTCTGGGGCATCATCCTCATCGTGGTCGGGCTCCTCGTCGGCCCCGGTGGAGTCAGCATTTTCCACTAGCTATCGTCAGATAGCCCTGATTGTCCGTCGGCCCTTCGTCGCCTCTGTTTTATTGGAGGCCGGAGGGCCGACTGATGAGAATCCTGCACACCGCCGACTGGCATGTCGGCAAGGTGCTCAAGGGCCGGTCGCGCGGCGAGGAGCAGACCGCCGTCCTGGGAGAGATCGTCGACCTCGCACGCGCCGAGGACGCCGACGCCGTGATCGTGGCCGGTGACGTCTTCGACGCCGCCGTACCCGTGCCCGCGGCGCAGTCCCTGGTGATGCGGACCCTGCTGGCGCTCCGCGAGGACGGGCGGCACGTCATCGTGCTCGCCGGCAACCACGACAACCCGCATCTGCTCGACGTCTACCGCCCGGTGCTGGGCACGGTCGGCATCGACGTCGTCGGCACCTTCCGCGGTCCCGACGAGGGCGGGCTGATTGCGTTCACCGCCCGGACCGGCGAGGACGCCCGGGTCGCGACGCTGCCGTTCCTGTCGCACCGCTACGCCGTCCGCGCGGCCGAGGCGCTGACCGGCACGCCGCCGCAGCACAGCATCGCCTACGCGCTGAAGTGGGCGGAGCTGACCGAGGCGCTCACGGCTGGCTTCGCCGACGACACGGTCAACCTGCTCGCCGCCCATGGCACGCTGCGCGGCGGGCGCCTGGGCGGCGGCGAGCGCGAGGCGCAGACCGTCATGTCCTACTACCTGGAGCCCGGGACGTTTCCGGCGTCGATCCAGTACGCCGCGTTCGGCCACCTGCACCGGCGCCAGCGCGTCCCGGGCCCGTGCCCGCTGTGGTACGCGGGATCGCCGCTGGCCGTGGACTTCGGCGACGAGACCATCCGGCCAGGGGTGCTGATCGTCACGGTCGGGCCGGGCGACGAGGCCGAGGTGCGCGAGGTGGAGATCGAGAGCGCCCGCCGGCTCCGTACGGTGCGCGGCTCCCTCGACGAGCTGGCGGCCGCGGCGCCGGACCTGGAGGGCACCTGGCTGCGGGTGATCGTGGCCGAGCCGCCCCGGCCCGGCTTGGCCGAGGCGGTCCGCGAGCTGCTGCCCGACGCGCTGTCCATCGACGTCGACGAGCGCTTCCGCCCGGTCCGCCGGTACGCCGCTGCGGTCCGGCACGATCGCGGGCCGCGCGGGCTGTTCCGCGACTATCTCGCCGACAGCGGGCAGGGCGGCGGCGCCGAGCTGACCGCGCTGTTCGACCGCCTGCTGGACGAGGTGGAGTCAATAGACTGATGTTGCCGCTCCTGTTGCGCCTGGAGAACTTCGGCAGTTTCCGGCGCCCCACCGAGATCGACTTCACCGACGCGGACTACTTCGCGCTGGTCGGCCCGACCGGCGCCGGCAAGAGCACCGTCATCGACGCGATCTGCTTCGCGCTGTACGGCACGGTCCCGCGCTGGGGGCGGGAGAACGTGGTCGCGCTCGCGCTGCCCCCGTCCGCCGCGATCGGCCGGGTCGGCCTGATCTTCGAGGCGGGCGGTCGCCGGTACGCCTCCGTACGGGTGCTGAGCCGCGACCGCCGGGGCCGGGTCAGCACGCGGGAGGCACGCCTCGACGAGCTCACGCCGGACGGGTCGTGGGAGGAGGCCGTACGGTCGCTGGCCGAGGGCGACGACGTCACGACGGCCGTGCAGGAGATCGTCGGGCTCCCCTACAAGTACTTCGTGCAGAGCGTGGTCGTGCCGCAGGGCCGGTTCGCCGAGTTTCTGCACGCCCCGCCCCGCGAACGGCAGGACCTGCTCGTCAGCCTGCTCGACGCGGGGGTGTACGAACAGATACGCCGGCGCGCGGCCATCGAGGAGGAGGCCGCCCGGCGGGCCGCCGGCCTGGCCCGCCAGCAGCTCGGCGCGCTCACCGACGCCGACGAGGCCACCGAGCGCCGGGCCGCCGACCGGCACGCCACGCTGACCGCCCTCGCCGATGCCGTACGGTCCTCGCTGACCGACCTGACCAGGTACGACGAGGAGCTCAGCGGGTCGCGGGCCGAGCTGACGACCGCGCGGCGCCGGCTGCGGGCGCTGACCGCCCTCGCCATGCCGGAGGGGATCAGCGAGCTCGCGGACCGGATCCGCGAGGCGGCCAAAGAGACCGACCGGCTGGCCGCCGCCGTGACCGAACGGGAGGAGGCCGAGGCCGCGGCCGAGGAGGAGCTGGCCCTCTTGCTCGAAGGGGCCGGCGACCCGGCCGACCTGCAACGCATTCGCGCGGGGCACGTGGAGCATGCGCGACTTTCGGCCGCGCGCGATAAAGCGGAGAACCGGCTCGTGGAGGCCAGCGAACGCCGCGAGGCCGTCGGCCGGCATCTCGCGGCCGCGGACGCCGAACACGCCGAGGCCGCCGCCGAGCTCGACCGGGTCCGGCAGGCGCACGTGGCGGGCGACCTGGCGCGGGAGCTGGTCGTAGGCGAGCCCTGCCCGGTGTGCCTTCGTCCCGTCACCGACCCGCCGCATCACCCCGTGGCCGCCGACGTCACCGAGATCGAATGGCGCGAGGCCCAGGCCGCCCGCGCCGTGTCGCGCCTGGAGGACGAGGAGCACGAGGCGGAGGTGGCCTTCCACCGGCTGGAGCAGAACCACGCCGACCTGCGCGCGCAGCTCGACACGCTGGCCGACGTGCTCGCCGAGGCGCCCGACGAGGCGGTGATCGAGCAGCGGCTGAAGCTGATCGCGACGGCCCGCGAGCACGCCGAACGGGCGCGCGCCGAGACGCGGACCGCCCGGCGGCGTCACGACGAAGCCGTCCGTGCGGTCACCGCGCTCCGCGCGACGGCCGGGCAGACGTGGCAGGCCCTGCAGGAGGCGCGGGACACCGTGGCCGAGCTGCGTCCGCCCGTCCTGGTCGGCGACGACCTGGCGCTGGCCTGGCGGACGCTGCTGACCTGGCGCGACGAGACCGTCGTCCAGCATGGCGAGGAGGTGGAGGCGCTCGCCGAAGCCGTCGAATGGACCGAGGCGGCGGCCGGCGAGCTGCGCGCGTCGATCACCACCCGCCTCGCGGACGCCGGCCTGGAGGTCATCGCCGACGCCACCCCGATGGACATCGGCGGCGCCGTCACCGAGGCGGTGACGACGGCCCGCGCCGCACTCGACCGTGTGCGGGAGAACCGGCGCCGGGCGGCGGAGCTCGCGGTCACCGTCCAGCGCACCGAGCACGAGGCGCAGGTCGCGGGGGAGCTGGGCCGGCTGCTGCGGGCGAACAACTTCGAGCGCTGGCTGGTCGGCGCCGCCATGGAGATCCTTATCGACGCGGCCGCCGAGATCATGCGCGAGCTGTCCGGCGGCCAATACGAGCTGGCGCTCGCCGAGCGCGGCGAGATCGAGGTGGTCGACTACGGCGAGGCGGGGCTGCGGCGCAGCGCCCGCACGCTGTCGGGCGGGGAGACGTTCCAGGCCGGGCTGGCCCTGGCGCTGGCGCTGTCCCAGCGGGTGGCCGGGTTCGCCGCCGCGGCGGCCCGCAGCCTCGACGCGATCTTCCTCGACGAGGGGTTCGGCAGTCTCGATGTCGCCGCCCTCGACACGGTCGCGGCGACCCTCGAACGGCTGGCGGCCAGCGGCGATCGGATGGTCGGCATCGTCACCCACGTGCCCGCGCTGGCCGAGCGGGTGCCGGCCCGCTTCGAGGTGTCCCGCGACGGGTCCGGCTCTCACGTCCGGCGGGTCACCCCAGGGGACTGACCTCGACGCGGGTGTCGTGGTACACGGCGCCGCCGCCCATGTCGGAGTCGCGTTCGTCGACGGTCGCGTTGGCGTTGGCGCCGCCGGTGAACTTCACCCAGTAGCCCTTCGTGGTGGCCACCACACCCGGGCGGACCCGGTCGCTGACCTCGACGACGCCGTCGAACCCGCCTCGGTCGTTGCTCACCCGTACCGCGGCGCCGTCCGTCAGGTCGCGTACGGCCGCGTCGCTCGGGTGCAGCACGATCCGCGGCGCGCCGGCCCGGCGGCGCAGCTCGGGATTGTTGGCGAACATCGAGTTCAGGAAGTGGTGCGAGGCCGCGGAGATCATGGCCAGCGGGTACCGCTCGGCCCGCGCGGCGTCGGCGACCTCGGCGGGCCGTACGTAGTCGGGCAGCGCACCGAGACCGTCGCGCTCGGCCCGCGCCGAGACGAACTCCAACCGGCCCGACGGCGTCGGGAAGCCCTCGGCGTACGGCAGGAACGGGTCGGGCACGGCGAGCCGGGCGAACCCCTCCTTGCGCAGCCGGTCCAGCGTGATGCCGGTGAGGAAGGGGTGCCCAGAATCGAGGAGCTGCTTGGCCAGCTGCTCATCGGAGTCGTACAGGCTCGGCTCGGACAGACTCATGCGCCGGGCCAGCCGGCGGAAGGTCTCGGTGGTGGGCAGGCACTCGCCCGGCGGCGCGACGGCCGGTTCGTTCCAGGCGAGGTACATGTGCCCGTACGCCTCGTGCATGTCCATGTGCTCGTGCTGCATCGTCGCCGGCAGCACGATGTCGGCGTAGTCGGCCGTGTCGGTCGGGAACTGCTCCAGGACCACGGTGAAAAGGTCGTCGCGGGCGAGGCCGCGCCGCACCCTGTTCTGGTGCGGGTTGCTGGCCATCGGGTTGGCCGCGATCACGAACAGCGCCTTGACGGGCGGGTCGTCGACGTCCAGCAGGCCCTCGCCGAGCCGGGTCATCGACAGCGTCCGGACCGGCCCCGGCTTCAGGTCGTGGCGGTACAGCCCGGCCTTGTTGAGCTTGTAGTGGCCGCTGGTCGAGTAGGAGATGCCGCCGCCGCGCCGCCCCCAGTCACCGGTCACCCCCGAGATGCAGGCGAGCGTGCGCAGCGCCATGCCGCCGCCCGCGTGCCGTTGCATGCCCATCGTGGCCCGGATGGCGGTCGGCCGGGTCCGCGCGATCCGTTCGCCGAGCCGTACGATCTGCCCGGCGTCGAGCCCGGTGAGCTCGGCGACCCGCTCCGGCGGGTACTCCTCGATCCGCTCCCGGAACTCCGCCCAGCCGTGGGTGTGCCGCTCCAGGAAGTCGCGGTCTTCCGCGCCCAGCCGTACGACTACATTGAGCAGGCCGAGGGCGAGCGCGGCGTCGCTGCCGGGCATCGGGGCCAGGTGCTCGTCGGCCTGCTGGGCGGTACGGGTGCGGATCGGATCGATGGCCACGACGTACGCGCCCGCGTGCCGGGCGTCCTGAACGAACTTCCACAGGTGGTGGCCGCTGGTGAGGGTGTTGGTGCCCCATAGGATGATCAGCCGGGCGTGGGCGAGGTCCTCCGGGTCGAGGCCTGCCGAGGCGCCCAGCGTGTATTTCAGGCCGGTGGAGCCCGCGATAGAGCAGATCGTGGCGTCGTGGTCGGACGCGCCGAGCACGTTGAAGAAGCGCCGCCCGGCGAATCCTTCAAGGCCCTGCAGGTAGCCGAGCGTGCCGCAGCCCCAGAACGGCCAGATCGCCTCGCCGCCGTACGTCTTGATCACGCCGTCCAGCCGGGTGGCGATCTCGTCGAGCGCCTCGTCCCAGGTGATGCGCTCGAACCTGGCGCCCGGGCCCTTGGGACCGATCCGGCGCATCGGGTGCAGGATCCGGTCGGGCGCGGCGGCCTGCTCCAGCCACCGATTGACCTTGACGCACAGCGCACCCTTGGTGAACGGGTGGTCCGGGTTGCCACGCAGCCGTACCGCCTCACCGTCGCGGACCGTCACCACCCAGCCGCACGTGTCGGGACAGTCCAGCGGGCAGGCGCCGAGCACGTTCAGTTCGGCCGGTGGTGCCTCCCGCTTTGGCCGGGCGCCGCGCGCCTGCGACGCGCTCATTAGATGTCGCCTTCGAACCGGTCGCGCAGATAGGCGCCCAGGTCGGGGCCTTCGGGACGGGCGAGAACGTGCCGCAACCAGGCCCGCCGTTCGTGGTCGTGTACGGCCATCTCCCAGACGCAGCCGATGGCCGGCGTCGGGTGCGGGCCCATCGCGTCGGGGCGATCGAGCGGCGCGGAGTACAGACGCTGATGGATCTCGTTCTCGGCGGCCCACCAGTCGAACAGCGCGAAGCAGTAGTCGCCCGCGTCGTGCAGGATCACGAAGCCGACGCCGTAGCGATCCGGGTCGCCGTCGCCGGACCATACGGCGGGGCTCGGCAGCACTGTCGACGACATGGATCGCACCGCCTCGACCAGCGCCTGGCGCGGCCGTTCGCCGTGCGCCGCGATGCCGTACACCTTCAGCGTCCAGCCCACCGTCTCGTGCAGCCCGAGGAAACGGATCGCCCGTGGCCGGTGCGGGCCGCGCAGCGGCACGGCCAGACCGGACGGCTGCGTCACCGTCATGCAGTTACCTCCGCGAGTAGTGCGTCCCCGTTCGCCCCCACCAGTGTGCGGCAACAACGGCAGGAGTGTCACGCTCGAACGGACATTACCGCCGTGTTGCGTCGCACTCTGTCGGTGCGACCTGGTTTGCTGGTGCGGATCGATGTCGACCGCAGCTGTCCCGCTGGGTGCGATGCGACTGAATGATGCGACTGAATGATGCGACTGGATGCAGGCGACGGTGAGGGGAGCGAGAAGTGAAGAGCGTCGAACCCGAGGTGTTCCTCGTCGCCCGGCCCCAGCTCGACTACGACCAGGTGGCGCGGTACCTGCGTGACGTGGGCGGCGAGAGCTGGCTGGAGCGGCTCGACCGGGGCGACCTCGACAATGAGCTGAACGATCCCCAGGCGCTCGCCGAGTTCGCCGGGCGACTGTGCTACCGCTCGTGGGAGCCGGGGCTCAACCCCAATGTCAGCAAGGTGCGCACCGACAGCACGGCCTACCTGGAGAACATCTTGCGGAGCCTGCACGGCTCGGTGCTGGAGCACGTCAGCTTCAGCTTCGTGCTGCACAACGTCAGCCGCGTGCTGACCCACGAGCTGGTCCGGCACCGGCCGGGCGTCGCCATCTCCCAGGAGTCGATGCGGTACGTCCGGCTGCGCGACATTCCGTTCTGGTTCCCCGAGTGGGCGCGCGAGGACGCGGAGCTGATGAAGCGGGCCACCGCCATGCTCGACCAGATGGAGGAGTTCCAGGGCTGGATGTCGGAGCACTTCCACCTCGATGAGGGGGGCGTGCCGTTCAAGGACAAGAAGCACAAGACGTCGTTCATGCGGCGCTTCGCGCCCGAGGGCGTGGCGACGGGACTCGTCTGGACCGCGAATATCCGTACGCTCCGGCACACGATCGAGGCCCGTACCGCTGCGGGCGCGGAGGAGGAGATCCGGCTGATCTTCCACAAGATCGGCGAGCTGATGCGGGCTGAGGCGCCGGCGCTGTTCTCCGACTACGAGATCGACGACGGCGCGTGGGCGCCGCGCTGGCGGAAGGTCTAAGGATTTCAGCGGTCGCGCTTTCTTTGGGGTGACGCTTCTTCAGGGACGGGCGGGGCGCCCCTGAAGAAACGTCCCCCGGCCTGCCGGCCCGGGTTTACGGGTGCGACAGGCAGTTCGTGGTGGTGGCGTGGGCGGGGTCGAGGGCGTTGAGCACCTCGTGCAAGGCCACCGGATCGAAGGCGACGGCGGCGTGTTCGGACAGGTCCAGCACGCAGAGCCGCTGGAGGGTCACGTTGTGGACGTCGCCGCCGCTGAGGAACTGGCTCGTGTACGGCGTGACGACCTCGTCGTACCGCGTCGCGATCACCGTGTAGCTAACGCCGGGCACGGCGTCGCCGCCCGCGTTGAGCTTCTGGAGCAGCGCCGAGCCGGCGACCTGGTCGGCGCAGGCCGGGCAGCCCGATCCGATGAGGTCGAGTGCTCCGGGGAACGAAGCGGCGAGCGTGGCCAGTCCGTTCAGCGTGGTGCCGTGGTTGGACGGCGCCAGTCCGACCAAGGCGTGCACCTTGCTCGCGCCGCCGAGGAAGCGCAGGTAGTAGCGGGGCATCATGCCGCCCTGGGAGTGCCCGACCATGTCGACGCGGGTGGCGCCGGTGGCGGCGAGCACGCCGTCGACGAACGTGGCAAGCTGCGCGGCCGAGTCGGCGACCGGGGCGATCGCCCCCAGCAGCGGCACCCCTGGCCGGGTCCCGTACGTGAGCGCGAACACGCAGTACCCGTGCGACGCGATGGCCGGTGACGCCGCGAGCCAGTTGACCGAGCCGGTGGCGAACGTGCCGTGGACCAGCACGACCGGACGTGGATGCGCCGCGCTGGGCCGGCAGGACCAGTTGTTGGCGCCCGGCACGCCGGGCGCGGCGAGGGCCTTGGCCGCCGCGATCGGGTCGGCGGCCCGTGCCTGGCCGCTCAGCAGCAGCCCGGCGGTCAGCAGGAGGGTGGAGGTGAACAGGGAGGTGGTGGCCACCAGCGGTGACCGGAATCTTCGGGGGCGCGACAGCACGTTTCCTCCCATGACGGGGTGGGACGAAAGTGGCGCGCGCGCCGTGTGAATTGAATCACACGTAAGGTACCCGCGAGTAAGTTACGTCCGGGTTAACGAACTGACCAGAGTGCGGAAGATAACGCTTCGATAACAACCAAGCGTTTGCTGCAGGCGCGCGTGCCGTCCGGTGCCGGG
Source organism: Streptosporangiaceae bacterium (assembly GCA_036555725.1). Classification (GTDB taxonomy): domain Bacteria; phylum Actinomycetota; class Actinomycetes; order Streptosporangiales; family Streptosporangiaceae; genus CALAED01. The sequence continues at coordinate 225,775 of DATBKU010000057.1, read as the reverse complement.
GTACAGGGCACTCGGGGCGGCAACCCCCTTTGCGGCGCGTCAGCCTGCCGGGAAGAAGCGGCGCACGCTCGGGTGGTCCTGGGCGCCGTCGACGCAGATGTTGGCCCCGTTGATGCCCGACGCCCGCTCCGACAGCAGGAAGCAGGCGACGTCGGTCACCTCGTCCAGCGCGACCAGCCGGCCCGCCGGGAAGTCCTCGCGGGCGAACGCGGCCAGCCGGTCGGGGTAGGCGCGGCCGAACTCGTCCCAGCCGCCGCCCTCGAAGAGCACCGAGCCTGGGCTGAGCGCGTTGACGCGGACGCCGCGCGGGCCGAGCTCCTCGGCGAGCGTGGCGGCCAGGTGGATCTCCGCGGCCTTCGCGGAGGCGTACGAGGACTTCGGCCCCGGCTTCCATCCGGTGATCGACGCCACGATCACCACGGCGCCCCCGCCGGACCGGTCGAAATGCGGCACCGCGGTCCGTACGGCGTGCGCGGCGTGCAGCACGTTGATCGCGTATGTCTCGGCCCAGTCTTCGGGGGTCGAGTCGAGGAGGTCGCCGCCGTGCGACCCGCCCGCGTTGGCGACGAGCAGGTCGAGACCGCCGAGCCGGTCCGCGCTCTCGTCGACCGCGCGGCCGAGGGCGGCGGTGTCGGTCACGTCCGCGACCACACCGTGGACGGTCGCGGTTCCCTCGGTGGTCGCGGTCCTCGTAGTGGCGGTTCCCTCGGCGGTCGCGGTCCTCGTGGTGGCGGTCGCTGCCGTCTCGCGCAGGCCGGTGAGGGCCGCCGCGAGCCGGTCGGCGTCGCGCCCGCAGACCGAGACCGCCGCGCCCTCGGCCGCCAGCGCGTGCGCGATGGCGAGGCCGATGCCGGCGGTGCCGCCGGTGATGAACGCCCGCTTGCCGCTGAGCCGCAGATCCATGGCGGCGATCTTAGTGACGGCCCGCGCCGGGCTTCCCTAGATGCGCTTGTTACGCAACAGTAGGGTGCCATGCCGAACATCACCTTTCCTGCGGGTGCGGGAGAACTGCGCGGCTACCTTGCCACACCCGACGACGCCGGGTCCTGGCCGGGCGTCGTCGTCCTGCACGAGGCGATGGGGTTGACCGAGGACGTGCGCCGCCAGGCCGATCGGTTCGCCGCCGCCGGATACGTTGCTCTGGCACCCGACCTCTACACGGCCGGGCCCAAGCTGCGCTGCGTCCGGAAGGCGTTCCGGGACCTGCTGTCGCGCAAGGGCTCGACGTGGCACGCCATCGAGGCCGCCCGGGCCTGGGTCGCCGGGCGGGATGACTGCGCGGGGCGGGTGGGCGTCATCGGGTTCTGCATGGGCGGCGGCTTCGCGCTGGTGGCCGCCGCACGGTACGACTTCGCGGCGGCGGCGGTGAATTACGGCGTGGTGCCGCGGCGGTCCGCGGAGGTGCTGGCGGGCGCGTGCCCGATCGTGGCCAGTTACGGCGGGCGCGACCTGATGCTCCGCCGCGCGGCCGCCAAGCTGGACGGCACGCTGACCGGCCTCGACGTGCCGCACGACGTCAAGGAGTACCCGGGCGTCGGCCACGGCTTCCTCAACCAGGAGGAGCTGCCGCGGCCGCTCAACGTGCTCAGCAAGGTCACGATGTCGTACGGCTACGACGCGGTCGCCGCCGAGGACGCGTGGACCCGGATTCTCGGCTTCTTCGGCACCCACCTCGCCAAGGGCGAATCTACAACGTAAAGGCGCCGGCCTTAGCCACCAGAAACCGAGGGGAGCACGTAGACCTCGGCGCCGGCGGGCACCGGGGTGGCGAGCAGCGCCAGGTCGCGGACGTTGGCGGCGCCGACGAACACGTTGACGTGGCGGCGCAGCAGCCCCCGCTCGTCGCGGATGCGCCGCTCGACCGCCGGGAGCCGCCGGCCGAGAACGTCGAGCACATCCCCGACCGTGGCGCCGTCCGGCACATCGAGAGCGATCACCGCCGCCGCGCCGGCCAGGTCGCGCAGCGCCCCCGGCAGCCGTACGCGGACCGTCGTCATGTCGGCGCCTCCCGCCCCGTCCTCGGCGGCTCGTTCACGACAGGACGGCCGCGCGGACACAGAGCACGTCGGGCAGGTGACGGACGGCCTCCGACCAGCTCTCGCCGTCGTCTCGGCTGGCGTAAACGGCGCCGTCCCGGGTGCCGAAGTAGACCCCGGCGGGGTCGCCGCCGTCGACGCACATCGCGTCGCGCAGCACCGAGGCGTGGCACGGGTCCGTCGGCAGTCCCGCGGTCAGCGGCCGCCAGGTCGCGCCCGCGTCGTCGCTGCGGCAGACCTGGTAGCGCAGGCCGGCGGGCATCCGCACCTGGTCGGAGGTGAGCGGCAGGACGTAGACCGTGTCGGGCCGGTGGGGGTGGACGACGATGGGGAAGCCGAAGTCGGCCGGCAGGCCGTCGTCGATCCGCGACCACGAGCCGGCGGCGTCGTCACTGCGATAGACCCCGCCGTGGTGCTGCAGGAACATCCGCTCGGGAGCGCTCGGATGCAGGTCGACCTTGTGCACGCACTGCCCGTACTCGGGCGTGGGGTCGTCGGCCGAGAGGAAGTCGGCGCGGATGCCCTCGTTGCGCGCGGCCCAGCTCGTTCCGCCGTCCGTGGTGCGGTAGACCCCGCCGGTGGAGATGGCGACGGTGATCGTATCGGGGTCGACCGGGTCGGGCACGATCGTGTGCAGGCACAGCCCGCCGCCCCCGGGCCGCCAGGTGGGCCGATGCGGGTGGTTCCACAACCCTTCGACGAGCGTGAACGTACGGCCGCCGTCGGTCGAGCGGAACAGCGCGGCCGGCTCCACCCCCGCGTACACGACGTCGGGGTCGATGGGCGAAACGCGCAGCTGCCAGACGTCGGCGAGCGCGGCGCCGGTCTCCTCCGGGAACGCGATCGGCGCGTCCGCGGCGTCGCGTTGTGGCTCCGACCAGGTCTCCCCGAGGTCGTCGGAGAAGACGATGGCGGTGCCCCAGAACGGGTTGTTGACCGCGGCGATCAGCCGCCTGCGGTCGGCGTCGATCGCCAGCGCGCTGACCGGGTTGGTGGAGAACTGGATCGGGCCGACCTCCCACCGGGTCCGATCGGCCGCGGCGCGGGCGACGAAGAGCCCCTTGCGTGTGCCAATGGCGAGTACGGCGTTGTCCATACCGCCATCGTGGCACTGCCCGCCGACGCTATGCCCGTCGAACGGCCTGAGTCTGCGTCACCTGGGCCACCCGGCGGTCGCCGTCGTCGTACAGGTCGGTCTGCACGACGATCGTGGACCGCCCGACGTGCAGCGGCCGGGTGACGGCCCGCACGTGGCCGGCGGTAATGGGACGGAAGAAGTTCGTCTTCGACTCGATGGTGCTCGTGGTCGCGCCGGCAGGCAGGTTGAAGAACGCGCAGGCCCCGCCGAGCGTGTCGGCCAGCGCCATGAGCACGCCGCCATGTAGCACCCCGCCGCTCGTGCACAGCTGCGGCGCCCAGGCCAGGCGTCCGGCGACCTCCTCCGCCGTCGTCTTGTCGACTTCGATGCCCAGCGTGCCCGCGAACGGCATGAGCTCGGTCAGCTGCCCGGTGAATTCCGTCATGTCCCGATCATGGCGGCCGACGGTGTACGGCGTCGATGCCGCGTCAGGTAATGGCGGCCGTACGGCTGTCCGGTCGGCGGCGTTAACGGCCGACGTCGAGCGGGTCGTGCCGCAGCCGGTCGGGCGGGACGCCCAGGTCCTGCAGGAGGGCGACCGACTTCGAGATCATCGCGGGCGGGCCGGCGAGGTAGACGTCGTGGTCGCTCCAGTCGCGCAGCCTGCCCAGCACGTCCGGGACCAGGCCCTGCCGAGCCGCCGCGCCGGGATCCTGAGACAGGACGGGAATCACGTCGAGCCAGGCGTGCGCGTCCGCCAGCGCCTCCAGCGCGGCCAGGTCGTATAGGTCGCGCTCGGTGCGGGCGCCCACGACGAGGTGCACCGCGCGCGGCGCGTCCGCGTCGGCGACCTGCTCGACGATGGCCTTGAGCGGGGCGAGCCCGGTGCCGCCCGCGACGCAGAGCAGGTCGCGGTCGGACTCGGGGTCGACGGCCATCGTGCCCGCGGCCGGCCCGAGCAGCAGCGTGTCGCCGATGCGCGTGTGCCGTACGAGCGCGCCGCTGACCCAGCCGCCGGGCAGCGCGCGGACGTGGAACCGCACCAGGCCGTCGTCCCGCGGCGCGTTCGCGATCGAGTACGGCCGCCAGACCCGGGGCCAGCGCGACGTCTGTATGGCCGCGTACTGCCCGGCGACGTGCCCGTAGGGCGTGCGGGGCCGTACGGTCAGCACCGCGATGTCGGGGGTGCGCAGTTCGTGGTCGACCACCTCGGCGATCCACCAGGGCGGCGCGTCGGCGGCGGCGGCGTCCGCGGCCTCGATCATGACCGTGGCCGCGGTGGTGTAGGCGACCGTCCAGGCCTCCTCTACCTCGGGTGTCCACGCGTCGCCGGCGAACTTTCTGATCGTGGCGAGCAGGGCGTTTCCGATCGCTTCGTAGTGTTCCCGGAGCACCCCGAACTTGCGATGATCACGGCCGAGCTGACGCAGGTACGCGGCGAGTGTGTCCGGGCTGTCGAGGCTCCACACGATCCGGGTGAGCGCCCGGAACAGCCGTTCGCGTTGCGCGTCCATCGCCGGCGGAAACAGCACGCGCAAACTCGGGTTCTCGGCGAACAGCCGCCCGTAGAAATAGGCGGCCGCTTTATCGGCCACCGGCTCGATCTGCGCGAAACTCTCTTTGACCACGCATGGATTAAGCGACATCTGCCAAGCACCCCTCTGGCGCTTAGTGTCCAGGCCGCACGACGTTAGATCACGATCGGCCATTCCTCGGTAGCGATCGAAAGGGTGATACGTCGTGCCCGGCTATACGTAGAGTGTCGCATCGTAGCTCAGCAGGTCACAACCTATTCCGGCCGAGACGTCCGCGAGGGTACCCAGCGTAATCACGGCTTTATTTTGGGTAATCGATAAACTGGATGGCAGGTTGAGAATACCGCTCGGTATGATTAATGCCGTTGGCACGCTTGGTAGCGGGATGGTGGCGCGAATTTCGGCGTCCGTCACGTTCTGTCGCACCCTCGCACGGCGGCGGTGCGGAGCTTACGTTGAACCGGGGTGGAAAAACCACCACTGAGGTACTAGATTTTTTCTCGCTTAAAGGTGATATGTCTGTCCCGCTCGGACGGGCCGCTGCACTTCCACGTCGTCGGTTCTCCGCATGACATTCCGGCCTCATGATCGATTAATTCTGGTACGCGGGATTCGCGCGCATCGGCCTGCGAACGGGCCGTGAGTAGGGCAAGCTGGCACGGGACAACCCAGGGGTGGGGCAGACCGAAAACCCCGGTCATGCGGCATGATGGCCGGACGAAGCAGGAGAAAAGCCGTACATCGGGCCGCCGGGAGGGTGGCGGACGGGGTGTTCAGCATCCTCCTGACCAGGGCTGAGCGAGGAGGGGCGCCTAGGCATGCCAGGACCGACGCGTGATGCAGGTCCGCCGCCGTTGATCGGGGTGACGACGTACTACGAGGCCGCAAGCTGGGGCGTGTGGGTACGCGAGGCGGCATTGGTGCCCGCGCCGTACCTCCGGGCGGTCGAACGGGCCGGCGGGGTGCCCATACTGCTGCCGCCGACGACGGCGCGCGGTGCCGAGGTCGCCGTCCAGGCCCTCGACGGCATTGTGTTCGCCGGCGGCGGCGACCTGGAACCCGGCCTGTACGGGGCGGAGCGCCATCAGGAGACCGGGCCGCCGCAACCGGCCCGCGACCGCTACGAGTTCGCCCTCATCCGGGCGGCCATCGAGGCCGACCTGCCGTTCCTGGCCATCTGCCGGGGCATCCAGGTGCTGAACGTCGTCCGTGAGGGCGACCTGGTGCAGCACCTGCCCGACGCGGTCGGGAATAAGGAGCACGCGCCGGTGCCCGGCAAAATGGGCACGCACGAGGTGCGGATCACCCTCGCGAGCACGCTCGGCAAGATCCTCGGCGAGCAGGCCGACGTCCCGACCCACCATCACCAGGCCGTACGCCGGCTCGGCAAGGGTCTGGTCGCCGTCGCCTGGACCGACGACCAGGTCGTCGAGGCCATCGAGCTTCAGGGTCACCGGTTCGGCCTCGGCGTGCAGTGGCACCCCGAGGAGGGCGACGACCTGCGGCTCTTCGAAGCCCTCGTCGCCGAAATCACCGGCCGCTGAGCCAAACGGCAGCCGGACAGCCCGGAAAAGCCAGCTGCTGAGCCTCTGGCACGGCGCGACTGGGCGTCCGGAGGGCCGCGACGGGCCGTGGGATATGGTCGGCGCGAGCCCGTTTCCGGAGGTCATCATGGCGAGTTCCGCTGTGCCCCTGCACCCCCAGACCGTGCGATTTCTGGAGATGCTCGCCGAGTGGGGGCCGCCCCCCGGGCAGCTGCCGAGCGTCGAGGAGATGCGCCGCAACATCCGGGTGCACCGCCTGCCGTACCACGGCGTGCCGCCGACGGTGCCGCGCGTGGCGGACGCCGTCGTCGCCGGCCCGGCGGGCGACATTCCGGTCCGCGTCTACCATCCGGCTCCTGGCCGCGTGCTGCCGGCCCTCATCTACTTCCACGGGGGCGGCTGGGTGATCGGCGACATCGAGACGGTCGACCAGCTCTGCCGTGACCTGGCGCTGCGCGCCGACTGCGCGGTCATCAACGTCGGCTACCGGCTGGCCCCGGAAGATCCCTTCCCCGCCGCGGTGGAGGACGTCTGGGCGGTGACCGCCGACGTTGTGGGCGATCCTGAGAAGTACGGCGTGGATTCGCGCGCGGTGGCCGTCGCCGGCGACAGCGCGGGCGGCAACCTGGCGGCCGTCGTCGCCAACCGGGCCCGCGACGAGGCGATCGCGCTGGTGCACCAGCTGCTCATCTACCCGGTGGCCGACGCTGCGATGGACACCGGAAGCTACGCCGACTTCGCCGTCGGGTACGGCCTCGACGCGACCGGCATGGCCTGGTTCTTGGACCTCTACGCGGGCGGCGCCGACCGGGCCGACCCCCGGCTCGCCCCGCTGCGGGCGCCCGACCTCACCGGGGTGGCCCCGGCGACGGTCATTACCGCCGAGTGCGATGTGCTGCGCGACGAGGGCGAGGCCTACGCGGAGCGGCTCGCCGCGGCCGGCGCAGAGGTGGCGCTGCGCCGGTACGACGGCGTGGTGCACGCCTTCTTCGTCCTGCCAGAGATCTTCGACGCCGCGAACGAGGCCCGGGAGTGGGCGGTCTCGCGGCTGCGCACTGCCTTCGAGACGAGCATGCAGGGAGAGCCGGCGTGACCGATCGCTACGAGTCGTACCAGCGGCTGAAGGTCGACTGGGCGGCACCCGGCGTGCTGCGCGTGACGATCAGCTCGCCCGCCAAGCTCAACGCCGTCGACATGACCGGGCACCGCGAACTCGCGGAGATCTGGCGCGACGTCGACGCCGACGACGACGTGCGCGCGGTCGTGATCCGCGGTGAGGGCGCCACGTTCTCCGCCGGCGGCGACCTTGCCATGATCGAGGAGATGATGGCCGACTTCGCCGTCCGCTCCCGGATCCTGCGCGAGGCCCGCGACATCGTCTATAACGTGATCAACTGCGCCAAGCCGGTGGTCAGCGCCATCCAGGGGCCGGCCGTCGGAGCCGGGCTCGCGGTCGCGCTGCTCGCCGACATCTCGGTGGCCGGACGTACGGCGCGGATCATCGACGGCCACACCCGGCTCGGCGTCGCCGCCGGTGACCACTCGGCCATCGTCTGGCCGTTGCTGTGCGGGCTGGCCAAGGCGAAGTACTACCTGCTGCTCTGCGAGGCGCTCACCGGCGCGGAGGCCGAGCGGATCGGCCTGATCAGCGTCTGCGTCGACGACGATGAGGTGCACGACAAGGCGCTCGAGATCGCCTCCCGGCTGGCCGAGGGGGCGCCGCAGGCCCTGCAGTTCACCAAGTACGCGCTCAACAACTGGCTGCGCCAGGCCGGCCCGAGTTTCGACACCTCGCTCGCCTTGGAGTTCTACGGCTTCGCCGGGCCCGACGTGCGCGAGGGCGTGTCGGCACTGCGCGAGAAACGCCCACCCGACTTCAGCTGAAGCGCTTGTGCAGAGTTTCGAGCCCGGAGCCGTACACGTTCTTGGTGAAGAACTCCGCCATCGCCGCGTCGTCCTTCTCGTCGGCCTCGAAGTCGCCCCACCACTCGATGAACGTCTGCCCGGAGTCGGTCACCGGGGCCACCCGCATCTCGGAGCGGTACTCCCATACGGGCAGCGGGCTGTCGATGAACTCGTAGGTGTACCGGCGGGCCTCGTCGTCGAGAAGGGTGAGGCGCTCGTGGAAGACGGCCTCCCCGCCCTGCGCGGTGAGCTCCCTGACCGCGCCGACCTTCGCCTCCGCGTCTCCCACGATCTTGCAGGTCTCGATGGACGGCAGCCACTCGTGCAGGTTGGCGAAGTCGCGGACGTACGACCACACCGTGTCCGCCGAGGCGTTGACGATCGTGCTGGCGTACGACTTCGGCATTGGCGGACTCCCTCGCGTTGGGCGGATCTTGCCCGTCCATCCTCTGCGGTGACGCCGCGCCGGGGCAACGACCACGCCTGGGTTAGATCGTCTGTGTTAGATCCGCATCAAATGGCGGCGCCAGGGCCGATCACGGCGGCGCGGTGCTCTAGGCTCTCCCTCTGCCCTCATCCTGCCCTGGACCGACCGAGCCGCAGTGGCCCCCTCGAAATCCCTCGGCGGAGCCCACCCGTGCCTCGGCGGACCCGCCCACGACCTCCGAAGCGAGAACCCGTGACCCAAACGTCCGACCAGACCCGATCAGCGGCCCCGGCCAACGCCGGCGGAATGTCCGGCCTGCTGCGATCCAGCGCGGTCATGGCGACAGGCACCCTCGCCTCGCGGGTGACCGGCTTCCTGCGTACGGCCGCGCTGGTCGCCGCGCTCGGCACGCAGGGCCTGGGCGACGCGTACAACGTGGCGTACCAGATCCCGTTCACGGTGTACGACCTGCTGCTCGGCGGGATCTTGGTGAGCGTCATCGTGCCGCTGATCGTGCGGGCACGGGAGCGTGAGCGGACCGTCGGTCGAGAGGTCGGGAGCAGGCCCCCCGTCAGGGGGCTGGAGACAACTCAGTACGAGCAGCGGCTGCTCACGCTCGCGATGGCGGTGCTGGGCGCGATCGCGGTGCTGGGCGTGCTGCTCGCGCCCTGGCTGATCAGCCTGTACGGCGGCGGGCTCACCGGCCACGAACGGGACCTGGCGGTCACGCTGACCCGGTTCTTCCTGCCGCAGGTGTTCTTCTTCGGCATCGGCGCGTTCGGCGGCGCGATCCTCAACGTGCGGGGCCGGTTCGGCGCGCCGATGTGGACGCCGGTGATCAACAACATCGTGGTCATCGGCGTCGCCGGGATCTTCATCGCGATCGCGGCGCACGGAGTCGGCCCGGAGACGATCACGGTGGGGGAGGTCCGGCTGCTCGGCCTCGGTACCACCGCTGGGATCGTGCTGCAGACGGCCGGCCTGCTGGTCTCCCTGCATACGGCGGGGTTCCGCTGGCGGCTGCGGCTCGACTTCCGCGGCGGTGAGCTGCGCGAGGTCGGCCGCATGGCCGGATGGACCATCGTGTACGTCCTGGCCACCCAGGCCGCCTTCGTGATGATCACCAACCTGGCCACCCGGGCCGGGCGGCAGGGCCGGCTGGAGGGGCTGGCCGGGGTCGGATTCGCCCCGTACTTCAACGCGTACCAGCTGTTCCAACTGCCGTACGCGATCGTCGCCGTCTCGGTGATCACCGCGCTGCTGCCGCGGATGAGCACGCATGCGGCCGAGCGACGGTTCGGGGCCGTCCGCGACGATTTCTCCACCGGGTTGCGGACCGCCGCGGTGCTGCTGATCCCGGGGGCGATCCTGCTATTCGTGCTCGGCGCGGAGGTCTCGACTGTGGTCTTCGCGCACCACAACACCAGCACGGGCGACGCCCTGGTGATCGCGAACGTGCTCCGGGGGTTCGCGGTCGCGCTGGTGCCGTTCGCGGCCTTCCAGCTGATGCTGCGCGTCTTCTACGCGCTCGGCGACACTCGCACCCCGGCGCTGCTCGCCGTGCTGAACGCGATGGTGAGCGTAGTGCTCAACCTCATGGTGTTCGCGCTGCTCCCGACCGGGCAGGTCATCACCGGCATGGCCGTCGCCTTCGGCGCCGCGTACCTGATCGGCGCGTTCGCGGCATGGTGGATCCTGCGCGGCCGGATGGGCGGCCTGGACGGCCGGCGCATCCTGCGCACCCACGGCCTGCTGACGGCGGCGGCCTTCCCCGGGTGCGTCGCGGCGTACGCGGTGCACAGCCTGGTGGACGCCCTCTGGGGCGACGGACAGTCGCCGGCGCTGCTGTCGCTCGCCGCCGGCAGCGCCCTGTTCGGCGTGCTGTACCTCCAGTTCGCCCAAGTGCTGCGGATCTCCGAGCTGGAGTCGCTGCACACCCAGATACGCGGCCGGCTCCGCCGCGCCTAGTTCAACGAGCCTGCCCGAAGTGACCGGCGCAAACGCACGTCATGGGTCAGCACGTCATGGGTCAGTAGGGGATGCGGCCGCCGAACATCTCGGTGACCCGGTACGCCAGAGCCATGTCGCCCTCGATCCGGGTGCGGCCTTCGAGGATGGACCGTACCTGCTGCTCGCCGGCCAGCGACCGGACGAAGTCGGCGACGGGGGCGTGCAGGGTCAGCAGCGGATGGCGCGGCCGACCCGCCCGGGCCCGGGCCTTGCCGTCGCGGACCGCGATCGTCCACGGCAGGACCCGCCCGTCGGACGTGGTGAGCTCGTAGCCGATCTCGCCGGCGAAGTCGCCGCCGACGCGCGGATCGTACTGCCGGGCGATCATGGCGAACAGCGCCCGCTGCACCGCCGGCGCGCCGAAGACCCGCTCGACGCGTTCGTCGCCGACCCGCTCGACCCAGCGGTGCAGGCCCACCCTGGTCCGCTCCTGCGTCGACTCGCGCATCGCGGCGCGGGCGTCCGCGGCCAGCCGGCGCAGCGGCTCGCGCCGCCGGCGGGCGCGGATCAGCTCGGCGTCCTCGTCGACCGGATACGGCGCGGTCAGCGTGCGGGCGGGCGCGCGGCGGGCGAGCGCCGCCTCGATCGCCGGGGCCAACCGGTCGGCCTTCTCGGCCTCCCTTTCCGCGCGCCCCTCCTCGAAGCGGGGGAGCACGCGCTTGCCGAACAGCTCCAGGCTCTCGCAGATGTGCTCGTGCCGGTTCGGGCCGGCCTGCAGCACGAAGATGACCTGGTCGACGCCCGCCGCCTCGTACCGGCTGATGAGGTCGGTGACCTGGTCGGGCGTGCCGATCGCGCCGCGCAGCGAACCGAGGCTCTCCTGCAGCAGGCGCACCCCGAGCGGGCCCTGGTCGGGCCGCACGATGTGCCGGGCGAACCCCGTCTCGTCGCGCCGCTCTTGGAACTCCCGCCAGATGTCGGCGTCGCCCACGACGTGCCGCATCCCGTAGAAGTGCGACAGCGAATAGCCGAAGAAGTGCGCGCCGTCGATGCCGCGCTCGATGGCCTCGGCCTCGTCCTCGGCCATCATCATCGGCACGATGACCGCGACCTGCGGGTTGACCGCGAAGCCGGCCGGCACGCAGTCGGCGGAGCCGAGGATCTCGTAGTACTCCCGGACCCAGGCGGCGGCCGCCTCGGGCTCGATGAACGAGAACGACAGCGCGCCGATGCCGAGCCGGGCCGCCAGGTGGATGGTCTCGCGGCGGCTGCAGGCCACCCACAGCGGCGGGTGCGGGCGCTGCACCGGCTTGGGCACGATCTCACGCGGCGGCATCCGTACGTACTGGCCGTCCCACCCGGCGAACGGCTGCTCGACGAACATCCGGGTGATGACGTCGAACGCCTCCTCCCACATGGCGCGCTTCGCCGACCGCACCACGCCAAAGCCGCCCAGCTCGGCGGCCGAGCTGCCCTCGCCCGTGCCGAAGTCGACGCGGCCGTGCGACACCAGGTCGAGGGTGGCGATCCGCTCCGCGACCCGCGCGGGGTGGTTGATGGCCGGGGGCAGCTGCACGATGCCGTGCCCGAGCCGGATCCGCTGGGTGCGCTGGCTGGCCGCCGCCAGGAACACCTCGGGGGCCGAGGAGTGGGAGTACTCCTCGAGGAAGTGGTGCTCGACCTCCCACACGTAGTCGATGCCGACTCGATCGGCGATCTCGACCTGCTCCAGGGCCTCGGACAGGAGCCTTTCCTCCTCGCCCGGCGCCCAAGGCCGGGGCAGCTGATGTTCGTAGAAGATTCCGAAGCGCATCGGGGTCCCTTCCCGTTAGCCGACCTCGAGGTAGCGGACCACGACGTCGGCGATCCGCCGGGCGACCACGTCGGGTGGATCGGTGGGCAGCACGACGTGGCTGATGGTCAGCCGGACGGCAGTGTCGACGATGTCGGGCAGCGTCTCGTCGTCCAGTTCGGGCCACTGCCGGGCCACGTGCTCCAGGATGCGGCGGCGGGCGGCGAACACCAGCGGCTCGGACTGCGTGGTCAGCAGCGGCAGCAGGTCCTCGCCGCCGGCGCCGGTCAAGATCGCCTTCTGGAAGGGGTCGTCGGAGGCCGTCACCAGCGTGTATTCCACGGCGGCGATCACCGCGGAGTACAGGTCGTCGTGCCGGCTCAACGCCTCGTCGACGCCGTCGAGGTATTGGTCGTTGTTCCGCAGCACCAGCGCCTGGGCCAGCCCCCACTTGTCGCCGAACTCGTTGTAGACCGTCTGCCGGCTCACTCCCACGGCGTCCGCGACGTCCTGCATCCGTACGGACCGGTAGCCGCGCTCGGTGAGCAGCGCGGCGGCGGCGTCGAGCAGCTCCGCGCGGAGCGCCCGTCGCGGCGGCGTCGCACCGGTGGCCGCCTGGGAAGCGTCGGCGTTTTCGGGTCTGGAGGCACGATTGGGCACGACACCAGCCTCGCGGTGCGCGGACGGCTGTCAAGAGCGGCGCGGCCCGACGAGGCGGAAATGGGACTCTAAGCTCATTGATAACGCCGACGAGTATCGGGACCGCCACGGAAAGTCCAGGAATGCCCTCCTCTGAGCAGCGGCCACCGGCCCCATCCGCGCGGAGCGACCTCGAACTGCTCCGCGCCTACGAACCCGTCATCGCCTTCACCAAGGGGGAGTCGTTCTACCCGACCGACGTCGAGGGTTACGTGAAGTGCTGCGGGCTGTGGGGAGCGCGGGCGGGCGGCGATCCGACCCGGATCGTGGAAGCGGGGGAGCTGACGCTGGATCGGCTGGCGGCCGCCGGGCGGGAGCATCCCGACCAGGAGCTGCATCTGCTCTTCGTGCAGCGCCCGTTCAGCCCGGCCGAGGTGCACCGGTGGCGCAAGCGCGCGTCGCGCCCGGCCATCCCGCGCGGCGGGCGGCTCGCGGCCGTGGGCCTGCTCGGGCGGATCATCGACATCGGCATGCGGGCCTCGCTGCTGCTGCGCGGCCGGGTGCCGGGCGGGGTGGCCGCCGCTGCGGCCAGCCTCTACCACGAGCAGCTCGACCGCGGCGCCTGCACCTACTACGGCCGGGTCGTTCGGGACGGCGGCTACACGGTCTGCCAGTACTGGTTCTTCTACCCGATGAACGACTGGCGCTCGAACTTCGCCGGCGTCAACGACCACGAGGCCGACTGGGAGATGGTCTCGGTGTTCCTGGCCGACGGCGGGCTCGGGGCCGCCGACGGCGAGCTGCGGCCGGCGTGGGTGGCGCTGTCCACGCACGACGGCGTCGGCGACGACCTGCGCCGCCGCTGGGACGATCTAGACCTGCGGCGCGAGGGCGATCATCCGGTGGTGTACGCCGGCGCGGGGTCGCACTCCGGCGCGGTGCTGCCGGGCGACTACCTCGTACGGGCGAACCCGGCGCCGCTGCGGCGGCTGGTGCGCGCGTCCCAGCGGGTCACGTCGGTGCTGTTCCCGTGGGCGGGGGACCGGGTCGGGCCCGGCGTCGGCATCCCGTTCATCGACTACGCCCGCGGTGACGGCACCCGGGTCGGGCCGGGCGGCGACCGCGACTGGCGCGCCGTCCTCATCGACGACGAGACGCCCTGGGTGCACGATTACCGGGGGCTGTGGGGCCGCGACCCACGGGACCGGTTCGGCGGCGAGCGGGCGCCGGCGGGTCCGCGCTACGAGCGCACCGGCCGGGTCCGGTTGTCATGGGCCGACCCGCTCGGCTGGGCGGGCCTGCAGAAGGTGTCGCCCGAGCCCGCGGACACGGCACGCGACCTGGCCGCGCGCATCGCCGTACTCGACGAGCAGATCGCCGCCGCCGACAAGGAGATCGCGGCCGAGCGGGCCGAGCTGCGGCTGCTGCGCGCCACGGCCACCTCGCTCGACCGGCACGCCAACACCCGGGCGCTGGCGCAGGCGCGGTTCGCCGAGGTCGCCGCGCTGGAGGCGACGCTGGCCGAACACCGCCGGGCCCGCACCGAGCTGGTGGAGGAGCGCACGGCGCACCAGGCGTCGATCGAGCAGCCCGGGCCCGTGGAGCCGGCGCAGGCGCACCTCGGCGAACCGCACCTGCCGTACGCGCACGGTCAGCGCCGGTCGTCGCTGCTGCTGCGGGCCTGGGCCGCGGTGAGCCTGCCGCTGCTCATCCTGACGTTCGCGGGGCTGCTGCTCGTCCACGGCGACATCGTGCTGCTGCTGATGGCGCTGGCCCTGCTGGTGTTCGCCGCGATCGAGGCGGTGTCCCGGCGCCGGCTGATGGCTTTCGCGGCCTTTCTGCTGGCGTTGTGCGGCGCGATCGCGGTCGTCTTCGCGGCGTTCGAGGTGTTCGCGTACAACTGGCGCCTGGCCGTGTTGGTGCCGCTCGCGCTGGCCGGTCTCGTCGTGCTGGTCGGCAACGTACGGGACTTGTTCCGCGACTAGCGCGTGTCCCAAAGACACGCCCTAGCCCCAGACGGCGTCGGCGGTGCGGGCGACCAGCTCCAGCTTGCGCTGCTGGTCGTCGATGGTGAGCAGGTTGCCCTGCACGGTCGAGGCGAAGCCGCACTGCGGGCTGAGCGCCAGCTGGTCGAGCGGGACGTACTTGGCCGCCTCGTCGATGCGGCGCTTCAGGTCGTCCTCCGCCTCCAGCGCGGACGTCTTCGACGACACGAGGCCGAGGACCACCGTCTTGCCCGGCGGCACGAAACGGAGCGGCTCGAAGCCGCCCGCGCGTTCGGTGTCGAACTCCAGCAGGAAGCGGTCGACGGCGACGACGTCGCCGAACAGCCGCTCCGCGATCGGCTCGTAACCGCCCTTGGCGGTCCAGGCGCTGCGGTTGTTGCCGCGGCAGAAGTGCATGGCGACCACGACGCCGGGGTTGCGCGCCTTCGCGGCTCTGGCCATGGCGTTGTCGACCTCGGTGAGCTGGGCAAGCCGGGCGTCGATGTCGATGCCGCGCGCCTTGCCGGCCGCCCGCTGCCGCTCGTCTACGTACGGGATGTACGCGAGCGAGTCGAGCTGGATCCACGTCACCCCGGCCTCGACCAGGGTCTGCACGTCGTGCAGCTGCAGTTCGACGAAGTCGTGCAGCATCTCGCGCCGCGACGGATACACCCTGTCGGTCACGCCGGGCGCCCACAGCTGCGCCCCCATCGTGGGGCTGGCCATGGTGATCTTGAATTGACCGGGCGAGTGCCTGGCCAGAAAGGCGGCCTCGACCGTGGACTGAGCCACCTTCCGGTAGAGCCGCTCGCCCACCGCCACCTTCGGCAGGTCGGTCTCCTCGTACGGCGGCTCCCCGGACCCGCGATGCCAGGAGGGCTGGAAGGAGGTGGCCCGGTCGACCGGGACGAGGCTGCCGATCGTCTCCATGATGCTGGCCATGAAGTTCTCGCGGCGAAACTCGCCGTCGGTGAACACCCGCAGGCCGGCCGCGCGCTGCAACTCCAGGGCCGTCAGCACCGCCCGGTCCTCGGACTGCCGCAGCTGCTCGGCGGACAGCCGGCCCTTGGTACGGAGGAAGCGCGCCGAGAGCAGTTCGGGCGGGCGAAGCAGGCTCCCGACATGCTCGGCCCGGTATTCGCTCACCGGCGCTCACTTCCTTCGGGTCTTCCGACTCAACTTATATCCCGTGCAAATGGCAGTAAGCAGGCGGTAAAGGCCGTCCGGAAGGCGCTTGCCGACGCGGCCCGCGCCGGCCGCTACGGTCCTCGGTGGAGGTGCCGGGAATGGCCCGTCGCAGCGCTCATGCTGATCGGATTGGGGCTCGCCCTTGCGGCGGCGGCCCGCATGGTCGTGCAGGTGCGGCGCACCGGCGACACCGGGTTCCGTGCGCCGCGACGCGCCGGCCCTTAGATGCTCATGCCGCCGTCGACGGCGACCGTGCTGCCGGTGATGAAGGTGCTGTCCGGCCCGGCCAGGAACAGCACCGCGCGCGCGACCTCGTCGGGGTCGGCGTGCCGGCCGAGCGGGATGCGGGCCTCGAACGCCTTGGCCGCCTCCTCGCGGGACGCGCCGGTGGCGGCCATCTCGATCGCGTGCTGGAACTCGTTGTCGACCGGGCCGGGATGGATCGTGTTGACCCTGATGCCGCGCGGCGCCGCCTCGTGCGCCACCGTACGCATCAGGCCGACCAGGGCGTGCTTGGCGGTGGCGTAGGCGACGATCCCCGGGGCGGAGGTCAGGCCGACCACGCTGGAGGTGATGATGAGGCTGCCGCCCGCCCGCATCACGGGCAGAGCGTGCTTGCAGACCAGGAACGACCCCCGTACGTGGACGGCGAGCACACGGTCGAAGACGTCGTCCGGGTACTCGGTGACCGGGGCGATGTCGCCGCTGATGCCGGCGTTGCTGAACACGATGTCGATGCCGCCGTGCCGGTCGGCGACGGTCCGGACGGCCGCCGCGACCTGCTCGGCGTCCGCGACGTCCGTGACGACGTGGGACGCGGCGTCCCGGCCGAGCTCGTCCACTCCGGCGCGCAGCCCGTTCTCGTCGATGCCGGCGAGCACGACGTGCGCGTCCTCCGCCGCCAGCCGGCGGGCGCCGGCCATGCCGATGCTGCCCTCCCCGCCGGTGATGAACGCCACCTTGCCGCTGAGCCGCCCCATCCCGTCCTCCCTAGATCACCATGGACATTTCATGATGTTCCCAGACGACCCGGTGGCTCCGCGGCCGTACACCCGGCGGAGTCGTTCCCTTCACCGGCCGTCCACCCCACACTGTCGGGAGCCCGCTCTGACTGAAAGGTAGGGTCGAGTCAGCGACAGGAGGTGACGTGCCCGCCGAACCGCGTGACCGCGTCTGGACAGTGCCGAACGCCCTCAGCTTCGCCCGGCTCCTCGGCGTTCCGCTGTTCCTGTGGCTGGTGCTGGTCGAACTCGACTGGTGGGCGCTCGGGGTCCTGATCTTCGCGGGGCTGTCCGACTGGCTCGACGGCAAGCTCGCCCGCATGCTGGGCCAGACCAGCCGGCTCGGCACGATGCTCGACCCGGCGGCCGACCGGCTCTACATCTTCGCCACCCTGATCGGCCTCACCGTGCGGGACATCGTCCCGCTGTGGCTGACCCTTGCGCTGGTCGCCCGGGAGGTCTTCATGGGGGTGGTGCTGCTGGTCGTACGCCGGCACGGATATGGCGCGCTGCCGGTGCACTTCGTCGGCAAGGCCGCCACGCTCGCCCTCCTGTACGCCTTTCCGCTGCTGCTTCTCGGTGACCAGCCCGGTGGGGTCGGCACCGTCGCCAAGATCGTCGGTTGGTCTTTCGCTATCTGGGGCACTGGCCTGTACTGGTGGGGCGCCGTGCTGTACGCAGAACAGGCGCGGCGGCTGATACCGGTGAGCCAGGCCCCCGGGGATCCGGCCGTCCGCACCACAGATCCCGTTGAGGACAACAGGGCGGAAGACCCGAAGGGAGCTACACCAGCACCATGAGCCAACACCGGTGGAGGCCGTGCCCATGAAGGCGGTCGTCATGGCGGGTGGCGAGGGCACCCGGCTGCGCCCGATGACCGCTAACCAGCCCAAGCCGCTGCTTCCCGTCGTCAACCGCCCGATCATGGAACACGTGCTGCGGCTGCTCAAGCGGCACGGCTTCAGCGAGACGGTCGTCACCGTCCAATTCCTCGCGGCCCTGATCCGCAACTACTTCGGCGACGGCGAAGAGCTGGGCATGTCGCTGCAGTACGCCACGGAGGAGATCCCGCTCGGCACGGCGGGCAGCGTCAAGAACGCCGAGGAGGCGCTGCGCGACGACCGGTTCCTGGTGATCTCGGGCGACGCGCTCACCGACATCGATCTGTCGGACATGGTGGGGTTCCACAAGAAGAACGGTGCCCTCGTCACGATCGGCCTCAAGCGGGTGCCCAACCCGCTGGAGTTCGGGATCATCATCATCGACGAGGAGGGCCGCGTACAGCGCTTCCTGGAGAAGCCGACGTGGGGGCAGGTCTTCTCCGACACCGTCAACACGGGCATCTACGTCATGGAGCCCGAGGTGCTCGACCACGTCGCCGAGGGCACATCGGTCGACTGGTCCGGCGACGTGTTCCCCAAGCTGCTCGCCGAGGGCGCGCCGCTGTACGGCTACGTCGCCGACGGGTACTGGGAGGACGTCGGCAACCACGAGAGCTACTTCAAGGCCCAGGCCGACATGCTGTCCCGCAAGGTCGACATCGAGGTCGACGGGTTCGAGGTCTCGCCGGGGGTGTGGGTCGCCGAGGGCGCCGAGGTCGATCCCGAGGCGATCCTCAAGGGCCCGCTGTACATCGGCGACTACGCCAAGGTCGAGGCGGGCGCCGAGCTGCGCGAATACTCCGTGCTCGGCAGCAACGTCGTGGTCAAGGAGGGCGCCTTCCTGCACCGCGCCGTCGTGCACGACAACGTCTTCATCGGCCCGTCCACCAACCTGCGCGGCTGCGTCATCGGCAAGAACACCGACGTGATGGCCGGGGCCCGTATCGAGGAGGGCGCCATCGTCGGCGACGAGTGCGTGATCGAGGCCGAGGCGTACGTCTCCAACGGCGTCAAGGTCTACCCGTTCAAGACCATCGAGGCCGGGGCCGTTGTCAATACCAGCGTCATCTGGGAGTCGCGCGGCCAGCGCAACCTGTTCGGGCCGCGCGGTGTCTCCGGGCTGGTCAACGTGGAGATCACCCCCGAGCTGGCGGTACGGCTGACCAGCGCGTACGCCACCACGCTCAAGAAGGGCGCGACCGTGCTGACCGGGCGCGACGCCTCCAGGGCCGCCCGTACGCTCAAGCGGGCCATCATCAGCGCGCTCACCGCCAGCGCCATCAACGTGCAGGACCTCGAGGCCAGCCCGCTGCCGGTGGCCCGCTTCGAGACGGCCCGCGAGGACTGCGCGGGTGGCATCTACATCCGGACCACGGCCGGCGACCCGCAGGGCGTCGACATCATCTTCCTCGACGCCGACGGTGCCGATCTGTCGCAGAGCGCGCAGCGCAAGCTCGACCGGGTCTTCGGCCGGCAGGAGTACCGCCGGGCGTTTCCCGGCGAGATCGCCGAGCTGAACTATCCGCCACGCGTCGTCGAGACCTACACCCGCGACGTGCTGCGCCGCATGGACCTGACCGGCGTACGCGAAGCCGAGCTCAAGATCGTCCTCGACTGTGCGGGCGGCGTCGCCTCGCTGGTGCTGCCCAGCCTGCTCGGCCGGGTCGGCGTCGACGTCCTCACCATGAACAACCGGCTCGACGAGGCGTCGC
This sequence comes from Streptosporangiaceae bacterium, assembly GCA_036555725.1. Taxonomy (GTDB): domain Bacteria; phylum Actinomycetota; class Actinomycetes; order Streptosporangiales; family Streptosporangiaceae; genus CALAED01. The sequence continues at coordinate 206,102 of DATBKU010000057.1, read as the reverse complement.
CGACGGAGACCCTCGCCGAGCGCATGCGCGACCTGCAGCGCCTCGGCGAGCTGGTCTCCTCCTCGCGCGCCGCCTTCGGTGTCCGGTTCGACCCGGTCGGCGAGCGGATCTCGCTGGTCAACGAGAACGGCGAGCTGGTCGGCGACGACCGGGCGCTGCTCGTGATGCTCGACCTGGTCGCCGCCGAGCGCCGCGAGGGCCGGGTCGCGCTCCCCATCACCACCACCCGCGTCGCCGAACAGGTCTGCCGCTTCCACGGCGTCCGCGTCGACTGGACCTCGACCTCGCAGGATGTGCTGACCAAGACCGCCGCCGACCCGGACATCGTCTTCGCCGGCGACGGCCGCGGCGGCTTCGTGCTGCCGGAGTTCTCCACCACGATGGACGGCATCGCCGCGTTCATCCGGCTGCTCGGCCTGGTCGCCCGCACCCGCCTCAACCTCTCCCAAATCGACCAGCGCATCCCCGAGGCCCACCTGCTGCGCCGCTCGGTCCCCACCCCGTGGGCGGCCAAGGGCAGCGTGATGCGGCACGTGGTCGAGGCCGCCGGCGACCGTCTCATCGACACCACCGACGGCGTCCGCGTGGTCGACGACGACGGCCGCTGGATCCTCGTCCTCCCCGACCCCACCGAGGCCGTCACCCACCTGTGGGCCGAGGGCCCCGACAACGACGCCGCCCAGGCCCTCCTCGAAGAATGGGGTGAAATCGTCGAAGAAGCCGGCGCCTGACACTCAGTCGGGGAATTCGTCGTCAAAGGGCGACGGCTCGACCGGCGGGAGGTTCGGCACGTTCAGCAGCTTCATCAGCTGCCATAGCACGGTCTCGTTCTGCGTCATCGTTTCGAAGACGTCTTGGGTCGCGTACTGCTTGGACTGGTCCACGACAAGGTCGGCCAGCTCTCTGACATAGGCTCTGCGGTCGGCGGCCATCTTTTCGACGATCTCGGCGGCCCTGGCCGGATCCTTCGCCAGCGCCACCGCGTAGGGCGTGCGCCAGTCGCCTTCGCCGTCACGGATGAAGTCGCGCCACATGCGCCTGCGCTCGGTGAGCTGATCGGCCAGCAGCCTGGCCAGCCCGTGTTCGTTCACCGCCTCTTGGCGGAGGCTCCAGGCCGTTCGCTGAGCTTCGCGCACCGGTTTGTCCAAGCGAAGAATGGTGCGATGGTCGATGGCGCGGGCGTCGCCGTCGACGCCGGCCGGCGACGCGAAGGTGAGCCGAGTCCGGGCGAAGACCTCACCGATCGCCTGATGCACCCGCGCTTCCGCTTCGGCTGCCTCGTACGGCGGGTAGAGACGGGAGACCGTACGGATCTTCAGCGCCACCTGCTCCAGCAACGTGGTGCGCTGATCCATAGCCCTGACGACCAGGGACTCCGCGTCGGTCTTGCCGGTGACGCACCAGGTGAAGTGCACCGTTACCGTGAAGTCGTACCCGTCGCCCTGGGCTGGCACGTTGAGATCGAACGTGTCCGGCCAGTGGACGGCCCGATCCTGGCCGCGGGACTGCTGGTACCAACGCTGAATGTACCGCCCGATCCCCGCGTTCGGTGGGACCTGGTCGACTGGGCCGTGATGCCCGCAGTTGCTCTTGTACTTGGTCATGCGGTCGCCCCCTCATCACGCGGCCGATCGATGCGTCTGTCGATGTGGAACCGCAGTCGCTTGCGGATCTCCGGCTCGTCCTCCAGGCGTTCTCGCAGGGACGTGAAGTCCACGCCGTTCTTGCCCCAGGCTCGGAGCGCCTTCCACGGCTCCGGCCCGCAGATCGGCGACATCAGCACCCGCCGCCACAACTCGATGACCGGCCCAGGCGCCTCGTCGTACAGCGCCAGCAGCGGCGGCCCCTCGGGCGCGTGGAGCTGGGCCAGCTCGGCGAGGCAGCGGGCGGCGAGTTGCCGTACGGCCGGGAAGGGGGAGTCGGTCCAGTCGAGCAACTGCTCGACAACCTCGGTGCGCGCCCCCAAGGCGAAGATCTCCACGACCGAAAACCGCAGAGTGGGCCCGAGCTTTATGGCGCTGTGGGACGCGATCCGCCGCAGCCCATGCATGGCCTTGATCGGCTCGCGGGCGCCTAGAAGAGTCCCATAGAGCCGGGCGGCCGTCGACTGCTCTCGTAGATCTTTGCTCTTGGCCCAACGTGCCGCCCGGGCGAGCACTTGGTCTTTGCGCTGCGGATGCTTGCAGAGTACGGCCTCGAGCGCCCATGCAGTCGCCTGGTGCAGGACCACCATCCCGGTGTGCGACCAGTGGAGGAAGCAACGCCGTTCGATGTAATCGTAGTCATGCGTCGCGAGGCGGCCGACGGCCAGCGCCGCCTTCAGCCGTACGACGGGGTCCTGGTTGGCGATGAGGTCCTCCAGCCAGTTCAGCAGCGGCCGGTGCGCGACGACGTAGTCGAACCAGACAACGTCGAGTACCGCATCAGCGAAGCCGGGCCGTGAGGTCAGCCGCCGGTCCAGTTCGTCGGCGTACTCGGGCGGGTCGTGGCGCGCGTACCCCAGCCATTGGTCGAGGTAGGCGCCGAACGGAAGCAGGCCGAGCTTCGCGTTCTGGTGGCGGGACTCTTCGGCGAACAGCAGTTCGGCGAGTGCCTGCGCGGCCTTGCAGATCTCCACGGTGGACAGCCCGTCCAGAACCGCCCAGGCAATCATGAAGGCCCGCCTGCCCAGGTCCTTGTTCCGGTCCTCCTGCTGGAGCAGTGCCCGGACCTCGCTGCGCAACGGATCGGGCCGGGAGTCGCAGATCTCCTTGATCGACATCCCTCTGCACAGGCCATGTGCGAGCGCCTTGGCGAGCTCCGCCGCGTCGGCCGGGGAACGTGGCTCGCACGGCAGATCCGCCAGGATGCCGGCGGGGTCGCGGTCAGGCAGCGCACAGGCCAGATGCCGTGCGAGAACGTCCCATGGATCCGGCGGTTCGTGCGTCACGACGCAGTCGCGTACGGCCGCGGTGTCGGCGTCCGGGGGTGCCAGGATCACCAGCCGTACGTCACGAGACGCGAGGGTCTCCAAGGAGCCGAGCAGCTTGGTCTCGGTGAGGTGCTTGGCCCAGTCGGCTTCCGTAGCGTCGTAGACATAGCCATGGCCACGCTTGATGTCCCCTGGTCCGAGCATCGCCGGGGTACCGGTTCCGTCGATGACGGCCGTCGTCGTGGCGCGCATCGCGAGGGCCGCGAGCGCTGTCGTCCGTCGTCCAGTGCCGATGCGGCCTTGGAGCACGACGACGCGCTCCGTAAGAAGCAACTCGCTCAGCCTCGCCCGGGCCGGTGTACCGGCGAAGCGTTCGAGGAGCCCGCGCCGTTGGTCCGAGGTAAGCGGGTGGTCGTACCAGGCGTTGTCCGTGCCCGGCGCGTGAAAGGTCAAATAGTTGATCTGGTCGCCGCCGAACGCGTCGCCCGTTCCGAGGGAAAATACTTTGATGCGTCGCACCCTGTCCTGGAGTCGGCGCCGATCCGCGGGACTGAGCCGGGATTCGGGATCGTCTTCCCACTCGCCGTCGCCAACCGGGTTGTCGGGTAGCGGCTCGACGGCCGGCTTCGGCCCGTCCTCCGGCTTCGGTGCGTCGGGCTCCCGCTTGTCCGCTGGGTCGTCATCAGCCATCGCCGCTGCCCCCGAGGTTGTACTGGTGGCCACCGAAGGCGGGACCCGATCCGTGCGACGTGACGTTGATCTGGGTGTGCGGCTGACCGTACGCACGGTGTCCGGTAGGCCATTCCGGTGGCACGTCGGACGGGGGCGGCGGATCGGTGGGCGGGGAGTCCGCAGGCGGCGGGTCGTCGGCGGTCGGCGGCAGACCATGACCGGGCACGGTGACGTAGCCCGTTCGGTTGAACTCTTTCACCGTCACGCGCACCGGGCGAAAATGCTCGGGCCTGAGCCCGCGGAATCCGGGCTTAACGATGTCGCGGAACAGGCTGTCCGAGACAATGAGCACGAGATCGGCCTCGTCGGCTGCGGCGAGCGCGTCTTTCAGCGGTGCGGCGTCGAGCAGCCGGCAGGTTTCCACCGGGCCGGGTCCGGCGTAGCCGTTCGCGGCTAGGTGCAGCATCCCGGAGTGGATCGCCACCCGGATCCGCAGGCGCGCGTCGCGGCGCAGCGACCGGTTCTGGCGGAGCAGACGTTTCCGCAGCTCCTCGACGAAGTCCGCCACCACGACGGGCTCGTCGACGGCCGCCGGCAAAATGGCGAGTTCGCCATCGCCGATAGACTGTAGGTGCCATTTGCGGCGGTCGAGGCCGACCGCGACAGCGGCGTTCTCCAGCGCGTCGATCAGGTCTTTCTGTGTGTCGACCTGCGCCAGCGGGTCGCGTCGGCTGTAGCGGTGCACGTCGACGGCGATGATCAGGCGGCGCAGCGGTATGTCGGCGTCGGACACGGTCAAACCTCTCCCCGTTCCCCGTTGAGGTCCGTCAGACCGAGGTTCCGCTGGACGCGCGCCGCTGTCTCCCTGCTGATGAGGAGTCAGAAATCGAGATGTGCGGCATAATAGAGGGTTGCGCTGTCGACGACGGTAAAGGCGCGATAGCCCGTCGTCACCGCCCCCTCGTCGCGCAACCGCCGCAGCGTCTGTTCCACGGTTTGCCGGGCCGTACCGCTGAGCGCCGCCAGTTCGTGCTGGGCGAGTCGGACCGTGGTGCGGCGGCCCTCTGACGTGGGCCTTCCGTACGTCTCGGAGATCTCGACGAGCACCCGCGCGACCCGTACCGACGCTTCGCACCCGGTGAAGTCGAGCCGCCTGCGATTGGCCTGCCGCAGCCGCTGTACGAGCATCCTGTTCACCGCGAGGTGCACGTCCGGGTGAGTGCGCAGGAAGTAGAGGAAGTCCCGCTGAGTGATCATCTTGGCTCGAATCCGGCCGCAGGACGTCACCGTGGCCGAACGTGGACGGTCGTCGAGTGCCGCCATCTCACCCACCAGATCGCCGCGGGCGCGTATTGCGAGAAGGGCCTCGCGACCGTCCTCGAGCCGTCCGGCCACCTTCACGCAGCCGGCGCACAGCAGCATCACATAGGTGGACTCGTCGTCCTCCCCGATCAGTCGGCGGCCCTGCTCGAAGACACGGTCGGTGCCGAGCTTCAGCATCGCGTCACAACTCGACGCCGACAGCCCGGCGAGCAGACTGGCCTCCGGCCACACCCCCACATTGGTCTGTCGTACGGCTGTCAAGGCCCGTAGTCAAGAATCGCACATTTCGCACGCGACGCACTACGCTGAGTGATGAAAGTCCCTCGGAGGCGCGCCTCTGGCTAAGCACGCACGGGACAAAGCTATACGCGCGGCGCCAGTGGACTGCGAGCAAGATCCGAAGAGCAGAGTAACTGGCAACGTGCGACAGTGTCGCTACCTTGCACAAGGATCCTGAAAGCGGGGTGGCGACGCAACGTGACGGTGTCCTACGCTTAGTGCATCCCCGCCAGGCGGCTCTGCCTCCTGGCCCGACGGCCCCCGGTGATCCGGGGGCCGTTCATTTGTGGTCAGCTCCAGTACGCCGGGCGACGATACTTGCGGCCACCAGTGCCTTGAACGACGTCCGGCAGTTGAGCGCCACGCAGCTGTATCTCGTTTATGTGCAGAACGGCATCGGACTCCCTACGCAGCGCTCCCGAACGACGTCTCGGTGGGAAGACGGCGATGATCCTCAGCTGAGGCTTTAGCCGGCGAATCGCCCTCATCGCGGGGCACAGATCGCTATCAGCTGAGATCACGAGAGCTGTGTCGAAGCGGTTGTTCACCGCGTCCTCGACTAGCGAAACGGCGATCGAGACGTCCGTCTCCTTCTCTTCGTAAGCCTGCCATGTGGTGCCACACGAGAAGCACAAGCAGCTCTTCTCCTGGAATCTGCCGAGCACCACCTCCACGGACGTCTGGGCTAGGAGGGCGTTGTGGTAGATCCGCTGGCGAGCCAGCCCGGACTCGTTGTTGCGGATGAGAGCAGTGAAGTAGCGGACCGCCTCGATTTTCTGGCCGGGCCGGATCAGGTGCTTCGCGAGTAACTGCAGGTCGAGCCATAGAAACCGCCGCCCGGCCAGGTCGTGGATGCCGTGGTAGAGGTTGAAGCCGTCGTAGTAGACAGCGACACGCTGTAGTCGAGCGTTCTGGTTGTGTGACACGGTGACCCTGCCGTATGCTCAGTACATCCCCGCCAGGCGGCTCTGCCTCCTGGCCTACGGCCCCCGATAGGGGGCCGTTCCTTTTCTGGGGCTTTACCTTAGCGATCAGGGCGTGACTGTATCGCTACTTTCCGTGATATCTGAGTTTATGCCGTGTCGTCGGTCTTGAGGTGCGTTAGCAGGGCGCGGAAGGCAGGGCGGGGGAGGACGAGGCGCGGGCCGTCGGGGTCCTTGCTGTCGCGTACGGCCACAGCGCCGGGGAGCCCGGAGAGCTCGACGCAGGCGCCTTCGTCGCCGCCGCTCTGGCTGCTCTTGCGCCACTGGGGGGCGAGGCGGTCCGGTGTGGTCAAAGCTCCTCCAGCAGTCGACCGATGAGGTCCAGGGACGCCTCGACAGGCAGCGCCGATGTCCTGATCAAGTCGTACTGTACGGCTAGCTTCGCTACGGCGTCGGGCTGGTCGAAGAACCAGCCGACACCTGGGGCTTCGGACCAGGCCACGTTGCTGCCATCCTGCAGGGTGAAAAGGTGGAAGGAGCCCTGCAGGCCCGCGTGGGCGGCCGTTTGACCAGGGATGACCTGGATCTTGACGTGGTCCTGATCGACCATGGCCAGCAGGTGCGCGTACTGCTCATTCATGACCTCCGCGCCGCCGACCGCGCGGCGAAGCGCGGGCTCGTCGATGACTACCCAGAGCCGGGGTGGGTTCTTGCGGCTCAGGATCCGCTGTCGGTCCAGCCGGGTGGCGACGCGTTCATCTACCGAGCGCTGGGCGAACCCGGCCTTGAAGACCTCGCGGGCGTACGACTCTGTTTGGAGGAGCCCCGGGATGACCTGGGTTTCGTAGACCTTGATGTCGCCGGCCTCGGACTCGGCCTCGATGAACCGCCACAGCATGTCGGGTAGCTGCTCGCGTTTGATCAGCGGGTACATGCCCTCGAAGTGGCGGTCGAGACCGAAGACCTTGTCGAGCGCTACGCAGATGTCGATGTCGGCCGGGGTGCGGTAGCCGGTCTCCAGATGGCCGACCTTCTGTTCGGAACAGAACAGCCGGTTGGCCAGCTCGGCCTGCGACCAGCCGGCCTTCTCGCGGTAGCGGCGCACCTCGGCGGCGAACCAGGTGCTGACACTGCGGGGCGGATCGTGCTCCATGGCGATGACCTCATGATCCCTAAAACGCAGTTGTAGGGACATACGCACTGCAGAGCGTAGTGCCGCCGCGACAGGCTGAGGGCGCTATCAACTCAGACCTTGACGAAAGAGCGGCATCCATGGCTGACACCGCGGCGAACCACCGCGTCCTGAAAGCACGTCCCAGCTGCGCGACGGCGTTCCAGGCCACCGAGAACGCGGTGCCCGCGGCCCGCGCGTATGTGACGGCCGCGCTGGCGGCCTGGGGGCTCACCCCTCTCGTGGAGGACGCCAAGCTCCTGGTGAGTGAGCTGATCACCAACGCGGTGCGCTACAGCGCCGACACCGTGGTCGTCCGGTGCTCGGTATCGGAGGACGCGCAGTTCGTCATCGAGGTCGGCGACTCATCGCCCGAGCTGCCGAAGATCGGTACGGCCGAGCCGCTCGACGTGCACGGGCGCGGGCTGGTGATCGTCGAGGCGGTCGCCGCCGACTGGGGTGCCTACCGCGTGGACGGTGGCAAGGTCACCTGGGCCGCTCTGGACCTCGAAAAGACGAACTGACTCCAACGACCTTGCCAGAATGGCCGAATGCCGGAGGAGGAGCAGCCGAAGCGGCGGCCGGACGCGTCGATGTCGCTGCTCGCCGACCTGTTCGCCGAGGACGCGCTCGATCCGGGGTACGCCCGGGCCGCGACGACGAACAGGCCGACAAGGCGGGGCGTCGGCGCGGTTGGAGTGTTCGCCATGCTCGCCCTGGCCGGCCTGCTGGTCGCGGTCGCCGGTCTGCAGGTCCGCCGGCACGAGCCCGCCGCGGTCAAGGAACGGCAGCGGCTCATCGCGGAGATACACGACCGTACGGCCCAGACCGACGAACTGCAGCGCCGCATGGAGGCCGTACGCGCACAGACCGAGCGGGCGCGGACCGCCGCCCTGGCCCGCAGCGCCGCCGGGCAGCGCGCCCGGCAGGACCTGGCGCGGGTCGCCGACGCCGCGGCCGCCACCGAGCGCACCGGGCGGGGGATCACGGTCACGGTCGACGACGGGCGCCCTGCCGGAGACGATATGGGCGGCACCGACCTCGGCCGGGTCTACGATCAGGACCTGCAGATCCTCGTCAACGGGCTCTGGGAGGCGGGAGCCGTCGCGATCGGCGTCAACGGGCAGCGCCTGACGTCGACCACGGCGATCCGGGCGGCCGGCGACGCGATCCTGGTCGACTACCGGCCGCTGACGCCGCCGTACAAGGTCACGGCGCTCGGCGGCGACGGGCTGCGGGACGCCTTCGCGGCCTCCGCGGCCGAGCAGCACTTCCGCACCCTCCGGGATCAGTTCGGCATGAGGTTCGACGTGCACAAGGAGCACGCGGCCCGGCTGCCCGCCGCGGTGGCGCTGCGGCTGCACTACGCACAGGAGGCGACGCACCGGTGATCCCGCTGATCGGTCTTGTGATCGGGGTCGGGCTCGGCTTCGTGCTGCACCCCACCGTGCCGCTCTGGCTGCAGCCGTACCTGCCGATCGCCATCGTGGCGGCGCTCGACGCGATGTTCGGCGGGCTGCGCGCCAAGCTGGAGGGCATCTTCGACGACCGGGTCTTCGTCGTCTCCTTCGTCAGCAACACGATCGTCGCCGCGCTCATCGTGTTCCTCGGTGACCAGCTGGGCGTGGGCTCGCAGCTGTCCACCGGGGTGGTCGTGGTCCTCGGCATCCGGATCTTCTCCAACGTCGCCGCCATCCGCAGGAGGCTGTTCCGGGCATGAGCGAGCACGTCCCCGAAGAGCACAGGTTCAGCGAGGTGTGGGCGCTGTTGCGACCGCGGGCCAGCCGCAGCCAACTGCTCACCTGCGTGCTGTGCCTGCTGCTCGGCTTCGCCGTCGCGGCCCAGGTGAAGGCCAACCGAGCCGACACGACGTTCGCCGCGGCCCGGCAGGACGAGCTGGTCGGCATCCTGTCCGATCTGTCCGACCGCTCGGAGCGGCTGCGGCTCGACATCCGCGAGCTCGAGGACACCAGGGCCCGCCTCGAACGTGACAGCCAAGGACAGACGGCCTTGGAGGAGGCGCGCCGCCGGGCCACCACCTACGGCATCCTCGCCGGCACGCTGCCCGCGACCGGGCCCGGCATCGAGCTGAACATCGACGACCCCAGTGGCCGGATCCGGGCGAGCGTACTGCTGGACACGGTTGAGGAACTGCGGGATGCCGGGGCCGAAGTGATTCAGGTCAACGACGTACGGGCCGGCGTCGATTCGTACTTCGCCGACGCGGCGGGCGGCGGCATCGAGATGGACGCCCGGCGGCTGCGGGCGCCGTACCGGCTGCTCGTGATCGGCGATCCACATACGCTGACCACGGCACTCAACATTCCGGGCGGGGTGATGAAGACGCTCAGCAATGCGGGCGCTACCGGTTCGATCACACAGCGGGAGAAGGTGGCCATCAACGCGGTACGGTCTTAGCTGACGGGGACCGCCAAGCGGGTGGCACGGCGAACGACGCGGGGTCGGCCTCGCCGAGGCCGGCGGTGAGGTAGCGGCCTTGATGTGCCCGCGCGGCGGCGTAGACCTGCGATCACGTACGAAGGTAGCTTGGGGCAGGCGAAATGGAATCGCCATTGACCGGCGGGATTGACCCGCATAAGTTGCCAAAACCGTCGTGGTTGGCGGGGGAGGACCAGGACCTAGTTTATCTAGGTAGGGAGGCCGAGCCGATCGATGCCGAGCGTCTACTGCACGCAGTGCGGTCACGCCAACCCGGATGATGCCCGCTTCTGCTCGAACTGCGGCAATCCGCTGACGCGGAACGTGCCGCCGGCCCCTGGTGAAACACCTGGAGAGTCCACATCGACGATCGCGCTCGGGGGGATCGAGGCGCTGGGCGAGCCCGAACAGTCCGAGGAGGTCTCCGCCGACGCCGTGGCAGTCGAAGCGCTGCCGCCCGGCACCGCACTCCTGGTCGTCAAGCGCGGCCCCAACGCGGGCAGCCGGTTCCTGCTCGACAGCGAGCGCACGTCGGCGGGCCGTCACCCGGAAAGCGACATCTTCCTCGACGACGTCACCGTGTCGCGCCGGCACGCGGAGTTCTACCGGCAGGGCACGCACTTCTCCGTACGCGACGTGGGCAGCCTCAACGGCACGTACGTCAACCGCGAGCGGATCGACGAGGCCGGTCTGTCCGGCGGTGACGAGGTTCAGATCGGCAAGTTCCGGCTGGTCTTCCTCACCAACCCGCAGTACGCCGCCGGGGGAGGGGGCGACGGCCGCCCGGCGGGAGGCCTGTGACAGCGAAGCGGGCGGCTGAAACGCGCCGAGGCGGCCGAGGCCGCGCGGCCGCCGGTGGGCGCCTGCCGAGCGAGGCCGTGACCCGATGAGCGCGCAGGCCGCCCGGGCGCACATGACGATCGGGGAGGTGCTCGGCCGGCTCCGGGGGGAATTTCCAGACGTGACCATCTCCAAGATCAGGTTCTTGGAGTCGGAGGGCCTCATCGAGCCCGCGCGGACGCCGTCCGGATACCGCAAGTTCACCCACACCGACGTCGAACGGCTGCGGTACATCCTGGCGCTGCAGCGCGACCAGTACCTGCCGCTGCGGGTCATCAAGGAACGCCTGGAGGCGGGCGACCAGGTGGGGAACGGGCCCGGCCCCCGCCCACGCAAACTCGTCGCCGCCGACATGCCCGGCGACGACGCATGGACCGACGAGTCGGTGCCGGCCGCCGTGCTGCTCACCCGCCGCCAGCTGCTCGACGGGGCGGGCATCGACGAGACCCTGCTCGCGCGGCTGGAGGAGTTCGGGATCGTCCGGCGGAGCGGCGGGCACTACGACGGCGAGGCCCTCACCATCGCCCGGACGGCCGCCGCGCTCGGCTCGTTCGGCTTTGAAGCGCGGCACCTGCGGGCGGTCAAGGCCGCCGCCGACCGCGAGGTCGGGCTCATCGAACAAGTGATCACCCCGCTGCTGCGGCGGCGCGCTCCCGGCGCTCACGGCCAGGCCGAGGAGACCGCCCGAGAGATCGCAGCGCTGGCCGTACGGCTGCACACCGTGCTGGTCTCGAAGGGGCTCAGCGACACGCTGAACGGGTGATAGCTCAGCCGATGCCGCCACGCGTGGCGGACGTACGAGGTGTACGTTGGGCATCAAGGGCTTCGGTGTGAGGAGTCCTGGGCCGCGATCAAGCAAGCAGCGATCAAGCCAGCAGGGAGCCGCAGTGAAGCAGATGGAGGTCGTCGGCGTCCGGGTCGAGATGCCCTCCAACCAGCCGATCGTGTTGCTGAAGGAGACATCCGGCGACCGGTACCTCCCGATCTGGATCGGCGCTGTCGAGGCGACCGCGATCGCCTTCGCCCAGCAGGGTGTGCTGCCCGCGCGCCCGCTCACCCATGACCTGTTCAGAGACGTGCTCGAGGCGCTGGACGTACGGCTGAACACCGTCAACATCACTGCCCTCCGCGAGGGCATTTTCTTTGCCGACTTGATCTTCTCGAACGGGGTCGAGGTCAGCGCGCGCCCGTCCGACTCGATCGCGCTCGCGCTTCGCACCGGGGCCACCATCTTCGCCAGCGAGGACGTACTCGACGAGGCCGGGGTCGCCATTCCCGACGAGCAGGAGGACGAGGTCGAGAAGTTTCGGGAGTTCCTCGACACCATCAGCCCGGAGGACTTCGGCCGCGCCGGCTGACCCCGCCCGCCCGGATCCGATCGGGCACGGAGACTTTCCCTTGCCGAATCGGTGGGTTGGTGATCTTTTTGCAGTTCGCGGCGTCGCGGAACGGGGTAGGTTGCGAATGAGTGTCGGGGAGTTTCTCTCACACGCCGAGCCAACCGGGCCGTCCGTCACTGGCTGGAGTCGGTGGCGAGGCTTGTGAGATAACCCCAAGGGTGAGGCGTTTGCCCACGTGACGCCGGTTCATCCGGGCATGCGACGCGCCGACGGCGAACGTTGACCCCGCCCTGACCGGCACCTAGCGTGCTGCTTGAACGCTCGTGACGTATTTCGTCAAACCCCCTTGACGAAAATGCCGCGGGGTGAATACAGAGCCGGAGGTCCGCGTGGCGGTGAGCAGCGGCGAGGGCAAGGCGGCCCACGATCGGCGGGCCGCGTCCCAGCAAGCCGGCGAGCAGGGGCTGCTGTTCGACAACGACGTAGCGCCGCCGCTCGAGGATGTTGGCTACCGCGGCCCGACGGCCTGTTCGGCGGCCGGCATCACCTACCGGCAGCTCGACTACTGGGCCCGCACCGCCCTGGTCGAGCCGAGCATCCGCCCGGCCCACGGCTCGGGCAGCCAGCGGCTCTACAGCTTCACCGACATCCTCGTGCTCAAGGTCGTCAAGCGACTGCTCGACACCGGCGTCTCGCTGCAGCAGATCCGCACCGCGGTCTCCCACCTGCGCGACCGCGGGGTTCATGACCTCGCCAAGATCACGCTGATGAGCGACGGGGTGAGCGTGTACGAGTGCACGTCCCCCGACGAGGTGGTCGATCTCGTCCAGGGCGGGCAGGGCGTGTTCGGCATCGCGCTGGGCCGGGTCTGGCAAGAGGTCGAGGGCACCCTCGCCGAGCTGCCCGCCGAGGCCGCCGAGCGCGCCGACACGGGCGACACCTCCGGCACCGGCGACGCGGAAGTGGCCGCGGACGCCGAGGGCCACCTGCGCGACGAGCTCGCCCGCCGCCGCACCGCCAGAAAGATCGGCTGAAGCGTCGGCTTCACGGGGGCATCCTGCTCGCCGGCCTACGCCCAAAGGGCGTACGGGTGAGGTCAGATGGCTTCCTTGCGCTGCAGGTAGGTGAAGGCGGCCCAGCCGGGCAGCACCGGCAGCCAGAAGGTGAGCATCCGGAACAGCAGTACGGCCGAGGTCGCGGTGCCCGCGGGGAGCCCGGCGACCGTCAGACCCAGCGTCAGCGCGCCCTCGACCGCGCCGAGACCGCCCGGCGTCGGCGCCGCCGAGCCCAGGGCATTGCCGGTGAGGAAGACGATCACGACCGCGGTCCAGGTGACAGAGCCGCCGAAGGCCCGGGTCGACGCGTCGAGGCAGACCACGAAGCCGGTGGTCAGCAGCAGCGTGCCGCCGAGCCCGGTGACAAGCTTGCGCGGGGTCTGCAGCACGTCGAGCAGCCGCGGCACGACCCCGGAGAACATCGACCCGAGCCGTCCGGTCACCAGTCTTCGCGCCGGCGGCACGGCCAGCACGCCGCCGGCCACGACCGCGCAGGCCAGCAACACGATGACGACCGTACGGGACGGGGTGAACGACTCGGTGTTGCTCGAGCCGGTCACAAAGCCGAACAGGATCAGCAGCAGCACGTGGACCATCAAACCGCCGAGCTGGGAGGCCCCGACACTGGCGACCGCCTGCCCCGGGCGGACGCCCCGCCGCTGCAGGTAGCGAGTGTTGAGCGCGACGCCGGTGACCGCGGCCGGCGCCATCAGCTTGATGAACGACCCGGCGAGCTGCACCAGGATGGTCCGCATCAGGGGGAGCCGTTCGGGGACGAAGCCCATGATCATCAGGGCGGCGGCGACGAACGTCACGCCCGCGGCCGCCAGGCCGACCCCCGCCCACCACCAGTTCGCCTGCTGGTACAGCACGCGCAGGTCGACGTCGCTCAGCTGGGAGAGCAGGAAGTACCCGGCCGCGGTGCCGGCGACGATGCTCACCACGGTGCGCGGGCGGAACCGTTCGAGCCGTACCGGCTGGACCTCGATCTCGGGGCGTAGCAGCTGGATCTGCTCGCGGATCCGGACCAGCAGGTCGCGGTCGTGGCGCAGCGCGGCGCGGGTGTCGCGCGACAGCGCCACCTGCTGCAGCAGCGGTAGGGCGCCCACGAGCTGGTCGGTGCCCAGCACACCCACCGCCGTACGCACGGCCCGTTCCGGGCCCACGCGCAGCGCCACGGTGGTGAGCAGTTGCGCGAGGTCGAGCCGCAGCACCAGGTCGCTGACGGCGATCTCGCCGCTGCGCAGGTCGACGAGGTACGGCGCGCCCTCCTTGTCGATCAGGATGCTGCCGCCCTCCAGGTGCCGGTGGGCGAGCCGATTGGCCTGCAGCAGCCGCAGTTGATGCCAGATGGCGGCCAGCAGGTCGTCGGTGATCTCGTTGTCGGACAGCGTGGCCAGGGTGTGCCCGGAGACGTACTCGTACGCGATTAGCGCGGCGTCCGTGCCCACCTCCGAGGTGGCGATGAGCCGCGGCGTGCGCGCCGTCGCCGCGGTGACCGCGTACGACATCAGCGACTCCTGCTCGAGGGAGCGGCGCAGCGACCGTACGGCCAGCCGCGGGCTGCCGCGGCGCAGCCGGACCCGCCGCCAGGTCCGGTAGGCGATCCCCGCGGTCTGCTGGTCGCGGTCGAGCACGGTGACGTACAGCCGGCTCCCGCCCGGGCGGGGCGGGGACGCCGGAGTCTCGGCGCGGACCTCGACGATGTATTGACGGGTTTCGTCGGGGCCGTCGGCCACCCGGACCGCGCGGAGCGGGTGGATGCCCAGCCGCCGCAGCGCCGCGATCACCGCCGTGCCGGGCGGCCGCGGGTTGGGCGTGCCGAAGGCGTACAGCGTGCCGTAGCCGATCGCCCGGCCGATGAGGTACGTCACGGCCAGCGCCAGCGGCGAGGCGTACCCGGCGGCCAGCGCGGCCAGGGCGGCGAGCGCGATCACCGTCCAGGTGACGGCCTGCCAGCGGGGCCGTCCGCCGAGCCGGACCGCCGTGACGTACGCGATCACCGGGGTGAGGTCGGTGTGCAGCGGGTCGGGCACGGCGTGGCCCGCCCGGCGGGTCCAGGCGAGGTAGTCGGCGAGGCCGCTGGGCCCGGACGCCACCACCGCGTCGAGCGCCAGCGTCGCCGCCAGCGCGATCACGGCGGCGAGCAGCCCCACGGCGATGCGCAGCCCGTCGCGCCGGGCGACCCGCTCGATCGCGAACGCGACGGGGACGGCGAGCAGGCCGAAGGTGGACACCAGACTCGCCAGGTTGAGCAGGAAGTGCGGTGTCTGGGCGGTGCCGTGGGTGATGTCGGACTGGATGCCGCTGGTGGTCTGCTGGGCGATGCTGGGGAGAAGCAGCACGATGCCGAGCGCGACCAGTGTGAGAAGGAGCCGCATGCCGTCGCCAGGGCGGCGGATCTGGCGCGGCAGGGAGGGCTCGGACACGACGACGCTCGGCGCCCGTTCCCCGTCCGTCGTCTCTTCTTTTCCCGTCTGCGTCACCCGCACCTCCCCCGATGGCGCATGGCCCCGAGGATCACCGGGACTCGGTGACAACCTTCCCATTCCGGCCGGTTCGCGCACCATCGTGCCTGAGAGTGATCCGCCAACCGGCCTCAGGTATGAGCCGGTGTCAGATCCCGAGGCGGGCGGCGACGCCGCCGAGGACGCACTCGAGGCCAAAGGAGAACTGCCATTCGTCGTCGTCCTCGTTGGAGCCGTCGACGATATAGCGGGCAAGGGTCGGGTAGTCGCCTCGCGCCAGCACTCGGAGGAGGGGCGGCCCGGAGGCGGCGCGCATGTCGTCATCGGAGGACCACCCGAAGCGGCGGTACGCCTCCTGCCGCGCGATCGCGCTGGTCGCGCTGCCCCGGACGTAGGCGGCGATCGCGCCGGCGGCGGCCATCATCTCGTCGACGTCGAGATCGCGGCCGACGTTGTCGAGCGCGGCCAGGCCGGCCTCGATGACCGCCAGGCTGTTGGGCGCGATCATGCCGAAAGTGCCGGCCTCCAGTTGCGGCAGCCAGGTGTGGCGCAGGTACATCCCGCGCATCTCCCCGGCCAAGCGCCGGAACGCGGCTCGCCAGTCGTCGTCGTGCTTGTCGGGTAGTGAGATCTCGCCGACCGCCGTGTTGAGCATCAGGGCGTAGATGTCGTCTTTGCCCCTGACGTACCGGTACAGGCCCATGGTGGCGACGTCGAGCCGCTTGGCCAGCGCCCGCATGGTCACGGCGTCCAGGCCCGCCTCGTCGGCGAGCTGCACGGCGGCCGTGGCGATCTGGTTGTGCGTCAGCGCCGGGCGCGGGCCTCGTGGCGGGCGGCTCAGGTACTCCCAGATGGACTGGTTGTCAGGCGTGCGCGACTGGCCGTCCTGCTCGTGCTGCGCGGCCGCCCAGTTCGTCAGCCACTCGCGGATCTGCCGTGATCGGTCGTCCGCGCTCCGCTCCGCCATGCCTTTCCTCTCACTGACCTGCGTACATCGTACTCCTCTTGTACGACGTACGCAGAGGCGCGTACGATGTACTCAGAATCGGGTACAACGTACGCACTAAGGGGTTGAGCGATGGAACCGGACGATCGGAGTGGTGCGGAGATCGCGATCTGGGCCGAGGGGCTGCGCAAGCGCTTCGGCGACACCGAGGCACTGCGCGGCGTCGACCTCGAGGTGCCGCGCGGCAAGGTGTGCGGGCTGCTCGGCCCCAACGGCGCCGGCAAGACCACCGCCGTACGAATCCTGGCCACCCTCGCCCTGCCGGACGGGGGCCGGGCGCGGGTCGCCGGCTACGACGTCGTACGGGACGCGGAGCAGGTGCGGTACCGGATCGGCCTGGCCGGGCAGCACGCGTCCCTGGACGACAAGCTGAGCGGCCGCGACAACCTGCGCATGCTCGGGCGGCTCTACCACCTGCCCGAGCGGGTCGCCCGGGCCAGGGCCGACGAGCTGCTGGAGCGGTTCGAACTGGTCGAGGCCGCCGACCGGGTCGTGAAGACGTACTCCGGGGGCATGCGGCGCCGGATCGACCTGATCGGCAGCCTGATCATCGCGCCGCCGGTGCTCTTCCTCGACGAGCCGACCACCGGCCTCGACCCGCGCAGCCGGGGTCAGATCTGGGAGACGATCCGTGAGCTGGTGGCGGACGGCACGACCGTGCTGCTCACCACGCAGTACCTCGACGAGGCCGATCAACTGGCCGACGACATCGTGGTCGTCGACCAGGGACGGGTGATCGCCTCGGGCGCGCCGGACGAGCTGAAGGCGATGATCGGCAACCGGCTGGACGTCGTCGTCCGCGACGTCGCCACCCTCGACGCGGCGGCGAAGGTGCTGGGCTCCGTGGCCGGCGCCGAGCCCGAGGTCGAGCACGGCGACGGACGGGTCAGCGTGCCGGTGCGCGAGATGGTTCTCATCGACGTGGTGAGGGAACTCGACCGCGCCGGCGTCGTCGTCGCGGACGTGGCGCTGCGCCGGCCCACGCTGGACGAGGTTTTCCTGCGGCTGGTCGGCGCACCCGCGCACGACACCGACGGTATTCGAGAGGAGGACGCGGCATGACGGTCCTTGACATTTCCGCGGAAATTCCCGCACCGCCGGCGACGGCGGCGCTCCGGGTGCGGCGGGCGCTGCGTGACGGGGTCACGGTCGCCCGGCGCAACCTGGCCCAGCTGAAGCACCAGCCCGGTGAGCTCGTCGGCGCCCTGATCTTCCCCGCCATTCTGGTGGTGCTGTTCGGGTACGTCTTCGGCAGCGCGATCGCGGTGCCCGGCGGCGGTAACTACCGCGAGTACCTCATGCCGGGCCTGTTCGCCATGACGACCGTCACCGGCGTGCTCGGCACCATGCTCGGTATGGCCACCGACGCCGGACGGGGCATCATGGACCGCTTCCGCTCGATGCCGGTGGCGCGCTCCGCCGTGCCGTTCGGGCAGACCGGCGCCGACATCCTGGTGGGCGCGCTGGCCATGGTGATCATGGTCGGCTGCGGCTTCGTGGTCGGCTGGCGGGCGCACAACGGGCTCGCCGCGACGATGGCCGCCTTCGGCCTGTTGATGCTGCTCCGGTACGCCATCAGCTGGGTGGGGGCGTTCCTCGGGCTGCTCATCGGCGACCCGGATACGGCCGACCAGTACGTCCCGCTGGTCTTCCCGATCAGCATGATCTCGAACACGTTCGTCCCGACCGAGCACATGCCGGCCTGGCTGCGGACGATCGCCGAGTGGAACCCGGTCAGCGCGCTCGTCGCCGCCTGCCGGGACCTGTTCGGCAACCCGGGTGCGCCTGTCGGCCATGAGCCGTGGCCGCTGGCCCATCCGATCCCGGCGACGCTCGGCTGGTCGTTCCTGCTGCTCGCGGTGTTCGTGCCGCTGGCCGTACGGCGGTACGTCACGATGTCCAGGTGACGCGTGCGACTTGGTGTGCCGGGCACACTTACCGGGGCCGCCTCCGCGGATCGGCGGGGCGGCTCCGGTAGAGTCGAAGTCGACAGCCATCGACCCAGTGCGGGAGAGACTCCACACAGCCGGTGTGGGGCGCCGAAGGGGCAACTCCTCCCCGGAACCTCTCAGGCAAAAGGGACCGCACAGGCGAGGCACCTCTGGAAAGCAGGGCCGGGTTTCGACCGCGACCCTCGCCGACGGTGCAAGCCCTCCAGGGCGAAGCTCTCAGGCGCAGACGACAGAGGGGGAGTGGGGCGATAAGCCCCGGATACGGCCTGAGCACGCCAACGCCCAGGAGGCTCCCCATCATGACCACGGCTACGTTGAGATTCGCCGACCGCCATATCGGGCCGTCCGCGGACGACCGCGCCACGATGCTCGACACCGTCGGGTTCTCGACCGTCGACGCGCTGATCGACGCGGCGATCCCGGCCGCCATCCGCACCGCCCGCCCGCTCGACCTGCCGCCCGCCGCCGGTGAGGTCGCCGCCCTCGGCCGGCTGCGCGAGCTGGGCGCCAAGAACCAGGTGCTCACATCGATGATCGGCCTTGGTTACCACGGCACGATCACGCCGGGCGTCATCCTCCGCAACGTGCTGGAGAACCCCGGCTGGTACACCGCGTACACGCCGTACCAGCCAGAGATCTCCCAGGGCCGGCTCGAGGCGCTGCTCAACTTCCAGACCGTGATTAGCGACCTGACCGGGCTGGCCGTGGCGGGTGCGTCCATGCTCGACGAGGGCACCGCCGCCGCCGAGGCCATGGCGCTGGCGCACCGGGCCGGCAAGGGGCCGGACACCTTCCTCGTCGATGCCGACGTGCTCCCGCAGACCATCGAGGTGGTACGGACCCGGGCGGTGCCCCTCGGCCTGGAGGTCGTGGTGGCCGACCTGTCCGGCGGGCTGCCGGACGGCGACTTCTTCGGCGTGCTGTTGCAGTATCCGGGGGCCTCCGGCGCCGTCCGAGACCTCGCCCCGATCACCGAGGTCGCGCACGCACGCGGCGCGCAGGTGGTCGTGGCCGCCGACCTGCTGGCTCTGACGCTGCTCACGCCGCCCGGCGAGGCCGGCGCCGACATCGCCGTGGGTTCCGCGCAGCGCTTCGGCGTGCCGTACGGCTTCGGCGGGCCGCACGCCGGCTACCTGGCGGCGCGTGAGGGCCTGCAGCGGCAGCTGCCCGGCCGGCTCGTCGGGGTCTCGGTCGACGCCGACAACAAACCTGCGTACCGCCTCGCGCTGCAGACCCGTGAGCAGCACATTCGCCGCGAGAAGGCCACCAGCAACATCTGCACGGCGCAGGTGCTGCTCGCGGTGATGGCGAGCATGTACGCCGTGTATCACGGGCCCGAGGGGCTGCGGGCGATCGCGGAGCGGGTGCACGGCCACGCGGCGACCCTGGCCGAGAGCCTGCGTCGCGGCGGCGTCGAGGTTGTGCACGAGGCCTTCTTCGACACCGTGCTGGCGCGGGTGCCGCGGCGGGCCGGCGAAATCGTCCGGCTGGCCCGCGAGCTCGGCGTCAACCTGCGCCGGGTCGACGCCGACCACGTGGGGATCTCGTGTGACGAGACGACGACCGGCGAGCACGTCACGCTGGTGCTGCGCGCCTTCGGCCTCGCCGCGGACGAGACGTTCTCCGGGCGCGCCGACGACGCCGTCCCGGCGCCGCTGCGGCGGACCAGCGAGTACCTCACCCACCCGGTCTTTCACGCGCACCGGTCCGAGACGGCGATGCTTCGCTACCTGCGCCGGCTCCAGGACAAGGACATCGCGCTCGACAGATCGATGATCCCGCTCGGCTCGTGCACGATGAAGCTCAACGCGACGACCGAGATGGAGCCGATCACCTGGCCGGAGTTCGCGCAGATCCACCCGTTCGCGCCGCTGGAGCAGGCCCAGGGGTACGTCGAGCTGATCGGCGAACTGGAGGCCTGGCTGGCCGAGATCACCGGCTACGCCAAGGTGTCGGTACAGCCCAACGCCGGGTCGCAGGGCGAACTGGCCGGGCTGCTGGCCGTCCGGGCGTACCACGCGAGCCGCGGCGAGGCGGGCCGTACCATCTGCCTCATCCCGTCGTCGGCGCACGGCACCAACGCCGCCAGCGCGGTCATGGCCGGCATGCGGGTCGTGGTCGTGAAGTGCGACGACCAGGGCAACATCGACCTCGGTGACCTGCAAGCCAAGATCGACAAGCATCGCGACGAGCTCGCCGCGATCATGGTCACCTACCCGTCGACTCACGGCGTCTACGAGGAGACCATCATCAAGGTGTGCGAGGCCGTCCACGCCGCCGGGGGACAGGTCTACGTCGACGGCGCCAACCTCAACGCGCTGGTCGGGCTGGCCCGGCTCGCCGAGTTCGGGGCCGACGTGTCGCACCTCAACCTGCACAAGACGTTCTGCATCCCGCACGGCGGCGGCGGCCCTGGCGTTGGACCGGTCGGCGTCCGTGAGCACCTGGTGCCGTTCCTGCCCAACCACCCGCTGCGGCGGGAGGCGGGCCCCGGCACCGGAGTCGGGCCGATCTCCGCCGCGCCCTGGGGGTCGGCGGGCATTCTGCCGATCTCGTGGGCGTACATCGCGATGATGGGGCCCGACGGGCTGCGGCAGGCCACCGAGACGGCGGTACTGGCGGCCAACTACGTGGCGAGCCGGCTGGCCACGCACTATCCGGTCCTGTACACGGGCAGCACCGGCCTGGTCGCGCACGAGTGCATCGTCGACCTCCGCAAGATCGCCAAGGACACCGGCATCACCGCCGAGGACGTCGCCAAGCGGCTCATCGACTACGGCCTGCACGCGCCGACGCTCTCGTTCCCGGTCGCCGGCACGCTGATGATCGAGCCGACCGAGAGCGAGGACCTCGCCGAGCTCGACCGGTTCTGCACCGCGATGATCTCGATCCGTCGGGAGATCGAGGCGGTGGCGAACGGCGACTACGACAAGGCCGACAACCCGCTGAAGAATGCGCCGCACACCGCCGAGTCGCTGCTCACCCTCAAGTGGAAGCACTCCTACACGCGGGAGGACGCGGCTTACCCGGTCGCCTCGCTCCGGCAGGACAAGTACTGGCCGCCGGTGCGCCGGATCGACCAGGCGTACGGCGACCGCAACCTGGTCTGCGCCTGCCCGCCGCCGGAGGCCTTTGAAGATTGACCATGCGGCGGCCGGGCAGGCGCCCGCCCGGCTCTGCCCACACCGGCGGGAGGCCTTCGAGGACTGACCATGCGGCGGCCGGGCAGGCGCCCGCCCGGCTCCGCTCGGCGACGGCTCAGTCGGCGATGTCGCGCTGGGCGATGACCTTGGTGATGCGGAGCCGGACGAGGCACTCGCCCGGGACGGCGTTGCGCTTGCCGTACTCCTCGGCCCGGTCCGCGCCCATGTACCGGCCGCCGAGGATCGTGGCCCACTTCAGGAGCTCGCCTGGGTCGTCCGACAGCGTCACCTCGCCCTGGATCATGACGTACGAGTAGGGCGGCTCCTGGTCGTCGACGCAGATCGCCAGGCGCGGATCGCGGCGCAGCGCACGCTCCTTGACGCTGCCAGACGGCGTGGTGAACACCACGCCGTCGCCGTCGAGGACGAACCAGATGGGCGTGACGTGCGGGCCGCCGTCCGCCCGGACGAGCGCGGCCTTGCCGGTCCGGGTGCCGGTTGAGACGAACTCCCGCCACTGCGCGTCTGTCATCTTCTCCATGGACCCGATTGTCCGGGTCGCACCGACAGTCTGCGGGACCGGCCGGGCTACGGTGCTGTGCATGGAGGTCTCGACGGCGGCCGGGCCCGCGCGGGTCACGCTGGACGATGTGCCCGGCCCGGCGTTCCTGCTGGTGCTGACGCACAGCTCGAACGGCGGCGTGAACGCGCGGGATCTGCTGGCCGTACGAGACGCCGCGCTCGCGCAGGGCGGCGCGGTCGCCAGGGTGCTGCAGCCGTTCCGGCTCGCCGGGCGGCGCGCCCCGGGCCCGGCTCCCGGTCAGGACGCGGCGTGGCTGGAGGTGATCGCGGTGCTGCGGAAGCGGTACGGCGACCTCCCGCTGATCCAGGGCGGCCGGAGCAACGGCGCCCGGGTGGCCTGCCGGACCGCGCTGGCGGCCGGCGCGCGCGGCGTGATCGCGCTGGCCTTCCCGTTGCACCCGCCGGGCCGTCCGGATGTGTCGCGGGCGGACGAGCTGCGGAACGCGGGGGTGGAGGTCGTCGTCGTCAACGGCGACCGGGACCCGTTCGGCGTGCCCGATCCGTCGGACGCGACGTCCGTACACGTGCTGCCCGGAGAACGGCACGACCTGTCGCGGAAACCGGCGGCGGTCGGCGAGATCGCGGCGGACTGGCTGCGGCGTTGGCGCGACTGACGGTGTAGGTGACGGCCTGAGTGACCACGTGCCGTACGGCCGTGGGCGCCGGTGTGCGGCGCGGAACTCGGCAGGCTGCTAAACCCCCGAGAATGATCACACTTTTGGACTAGCCCGTGGTGACGGACTCAGGCCGCAGTGGGCGCGGGCAGGTCCGTCGGACGGTGTGGTGCGATGATTCCCCCGTTGGGCAGCAGCTCGCCGGTGTCCTCGAACAGCACGACACCGTTGCACAACAGACTCCACCCCTGCTCGGGGTGCGCGGCTACGGTGCGTGCTGCCTCGCGGTCGGCCGCGTCAGGCGGCGGACAGGGCGGCTGGTGCGGGCACATTGGCGTGCCTCCGGTCTCAACTACGTTCGGCGTTGTGTTCTCTGTCACTTTGACGTTTCTCAGTGTGCTGAGGTTCGCCGCTCAGCGACATAGCCCGTTGGGACGGTTGTAGGCGTGGCACCTTCGTGCCCCTCCGGACTTGACCCCGTTCAATATTTCTTGTACCGCTCCAAGTTTCCCGCGCCCGCCATAACGGTCCGAAAACGACACGCCGACCAACTGGAAACAGACGTGTGTGGCCGACCCGCCCCGCTCCGGCCGGGAGCGGGATTGTGAACGGCATGCGACATGCGCCCGTTTCACGTGGTTCGCAGGCATTACGACCCCTAGGATGCAGACGGGGCCGAGGGGAGGGAACCATGCGCGTGGGACTCTTCATCACATGTTTTAACGACGCGCTCTTCCCCGGCACCGGCGAGGCGGTCGTGACGTTGCTCGAGCGACTCGGGCACGAGGTGGCCTTCGACCCCGCTCAGACCTGTTGCGGCCAGCTGCATTGGACCACCGGGTACCACCGCGAGGCGGCCGGCCTCGCGCGCCGGTTCGCCGAGGTCTGCACCGGGCTGCTTTCTGAAAACGATCTTGTGGTCACCCCCTCCGCGTCTTGTGCGGCGATGGTCCGGCAGGCGTATCCGCAGCTCGTCCCCGACCTGGCCGGCGCATCGGACACGCCGGACGCGGCGGACCCGGACGCCTGGCACGAGAACGTGTACGAGCTGTCGGAGTTCCTTGTCGATGTGCTGGGCGTCACCGACGTGGGCGCCTACTTCCCGCACCGGGTCACCTATCACCCGACCTGTCACTCGCTGCGCGCGCTGGGCCTGGGCGACCGGCCGCTGCGGTTGCTGCGGGCGGTCAAGGGCCTCGACCTCGTCGAGCTGCCGGGCGCCGACGAGTGCTGCGGCTTCGGCGGCACGTTCGCGATGAAGAACGCCGACGTCTCGGTGGCCATCGTCGCCGACAAGATCCGGCACATCCGTGCCACGACCGCCGACGTGGTCTGCGCGGTCGACAACTCCTGCCTGACGCACATCGGCGGCGCGCTGTCCCGGCTGCGCAGCGGCGTCCGCGTCATGCACCTCGCCGAGATCCTCGCGGAGACCCGATGAACGCGACGGTGACGCGAAACGGGAGCCGGGAGCGAGCCGAGGCTTCGCAGGGGGCACGATGAACGCACGAGGGCCACTTGGGGAGTGGCTGGCGGCGCTGCGGACGGCCGACGAAAGCCCGCCCACCGTGCCGAAGTTCGCGGTCGCGGCCCGAGATGCGCTGGGCGACACGCAGCTGCGGCGCAACCTACGTACGGCGACCGCGACGATGAGCAGGCTGCGCGTCACCGCGGCCGGCGAGCTGGACGACTGGGCGGAGCTGCGCGCCGCCGGCCAGGCGATCAAGGACCACACGCTGCTCAACCTCGACACCTACCTCGAGGAGCTCGAACGGTCGGTGACCGAGGCCGGCGGCATGGTGCACTGGGCCAGGGACGCCGACGACGCGTGCGCCATCGTCACCGGCCTCGTCGCGGCTACGGGCCAGGCCGAGGTCGTCAAGGTGAAGTCGATGGTCGGCCAGGAGATCGGGCTCAACGACGCGCTCGAGGCGGCCGGTATCCGGCCGTACGAGACCGAGCTGGCCGAGCTGATCGTGCAGCTCGGCGCGGACCGGTCCACGCACAGCCTGCTGCCGGCGATCCACCGGAGCCGGGCCGAGATCCGTGAGCTGTTCCTCCGCGAGCTGCCGGATCCGCCGGCCGACCTCGGCGATGAGCCGGCGCAGCTGGCCGCCGCGGCCCGAGGGTACCTGCGGGACGTCTTCCGGACCGCCAAGGTGGCGATCTCGGGCGCCAACTTCGCGGTCGCCGACACCGGCACGCTGGTGGTGCTGGAGGCCGAGGGGAACGGGCGGATGTCCGTCACCCTCCCGGAGACCCTGATCACGGTCATCGGCATCGAGAAGGTCGTGCCGACGTGGTCGGATCTCGAGGTGTTCCTGCAGCTGCTGCCGCGGTCGAGCGTGGGTGAGCGGATGACCCCGTACGTCTCGACCTGGACCGGCGTGGCACCGGGCGACGGGCCGCGCGCGTTCCACCTCGTCCTGCTGGACAACGGCCGGACGAACGCGCTCGCCGACGAGGTCGGGCGGGCCGCGCTGCGCTGCATCCGCTGTTCGGCGTGCCTCGATGTGTGCCCGGTGTACGAGCGGACCGGCGGCGCGGCCTACGGCCCCGTCCATCCCGGGCCGATCGGCGCGATCTTGACGCCGCAGCTGCGCGGGCCGGAGAGCCCGCACGACGCGTCGCTGCCGTACGCCTCCACGCTGTGCGGGGCGTGCGCCGACGTGTGCCCGGTGCGGATCGACATTCCGCGGATACTGGTGCACCTGCGCGGCAAGGTGATCGAGTCACGGCGGCGCCGGCCGGTGCCCACCCCGGAGATGGCGATGATGCGCAGCGTCGCCTGGACGCTGGGCGACGGCGGCCGGTACGAGGCGGCGCTGCGGCAGACGACCCGGTGGGCGCGGCTGGTGGCCCGTGGTGGGCGGATCCAGCGGCTGCCCGGTCTGTTCGGCAAGTGGACCGACGCGCGCGACCTGCCCGCGCCGCCGAAGGAGAGCTTCCGCGTCCGGTGGCAGCACCGCGCGGGCCTCCCCGTCCGTCGTGGCGCCCTGGGTGCGCCCGGCGGGCCGCGTATGGGACGCCTCCGCCGCTCCTCGGGGTGATCACCGATGACGGACGCGAGGGGGGAGATCCTCAGCCGGGTGCGGTCGGCGCTGGGCGAGGCGCGCGGCACGCAGGTGAAGATCCCGCGCGACTACCACTACCGGCTCGTCGGCGAGGACGTGGAGAGCAGGGCCGATGTGGTCGCGCTGTTCAGCGAGCGGGTCGCCGACACCCGCGCGACGGTGCGGCACGTCGGCGCCGACGAGCTTGGTACGGCGGTAGCCGCGGCGCTGTGGGGCAACGGCATCCGGCGTCTGGTCGTGCCGGCCGACCTGCCGTACGGCTGGCTGGCGGAGCTGGACGGCGTCGACGTGTCCGCCGAATCGGCGGCGACCGGCTTCGAGGCCCTCGACGGCGCGACCGGAGTGGTGACCGGGTGTGCGGTGGCGATCGCACAGACCGGCACGATCGTGCTCGACGGCGGACGGGCTCAGGGCCGGCGGATGCTGAGCCTCGTTCCGGACTACCACTTGTGCGTGGTTCATGCCGACCAGATCGTCGGTGCGGTTCCGGAGGCGATCGAGCGACTCGACCCGTACCGCCCGCTCACGTGGATCAGCGGGCCGTCGGTGACCAGCCAGATCGAGTTGGAGCGGGTCGAGGGCGTCATGCATGGGCCGCGGACGCTCAACGTGCTCGTCGTCGACGAGGCGACCGCACAGCTCTGACAGCCGTGTCGACCCCCCGGATCTGCGTCAGGTAGGGCCGGAACTGAGTCAGGGCAGGGTGAGCAGGCCGGCGAGCACGACGTCGAGGCCGAGAGCGAAGCGGCGGTCCCAGTCGACGATCTCGTCGGGGTCGTCGGCCCGCCGCACCTCTTTGCCGCGGGCCTCTAGCGCGGCGTGCCCGATGACGTATCCGAGCAGCGTGTGCGCCCCGGCGGCCGCCGCCGCGTCGAGGAACCCGGCCCGGCGCAGCACTTCGCGCAGCGACGCCGTCGTCTGGGCCAGCGCGGCCGGGTTGCGCCGGGTGACGAGGAGCGGCAGCACCCCCACGTGCTCCAGCAGCCGGGCGCGGTAGGCGGCGCCCCATTCGCGCAGCTGGGCGCGCCAGTCGGCGTAGGTTCGCGTGTCGGCGGCCTTCGCCACGCCGGTCTTGGCGGGCTGAGCGCCGTTCGCCCGGACCGGGGACACCGGGAGCGCCGCGACGTGCGCGATCAGGCCGTCGAGCAGCTCTTCCTTGCCGCGCGGGAGATGGTGGTAGATCGCCATGGCCTCGACGTCGAGGGCGTCGCCGAGCCGTCGCATGGTGAGCCGGCTGAGCCCCTGCCCGTCGACGATGTGCAGAGCGGTGTCGATGATGCGGTCACGGGTCAACGGCGGGCGCGGCGAAGTCATGATCGTACCTTACTACGTAAAGGCGATGGCCTATGACAGCGCATCCCCGCAAACCACCCGACCGCACCCGGTCACCGAGGTCGCACCGCCAGCGCGTACGCTTGGCCGCGACGAAGACCACCACGAGCAACGACAGGGGACCGCCGCGATGGGCCTGCGCCACCGGCTGAGCCAGGACGTACAGGAGCGCTATGCCGCCGACCAGAGCCTGGCCGCGGGCTACGACGACAAGCTCGCCCGGGTCGGCGACGCCGACCTGGCGCTGCGGCGGGCCGAGTCGGAGGGGCGCACCGGTGACGAGCTGCGCGCGCTGGTGATCGGCCTGGACAAGGCCCTGACCGAGGCGTTGTCGACGGCCGAGGCCGCCGAGCGGGCCGAGATGGGGCCGAAGACGTACTCGCCGGCCGATGGGTCGGGCGAGGAGGTCCGCACCGCCGAGATCGCCCGGCGGAAGACCAAGGCGAAGCCCGCCGTCCGGCGGTGGACGGATGAGGTCGACCGGCTCCGCACCGCGCGCGAGCAGCACCGCCTCGACTTCCGCGCGGGCCGCACACTCGCCGCCCCGTCCTAACCCGCAGCTCCGGCATTCGCGGTCGCGTGACCCGCGTCTGGCGTCCGCGAGCAGCGAAAACGCGGATGGTGATCATCGGGGATGCCGAGTGGCACCCGGCGGCGAACTTTGAGACTCTACCGACTCGGGAACGCGCGACCGCGGGGGATCAGTTGGAGCGCACGCCACCGGAATGTGACCGGGTACTCGCGTCCTATCGGGGCGGGGTCGCGGCTGTCCGGGCGCTGGCGGCGGACTGCTCGGACTGGACCCTGGCCACCCCGTGCGCGGACTGGCGGGCCATCGACCTCGCGGGGAATGGACGCCGACTACCGGCCGGCCGACCCGTCCGGGTCCGCCGGGCTACTCGACGGTGACGCTCTTGGCGAGGTTGCGGGGCTTGTCGACGTCGTGACCCAGCTCGACGGCGGCGTGGTAGGCGAGCAGCTGCAGCGGGATGGTCAGCAGGATCGGGTCCAGCTCGGTCTCGTTCTTCGGCACGATGATCACGTCGTCCGCGAGGTCGTCGGCGACGGCCCGATGTGCGATCGCCAGCACCCGCCCGCGCCGGGCGCGCACCTGCCCGAGCGTGGAGAGGTTCTTGTCGAGCAGCTCATCGTCGGGCACCACGCCCACGGTGGGCAGCTCCGGGCCGACCAGGGCGAGCGGCCCGTGCTTGAGCTCGCTGGCCGGGTACGCCTCGGCGTGCAGGTAGGAGATCTCCTTGAGTTTCTGTGCGCCCTCCCGGGCGACCGGGAAGCCGCGGACCCGGCCGACGAAGAACATCCCCGGGTAGCGCGCGAGGTCGCGGGCCAGCGCGGCGATCTGCTTTTCCTGGCCGAGGATCTCCTCTATCTGGCCGGGCAGCGCGTGCAGGCCGTCGGCGATGCGGCGTCCGTCGGCGGGGGACAGGTCATGGATCCGGCCGAGGTGCAGGGCGATCAGCGCGAGCACGACGGCGGTCGAGGTGAACGCCTTGGTGGAGGCCACCGACACCTCGGGCCCGGCGTGCAGGTAGACGCCGCCGTCGCACTCGCGGGCGATCGCGCTGCCGACGGCGTTGACGACGCCGAGCACCCGGCCGCCCTTGCGGCGCAGCTCCTGGACGGCGGCGAGCGTGTCGTAGGTCTCCCCGGACTGGCTGACCGCGACGTACAGCGTGTCGTGCTCGACGACGGGGTTGCGGTAGCGGAACTCCGAGGCCGGCTCGGCGTCGGCGGGAATGCGGGCCAGCTCCTCGATGAGCTGGGCGCCGATCTGCCCGGCGTAGTACGCCGACCCACATCCGATGATCTTCACCCGGCGGAACTCGCGCGCCTCCCGGGCGTCGAGGTCGAGCCCGCCCAGGTGGGCCGTGTGGAAGCGGTCGTCGAGCCGCCCGGACAGCGCCCGGCGGACAGCGGCGGGCTGCTCGTGGATCTCCTTCTGCATGAAGTGGTCGTAGGCGCCCGCGTCGTACTGGCCCGGCTCCCAGTCGATGACCGACGGGCTCTTGGCGGTGCTCCGGGCGTCGAGCGTCGACGTGCGGAAGCCGCCCGCCTCGACGGTGGCCAGCTCGCCGTCGTCCAGGTGCACCACCTGGCGGGTGTAGCGGACCAGCGCGGACAGGTCGGAGGCGATGAACATCTCCTTCTCGCCGATCCCGAGCACCACGGGGCTGCCGTTGCGGGCCACGACGATGCGGTCGGGGTGCCGCCCGTCGATCACCGCTATCCCGTACGTGCCCACCACCGACGTGAGGGCCTGCCGTACCGCATCCTCCAGGTCTTCACCACTTGAGCGGGCGATGAGGTGGGCCAGCACTTCGGTGTCGGTCGCCGAGGCGAACTCGACGCCGTCGGCGGTCAGCTTGGCGCGCAGCTCGTCCGCGTTCTCGATGATGCCGTTGTGCACGACGGCGACCGGGCCGGACACGTGCGGATGGGCGTTGACGTCGCTGGGCACGCCGTGCGTCGCCCACCGGGTGTGCCCGATCGCGGGGCTGCCCTTGAACCGTGCGGGAAGGTCATCGGCGAGCTGCGCCACGCGGCCCTTGACCTTGCGGACGCGTAGATCACCGGAGCGGCCGACGACCGCGATGCCCGCGGAGTCATATCCGCGGTACTCCAGCCGCGCCAGCCCCTCGAGCATGATGGGGACGGCGTCGCGCGGTCCGACATAGGCCACGATTCCACACACAATTCCTCCCGTAATTTTCATAGTTGCCTCGAGCGGCGAGCTGATCACCCGTACACCATGCGACGAAGCTGGCGCAGCGAGAGTTCGGGCGGAGAGACGCGTCGCGCGGGCAGTTCGGCCGCAATGCGCTGGAAGATCGCGTCGTTGGTGAGCCCGCGTGCCCTGAGCTCGGCGTGCCGGCGCCGTACGTAGGCGTCGGTCGGCTCGCTGAAGTAGCTGAGCACTTCGTCGACGACGCGCGCCGCTTCCTTCCCCCGGAGCGCGGTGGTGCGGGTCAGGTGATCGACGAGATCCCCGTATGGCATGGACACGAGCCACGATCCTGCCGGACTCGGCGATTGAAACGCAAGAATCCTGCCCGATAGCGGGCACGGCAAAAGTATTTATCCTTCGCTGTGCTCCTTGGCAAAGGGTTATTTCATTCACTTCGCCTTTACAGTGGCGTTAAGCGGTGACACGCGGTAAAAATCGGTAACCGGTAAAGCCTGCCCTTTGCCCTCACGATGGAGGGAGGGTGCCCCGTGCTCCTCACTCTCGCCGTCATCGCTGCAGTAGCGTTCTTCGTCGGCTCCCGAATCGAGCGTGCCCGCGAAGCCCACACGAATTTCAACAGCTACAAAAGGCGAGTGGCGTCAATGCGCGGCGTACGGCTGAAGGAGACGTTCCAGGCGGGCATCGGAATCCTTGCCCTCGTCCTGCTCCTCGACGTCGTCGCCCACCTCGCCTGACGGGGCCGGCTCGCGCGGTCGTGCCGACCCGTGGCGGCGACGGCTTGTCAGAAAGGCCGGACGTGGGAAACGCGCCATCAGACGCCCCGCCAGTTTCCGGCGGGATGTACGCAGGTGACAACCGGCGTTACGGCGAGGCGTGGCACGCAGAATGCGCCGAAGGCGAGATACGCGCCATTTCCGGTCTTGTATGTCAAGAAGGACTGCCCGCACGCGAGGACCACGTCAGCTCGCGGCCGTCCTCGAGATATCCGACCATATGGTTGGCATGGCCGGCCAGCGCGCGCAGGCAAGGGCCGAGACGCCGGTCGATATGCGGCGGCGCGAGCTCGCCGATCTTGTCCGGGGCCGTCAGCGCGTAACCCGACAGCTCGTCGGGCGGCAGCCGGATGGACGCGACCTGTTCGCCGCTGACCCGGCCGGAGAACACAAAGATGTTGACGGCGTCGATGCCGTCGCGCGGCGGACCCCAGTCGACGCAGAGGAGCCCGTCGAGGTCGGGGGTGAAGCCGAGCTCCTCCTGGCATTCCCGCACGCACGCGGTGAGCGGCGACTCGCCCTCCTCGATCACCCCGCCCGGCAGGAACCAGCCCTCCTTGTACGTGGGTTTCACCAGCAGCACGTCGCCTTGATCGTCGAGGAGGAGGGCGGCGGCCGCGCCCCTGGTGCGGGGCAGGGATGCGTAGAACGCGATATCGGGCATGCCCCCGAGGCTAAGGCCTGTTTCATCGGCCCGCTGCCCGACTGCGGACCGCTCGCCGGGCAGGACCCGGTTGCGGTCTAACGGGCGTAAACGCGCTCGCCGCCGACGAAGGTCTGCAGCACTGTTGTGGCGTGGATCTCCTCGACCGGCCCGGCGAACGGGTCGCGATCGAGGAGGGCGAGGTCGGCCAGCTTGCCGGGCTCGATCGTGCCGGTCTCGCGGTCGAGGTGGTTCACATAGGCCGACCCGATCGTGTACGCGGCCAGTGCCGTACCGAGGTGCAAAGCCTGCCCTGGCAGCAGCGGACCGGCACCCGGCGGGCCCTGCCCGGGCGGGGCGATCCGGTTGACGGCCACGTGGATGCCCCACCACGGGTTGGCGCTGCTCACCGCCCAGTCGCTGCCCGCGGCGAGGACGGCGCCGGTGGCGCGCAGCGCCGCGAACGGGTACTGCCGGCCGGCGCGCTCCGGCCCGAGGAACGGGATCGTGAGCTCGTCCATCTGCGGCTCGTGCGCGGCCCACAACGCCTGCATGTTCGCCGCCACGTCGAGGGAGGCGAACCGGCGGATGTCGTCGGGGTGCACGACCTGCAGGTGCGCGATGTGGTGCCGACGGTCTCCGGGTCCGTTGTGGTCGCGGGCGGCCTCGATGGCGTCGAGCGCCTCCCGGACGGCCCGGTCGCCGATGGCGTGCAGGTGCACCTGGAATCCCTGGCCGTCCAGGGCGGTGACGTACTCGCGCAGTGCGGCGGGGTCGACGTGCGACAGCCCGCGGTTGGTGGTCTGGCAGCCGCAGCCGTCGAGATACGGCTCGATCATCCCGGCCGTGTAGTTCTCGGCCACCCCGTCCTGCATGATCTTCACGGTGGTGGCCCGGAACCGGCCCTCGCTCGCCCCCGCCCGGCGGGCCAGTAGTTCCGGCAGCTGTTCGAGGCCGCGGTCGCGGTCCCACCACAGGGCACCGACGACGCGTGCGGTCAGCAGCCCGTCGCGCGCGGCCACGAGGTAGGTGTCGTACGGGTCCTGCTGGCCGAGGTAGGAGCCGATGATCGCGTCCTGCCAGCCGGTGATGCCGAGGGAATGCAGGTGGCCCTGGGCCAGCAGCAGGCCGCCGAGGCGTTCCCGCGGCGTGGGCCGGGGGGCCAGCCGCCCGACCAGCAGTGCCGCGCCCTCGTGCAGCGTGCCCTGCGGGGCGCCGTCGGAGTCGCGTTCGATCCGGCCGTCCGCCGGATCGGGCGTGCTCGCGTCGACCCCGGCCAGGGAGAGCGCGCGCGTGTTGACCCAAGCGCCGTGGCCGTCGCGGTTGGTGAGGTAGACGGGCCGGTCCCGGACCACCGCGTCGAGCAGGTCGCAGCCGGGCGTGCCGCCGGGGAACCATTCCATGTACCAGCCGCTGCCGGTGATCCACTCCCGGTCGGGGTGGGCGGCGGCGTACGCGGCGACCCGGTCGAGCGCCTCCCGCGCGTCCGCCGCGTCGGCGAGGTCGCAGGCCAGCATCGTGGAACCGGCGAAGGCCGGGTGGACGTGCGCGTCCTGGAAGCCGGGGATCAGGGCGCCGCCGCGCAGGTCGACGACCTCGGTGCGCGGTCCGATGAGGTCGCCGAGGTCGTGCCCGACGGCGACGATCCGGCCGTCACGAACCGCGACCGCGGTGGCGCGCCGGCGTACGGCGTCGACCGTGTGGACGACGCCCCCGACGAAGGCGAGATCGGCGTACGTCATCGTGTTCCGGAGGTGACCGCAGCGGTTTTCCGGCGTGAGGTTCTTTTAACACGGGGGTGACAAAGGGGACCCAGCGGCGAAACGCCTGCTGCTGAATATCGGGCGCATGGGACTGGGAGCCGGCAGCCAGATGAGGCTCGTCGTCGTGGGCCACGGCCCGGCCGGGCACCGGTTGGCCGAGGCGCTCCGGGAGCGCGATGCCGACAGGTCATGGCAGGTGACGATACTCGGCGAGGAGCCCAGGCCGGCGTACGACCGGGTGGCGCTCACGTCCTACCTCACCGACGGGGCCGAGCTCGGCTACCCGGCTCACGACGCCGGCGTGACGGTCCGTACCGGCGACCCGGTGGACTCGATCGACCGATCGGGCCGTACGGTCACCACCCGCGCGGGGCGGGTCGTGCCGTACGACGCGCTGGTGCTGGCGACCGGGTCCGCGCCGTTCGTGCCGCCGGTGGACGGCCGCGACCTGCGGGGGGTGTTCGTCTACCGGACCATCGACGATCTTGACGCGCTGCGCGCCTGCTGCGCGGGGCGAGCCCGGGCGGCCGGCGCCGTGATCGGCGCGGTCATCGGAGGGGGCCTGCTCGGGCTGGAGGCGGCGCGCGCCCTGCAGGGCCTTGGGCTGGACACCCATGTCATCGAGGTGGCGCCGTGGCTGATGCCCCGCCAGCTGGACGAGGGCGGCGGCGCGATGCTGCGCCGTCACATCGAGGAGCTCGGGCTGACGGTGCACGCCGGCACGCCGGTGGCCGGGCTGGCGGCCCGGGACGGGGCGGTCGGCTCGGTACTGCTCGCCGACGACACCGTGATCGACGTCGACGTGGTCGTCTTCTCCGCCGGCATCCGGCCCCGGGACGGGCTGGCGCGGGACTGCGGCCTCCCGGTCGGGGAGCGCGGCGGCATCGTCGTCGACGAGGCCTGCCGCACCGAGGACCCGGCGATCTTCGCGGTGGGGGAGTGCGCGCTCGTGGGCGGCCAGGTGTACGGCCTGGTCGGGCCCTGTTTCTCGATGGCCGAGGTGGTCGCCGACCGGCTGCTGGCGCGGGCCGTCGGCACCGCGAGCACCGCCGCGTTCACCGGCGCCGACATGTCCACCAAGCTGAAACTGATGGGCGTCGACGTCGCCAGCTTCGGCACCCCCGTGGCAGGAGTCGACGACGGGGCGCTGGACGTCACCTACACCGATCCGGTCGCCGGGATCTACAAGAAGCTCGTCGTCAGCGACGACGCCACGACGCTGCTCGGCGGCATCCTGGTCGGCGACGCGGAGTCGTACCCCACACTGCGGGCCTACGTCGGCGCGCGGCTGCCTGGCACGCCCGAGCAGGCGCTGTTCGGCGAGGCAGGTTCGGGCGGTGGAATCAGGCTCGGGCCGGCGACCGGCGACCTGCCGGGCGCGACGACGATCTGCAGCTGCAACAACGTCGACGCCGAGACGATCCGGTGCGCCATCAAGGACGAGAATCTGCTGGACGTGCCGCAGGTCAAGGGCCGCACCAACGCCGGCACCGGCTGCGGCAGCTGCGTCCCGCTGCTGAAGAGGCTGCTCGACGCCGAGCTCACCGCCGCCGGCATCGAGGTCAGCAAGGCGATCTGCGAGCACTTCGACTACAGCCGCGCCGAGCTGTTCGACATCGTGGCCGTCCGCGGCATCACCAACTTCACCCAGCTGATCGGCGAGCACGGGCGCGGCCGCGGCTGCGACATCTGCAAGCCCGCCGTCGCCTCCATCCTGGCCAGCCTCGGCAGTATGGCCGGACACGGGGGCCACATCCTCGACGGCGAGCAGGCGGCCCTGCAGGACACCAACGATCACTTCCTCGCCAACCTGCAGAAGAACGGCACGTACTCGGTGGTGCCGCGGGTGCCGGGCGGTGAGATCACACCGGAGAAGCTGATCGTCATCGGTGAGGTGGCGCGGGAGTTCGGCCTGTACACCAAGATCACCGGGGCGCAGCGGATCGATATGTTCGGGGCCCGTGTCGAGCAGCTCCCGCGGATCTGGAAACGCCTGGTCGATGCCGGGTTCGAGTCCGGGCACGCCTACGGCAAGGCGCTGCGCACGGTGAAGTCGTGCGTCGGGTCGACGTGGTGCCGGTACGGCGTGCGGGACTCGGTCGGCATGGCGATCCGGCTGGAGCTGCGGTACCGGGGCCTGCGGTCCCCGCACAAGCTCAAGTCGGCCGTGTCCGGCTGCGCCCGCGAGTGCGCCGAGGCACAGGGCAAGGACTTCGGGGTGATCGCGACCGAGCAGGGCTGGAACCTGTACGTGTGCGGCAACGGCGGCATGCGTCCCCGGCACGCCGACCTGTTCGCCACCGATCTCGACGACGACACGCTGATCCGGTACATCGACCGGTTTCTCATGTTCTACATCCGTACGGCCGACCGGCTGCAGCGCACGGCGTCCTGGCTGGAGAGCCTCGACGGCGGCATCGGCTACCTGCGCGAGGTGATCGTCGAGGACCGGCTCGGCATCTGCGGCGAGCTCGAGGCCGCGATGGAACGGCACGTCGCCGGCTACACCGACGAGTGGCGGGCCACCATCGAAGACCCCGAAAAGCTGCGCCGCTTCGCCTCGTTCGTCAACGCCCCGGACACGCCGGACCCGAGCATCGCCTTCGAGCCGGAACGCGACCAGATCAAACCAGTCCTGGTGGCCGGTCCCCAGTTGGAGGTAGGACCCGATGACGGTTTTCATGGCGGAGTCGAGGTGGGCCGACGTGTGCGGCTACACCGATCTGATCCCCGAGCGCGGCGTCGCGGCGCTGGTGGGTAGGCACCAGGTCGCGGTGTTCCGCACCTTCGACGGCGAGCTGTACGCCCTGTCCAACCGTGATCCGTTCAGCGGCGCGTACGTCCTGGCGCGCGGCATCCTGGGCACCCGCGGCGGCGTCCCCACTGTGGCCTCTCCGATGTACAAGCAGGTCTTCGACCTGCGGACGGGCCGGTGCCTGGACGATCAGCGGCACGTCGTGGCCGCGTTCCGGATCCGCCGTACCGGCGCCGGCCGCGTGGAGGTGGCGGTGGGAGGGACAGGGCCGTGACCCGTGGACGTGGCCGTCGCGGCGGCGGGGCCGAGAGCATGACGCCGCCCCAGCGCGAACCGCTCACCGGGTTCGCGATCGGGGTGACCGCCACCCGACGGCACGAGGAGCTCGCCGCGCTGCTGGAGCGGCGGGGCGCGCGCGTGATGCTCGCCTCCGCGATCCGGCTGGTGCCGCTCGCCGACGACGCCGTTCTGCTGGACGTGACCAAGGAGTGCATCACCGACCCGCTCGACTACGCGGTCGTCACGACGGGCATCGGGTTCCGCGCCTGGCTGGAGACCGCCGACGGCTGGGGGCTGCACGACGACCTCGTCGACAGCCTGCGCGACGTACGGATCCTCGCCCGCGGACCCAAGGCGCGGGGCGCGATCCGCCGGGTGGGCCTGGTCGAGGAGTGGGCGCCGGACTCGGAGAGCTGCGAGGAGATGCTGCGCCATCTGCTCGGCCGCGACCTGGCCGGACGGCGCGTCGCGGTGCAGCTGTACGGCGAGCCGCTGCCCGAGTTCACCGAGGCGCTGCGCGGGGCCGGGGCCGATGTGATCGAGATCCCGGTGTACCGATGGTCCCGTACGGAGGACACGACGCCGCTGCGCCGGCTCATCGGGCAGGCGGTGGCCGGCACCATCGACGCGATCACCTTCACCAGCGCGCCGGCCGTGGCCGCGACGCTCGCCGTCGCCGCCGAGGACGGTCTCGAGGAGGCGCTGGTGGACGCGCTGCGCACGCATGTGGTGGCGGCCTGCGTGGGGCCGGTGACCGCCCAGGCGCTGGTCGCGCGCGACGTGCCGGCCATCCAGCCGGAACGGGCCCGGATCGGCGCCCTCGTCCGGGCCATCGTGTCCGACCTGCCGCGCCGCCGGTCCAGCCGCATCCGGGTGCGCGGCCACGCCCTCGAACTGCGCGGCCACGCCGTCGTGCTGGACGGGCAGCTGCGGCCCATCGCCCCGGCGCCGATGGCGATCCTGCGGGCGCTGGCCCGCAGGCCTGGCCACGTCGTGTCCCGCGGCGAGCTGTGCACCGTGCTGCCGAGCCGGATGCTGCCGGCCGGCTCGGCGCCGATCCGCGACGCGCGGCCGCAGGCCGACGAGCATGCGGTCGAGATGGCCGTGGCGCGGCTGCGGCGCGGCCTGGGCCGGTCCGGCATCGTCGAGACAGTCGTCAAGCGCGGCTACCGCCTCGCCTGCGACCCTGCCACCCGCATCGAGGGAGTCTGACCCGTTTGGAGTGCCCATTCCGGGAAACGTGCGACGGTTTGCGTGACCGGCCTTAGTCTGAGCGTGATATCGCACGGAGGGGGACGATCATGCCTCACATGACGTCGTACGAGCCTGGCACGCCGTGCTGGGTTGACCTCGGCACGCCTGACGTGGGTGCGGCCGGGGCCTTTTACGGTGCGCTGTTCGGCTGGGAGGCGCACACCTCACCCGACCCGCAGGCGGGCGGGTACACGTTCTTCACGCTGCCCGGCGGGGAGGGCAAGGAGCTCGCGGCGGCGATGCCGCTGATGAACGAGGGTCAGCCACCGGCCTGGAGCACCTACGTCAGCGTCTCCGACGCCGACGCGGTGGCCAAGGCCGTCCAGATCGCGGGCGGGCAGGTCCTGATGGAGCCCATGGAGGTCATGGGCCAGGGCAAGATGGCGGTCTTCATCGACCCGCAGGGCGCGGTCATCTCGGTCTGGCAGCCGCTGGCGTTTCAGGGCGCGGCCTACGTCAACGACCCGAACACCTACTGCTGGAGCGAGCTGGCCTGCCGTGACATCGACGGCGCCAAGGCGTTCTACACGGAGGTGTTCGGCTGGACGGGGGAGACCAACGCGTTCGGCTCGACCACGTACACCGAGTGGAAGGTCGACGGCCGGTCGATCGCCGGCATGGTGGAGATGGACGACCAGTGGCCGGCCGACGTGCCGCCGCACTGGATGGTCTACTTCGCCGTCGACGACTGCGACGCCATCGCGGCCAAGACCACCGAGCTCGGCGGCACGGTGTCGGTCCCCCCGACCGACATACCCATCGGGCGGTTCGCGGTGCTGGGCGACCCGCACGGCGCGTTCTTCTCGGTCATCGGGCTCACCGCCCCGGTGGGCTGACCGCGCTGCGGCCGGTCGCGTCGGCGAGTCCGCGGCGACCGGCCGCGGCCAAGCATCTTCGCCGGCCTATCTGAGCCGCCGCTCCGAGGGACCCCACCAGCGTTCCTGGGGCGGCTGCTCGGGGGCCGGCTGTTCCGCCACGGCAGCGTCATGGGCGCAGGCCCCGCCTTCGGCGAACCGTGGATCGTGGTGCGCCAGCACCCGCAGCAGCAGCTCCTGCAGCTGCTCGCGCTCGTGCGGCGCCAGCGGCGCGAAGAGGGTGTCGTTGAGCCGGACGCCGCGGTTGCGCCGCTCGTGCAGCGCGAGCCTGCCCTCGTCGGTGACCTGGAGCGAGTAGCGCCGCCGGTCGGTTTGATCACGCTCCCGTACGACGTATCCGCGCTGCTCCAGCGCGTCGATGACGGCCACCAGATCGCCCGGGTCGAGCCGGAGCGCCTCGCTCAGCTCGCGCTGCGACATCGGGCCGCGCACGGACAGGCAGGCGAGCGCCGCGGCTTGCGGCAGGCGCAGCCCCTCGTCGGGATACATCTCGGCCGACGTGCGCCGGGCGAGCCGGACCATCTCGAAGACCAGATAGCTCGGAAGCCGAAGGAACGGATCCGGCGGAGATGCCTTGACCATTTCCATAGGATACACCTACGGTTGGATATGCCAATTACTTCCTTTCGGAGGTGCTATGTCAACGGGGGAGTTCGCCGGCGCGACGGCCCCGGGCAAACTCGGCGAGGCGGTCGTCGTCGAAGGGCTCACCAAGCGATTCGGCGACATCGAGGCCGTCCGCGGCATCGACATCACGGTCGCGACCGGCGAGATCTTCGGTTTCCTCGGGCCCAACGGCGCCGGCAAGTCCACCACGATCAACATGCTGTGCACGCTGCTCACCCCGACCGCCGGCCGGGCGCGGGTCGCGGGGTTCGACGTCCGGAGCCAGCGCGACGACGTCCGCCGCAACATCGGCCTGGTGTTCCAGGATCCGACGGTCGACGGCTACCTGTCCGGCGAGCAGAACCTGCGCTTCCACGCCGAGCTGTACGGAGTGCCGAAGGCCGTGGTCGGCGACCGCATGCGGCAGGTGCTCGAGATGGTCGGGCTGTGGGACCGGCGCGGCGACCGTGTCGAGACGTACTCGGGCGGCATGAAGCGGCGGCTGGAGATCGCCCGGGGTTTGCTGCACTCGCCGCGGGTGCTGTTCCTGGACGAGCCGACCGTGGGGCTCGACCCGCAGACCCGCAAGTCGATCTGGGACTACATCCAGCAGCTCAAGAACAATGAAGACATCACGATCTTCATGACGACGCACTACATGGACGAGGCCGAGTACTGCGACCGGATCGCGATCATCGACTCGGGCCGCATCGTGGCGCTCGGCACGCCGGAGGCGCTGAAGGCGAGCGTCGGCAAGGACCGCGTGCGGATCGAGACCGCCGACGACGAGACCGCCATCGCGGCGCTCAAGGAGCACTTCGACCTCGAGGCCGCCGTGCACGAGGGCGAGGTCACCTTCGCGGTGTCGTCCGGCGAGGAGTTCGTGCCGCGGCTGTTCGCCGAGCTCGGCGTGCCGATCAAGTCGGTCAGCGTGTCCCGCCCGTCGCTCGACGACGTGTTCATGTCCTACACGGGGTCCACGATCCGCGACGCCGAGGGCTCGGCCAACGACTGGATGCGGATGGCCTTCCGCGCGAGGAGGTAGCACATGGGGACGCAAGCCATCGCCGCCGACGTCGTCCGGGTCCGGGTGCCGGAGCGGAGCATCAGGCACGACCTGCGCGCCGTCAAGATCGTGCTGCACCGGGAGCTCATCCGGTTCTGGCACGACCGCATGCGCATGGTCGCGGGGCTATTGCAGCCGGTGCTGTGGCTGCTGGTGATGGGCACCGGGCTGTCCAGCCTGCTGCGGACCGGCGGCGGCAACGTCGACCTGAAGACGTTCATCTTCCCCGGCGTCCTGGCGATGTCGGTCCTGTTCACGGCGATGTTCTCGGCCGGGTCGATCGTGTGGGACCGGGAGTTCGGGTTCCTGCGCGAGATGCTGGTCGCGCCGGTGAGCCGCACGGCGATCGTCGTCGGCAAGTGCTTCGGCGGCGCGGTCGTGGCCACCTGTCAGGGCGTGTTCATCCTGTTGCTGGCCGGCCTCGCGGGCGTGCCGTACAGCCCACTGCTGTTGCTCACGCTGATCGGGGAGATGTTCCTCGGTGCCTTCGCGCTGACCGGGTTCGGCGTGATGATGGCCGCCCGGATCAAGAGCATGCAGTCGTTCTTCGCCATCATGCAGATGGCGATGATGCCGATGCTGTTCCTGTCCGGCGCGCTGTACCCGCTGGCCGGGCTGCCGGCCTGGCTGTCGCTGCTGACCAGGCTCAACCCGCTCACGTACGCGATCGATCCGCTCCGGCACGCGGTGTTCTCCCACCTCGACATCAACCCCGCGCTGGCGAGGGCGTTCAACCCGGGCGTCACGTGGAACGGCTGGCACGTGCCGGTCGGCCTCGAGCTGATCATGGTCGTGGTGATGGGGGTCGGGCTGATGCTGATTGCGATCGCCGAGTTCCGCGGTTCCGAGTAGACCGGAAACAGCGAAAGGCCCGCCGGCCAGGCCGGCGGGCCTTTATATATGTGGACCCCGTGACGGGGATTGGTCACCTTGCTAGACGGCGAAGTCGAGCAGCGGCTGGGCGTTGCTCGGGTGCCGCAGCTTCGACAGCGACTCCTTCTCCAGCTGGCGGATCCGCTCCCGGGTCAGCCCCAGGTGCTTGCCGATCTCATCCAGCGTGCGCGGCGTCCCGTCGTAGAGCCCGAAGCGCATGGCCATGATCTTCGCCTCGCGCGGGGACAGCACGCCCAGCGCGCGGCGCAGCTGGTCGGCCATCAGCTGGCGGTCGACCAGCTCGGCGGCCTCGGGGCTGTCGGTGTCCTCGATGAGGTCACCGATGCGGGTGTCGCCGTCCTCGCCGATCGTCGAGTCGAGGCTGATCGGCTGGCGGCTGGTGCGCAGCAGCTCCAGCACCTGCTCGGGGCTCTTGTCGAGTTCGACGGCGAGCTCCTCCGGCGTCGGCTCACGGCCGAACCGCTGGTGCATGTCGCGCTCGACCCGGCTCAGCTTGCTGAGCATCTCGAGCACGTGCACCGGCAGCCGGATCGTACGGGCCGAGTCGGCGAAGCCGCGCTGGATCGCCTGCCGGATCCACCACATGGCGTACGTGGAGAACTTGTAGCCCTTGGTGTAGTCGAACTTCTCAACCGCCCGGATCAGGCCGAGGTTGCCCTCCTGCACGACGTCGAGCAGCGACAGGCCCCGGTCGGAGTACTTCTTGGCGACCGACACGACGAGCCGCAGGTTGGCCTCGAGCATGTGCGCCTTCGCGCGGCGGCCGTCCTCGGCGATCCATTCGAGCTCCTCGCGGAGGCTGTCGCTCAGCCGGTTGGCGGTCTCGAGCTTGTGCTCGGCGTACAGCCCGGCCTCGATGCGCTTGGCCAGCTCCACCTCCTGCTCGGCGGTGAGCAGCTGGCGGCGGCCGATCGACTTGAGGTAGGTGTGCACCGAGTCGCCCATGA
The DNA here is from genome assembly GCA_036555725.1 of Streptosporangiaceae bacterium. GTDB lineage: Bacteria > Actinomycetota > Actinomycetes > Streptosporangiales > Streptosporangiaceae > CALAED01. The sequence continues at coordinate 164,419 of DATBKU010000057.1, read as the reverse complement.
CCGTCGTCTGGTCGTCCAGGTCGGCGGTCTCGGCCTCGTCGTCGGGGATGTCGTCGACGAGCTCGGCGGGCGCGGGCTCGTTGTCATCGGCCCGGTCGCTCGCCACCCGTACACCGGCGTCGGACAGCTCGCGCAGGATCGAGCGGCCCTGGGCAGGGGCGATGCCCGCCTCGGCGAACGCGCTGCGGACCTCGTTGAGCGAGAGGCTCCCCTGGGCGCGGCCGCGATCGAGCAACTCCTCCAGCGGCAGGGCGTTCGATTCCGGCGCCTCCTGCGGAGAAGTCAATGCGGCGGTTCGCGGCATGAGGACACCTCCCTCCCTTCGGTGTGAGAGCGGCACAGAACCGTGTACGTCTCATTGGGTGCCATTACCGGGAACGCGTTCTAACGCCCTGGTTGTTCCCGACCAGCGGAAACCATTCGGGACATCGCGGGTTTCGGCTGCAACCGAGCTGGTTAAGAGGATGTTCCCGGAGGCTGCGGGGTGGGTTTGCCGTACCGGGCGATCACCCGGTTGCGCAGGCCGGGGTCGTCGCGGGGGACCGGCTCGATGAACACCTCGTCGATCGCCGGGTACGCCGCGCGCAGCTCGCCCGACATCCGGACCACCGCGCGCTCGACGTCTGCGGCGCCGAGGGCGTCGTCGAAGTCCAGCCGGGCGCAGACGAGGACGCGCTCGGCGCCCATTGTGAGGGTGACGATGTCGACGACCCAGTCGACCTCGGCCGCCCCGCCGAGCAGGTCGCGTACGCCCTTGACCAGCCGCGGGTCGGCCTGGTTGCCGATGAGCAGGTTGCGGTTGATACGGCCGAGTGCCAGCGCCACGAGGGTCAGGACCACCCCGATGAGGATCGACGCGGCGCCGTCCCAGGCCGCGTCGCCGGTCAGTTGATGCAGCCCCAGCCCGGCGAAGGCGAGCACCAGCCCGATGATCGCGGCGGAGTCTTCGAGCAGCACACTGACCGAGGTGGGTTCGTCGGTGGTCCGCAGGAAATGGACGAAGGTCTGCTCGTGCTTGCGCTGGTCTTGGCGGACTTGGCGCATGGCCTGTCGCCACGACACCAGCTCCAGGACGAGCGCCACGGCGAGCACGACGTAGCCGACCTGGGGGTCGACCTCGTCGGCGCCGTGGCCGAGGAAGACCTGCGCGCCCCGCTGGAACGCGAACAGCGCGCCCATGCCGAAGATCGCGACCGCGACCAGCAGCGACCAAAAGTACCGTTCCTTGCCGTACCCGAGCGGGTGGCGCCGGTCGGCCGGGCGGGCGCTGCGGCGCAGCGCGGCGAGCAGCAGCAGCTCGTTGAAGGTGTCGGCGACGGAGTGGCCGGCCTCGGCGGCCATCGACGCCGACCCGGTGATGACCGCCGCGATGATCTTGGCGAGCGCGATGCCCAGGTTGGCGGCGAGCGCCAGCAGGACGGTGAGCCTGCTCTCCGATTCCTGCTGGGTTGGGGTCCGGCCCGTAGGGCGGGGGACGCGCTCGGCCATGTCCTCTCCCGGGAGCTCAGCCGGTGCCGGCTTCCTACCCATAGTGTCGTCCGGGCCGGGGTTGGGCGATAACTCGGGGCGATCAGCCTTTGCGGAGTCGCGCGCGGTCGGGCTTTCCGGAGGGTAGCAGCGGGATCGTCGCGACCAGTTCCAGTTCACGGGGTAGGGCGTGGCCGGGCAGCCGGCCGCGGGCCCAGCGGCGCAGCTCCTCCAGCGTGGGCGGGACGCCGGAGGCCACCACGACGGCCGTGACGCGCTCCCCCCACTCCGCGTCGGGCCGGCCCACCACCACGATGTCCTTGACGGCCGGGTGGGCCGCCAGCGCGCGTTCCACCGCCCCGGCGACGACCTTCTCGCCACCGGTGTTGATCACGTCGTCGGCGCGGCCGAGCACCCGGAGCACGCCGTTGTCGACGACGCCGAGGTCGTGGGTGACGAACCAGCGGCCCTGCCGAACGGCGGCGGTCAGGTCGGGCCGCAGCCGGTACCCGGAGAACAGCACAGGCCCGGCCAGCCGGATCCGGCCGTCGGCCCCGACGTCGGCCGCGACCCCGTCGAGCGGGACCCCGTCGTACACGCACCCGCCGCATGTCTCGCTCATGCCGTACGTCGTGACGATCCGGCCGCCCGCGGCCCGCGCGGCGGACAGCAGCTCCGGCGGCGCGGCGGCGCCGCCCAGCAGGATCGTCTGGAAGGCCGACAGGTCGCCGCCCGCCTCGACCAGCCGCCGCAGCTGGGTCGGCACCACCGCGATGTGCCGGGCGCCGCTGCGCAGCACGGCGGCGGTGTCGAAACGCTCGTGGATGACGGGCTCGGTACCGGCGACCAGCGACCGTACCAGGACCTGGACGCCGGCGATGTGGCTGGTGGGCAGGCAGCACAGCCAGCGGCCGCCGGACTGGGCGCCGAGCCGCCGCAGGGTCGCCGTCGCCGAGTGCCGGAGCGCTTGGGCGGCCAGCTCGACGATCTTGGGGTCGCCGGTCGACCCGGACGTCGCGATCAGCACGGCGGTCTCCGCGGCCGCCGGAACCCCGTCGCAGGTGCGTTCGCCGTCCGGAGTGATCACCTTGGCCGGCCGCAGGGCCGTCAGCAGGGCGTCGAGCGCCGGGGCCGGCAGGCCGGGAGAGACCGGGCAGACCGCCGGGCCCGCGCCGGAGACAGCGGCGGCGAGCGCCCGGTAGAGGCGCCGTCCGGGCGGGAGCACGAGGGCGTGTACGGGCCGGTCCATGTCGTGGTCATGCTAGGCGACCCCGGCGGCGCGGCCCGCGGGCGGGAGGCGCTTGAATGTACGCAGCAGGGAGAGGGAGGCGACGCAGTGGTCTCGGAGCTGTTCGACACCGGCGCGTGGAAGGCCGTCGAAGGGGTCCCGGGCCCGGCCTTCCACGACATCACCTACCACCGGGCCGTCGATCACGGCACGGTGCGGATCGCGTTCAACCGGCCCGAGGTGCGCAACGCGTTCCGGCCCGGCACCGTCGACGAGCTCTACCGAGCGTTCGACCACGCCCGGCTGACCGGCGACGTCGGATGCATCCTGCTCACCGGGAACGGGCCGTCGCCGAAGGATGGCGGCTGGGCGTTCTGCTCGGGCGGCGACCAGCGCATCCGGGGCAGGGACGGCTACAAGTACGCCTCCGGCGAGACCGCCGACACGATCGACCCGGCGCGGGCGGGCCGGCTGCACATCCTGGAGGTGCAGCGGCTGATCCGGTTCATGGGCAAGGTGGTGATCTGCGTCGTGCCGGGGTGGGCGGCCGGCGGCGGGCACAGCCTGCACGTGGTGTGCGACCTGACCCTGGCCAGCCGTGAGCACGCCCGCTTCAAGCAGACCGACGCCGACGTGGCCAGTTTCGACGGTGGTTTCGGCTCGGCGTACCTGGCCCGGCAGGTGGGACAGAAGTTCGCCCGCGAGATCTTCTTCCTCGGCGAGACCTACGACGCCGAGGCCGCGCACCGGATGGGCATGGTCAACGCCGTCGTCCCGCACGCCGACCTGGAGCGCACCGCGCTGGAGTGGGCCCGGAAGATCAACGAGAAGAGCCCGACCGCGCAGCGGATGCTGAAGTTCGCCTTCAATCTGATCGACGACGGGCTGGTCGGGCAGCAGGTGTTCGCCGGCGAGGCCACCCGGCTGGCGTACGGGACCGGCGAGGCCGCCGAGGGCCGCGACGCCTTCCTCGAAAAGCGCGCGCCCGACTGGGCGCCGTTCCCCTGGTACTGACGGCCCCTGGTATTAATGACACCCACAGAAGGGGTCGGTTAGTGCGGGTCTACTCCATTCCGATGCGTACGCGCTTCCGCGGCGTCACCCGCCGCGAGGGCGTGCTCATCCGCGGCCCGGCGGGCTGGGGGGAGTTCTCCCCGTTCCCCGAATACGGGCCGAAGGAGTGCGCCCGCTGGCTGACCGCCGCGCGCGAGGCCGCCTACGACGGCTGGCCGGCGCCCCGCCGCGACGCGATCCCGGTGAACGTGACGATCCCGGCGGTCGATCCGTCGCGGGCCTGGGAGATGACCCAGACATCGGGCTGCCGTACCGCCAAGGTCAAGGTCGCCGAACGCGGCCAGACCGACGGTGAGGACATCGCCCGCGTCGAGGCCGTCCGCGACGCCATCGGCCCGGCCGGGAAGGTGCGCATCGACGTCAACGGCGCCTGGGACGTCGACCACGCCGCACGCATGATCAGGACGCTGGGCCGGTTCGACCTGGAGTACGTCGAGCAGCCGTGCGCCACCCTCGAGGAGCTGGCCGAGGTGCGCCGCCGGGCCGACGTGCCGGTCGCGGCCGACGAGTCGATCCGCCGCGCCGACGACCCGCTGAAGGTGCGGGCGGCGGCGGCGGCCGACATCGCCGTCCTCAAGGTCCAGCCGCTGGGCGGCGTGCGGGCCGCGCTGCGGATCGCCGAGGAATGCGGCCTGCCTGTCGTGGTCTCGAGCGCGGTGGAGACCTCCGTGGGCCTGGCCGGCGGGCTCGCGCTGGCCGCCGCCCTGCCCGAGCTGCCGTACGCCTGCGGCCTCGCCACCTTGTCCCTGCTCGAGGGCGACGTCGTGGCCGATCCGCTCGCCCCGGTCGACGGCGCGATCGAGGTACGGCGCCCGGTCCTCGACGAGACGGCGTTGCAGCCGTATGAGATCAGCGCCAGCCCGGGCGGCCACGCCTGGCGGCGCCGGGTGGCCGAGGCCCAGGCGCTCATGGAGGCCCCGCCGGTGATCGGGGTGATCCGGTGAATCCGGCGACCGCGCTGGCCACGGTGCTCGTCGACGAGCTGCTGCGCTGCGGCATGTCCGACGCCGTGCTCGCGCCCGGGTCCCGCTCCGCGCCGCTCGCGCTCGCGCTGCACGCCGCCGCGCGGGACGGGCGGGTCCGGCTGCACGTCCGCATCGACGAGCGGTCGGCGGCGTTCCTCGCCCTCGGCCTGGGCAAACGCTCGGGCCGGGCGGTCGCGGTGGTGTGCACGTCGGGCACGGCGGCGGCCAACTTCCACCCGGCGGTCATCGAGGCGCACGAGGCGGGCGTGCCGCTGATCGTGCTCACCGCCGACCGGCCGCCCGAGCTGCGCGACACCGGCGCGAACCAGACGATCGACCAGGTCAAGTTGTACGGCACGGCGGTGCGCTGGCAGTGCGAGGTCGGGGCGCCGGAGGAACGTCCCGGCATGGTGGCGTACTGGCGGTCGCTGGCCAGCCGGGCCTGGGCGGCCGGCCATGAGCCGGACGCCGGGCCCGTCCACCTCAACGTCGCCTTCCGCGAGCCGCTGATCCCCGACCGCGACACGGCGTGGTGCGAGTCGCTCGACGGCGACCTGAGCGGCGCGTGGACGAAGGTGCGGGCGGCGACGCCCGGCTCGGTGCTGCACGTGCCGCCGACGCGGCGCGGCGTGCTGGTGGTGGGCGACGGCGCGGCGAACGTCAAGCGGTACGTCGCGGCCGCGTCGATGGCGGGCTGGCCGGTCTTGTCGGAGCCGACCGGCAACGCCCGCTACGGCGACCACGCGCTGTCGTCGTACCACTTCCTGCTCGGCGTTCCCGGCTTCGTCGAACAGCACTCGCCCGAGGTCGTCGTCACGCTCGGCAAGCCGGGGCTGTCGCGGCCGCTGCTGTCGTTCCTGCGCCGCGCCGAGGAGCACATCGTCGTGTCGCCGTCGCTGACCCGCTGGCCCGACCCGGTGCGGTCGGCCACGCAGGTGGCGCAGGAAGTCGAGATTCCGGTGGTGGCGGGCGACGACGACTGGCTCAAGTCATGGCGGGCCGCCGACGGCGCGGCCACCGACGCCGTCGACGCGGTGCTCGACGAGACCGACGAGGTGACCGAGCCGCGGCTGGCGCGCGACCTCGTGGCCGCGCTGCCGGGCCGGGCGCTGCTGCTGGCCGCCTCCAGCATGCCGATCCGCGACCTCGACCAGGCGATGCGGCCGCGCCGGGGGGTGCGGATCATGGCCAACCGGGGGGCCAGCGGCATCGACGGGCTGGTGTCGACCGCGATCGGCGTCGCGCTGGCGCACTCGGGGCCGTCGTTCGCGCTGCTCGGCGACCTGGCCTTTCTGCACGACCAGAACGGCCTGGTGCTCGGCCCCGGCGACGAACGCCCCGACCTGACGATCGTGGTGGTCAACAACGCCGGCGGCGGAATCTTCTCGCTGCTGCCGCAGGCGGCTCTGCCGGACCCGTTCGAGCGGGTCTTCGGCACCCCGCACCACGTCGACCTCGCCCACGTCGCCGCCGCGCACGCCGTGCCGTACACGCCGCTGGAGGCGATGGGAGACCTGCCGAAGGCCCTGTTTTCCCCGCCGGCCTCCGCGGCCGGCCGCCCCCTACCCCCCGGCCGCGGGGAGGGGCTGCGCATCGTCGAGGCGCGCACGGACCGGCAGGCGAACGCGGCCCTGCACGCCCGGATGCGCGAGGCGGCCCACGAGGCCGTCCGCGCTGTCATGGGTGGCGGGTAGCGATGGCTGAGCGAGACTTCCAGACTCAGCGGCTGTCGTTCGGCGCCGTCGCCGACGACTACGACCGGGTCCGGCCCTCCTACCCCGAGGCGGCGCTGCGCTGGATCATCGGCGACGCGCCGGCGAAGGTCGTCGATCTCGGTGCCGGCACCGGACTGCTGACCCGGGTCCTGGCCCGGCTCGGCCACGACGTGACCGCCGTCGAGCCCGACGAGCGGATGCGCCGGCGCTGCGCCGGCCGCTCGCCCGGCGTGCCGGTGCTCGAGGGATCGGGAGAGGCGATCCCGCTGCCGGCCGGGTCGGTCGACGCGGTCGTCGCGGGCCAGGCGTACCACTGGTTCGCCGGCGCGGCGGCGCACGCGGAGATCGCGCGGGTGCTGCGCCCGGGCGGCGTCTTCGGCCCGATATGGAACCTGCGCGACGAGTCGGTCGACTGGGTGGCCCGGCTGTCGGTGCTGGTGTCCCTGGAGGACGGCACCGCCCACCGCGGCGGCTATGCGGAGGTCGACCTGGGGGAGGGCTTCGGGCCGGCCGAGCGCCGCGAGTTCCCGAACGCGCAGACCCACACCGCCGACTCGCTGGTCGCCCTGGTGCGCTCCCGGTCGTACTTCCTGGCCGCCACGCCGTCCCGTCGCCGGCGGATCGAGTCCGGCGTCCGGGAACTGGCCGCCGGCCTGCCGCCGGAATTCGAGCTTCCCTACGTCACCCGCGCCTTTCGCGCCCGCACCGTACGGTGATCAGGCGGGCGGCTGCGACACCGCGAGTGTGTTGCCGTCCGGATCCTTGAACCACGCGACCAGGGAGCCGCCGGGTGCCGTCCAGACGCCGCGCTCGTCTTGGCCCATCCCGTCGTAGTGCCCCATCGCGACGCCGCGGTCGGCGAGGTCGTCGACGGCGCGCTGAATGTCGGGGACCGTCCAGCCCAGCACCGTGAACGGCTGAGCTCGCAGCCGGTCCACCTTGGTCACTCGCAGCGTCGTCCCGCCCGTCCGGAACACGCACGCGGACGGGTTGGTCTCGATCAGTGCGAGCCCGAGAACGTCCCGGTAGAACCGGCAGGACCGGTCGAGATCGGTGGCCGGCACGAAGGCGACCACTTGTGCTGAACCGAGCATGGGCCCACCGTACGCTGTGCCGGAGGAATGGGGTCCGGGTGTCGCGAGTTGGTTGTGGGAAAGAACACGAGCCGGTTGGAGCGGCGGTTATGGATGTCGAGCAAGCGCGTGAGTTCCTCCGGAAGAACCACCGGGCGGTGCTGGTCACCTACCACCGCGACGGCCGGCCGCAGCTGACGCCGGTGACGGTCGGCGTCGACGACACCGGGCGGGCGATCATCAGCACCCGCGAGACCGCGGTCAAGGTCCGCAACCTGCTGCGGGATCCGCGGGCGTCGCTGTGCGTCATGAACGACGGGTTCTACGGCGACTGGGTGCAGGTCGACGGCGAGGCGGAGATCGTCCACCTGCCGGAGGCCATGGAGGAGCTCGTCGACTACTACCGGCGCATCGCGGGCGAGCACCCCGACTGGGGCGACTACCGGGCCGCGATGGAACGGGACCGGCGGGTGCTGGTCCGCATCACGCTGACCCACGCCGGCCCCGACTTCCACGGCTAGCGCGGCAACCCCTACCAGCGTGCGTGCACCTGGGGGCGGATCAGCTCGTCGTACACCGCCCGGACCCCGGCGTGGGCGTCGCGCGGCAGCGGCGCCAGGTCGCCCACCGCCGCGTTGGTGCGGGCCTGTTCGGCGTTGCGCGCGCCCGGGATGACGACGCTCAGGCCCGGCTGATCGATGATCCAGCGCAGCGCGAACTGCGCGGTGCGCTGCCCCTCCGGAACGTAGGGGGCCAGCCTGCGTACGGCGGCGAGCCCGGTGTCGTAGTCGACTCCGGAGAAGGTCTCGCCGACGTCGAACGCCTCGCCGTGCCGGTTGAACGTGCGGTGGTCGTCGGCGCCGAACGTCGTCGACTCGTCGTACCTGCCCGACAGCAGCCCGCTGGCGAGCGGCACGCGCGCGATGATGCCGACTCCCGCGTCGCGGGCCGCCGGCAGCACCTCATCCAGCGGCTTGAGCCGGAACGCGTTGAGGATGATCTGCACGGTCGCCACGCCGGGGCGGGCGATGGCGGTGAGCGCCTCGGCGCAGGTCTCCACGCTGACGCCGTACGCGGCGATGCGGCCCTCGGCGACGATCGTGTCGAGCGCCTCGTACACCGCATCCGTCGCGTACACGGCCGGCGGCGGGCAGTGCAGCTGGACGAGGTCGAGGGTGTCGACGCCGAGGTTCGCGCGCGACCGGTCGGTCCAGGCCCGGAAGTTGTCGAGTGTGTACAGCGCCGGGTCGAGGGCCACCCGGCGGCCCATCTTGGTGGCGACGGTCAGCCCGGCGCCGGGGCGGTCCCGCAGCAGCCGGCCGATGATCTTTTCGCTGCGGCCATCGCCGTACACGTCGGCGGTGTCGATGAACGTGACGCCGGCATCCACCGCCGCCGACAGGGTGGCCAGCGCATCGGACTCGCTGATCTCGCCCCAGTCGGCCCCCAGCTGCCACGCCCCGAGACCGACGACGCCGACCTTCCGCCCGGTCCGCCCGAGAGTTCGCTCTTCCATGCCGCCGAGACTAACGGCTGGCCGAATGCGGTCGAGGGAGGCCGATTGCCACGAAGAGCGCGCGGCGAGAGCTTTGCGAGTGATGATCGAGGAGGTGCACCGTGGCGATAGTGCTACGACGGGCAGTCGGCCTTTCCTGCGTACTTGCGTTTCTACTGGTCCTGGCATTGATCTCGCCGCTTCGCGCGAACGCGCGGGAGATGTTCGGCGAAGACTGCGAGGAGTCCGAGGAGACGGCCGCGAAGGCGGCCGTGACGCAGGTCCTCGAAGAAGAGGAGGAACCCGAGGAGTGCGGCCCGCTCGCCCCGGGGGAGTGGAAGGTCCTCCAGGACACCTCGGGCGGGATCGGGCTCCCCGAGCACGCGCTGCTCAACGCCGGCGCGCAGGCCCGCAAGATCCCGTCGATCGGCCGCTGGACCTCCGAGGGCCCGGCCAACATCGGCGGCCGGGTCACCGGCGTCGCCGTCGACCCGAAACACGCCGGCACCGTCTTCATCGCGGCGGCCAGCGGTGGGGTTTGGAAGAGCACCGACAAGGCGACGACGTTCTCGTCCGTGTGGCCGGATCACTTCCCGCAGGCCACCGGCGCGATCGCGGCGACCCCCGACGGCGCGATCTACGTCGGCACCGGTGAGGCCAACCCGGGCGGCGGCTCGCTGACCTACGAGGGCGACGGGATCTACCGCTCCACCGACGGCGGCCGCACCTGGCACAACCTGGGGCTGAAGCACTCGGCCACGATCGGCCGGATCGCCGTCGACCCGGTGAACCCGAAGCGCATCTGGGTGGCGGCGACCGGGTCGCTGTTCCGGCCGGGCGGCGACAAGGGCGTGTACCTGACCACCAACGGCGGCCACCGCTGGACGCGGATGCTCGCCGGAGCCAACGAGTGGACGGGCGCGGTCGACATCGCCATCGCCCCCGACCGGCCGAGCACCGTCTACGCCTCGATGTGGGAGCGGCAGCGCACGCCGAGCCTGCGGCGCTACGGCGGGCCCGGCTCGGGCATCTACCGCTCCACCGACGGCGGCCGGCACTGGCAGCGGCTGGAGAACGTCACGTCCCTGACACCGGGCGACACCACCGGCCTTCAGCCGGACGACAGCTTCAGCCGCAGCGGCGTGGCCGCGGCGCCAGGCGGCCGGGTGTACGTCCGGACCTCGACCTGGGGCGACTTCGGCGATGAGAAGGGCTTCTACGTCTCCGACAACGGCGGGGACTCCTTCGCCACCGGAGGCCGGCACAACGCGGCGCTCGGCTGGTGGGGCGGCGAGGTCTGGGTCGATCCGGCGAACCGCGACCATGTGCTGGTGCCGGGACAGTTCCTGCGCGATTCCAAGGACGGCGGCAAGACGTGGACCAACATCGCCGGCACCCACGTCGACCACCACGCGATCGCCTGGGACCCAAAGGTGCCGGGCCGGGTGTACGAGGGCAATGACGGCGGCATCTATCGATCCGACGCGGGCGCCGCGACCAACACCTGGGTCAAGGCCACGTACGAGCCGTGGACCCAGTTCTACACCGTGGCGGCCAGCGCCCAGGACCCGGCCAGGATCACCGGCGGCACCCAGGACAACGGCTCCAACCGCACCTGGGGCGGCGACCGCTGGAACTCCTGGAACGGCGGCGACGGCCAGGCGAACATCATCGACCCGAATAACCAGAACCGCGTCTACAGCTGCTTCCAGTACGGCAACTGCGCCCGCTCGCTGGACGGCGGCGACACCCTCGACGACCTGTCCGTCGCCGCGACCGAGGACGACCGGTTCGGCTGGACCGCCCCGCTGGAGTTCTCCACGGACAACTCGGTCGTGATGTACCTCGGCGGGTCGCGGCTGTTCCGCTCCACGGACGGCCTGAGCTTCGCGCCGATCAGCCCGGACCTCACCGGCGGCCCCGGCGACGACCCGGTCTACCCGTTCGGCACGCTCACCAGCGTCTGGGCCCGCGGCAACCAGATCATCGCGGGCACCGACGACGGCCGCGTGCAGACCAGCGGGAACCTCGGCGCCGCCTGGACGCTCGTGCTGCAGGGCCGGCAGTGGGTTACCCGGGTGAAAGGCGACCCGTCCGATCCGAACCGGGCCTACGTCACGCTGTCCGGCTACCGGGCAGGCACCGGCGACGGGCACGTACTGACGACCGCGAACGGCGGGCGGACCTGGCGCGACATCACGGGCAACCTGCCGCAGACCCCGGTCAACGACGTGATCGTCGGGGCGCACGGCATCTTGCTCGTAGCGACCGACGCCGGGGTCTTCGCCGGCCTCGGCGGGCACTGGATCCGGCTCGGCACGCTGCCGCTGGCCTCGGTCACCGACATCGACGTCGCGGCGGGCCGGCTGTTCGCCGCCACGTTCGGGCGCGGCGTCTACAGTATGCCGATCACGCCGGCCGTGACCGCCGCGATCCACTGAGAGCCCACGCGGATAGGAGCTGCTGGGCTCATCCAGCGCCCCTATCCGCGCGGACTTTAAGCCCCGGAGAACGCCTTCCATGCCCTTACCGGAAAGGACCTCGGATTTATCGTCCGATGAGCCGGACGCGCAGGGCCGCCGTGTCGGCCGCGGTCCAGCCGTGCTGGGTCAGCCAGCCGAGCGGGCCGCCGTAGCGCTCGTCGACGGTCGCCAGGAACTTCTCCATCGTGTACGCGTGCGGGAGGTGGCTGTCGGCGGGCCGGGAGTCGAGGTCCTCGGCGTAGGTCGTGCTCGACCGCAGCCGGCCGAGCACCTGCTCGAGCCGTTCCCCGGTGGCGACGTAGTCGGCGACCACGCCCTCCCGGGTGACCCCGGCGACCTCGAGCGCGAGCGCGCACACCACTCCAGTACGGTCCTTTCCGGCGGCGCAGTGCACGACCGAGGCACCGTCCTCGTAGGCCATCACGCGCAGCGCGGCGACGATCGAGTCGGGGCGGTCGGCGAGGTAGCCCAGGTAGTGGCTGATCGACCGCTCCGTCTCCGGGCCGCTCTCCGGGCGGCCCTGCCAAGGCAGTACGGCGTCCATGTCAACAGCGGGGCCGACCGACGGCTCCTCGGGCGCGCTGTCGGCCTCGACATCGGTGTACACCCCGCCCTCGGTGAACAGCGACAGGTTGTGGATGGTCACGTCCGCGACGCGGGTCAGCGGCCCGGGCCCCTCCAGCGTCACCTCGGGGTCGCTGCGCAGGTCGATGACGTGCCGCAGCCCCAGGTCGGTGACGAGCCGCCGGACGTCGGCGGGCGTCAGGGCCTGCAGGTTGTCGGCGCGCAGCACCTGGCCGTACCGGGTGACGCCCCCGTCGGACGTCGGCAGCCCGCCGAGGTCCCGGACGTTGACAGCTCCATCGAGATCGATCCATCGCATGATTCGACCCTATCCGTGCCCTTTGGGCGGTTCGTGCTTCTGTGAGCTATGAGACCGAAGGGTTCGCCTCGCCGTCACACCATCTTCAGCGAGGACTCGGCGCCGTACCGCGTCGGGTCAGCCTTCGAGGGCGTACTGCATGACGCGGAACTTCGTCTGCGCCTCGGCCAGCTCGGCCGCGGGGTCGGAGTCGGCGACGATGCCGCAGCCGGCGAACAGCCTGGCCCGGGAGCCGTCGATCTCGGCGCAGCGCAGCGCGATGCCCCACTCGCCGTCGCCGCGGGCATCGACCCATCCGACGGGGCCCGCGTAGCGGCCGCGGTCCATCACCTCGAGCTCGCGGATCAGGTCCATGGCCACGTCGGTCGGAGTGCCGCACACCGCGGGGGTCGGGTGCAGGGCCGCGACCACGTCGAGTACCGAACGTTCCCGCTCCAGCCGCCCGTGCACCGGGGTGGCCAGGTGCATGAGGTTGGCGAGCGTGAGCAGCTCGGGCCGGGCGGGTAGCGACAGTTCGGTGCACAGGGGCTTGAGCGCGTCCCGGACCATCTCGGCCGCGTAGGCGTGCTCCTCGCGGTCTTTGGCGGAGGCGAACAGCGCGGTGCCCCGGGCCAGGTCGTCGGCCGGGCTGATGCCGCGGGCCGTGGTGCCGGCCAGCACGAGCGAGTCGATCCGCCCGCCGGTGCGTCGGATCAGCAGCTCGGGCGTGGCGCCGACGAGCCCGGCGACCGCGAAGGTGTAGCAGGCGGGAAAGCGCGCGGCGAGGCGGTTCAGCAGTACCCGGATGTCGATGGGCCCCTCGGCGTCGGCCTGCAGGTCGCGGGCGAGGACGGTCTTGCCGAGCCGGCCCGCGCGGATCCGGTCGACGGCCGCGGCCACGGCCTGCTCCCACTGCGGGGCGGTCAGCGTGCCGTCGCTCCAGCTCACCCGGGTGGGCTCGGTCGGCGGGTGCAGGAGGGCCACGCGGTCGGCGCCGTCGCCGATCGTGGTCAGCCAGGCCCGGCCGCCGCGGCGGCCGAGCACCGCCTGGGGCACGATGAGCACCGAGTCGCTGGACTTGGGATCGAAGCTGAAACTGCCGAAGGCGACCGGCCCCGAGCCGGGCAGCCGTACCGGGTCGTCGATGTGCGCGGCGCCGAACAGCTCGCGCAGCAGACGGGCGGCGTGGGCGAAGCGGTCGTCGGTGCCGGGCAGGACGATGCGGGCGGCCTCGCCCCACCCGACGATGCCCTGCCCGCCGCGCACCCAGGCCAGCGCCGTGGGCCGGGGCAGCCGCGACAGCAGGTCGACGGGGTCGGCGACCGGGACCGTGCGGACGACGAGCCGCTGCATGGTATCGAGGGCAGGCCTCACGCAAGCCACTCTACGGGAGATTTGAACCTGTTCAAACGTTGCGGCCGGGCTGGCGGTGAGAGCTGTGCCACAACGCCGTCGGTCGTGGATCGTCAGCCTACCGGGCCGCGGGTCGCCGAACGCGTCGTCAATGCGTATCGGTAGGGGCCGCCGCCATGATCCGGTAGTTCGCCCGCCACAGCGGCCCGGTGAGTGAGGTCATGGTGAACCCGGCGGCGGCGAGCAGTGCGCGGAACTCTTCCTCCGTGCGCTCCCGTCCGCCGGTGGCCACCAGCATGTTGAGGTCGCTCATCACCGTTCCGGCCGCCTCCGTTGAGTCGATCGTGGGCGGCAGGATCGGTTCGACGACGAGCAGGGTCCCGTCCGGCGGGACGGCCTCGCGGCAGCGGCGCAGGATCGCGGTGGCCTGGTCGTCGTCCCAGTCGTGGATGACGCTCTTGAGCAGGTAGGCGTCCGCGCCGGCGGGCACCGACTCGAAGAAGTCGCCGCCGACCACCTGGCACCGGCCGGCCACCCCGGCCGCGGCCAGCGTCCGGTCCGCGTGTTCCAGGCCGGCGGGCAGGTCGTACAGCACGCCGCGCAGCGACGGCGCCGCCGCCAGGATCTCCGCGATCAGGGTGCCGTCGCCGCCGCCGACGTCCACGAGCGTGGTGAAGCGCGCGAAGTCGTAGGCCTTGATCAGGTCGGGGGCGGCGGCCCGGGTGCCCTCCGACATGGCCTTGTTGAACGTGGCCGACAGCTCGGGATGGCCGGCGAAGTAGTCGAAGGGCCGCTGCCCGGTGACGTGCTCCCAGGCGTACTTGCCGGTCCGGACGCTGTAGAGCAGTTCGCCCCACGTGCGCCACACCTCCTCGCCGCCGAAGAGCATGACGAGGCCGCGGACCGAGCCGGGCACGTCGGCGCGCAGCGGCCGTCCGGTCTCGGTCAGCTCGAAGCGGTCCCGTTCGACCTCGGCGACGGCGCCGAGGATGGCCAGCGCCCGCAGCAGCCGGTACAGCGACGGCTGATGGGTGTCGGTCTGTTTGGCGAGGTCCGCGCTGGAGCGTGGCCCGTCGGCGAGCAGGTCGGCGAGGCCCAGCCGGGCCGCCACGTAGATGATCTGGGCGTCGCGGAACCCGAACACCATGTTGAGCATGGCGGTTCGCGCATCCTGAGCTGCCATGATGGCTCCTTATCCGGATGAGTTTCAGGCAGCTGGGACGCTATGCGGGGCCGGGACCGCGCGTCTTGGACGAATGACACCCGCGGACCCGCCGTATTGTCGGTGCCGGATGTCATCCTGGCCTTCATTGTGGAGGTCACCACCGGCCCGGGAGGTCCCGATGGTCGCATGGCGCGAAGTCGTCGCGGCGGAGCCCGAGTTCGCCGCGCAGGTGCGGCAGCGCTTCGAGGCGCACAGGCACAAGACGCTGGCCACGCTGCGCAGTGACGGGTCGCCCCGGATCAGCGGCACCGAGGCGCAGTTCATCGAGGGGGACCTGTGGTTCGGCTCGATGGCGCGTGCGCTGAAGGCCCTCGACCTGCTCCGCGACCCGCGGTTCGCGCTGCACGGGCCGTCGGTCGACCCCGACGACGACAACCCGTCGGCATGGCCCGGCGAGGCGAAGCTGTCTGGCCGGGCGGTCGAGGTCACCGACCGGGCGCAGATCGAGGCGGTGTTGAAGGCGCAGGGCGTCACCGACCCGGGGGAGTTCGGCGACTCTCATTTCTTCCGCCTCGACATCGAGGAGGTCGTGCTGACCCGCCTCGGCGACCCGGCCGATCACCTCGTCATCCAGCTGTGGACCCCCGGCGGCGGGCTGCGCAGCTTCCAGCGCAAGTAGCCGGGTTCGCCTCGCCGGGCGGGTCAGCCGCCGCAGAGGTAGACGACGTCGGGCTGACCGCGCGGCACGGGTACGGTCCGCACGCCGACGTCGGTGAAGCGGGCGCGCAGCCGGGCCTCGAAGGACGCCGAGGCGTTCGCGCTCCACACAGCCAGCGCGCCCCCGGGAGCCAGGCGCCGGGCGAGCAGGTCCAGGCCGTCCGCGCCGTACAGCTCGGCGTTGCGCTCGGTGACCGTCCAGTCGGGGCCGTTGTCGATGTCGAGGCAGATCGCGTCGTACGACTCCCGGGTCGTGCGCAGCCAGTCGAGCAGGTCGGCGCGTTCCACAGCGACCCCCGGGTCGTCGAGTGCGCCCGCCGAGAACCGCGACAAGGGGCCGGCGTGCCAGCCGATGACGGCCGGTTCCAGCTCAACGACCGTCACCGTGACGCCGGGGGAGCGGACCGCCTCGACCAGCGAGAAGCCGACCCCGAGCCCGCCGATCAGCAGCCGGGCCGGACGCCCCACGCGGTCGAGGGCGGCGCGGACGAGCGCCCGCTCGGATGCACCGCCCCGGGTGTCCATGAGGAAGACGCCGTTGCTGATGATCTCGAAGTCGTCGCCGACCCGACGCAGCACCAGGTCACCGCCGGCGACGCCCACGGTCCGGTCGAGCACCACCGGCGCATTCATGCGGCCACGATAGAGCCCCCGGTCGCACCCGTTATGATCGGGCACGTTGGATGAGGGCGGAGGGGCCCGCCGACAACCGCGGTTCGAAGGTCCGCCAACGGTCCCTGAGCTAAGGCGAGGGAGGCCGGCGTGCGGAGATCGGACCATGCGAGCGTTCAGCGTGCTTTCGTGCCCCGAGCGGCTCGGGCGCCCCGGGGGCTGCGGCATCAGCTGCGGCACCGGCACTGGCACCGGCTGCGGCGGCAGTGGGCGGTGCTGACGGCCATCTCGATCGGCGGCGGACTCGGCAGCGTCGGCCGCTACCTTGTCGGCCAGGCGGTCCCCTCGGCCCCGGGACGCCTCCCGTGGTCGACCCTGCTGATCAACGTGTCCGGCTGCCTGATCCTTGGCGCGCTGAACGGCTACCTGCTCGAAGGGTGGCCGTCGCGCCGGTACGTACGGGCGTTCTGGGCGATCGGGGTGCTCGGCGGCTTCACCACGTTCTCCACCTACACCGCTGAACTGCGTGACCTGCTGGACCGCGGCGCCCTGCCGGCGGCCGGCGGGTACGCCTTCGGGAGCCTGGTGGCCGGGCTCGCCGCGGTCTGGGCGGGCGTGGCAGTCGCCCGCCTGCCGGCGGCGCGCCGGGCCGCGAACCGGCTGACCGGCGAAGACCTGGCGATCCTGGACGAGGCCGCGGCCTACCGGTACGCCGGCCGGGACGAGGCGTGACGATTCTGCTGGTCTTCGCCGGGGGTGCGATCGGGGCGCCGGCGCGCTACGTGCTGGACCGGCTCGTCCAGCGGCATGTCCGGGCGGCGTTCCCCTGGGGCACGCTGACGGTCAACCTGGTCGGCTCCGCGATCCTCGGCGCGTTGCTGGGTGCCGGCGTGTCGCATCAGGCGACCCTGTTCGCGGGCACCGGCGTCTGCGGCGCGTTCACCACGTTCAGCACGTTCGGGTACGAGACCGTACGGCTGCTCGAGGACGGCTCGGTGCCGGCGGCGGCGCTGAACGCTCTGGGCAGCCTCGCGTTGGGCCTGCTGACGGGCGCCGCGGCATACGCGATCGCGGCGACCTTGGTGTGATTAGGGTAGGTCCATGACAAACCTCCCCGAAGGGACTGATCCTCGGGAGCTGCGCGCCTCCGACCATGACCGCGATCGGGTCGCCGAGGTGCTGCGCCAGGCCGCCGGCGACGGCCGGCTGACCCTTGACGAGCTCGACGAGCGGCTGGGCGCGGTGTACGCGGCGAAGACCTACGGCGACCTGGAGCCGATCACCCGCGATCTGCCGATCGGTACGGCCCCGTCGCCGCCGGCGACCGCTGATGGGGCTCCGGCGGAGCGCTTCGGCGGCGAGCCCACGTCGAGCCTGGCCGTCGGAATCTTGGGCGGCTTCAACCGCGAGGGCACCTGGGTGGCGCCGCGCGAGTTCACCGCCGTGGCGTTCTGTGGCGGCGGCGAGATCGACCTGCGCGAGGCGCGGTTCGCCGACCGTGTGGTGACGATCCGCGCGTTCGCCGTGATGGGCGGCATCAACGTCATCGTCCCCGAGGACGCCGAGGTCGACGTCCAGGGCATCGGCATCATGGGCGGCTTCGAGGATCGCGCGAGCGGTCAGGGCGCTCCGGGCGCGCCGCGCATCGTGATCAAGGGATTCGCGTTCTGGGGCGGCGTCGCCACCGAGCGCAAGCCGACGCGGGCCGAGGCCCGGCGGCGCAAGCAGGAGCGCAAGCAGCTCGAGCGGGAACGCAAGCAGCTCCAGCGGGAGCGGCGGCGGCTGGAGCCCGGTGGCGAGGCGGATTCGTCGAAGAGTTGATACGTAGGATATTTCCTACGTATAGTGGCGGGCGTGCCCGCCGTTGACGTGCTGTTCACCGCCCTGGCCAGCCCGGTGCGGCGCGAGCTGCTGCGCCTGCTGCTGGACGGTCCGCGCACGGCGGGCGACCTGGCGGCGCATTTCGCGATGAGCCGGCCGAGCGTCTCGGAGCATCTGCGGGTGCTGCGCGACGCCGGCCTCGTCGCCGAGACCAGGCGCGGCCGCGAGCGCCATTACCAGCTGGAGGCCGGGCCGCTGATGGAGCTGTCGGACTGGCTGACCCCGTACGAGCGGTTCTGGCGGGAGAGGCTGACCGGCCTGCGCACGCTGCTCGACGAAGCCGAAGACCAACAGGAGGAACCGTGACCGAGGACCTGCGTGCCATCAGGATCGATGAGTTCCTGGCGCACCCGCCCGCCAAGGTGTGGCGGGCGCTGACCGACTCCGACCTGATCGCCCGGTGGCTGATGCCCAACGACTTCAAGCTGGAGGTCGGCCACACGTTCAACTTCCACACCGATCCCATCCCGCAGGCCGGGTTCTCCGGGACCGGATACTCCGAGGTCCTGGACTTCGAGCCGGAGAAGATGCTCCGGATCAGCTGGTGTGCGGGCCCTGAGGACCCGAGCTCGCTGGAGTCCACGGTCACCTTCACCCTCGTGCCCGAGGGCACCGGCACCCGGCTGTTCCTGGTGCACGAGGGCTTCGACCCCGACGACGCCTACCAGACGTTCTCGCGCCGCTTCATGAGCGGCGGCTGGCCCGGCGTCGTGCGGCGCATCGGCGGCGTGCTCGACGAGGTCGCAGTCTGACCCCCTAGGGCGCACTACCCGGGCAGCCGCTCGGCGGCCTCCCGCAGCCGTACGGCGGCGTCCGCGGCGACCGGCTCGCCGTGCCCGAAGCAGGCGACCTCGGCGTCCAGTTCCGCCAGGCGCCGGAGCGAGGCGGCGGTCAGCGGCGGGTCGGCGTTGAACACGCCGAGCATGACCTGTCCCTGCGGGCTGCGAGCCACGGTGTCGCCGGTGAACAGCACCCTCGGATCGGGAAGGTAGAGCGCGATGCTGCCGGGCGTGTGCCCCGGCACGGCGATGGCCTGCCCGCCGTCGCCGATGGCGTCCCCGTCCTCGAGCTCGATGTCCACCCGTACGGGGGCGGGCGGTTCGTCGGGCAGCTGCGCGCGGGCCCGCTCCAGGATCGGCCGTTCCCAGTCGGCCAGGTCGGGGAGCGGGCCGGTGGCCTCGCCGCGGATGTACGGAGCGTCGGCGCGGTGCGCGAGCACCTGCACCTCGCCCCACGTCGCGATCTCGGCGGCGGACCCGACGTGGTCTTCGTGGAAGTGCGTGAGCACCACCCGCCGTACGTCAGCGAGGTCATGCCCCAGCCCGCGGATCGCCTCCGCGATCGGCCCCGCCGACCCGGGCGGGCCGGTGTCGACGAGGGTCAGCCCGGCGGCGTCCATCCACAGGTAGGCGTTGCCGACCGGGAAGCGGAGGAAGTGCAGGCCCGGGATCAGCTCGATGACGTCCATGCCACGACGTTAAGGACCCGCGCCGCGCCGGCCCCCCATGTCCGCCCTCGGCGGATCGGCCACGAGCGAAACGCCGGCCGGCCGCAGACCCGGTGACCGGTCGCACGGCTGGACGGCCCGGGATGGTCAGGCCGTGGCGCCGCCGTCGACGACGAGGTCGTGGCCGACCGCGAACCCCGACTCGGGCGCCGCCAGCCACAGCACGGCGGAGGCGATCTCGTCCAGCGCCCCGACCCGGCCGATCGGCAGCGTCGCCTTCATCCGGTCGGCGCGGCCGGCCTCGGTCTCGCCGGGGCGGATCGACATCGGGGTGTCGCTGGGCCCCGGGGAGACGGAGTTGATGCGGACGCCGTCGCCGATGTACTCCAGCGCGGCGGTACGGGTCAGTGCGACCGCCCCGGCCTTCGCGGCCGCGTACGCGCCGATCCCCGGGACCCGCAGATGCGCACCGAGGTTGGCGAGGACGTTCACGATGGTCCCGCCGCCGTTGGCGCGCATGTGGGTGATCTCGTGCTTCATCGACAGCCATACGCCGGTGAGGTTCGTGTTCAGGACATTGGACCAGGTGTCCTCGTCGAGATCCGTCACCGTGGCGGCGGCGAAGATCCCGGCATTGTTGACCGCGACGTGCAACCCGCCGTGCCGGGCCACGACGATCTCGACCAGTTCGGCGAGGTCGGCCGAACGGGTGACGTCGGCGGTCACCTGATCGGCCGTGCCGCCGTCGGCCTCGATCAGGCCTACGGTCTCGGCCAGCGGTTCGGCACTGCGTCCGGCGACGACGACGCGGGCGCCTTCGCGGGCGAAAGCACGTGCGGTGGCCCGGCCGATCCCGGAGCCGCCGCCCGTGACCAGGACGACCTTGCCGGTGAAGCGAACACTCATCGATATCTCCTTAATTTCTCTGATGCGCCGGCAACAGCGCGAGTCCCGCGGTGGACGCGAGGGCGACGGCGGCGACCCCGAAGGCGTAGCCGTACCCCTGCGCGGTCGCGGCGGCCGCCGGCACGTGGTCGTGCAGGGCCGCGGCGTGCGTCGAGGCGATGGGCACCAGCACCGCGAGGCCCACCGGTGGGCCGATCTCCATGACGGTGTTCACGACCCCGGCGGTCAGGCCCGACTGGTGCCGGCCCGCGCCGTCGATCGCGCAGACGGTGGCGGCCGAAAACGACAGGCCCGCGCCCAGGGCGAAGAGCACCAGGCCGGTCAGCGGGCGGCCGCCGTAGGCGGTGCCGGCGTGCAGCCCGGCCAGCGGCAGCAGCCCGGCGGCCGCGGTCAGCAGCCCGAACGCCATCACGACCTCCGGCCGGAACCGTCCCAGCAGCCGCGCGGACAACGGGCCCGTGGTGAGGATGGCGACCGCTGGCGGCGCGAACGCCGCCGAGGTGAGCAGCGGCGAGTATCCCCCGATGCGCTGGAAGTACAACGCCAGCAGGAAGTAGACCACGGTCATGCAGGCGGCGGTCAGCGCGATGGCCACCAGTGCCACCGCGCGTCGTGGCTTCGCGAGCAACGACGGCGGCACCAGCGGCGCGGACGAGCGCGCCTGCGTCGCGGCGAACACCCCGAGCAGCCCGACGCCCACGAGAATCCAGGTGGCCTGCAGCCGGGCGAGCCCGGCGATGAGCACGGACAGCCCGCCGGTCACGAGGACGGCGCCGAACATGTCGACGCGATGACGTGCCGGTGGCGGTCCCGGCGGCAGCAGCCGAACGGCCGCCGCGGCGACGGCCAGGGAGACGGCGGCGGGGAGCAGGAACACCCAGCGCCAGGAGGCCCAGGTGACGATCACGCCGGACAGGACGTTCCCGAGTGTGGCGCCGATGCCGGCGAACACCCCCCACACGGCGAGCGCGCGGGCGTGGCGCGCGGGGTCGGGGAACACCGACCGGAGCAGCGCCATCGTCGCCGGCGCCGTGAGGGCCGCGCCGACGCCCTGGACGAACCGCGCGGCGACGAGCGGCCAGAATCCAGGGGCCAGCCCGGCCGCCGCCGAGGACAGCCCGAAGACGGACACTCCGAACAGGAACATCCGGCGGTGGCCGAGCAGGTCGGCCACCCGTCCACCGAGCAGCAACAGCCCGCCGAACGACACGCCGTAGGCCGCGCTCACGAAGATCAGGTCGGTGTCGCCGAGGCCCAGCTCCCGCTGGAGCGCGGGCAGGCCGACCGTGATCACGGTGATCGCCGCGATGAGCGTGACCTGCGTACCGCCGAGCAGGGTGAAGCCGAGCCGCGGCCGGGCGACGCGCGGGGTCCGAGTCCGCTCCGCAGGCGGTGCCATGGTTCCTCAGCTTCCCATCTATCGAGAACGACCGATCTATTATTAGTACAAGACCGCGTAGGCCGCTGCGTCTCCGCGGAGTCAGTCGAGGATCTTGAGTGCCTGTTCGGCGGCGTCGCGCAGCCGGTCGGGCTCGGGCTCGCCCCTGGCGAGGACGCGCATGCCCTGCAGGACGGTGAGCAGGAACCGGGCGAGCGCCCGCGGATCCTTGTCGGCGGCGAGTTCGCCCTGCGCACGGGCCCGGGTCAGCGCCGAGGTCAGCGCGGTCTCGATTGTGTTCCAGCTGGTCGCGACGCGGCCGGAGGCCGTACGGTCGTGCGGCGCCAGCTCGATCGCCGTGTTGACGATGAAGCACCCGGCCCGGTCGGCGTCGGCGGCGGACTCTTGGGCGTATCGGTGCACCAGCGCACGTACGGCGGGGAGCGCCGGACCCGGCTGGGACAGCATCTCGACGACGTTCGGGTCTTTGCCCTGCATGTAGCGATCGAGCGCCTGCATGTACAGATCGTGTTTGCCGCCGAAGGTGCCGTAGATGCTGGCCCGCGCGATGCCCAGGTGTTCGACCAGATCGCCCATCGACGTGGCCTCGTAGCCGCGCCGCCAGAATAGCTCCAGCGCCGCCTGGAGGGCCGCGTCGGGATCGAACGCCTTGGTCCGTGCCATGGCCCTGACCCTAACCAGATCGAGAACGATCGGTCAAATATGAGCACGGGAAGACATCTTCCCTAACCGCTGTTGCCATGTAACGATGTAATCATCGGGAGGTGCGATGGTCCCCGAGCCGCGTGACTCCTCGGGCGCCGAGCCCCTGGACGCGTACTCTCAGATCGTTTCGTCTGTCGCCCGCGAGCTGACCCCGCGCGTGGCGAGCCTTCGAGTGCGGCAGCGTGGCCGCGAGGGGTCGGGTTCGGCGGTGGCGTTCACCGCAGACGGCTTCCTGCTCACCAACGCCCACGTGGTGGGTGATGCCCGCGAGGGCACGGCGGCCTTCGCCGACGGCACGACGACGCAGTTCCGGGTGGTCGGCACCGACCCGCTGTCCGACCTCGCGGTCGTCCGGGCCGACGGGTCGACGCCGGCGCCGGCGACCCTCGGCGACAGCGACCGCCTCGTCGTGGGCCAGCTCGTGGTCGCCGTCGGCAACCCGCTGGGGCTGGCCGGCTCGGTGACGGCAGGTGTGATCAGTGCGCTCGGCCGGTCGCTGCCCACCCGCAGCGGCAGCGCCGTACGGGTCATCGAGGACGTCATCCAGACCGACGCCGCCCTCAACCCCGGCAACTCGGGCGGGGCGCTGGCCGACGCGCGGGGCGAGGTCGTGGGGATCAACACCGCCGTCGCCGGGATCGGCCTCGGCCTCGCCGTGCCGATCAACAGCACCACGCAGCGGATCATCGCGGCCCTGATGCACGACGGCCGGGTGCGCCGGGCGTTCCTCGGTCTTGTCACCAATCCGGTGCCGGTGCCGGTGACGCTGCGGGAGCGCACGGGTCAGCGGGAGGCGCTGCGCGTCGCGGAGGTGGTGCCGGGCAGCCCGGCCGACCGGGCGGGGCTGCGCCGCGGCGACCTGGTGCTCACCGCGGCCGGCGTACCGGTGAGCGAGGCGCAGAGCCTGCAGCGGCTGATGTTCGCCGACGCGATCGGCCGTCCGCTGCAGGTCACGGTGCTCCGCAACGGCGCCATGGTGGATGTGATCGCCCAGCCGGTGGAGCTCCCCACCGAGGCCCGGTGACACACAGGCCCAGACGCGGGCTCAGGCGTGGACGCGGGCTCAGGCCGGGAGCGCCAGGCGGATGGCCCGCAGCATCTCGTCGCGGTGGGGCGGGTTCTTCTTCGACCACACCAGGCTGAAGGTGCCCGCCATGACGCCGAAGTCATGGGTCCTGCCGTCGCGGGTGGTGACGCGCAGCGACGACCTTCTGATGGGCTGGACGTCGACGATGTCGCGCAGATCCATGGCGCGCGACTTGGCGAGCCAGGTGCTGGCCGAGCCGATGCCGAGCAGCGAGCCGCCGCTCTTGGTCCGCGTGGCCCGCAGCCGGCTTCTGAGCCGGATGTCCAGCGGCCCGAGGTAGAGCCGCTCATTGGTCAAGATCAGCAGGCCGCCGACGAGAGACAGGTCGGTGCCCGGGAACGGGATCGTGCCCGTCTTGACGCACAGGATGTCCTCGCCCGGCCGGGGCGGGAGCTCCACCCAGTCCAGCATGGCCGTCACCTCCCGGGCGAAAACGCCCCTGTTCCGCCTGCTGCGCCCTATAGGACGTGCTTTGCGGGGTTGGGAGTTCGAGATCCCACCGTGCCGGTTTCCGCCGGACTCGCCGCGAACCGACCTCAACTAATGTCAAGGTGAGCCGCCGAGGAGGTCGTCGCCGCGATGGAGCAGGCACCGTGGGATCAAAAAGAGCTCACCGTGGGGCAGCTCGCCGCCCGCAGCGGGGTGAGCGTCTCGGCCCTGCACTTCTACGAACGGCAGCACTTGATCAGCAGCCGCCGGACGACGGGCAACCAGCGCCGGTACAAGCGCGACACGCTGCGGCGGGTGGCGCTGATCCGCATCGCGCAGCGCGTCGGCATCCCGCTGGCGGACATCCGCGCCGCTCTCGCCGAGCTGCCCGACGGGCGTACGCCCACGCGCGACGACTGGCAGCGCCTGTCCGAGCGCTGGCGGGACGAGCTCGACCAGCGGATCCGGCACCTCCAGCAGCTCCGCGACGACTTCACCGACTGCGTGGGCTGCGGCTGCCTGTCGATCGACCGCTGCTATCTGGCCAACCCGCGCGACGCGCTCGGCAGCTCCGGCCCCGGCCCGCGCCGCCTGCTCGGGCGTTAGCGGGCGTTGTGGAAGATGACCCCGAGCACGTGTCGCTGCCCGCTCAGGACCGTGCTGACGCCGTGCTTCATGGCGACCCGCTTGTAGCCCCGGGCCGCCGGCACGGGCCGGTTCCGCACCGGGAAGATGATCCCCTGGCCCAGGCCGGGGCGGGCGACGATCGGGCGGGACTGGGCGCGCGGCCGTTGTTCGACGAACACGCTCTCACCCCCGCTGAAGTCGGCGTCGGGGGTGCTCAGCATGATGGCGACCTGGAGCGGGAAGGTGATGTCGCCGTACACGTCCTGGTGCAGGCAGTTGTACCCGCCGGGCCCGTACCGCAGCAGCAGCGGGGTGGGCTTGCGCTGTCCCGCCGCGGCGCACGCGTCGAGCAACTCCGCGAGCCGCTCGGGGTAGGCGGGCCCGGGGCCCGGCGTCGTGCCCAGCGCGTCGCGGTCGCCGAGCCGGTCGGCCCACCGGTTGGCCAGGCGCGCCAGCGGCGGGTACAGCCCGGTCCGCAGCTCCTGTACGACGGGGATCAGCGGGTCGCGGAAGTACCGGTAGCTGCCTTCGCCGAAGGCGTGCCGGGACATGACGACGGTGCTGCGGAACAACTCGTCCTTGTCGTACAGCCGGACAAGGTCGGCGCACTGGCCGGGCGACAGCAGCGGCGGCGTCATGGCGATGCCGGACCGCTCCAGCTGCTCTTCGGCCTGATCCCAGTCGAGCGCGGCATCGGAGATCCGGACGTCCATGGATATCCCTCCCTGACGACGGTTCATCTTCACAGAACACCGCCGCCCCGCCCGCGGATGCGCGGGCTCCTCACCCGGACAGGGCCGCCAGCAGCTCAACACTGCGCCGCTCGTAATACGCGAGCCCGAGCCGGCGATGGGTCGCCGCGGCCTGCCGAGCATGCTCGATCGCCTGTTCCCGGCGGCCCAGCCGCTGTGCCAGCTCCGCGAGAACCAGGTGGTACGAGCCCCAGCCGGCGGACCCCATCCCCATCGTGATCAGCCGGTCCGCGTAGGGGAGCAGCCGGTCGTACAGCTCCCCGGGATCGGGAACGCCGAGCCGAGCCGCCACGAATCCCCATACCGCGAGCAGGAAGTCGGCCGCCCAGTCGTCGCGGACGTCGGCGCCCCACCGTCCGATCAGCGCCTCGGCGAGGTCGCGGTCGGCGCAGTCCAGCGCGGCGAGCACGGCGATCGGCCGGAGCGGTACCAACAGCGGATCGGCGGCCAGCGTGACGACCTCGTCGAGGATCTCGGCCACCCGGCCCTGCCCGCGCCGGCAGGTGTAGATGGTGATCATGTGCGGGAAGTCAACCCGGGGTGGCCTCCGCTCATGGGGGCCACCCTCTTTGTTGCGCCGGCCGGCGCCGGCTCAAAGGAGGGTGAGCTGCTCGGGTGTCTCCGTGGGCGGCTCCGGCGGGGCGACGCTCCGGTGGTCGCCCCGGCCGCGGCGGTCGATCCCGTACTTCTCGGCCAGCTCCCGGACCTGGCGGCTGATGCGCTCCTGGACGTCCTTGGGCGCGTACGCACCCCGCCCGTACATCCGCTCGTAGCGCGGCACCAGGTCGGGGTGGTGCTCGCGCAGCCACCGGAAGAACCACTCGCGCGCCCCGGGCCGCAGGTGCAAGGTGATCGCCGACACCGACGGTGTGCCCGTCTCCGCGATCAGCCGTACGGCCTCCTCCAACTCGGCGGGCGAGTCGCTCAGGTACGGGATGACCGGCCCCATCAGCACCCCGCAGCGGATGCCGTGCTCGTTGAGCGTCGCGCACACCTCGAGCCGCTTTTGCGGGCTGGGCGTGCCCGGCTCGACCAGCCGCCACAGGTCCCGGTCGACCGAGCCGACCGAGACCGCCGTGCTCACGTCGGTGCGCTCGGCCGCCTCCTCCAGCAGCGGCAGGTCGCGCAGGATCAGCGATCCTTTGGTGAGGATCGAGAACGGGTTCGCCGCATCGCGCAGCGCGGCCAGGATGCCGGGCATCAACCGGTAGCGCCCTTCGGCCCGCTGGTAGACGTCGACGTTGGTGCCCATCGCGATGTGCTCGCCCGCCCACTTCGGCGCGGCCAGCTCCTTGCGTACCAGCTCCGGCGCGTTGACCTTCACCACGATCTTCGAATCGAAATCCCGCCCCGCGTCCAATTCCAAATATTCGTGCGATTTCCGCGCGAAGCAGTTATGACTCACTACGCCGTTGGCGATGAAGTCGCCAGTCCCGGTGGTGATGTCGTACATCGGCAGGTCCAGGCCGAGCGGCTCGATCGATACGACCTTGAGCGGCGCGTCGCTCTTGAGTGCCGTCCCCTCGATCGACCGCTTCCGCGCGATCGCCGGATCGACGATGTGGAAGAACCGCAGCCGCTCTCGCAGCCCGCCGACCAGGCGGATGCACATAACCGGATACTTGCCGGGAAACGTAGGTCCGTCGACGGCGGTGGTGAAGCCGAGCCTGCGCAGGCTGAGCTGGGTCTCAGCGAGCATCGGCGGGTCGGAGTTGCTGATTCGAAGCACTCCTTGGCGGCAGCTGCCTTCGGCGTCGAAGATCCCTGCCAGGAACCCCTTGCGCCAGTCGTCTGACGGATCCCAAGGCCACTCGATAATTCTTTCAATTTTGGCAATGCCCGCCTTTGTCGAGTTTCGTATCGCGTTTATCGGCTGGCTGTGAGATGTGGCCTTTTGAAATATGAACTCGGTGGTGGTTACGCCGAAGTCCGCTAGGTAGCTTCTTGTGCGCCGGAGCGCATCGGCGTCGATCAGCGCAAGCCGGCAGCGATAAACACTGCCACTGCCTTCGTCGAAGTACGACCCGATATAGCCGTCGCCGCGGATCATGCCGCGGAGGTAGCCACGCCGGTATTCGGCGGTGTCCTTGGGCCCCTCGGCGAACTCGCCGGTGCCGATCAGCTTGTTGTTGAGCGTGAGATGCGGCCGCTGCTCGGAACCCTGCTGAGCGCCGGTCACGAACTTCCAGCCGCGGTCACTGAGGAAACGATGGTCGCCGCTCGCGATCAGCTCCGTGCCGTCTTCCAGCGAGATGCGGTATGCGGGCTTGATCGTCCGCCAGTGCGCGAGCACTTCCGTAACGACATAGCGGCGATAATCTCCTCGCCGTTCCGTGCCGTAGATGCGGTCCCCGACTCCTACATCTGCCAGCGGTTTCGTACGTCCGTCGGCCATCAGGATTGGCGTATCTCCAGTTAGACAGTAGGCACATGCGTGAGTGCACCCCCGATAGGGGTTGATGGTCCAGGTGAAGCCGAGGCGCGAGGCCGGGGGGACCTTGTTGATAATGGACTTGGCGTGGATCTCGTAGAAGGTGATGCCGCGGAACTCGGGGGTGTCGAAGGTGCGGGTCACCGCCTGGCGCTCGATCAGAGGCAGGTCGGGGTGGCTCTCGTCGTCACCGGTCAGACGGAGGTTGTCCCAGCGCATGCCCACCTCTCTTTCGAACACCTCGACGATAGAACGTTCGTTCGACTATCGCAACGCGGCGTGGGCCGGGCCTGCGTGTTTCGTACGCAGCACCCCGAGACCTGGGTAAGAATGGGCGCCTATGTGGCGGCGATGGGGGAGCGGCTCGGGCCTGGGCGGCGTGTTCACAGCGGTGGCGGCGGCCGGGCTGCTGACGGCGTGCGTACCGGCGTTGAGCGGCACCGACGACGAGCCGCCGCAGACCAAGGCGGAGTGCGCCGCCGTCAAACCGGCCACCGGCGGCCGGCGGCTGCGCGGCATGTGGATCGCCACCGTCACCGGGATGGACTGGCCCGCCGGCGCCAAAAGTGCCGCCGCCCAGCAGACGCGGTACCGCAGGCTGCTCGACACCGCCAAGGCGATGCGCCTCAACGCGGTGTTCGTCCAGGTCAGGCCAACGGCTGATGCGTTCTACGCGTCGCCGTACGAGCCGTGGTCGCAGTGGATCACCGGCCGGCAGGGCCGCGACCCCGGCTACGACGTGCTTGGCTTCATGCTCAAGGAGGCGCACGCCCGCGGCCTGGAGTTCCACACCTGGTTCAACCCGTACCGGGTGAGCAGGCAGAAGAAGCTGAAGAAGCTCGCGACGAGCAACCCGGCACGGCGGCATCCCGACTGGGTCCGCAAGTACGGCGACGGCCTGTGGTACGACCCGGGACTGCCGCAGGTACGCGACCTGGTGAGCAACGTCGTCCTCGACGTGGTGCGCAAGTACGACATCGACGGCGTGCATTTCGACGACTACTTCTACCCCTATCCGGAGGGCGGCGCCTTCCCGGACCAGGCCACGTACAAGAAATACGGGAAGGGCTTCGCGAGCAAGGCCGGCTGGCGCCGCAACAACGTCAACACCTTGATCCAGCGGGTGTCGGACGAGGTGCACAAGGCCAAGCCGTGGGTGCGGTTCGGGATCAGCCCGTTCGGGGTGTGGCGCAACCGGTCGACCGACCCCGCGGGATCGGCCACCCGGGCCCTGCAGAGCTACGACGACATCTACGCCGACTCGCGGCTGTGGGTGAAGAAAGGCTGGGTCGACTACATCCTGCCGCAGCTGTACTGGCCGATCGGCGACAGCCGGGCCGACTACCGAACGCTCACCGCCTGGTGGTCGCGGCAGGTCCGCGGCACCGGCGTCCAGCTGCTGATCGGGCACGGCGCGTACCGGGTCGGCGAGCCCGGGCCGTGGCGGCGGGCGGCCGAGCTGTCCCGCCAGGTCGCGATCAGCGACAAGTCGCCCGAGGTGAGCGGCAACGTCTTCTTCAGCGCCCGCGATGTGCTGAGCAACCGCCGCGGCTTCGCCGCGAAGATCGTCGCGGACCACTACACCCGTCCGGCGCTCGCGCCCGTGGCGGCGGGCCGCCCGAACGCGAAGCCGCCGGCGCACGTCAAGACCACGACGGACGGCAAGGCGGTCACCATCCGGTGGCAGGGCCCGGCCGACACGCTGTACGCGGTGTATAGGGCCGACGGCAAGAAGGCGGCCTGCGCACCGGTCGACCCGCGGGCGCTGATCACGACCGTACGGGCGGGCGGTATCTCTGACCCGACCGTCAAGCCAGGCGCCTCCTACACCTACTACGTGACGGCGCTGGACCGGGCGAACCACCAGAGCACGCCGGCACGAGGATCGACTATTACCGTGTCCCGCGGATAATGATCTTCCCCGGGGGAAGAAAGTACCTCAGGCGTGACCCCCGGAGGTGCGGCATGGCGCTCTCGATGGAGGAGGAGAGAATCCTCACCGGGATCGCATCTCAGCTCAGCGAGGATGATCCGGCGCTGGCCCGCCGGCTTTCGCGCTTCGGCCGTGATCGGCGTCGGCGCCGCCGCCGAGTCCGGCTCGTGGTGGCGATCGCCGTCGCGGTCGTCGTCATCGTCGCGGCGGCCACGGTCGCGGTGGTCCTCATCGTCACCTAGCTCCGGCTCGCCCGAGGCCGGACCTGGTGAACATGCCCCGGGTCAGCCGACCGCGCGCAGGAACGTGCCCGCGAGCGGCGCGGCTACCTCGCCGCCAGTGCCGCCGCCCTCGACGATCACTGCGAACGCCAGGTCGCCGCGGAACCCGATGAACCACGCGTGGGTCGGCGGCTTGCTGCCGGTGCCGTACTCGGCCGTGCCGGTCTTGCCGTACGTTCCCGCCGGCAGGTTCGCGCCGGCCGCCGTACCGGAGGTGACGACCGCGCTCATCATGTTCTTCAGGTTCGCGGTGACCGACGGGTTCAGCGGCGTGGCCTTGGCCTGACCGGGGACGGCGGGGGAGACGACGAGCCGGGGCGCCCGCCAGCCGCCGGCCTTGACCGCGGCGGCCACCGCCGCCATGGTCAGCGGTGTCACCGACACGCGGGCCTGCCCGAACGACTCGGCCGCGAACTCGACGGTGTCGGCGGGCGACGGGAACGACGACCGCGCCGCCGGCACGCCCGCACTGATCGGCGTGTTGAGCCCGAACTGCCGCGCCATGTTCACCAGCTGCTGCTTGGACAGCCGCTGCGTGGCCTGCGTCGCGAACGCGGTGTTGCACGACTTGGCGAACGCGGTCAGGAAGTCGATGTCGCCGAACTCCTCGTGTTCGAAGTTGCGGATCTCGCGGCCGCCGACGTTGGCGGTCTTAGCGCACTGCACGTGGTCTTGCGGGGCCAGCCCGTCGGCGAGCAGCGCGGCCGCGGTCACGACCTTGAACGTCGAACCGGGCGGATAG
Organism: Streptosporangiaceae bacterium; assembly: GCA_036555725.1. GTDB lineage: Bacteria > Actinomycetota > Actinomycetes > Streptosporangiales > Streptosporangiaceae > CALAED01. The sequence goes on along the minus strand of DATBKU010000057.1, from coordinate 133,590 downwards.
TGGCCGAGCAGCGCGCGGTTGAACCCGCCCGGCTGGTTGGCGACGGCGAGGATCTGCCCGGTGGAGGGCCGGATGGCCACCATCGCGGCCGGCTTGCCCTGGCTGGTGATCGCCTGGGCCGCCGCTGCCTGCACCCGCAGGTCGAGGCTGGTACGGACGGTCGCGCCCGGCTTGCCGGGGATCGTGTGCAGCGTGGCCACCGGGTGTTTGGCCTGGTCGACGATCTGGATGGACGTGGCCGGAGTGCCGGCGAGCCGCCGCTGCATCTGCTCCTGGATTCCGCCGTGCCCGACGACGTCGCCCTTCTTGTACGGCGAGCCGAGCCGCTTGAGGTCGGCGGCGGTGGCGGGGCCGGTGAGGCCGGCCAGCTGCTGGACCGACCCGGACATCCCGGGGACGTCGATGCGGCTGCCGTCGGCGGCCAGGATCGCCCCCCGCTTCGGCCAGGTCGTGGTGATGGCGAACCGCCGTCCGTCCGTCAGCCGCGGATGGATGGACGCGACGCTCCAGGCCACCATCCACTTCCGGTCGCGTTTGGTGAGGTCGAGCGCGCCCTGGTAGGTCCAGTCGCCGATGTTCTTGAGCGTGAGGGTCGCGGTGAAGGGCGCGTGCGTCTTCTGTACGGCGCCGAGCCGCAGGCTCGTCTTGGTCACGCCGAGGCTGGCGCGCATGGCGCCGAGCCGGGCGGCCAGGTCGGGCGGCGGCGTCGCGAGGAGTGCGGACATCGCCGCGTAGTCGTTCTTCTCCCAGGCGGCGAGATAGGCGCCGGCGGTCTCGCGGGGGCTGCCCTTCGTGCGGAACATGATGAACGCGCCGGCGCCCGCGAGGATCGCGACCACCGCGACGCAGGACACGACGATCCAGGCCGTGCGCCGGCCGCGCCCGCCGCCGGGCGGTTTGGCATGCTGACCGGCCCAGCCGCCATCGGGCGGGGCCTGCTGACCGGCCCAGCCGCCATCGGGCACGGCCTGCTGGCCATCCCAGCCTCCGGCGGGCGGCACGGTGCCCAGGCCGGGCGGGCCGCCGGCCGGGGGGATGGCGTGCTGGGCGCCGGGCGCGGCGTTCTGGGCACCCCGGTAGCCGCTTCCCGCGTACGGGTCGTACGGGTCGTACGGGTCGTACGGGTCGTACGGGTCGTAGGTATCAGGAGCGCCCGGCTGTCCGCTGTCGGCGTAACCCGGCTGCCCGCCGGCGGCCGGCTGATTCCCGGCCCACCAGGATCCGTCGGCGGGAGCCTCCCCGGAGCCGTGCCGCCCTTGGTACGGCGGCCCCGCCTCCTCGTCAGGCCGGCCGGCACGCGGCTCGTACGGCTCGCTCATCCGCATCCCCTTACGATTCACCCCGATTGGCAGCAATCGTGGCACGAGTCGGACCGACCTGGACCGGAAACACCAGGACCAGAAACGCGACCGTCCCGGGCGAGATCACTCTCGCCCGGGACGGGTCGCTCGGGCCGGTGTGGTGGTCGCCTCACGGCGAAAGGCACAACGCGGCTCCTGCCTTGGCCGTGGCCAAACGGTATTCCGCGAAGGCAAAAGGTGCGGCCCGGGGGACACATGCCACACCGGCACCAACCAGTTTAACGGCATCCCGGGGGTGCCTATTCCGCGTCGGGCACGCCTTTGCTCTCGGCAAGGGTGGTGAACGTGATACCGGCGCTACGCAGCCGTTCGATCAGCGCGTCGCCCATCGCGACCGCGGTGGTGACCTGGCCGGCGGTCTCCGGCAGGTCGTCGAAGGCCAGGCAGAGCGCGGATTCGCCGAACATCTTGGCCGTCTCGTCGTAGCCGGGGTCGCCGCCGGCCACTTCGGTCACGACCCGGTGGCCGCCGCCCATGCCGGTGAACCGGACCTTGAACCAGTTGGCGGCCCGCTGGTCGGTCGTGGGCCCGGAGCCGGCCGGGAAGCGACGCAGCAGCCAGGACCGGGTGGGCGGCGGCTGGGCGAGCACGAAGGCCGCGGCGGTTCCGGCCGCGAGGCCGACGGCGCCGGTCAGCCGCCTGGTGGCGAAGTGGTGGCCGTAGGTGAAGTCCGGGCCGTACCGCGGCAGGGCCCGGGCGGAGCGGATCACCACCTGGGGGTCGATGCTGGGGAACGGCAGCGCCCAGCCCAGCCCGCGGGCCAGGTGCGGCGGTCGCGACCGCAGCCGGGACCGGCGCCCGGACGTGCCCTCGCCGTGTTCGGCCCGGCGCCGCGCGGCCGCCGCCCGGAACGTCTGCCTGGCCCGGGAGAAGGCGGTGACGGCGGAGTGCACGGTGCCGCCGGACGGGCGCAGCGCCGCCCGCACGTACCCGTCGACGCGGATCGGCACGCCGTCCGGCAGCAGCCCGACGGTGTAGTAGGCGCCCAGGTCGTGCGGGATGGAGTCGAAGCCGCAGCAGTGCACGATCCGCGCCCCGGTGGCCTTGGCGCGTTCGTGGTACCGGACGTACATCAGGTCGACGAACTCGGGCTCGCCGGTGAGGTCGAGGTAGTCGGTGCCGGCCGCGGCGCAGGCGGCGACCAGCGGCTCCCCGTGGACGATGTACGGGCCGACGGTGGTGGCGACGACCCGCGTGTCCTCCACGATCTCGCGGAGCCCGGCCGGGTCGGCGGCGTCCGCGACGAGCAGCGGCAGGTCGGCGAGCCCGGAGTCGATGGCGGCGAGCCGGTCCCGGACGGCCTCGAGCTTGGCGAGGTCGCGTCCGGCGAGCGCCCAGCGGCATTGTCCGGCGGTGCCGGAGGCGCCGACGGCCCGGGCCAGATACTCGGCCGTCAGGGCTCCGGTGAAGCCGCTCGCGCCGAAGAGAACGAGATCGTACGTTCGGTCGGGCATGCGCAGAGCGTGCTCGCCACCGCTGTTACCCGCAAGTCACCTGGCCGGACTGTGGCGCTGCTCACTGTCCGCAAGGGCGGCTGTACTGGCAGAAGTCGCCGTGAGTTACTGCCTTCCAGGACATATCTTTCCAACCCGCGGCTACGCGGCGCGTCTCACCGGGAACATGCCTGACGAGATCAGCGTGCGGGGACCGGCGAGGGGACTGCTGGCGGTGGGAACGGGTGGGTTCGGCCTGGACGGGTGGGCACCGCGACTGAATCAGCACGTCGCCTGCTGGCGGCTGCCGGTCGACCCCAAGACGGCGGCGCACGCGCGCACCTTGACGCGTAACGCCCTGCACCGCTGGCGGATCCCCGCCTCCGAGGACCGCGACGACATCGTCCTCATGGTCGACGAGCTGGTCACCAACGCCGTCCTACACGGTGACGGGCCGGTGGGGCTGAGGCTGTCGATCGACGGGCCGAAGGTGCGATGCGAGGTGACCGACGCCAACCCGCTGGTGCCACAGCCGTGCGACCCGGCGGCGGACGCCGAGGCGGGCCGCGGCCTGCTGCTCGTCACGGCGATCGCCGCGGAGTTCGGCGCGATGCCGGGCGGCTACGGCAAGATCGTCTGGTTCACCCACGTCCTCGCCGCCGAACGCCCGAACGACCTGCCCTACCCCCCGTACGGGCCGTCAGGCACGTAGCGGACACTGCTGGACGAGACGTTCGTCCGGCTCGTCGTCGGGCTCAGTGTCGCCGGGCACGTCGCCGGCCGGCCGGTCGAGGTGCCACTCGGTGTGCGACAGCGGGCTCCACCAGCCGGCGAGCAGGTCGGCCAGCGGCCGGCTGCGCCCCATGCCGCCGGGCTCGGGCACGGGATCGCGCCACAGGCCGTCCGGGCATTCGGCGGCCCAGTGGGCGGCGCCGGCGAGCACCTCGTCGAGGTCGCGGACCAGCTCGGCGAGCGATCGCAGCGCCATCGCGTCCTGGATCATCCGCTCGCGGGCGAGGTAGCCGAGCGCGCCGTCGAACTCGCGCGGGAACGCCGGCCGCCGCCCGTCGAACACCAGGTCCTGCCCCGTCGTGACCGCCCGCACGGCCGCGACCTGCCAGCGCGTCCACTCGGCGAGGTGGCCGATCACGGCGCGCAGCGAGGCGCCGCCCTCCCGTGCCGTGCTCACCTCGTCGGCGGTCTCGACGAGCCGCAGCCGTACGGTCCGGATGCGGGCCAGCGCCCAGGCCCGGGCCCGGGCCGGCGTGCCCCTGCTCTGGCCGGCCGCCACGCGCGGGGCCGGGACCTCCAGGGCGGCGATCAGGTCCTCGAGGTTGTGCCGCCGGGACATGCGCTCGCCCTCGACGAGGTGGGCGGCGGCGATGCGGTCGACGCGGAACAGCCGGTCGTCGTCGCGGAGCCGGCACCAGCCGACCAGGTAATCGGCGGCGGGCGCGATGACGAGGCCGTGCGCCTCGATGTCTCTGCGGGTCTGCTCGCCGGCCTGGTCGACGTACGCGATCCGGACGATGCGGCGGTCGCGGACGGCCGCGGCGAGGGTTTGCAGCAGGCCGGTGGTCGACGCCGCCACCTCGCCGGGCCGTTGGTCGGGCCGGACGGCGTACCCGCCCGAGCTTTCCCGCCGTACGGCCAGACCGCTGCGGGCCAGGGCCGCGATATCACGCTGTACGGTCCTTTCACTGACCGCCAGCCGTTCGGCGAGGGCCCGCGCCCGCAGCGGCGCCGGAGCAGCGGCCCGCAGTTCGGCCGCGAGGGCGAGCAGCCGTTCGGTGCGGGTCACGTCTTCCATTTTGACCGCTGGTTTACCGGTTTCGCCCGCCCAATTCGAAAATACGTGCGGTTCGTCCGACGGGCGGCGCAGCGCCCGGCCGGGAGGCCGGCGGCGGTACGCGGGCAGGCCTGGGCGGCCGTCAGCGGGCGGCGAGCGGCGCCGGGGCGGGTACGCTCGGTGCCGCCGCGACCGGGTCCTTGGTGGACACGGCCCGCTGGGCGATGAACGCGCCGGCCAGCACGATCAGCCCGCCGACGAGCTGCACCGGGGTCAGCCGCTCGCCGAGGATGACCCAGGCGAACAGTGCGGCGAACACCGCCTCCGGGTAGGAGACGGCGGCGGCCACCGGCGCGGACAGCCGCCGCACCGCCAGCACGCTGGTGATGTACGCGATGACCGTGCTCACCACGACGATCCAGGCCGCGATCAGCCAGGCCGGCGCGTGCTGGTCGGCGAAGGCGACGTCGGCGGGCAACAGGCCCCAGGGGATCGACCACGGCGCCGCGACGACCGTCAGCACGACGGCCCCCACGACGAAGCCGGCGCTGGTCAGCACGAGCGGGTCTGTCTCGCCGCCCATCCGCTCGGCGACCAGGAAGTAGGCCGCCTGCGCTGCCGCCGCGCCGAGCCCGGCGAGCAGGCCGACGCCGTCGAGGCGCAGCCCCGCCCAGATCTGCACGACGCAGGCGACCCCGGCCAGCGCGACCGCGACGCCGAGCGCGGCCGAGCGCGCCACCCGCGCCCGGCGGACGAACCGCAGCCAGCCGACCACCATGACCGGGCCGGTGTACTCCAGCAGGATCGCCACCCCGACCGGCAGGCGCGACGCGGCGACGAAGTAGAACGCCTGGCAGCCGGCCACCCCGGCGGCGCCGAACAGCAGCAGCGGCGGCAGCGACCGGCGGGCGGCGCGGAATCCCGCGGTGCCGCGCAGCACCAGCGTCAGCGGCACCAGGACGAGGGCGGCTCCCGCGACCCGCAGCCACACCGCCTGCAACGGGGTGAGCCCGGCGTTGATCAGCGCCTTGGCGAACGCCCCCGAACTGCCGAAGCACAGGGTCGACACGACCGCGAGCCCGAGGCCCCACGCCTTCGCCCGCGCCGTCAGGTGCTGGTCGCCCATGTCGCCTCCCCGTCCCTCGTCCAATGCCCACCGCAACCCTATGCTAATGACCGTCAGCCAATAACGCTCATTACATTTGACCCGTTCCTGGGGCGGCCCGGAGGCGGGCTACCATTCGCTGAGTGAATTGGCAGGCGGATCCCGGATCGCGCGGGCCGGCGGGCGACCTCTTCACCAAGACCGAGGAGGCCATCCGCGCGCTCGTCGCGGCCCCGTGGTGGCGGGCGGCGCGGCCGCCGCAACGGGCGGACGCGATCACCAGCCACATGCTCACCGGCGCCGGGGAATGGTGGCTGTTCGGCGCCTGGGGCCGCTGGTACCGCAGCGGCCTCGACGGCAGCTGGCACCCCTGCCCCGCACCTGCCGACCCGGCGGCGCGCCGGGTGGTCGGGGCCGCGCCGCGCGGCGGCGGGAACCCGCCCGTGCCGCCGCCGTTGATCCCGACCGGCCCCGACCTCGCCGCGGGCCGGATCGCGCCGACCGCCTTCCTGTCCGGGACGCCGTCCACGGCCGTCGTCGCCCGCGTCCAGCAGGCCCTGATCACGGCGCTGTCGGTGAACCCCGCGCAGTTCGTGCTGCAGGACCAGGCGTTCGCCCCGGGCACGCCGAGCACGGTCGCGGTCGCGTGGGGCGCGCTGCTGTGGTGCGCCGGGTCGCCGATCGTGCTGGCCGAGCATCCGCTGATCGAGCTCTTCGCGCCCTACCTGACCGTGCCGCGCAGCGAGCTGCGCTGGCTGACGGCGCCGGACCTGTCGAACCTGGTCGGCTACTACTGCGAGCGGCTGAGCGCGGGCGACGCCGTGGGCGCCGCGCACGTCGTCCGGGTCATCGCCGAGATCGCCGCCGCGCTCCGGACGGAACCGGGGTTCCGGCCCGGCGCGCACGCCCTGGACGGCATCGCCGCCGCCACGACCCAGATGATCCAGTTCGACATGGGCGGCATCCGGTTCGGCGTCGGCGCCGTACTCGACCAGTGGCGGCGCCGCTGCCCGGCCGAGTTCGCCACGGCCGTCATGCGCGAGGCCGGGCCGGGTGAGTACTTCCGGCTCGCGCTGTACGACATCGAGGACACGGTGCGGGGCCTGTACGCGGGGGCCAGCGCCACCGTCGTGCGACACTCGGCGATCGCCCTGCTCGCCGCGGACCTGCAGACCGCCCCGGCCGCGCTCGCCGCCGTACTGCCGTGGCTGGACCCCGACAGCGCGCGCACGCTGCAGGCGGTGGCCGTCCAGGCCGACCATCCGCTGCGGCGGCTGTGGCCACGCGACGGCAAGCTGCCCGACATGCTGCGGGCGACCGACGGCGCGGGCGACGTCGAGCAGGTCGAGACGCTGCTGGCCACCTCCTACGCCCTGGCCCTGACGTGGTGCCGGCTCGCCCAGATCGCGCCGCCCGTACCGGGGTTCGTCGTGCCGGCGGCCGCGGCGGCCGAGCTGCGGGGCGCGGCGGCCGGACGGCCGCCGAAGGGCACGGGCGAGCTGACCGCATGGCAGATCATCGAGGCCGCCCGGGCCCACCTGGCCTCCGGCCGGGGCCCGGCAGTCCCGCCGCCTCCTCCGGATGAAACGGTGGCCGAGTCCGCGCCGCCGGCCCCGCCGCCCGCACCATCCCAAGCGCCGTCGGAGTCCCGGCCGGGCGAGCCGGAGTCGACGCAGCTGGGGGACGACGCGGCCTCGGCCATGGCCGAGGCCGTGGAGCCACCGGTCGGGCCGCCGGTGCCAGGCCCGCCCCCGCCGGCGCCCGCCGCCCTCGGCGTCCCCAACGTGGTGGAGGCGCACGGCATCCGGTTCCTGTGCGGGCTCGACGACGTCGGGCGGCTGCTCACCGAGCTGCGGCGGCGCGGGCAGTGGGCGCGGCGGCTGCGCGGACAGGAGGTGTCGAGCGCGTCCGCGCCGGGACTGCTGCTGGTCGGCGCCCCGTCGAGCGGCCAGCGCCGCGTCGCCCGCATGGTCGCCAAGGCGCTCGCCGAGGTCGGCGTCGGCGGCGGGGAGGTCCACGGCATCGACGCGAGCCGGCTGCGCGACCGCGGCCCCGACGAGATAAGGGCCGTACTCGACGAACACGCCGGGCACACGCTGCTGCTCGACGGGCTCGACTCACTGATCTTCGACGACGAGAACGGGCCGGCCTTCGCGGCGGCGCTGTACCGGGCCCGCGTCGAGGGGGTCAGCGAGACCACGCTGGTGGCGACCTGCGGGCCCGACCGTATGGGCCAGCTGTCGGCCGCGCACCCCGAGCTGGTGACCGACTTTCGGATCGTCCGGATGCCGGACCTCACCGACCCGTCCGCGCGGGCGGCACTGCTGGAACTGCTGGCCGCCGAGCGGCACCTGCAGCTGTCGCCGGAGGCATGGGAGGCGGCGCGCCGCGACATGGGACGGATGCGCGGCCGCGGCCGGCTGGCCGGGGCCCGGCTGATCGAGGCGTACCTCGACCGGGCGGCCACCCGGCACCTCGGCCAGGCGGGCGACACCCAGGCGCTGTACTCCGCCGACGACGCCGGCGCGCTCACCCTCCTGCCCGACGACTTCGAGGGGGTGGCCGAGGAGCTCGAACCGTCGCTGCGCGACCTGCGCGACGTCGACGCCTACCTGGGCGAGCTGCGCTCCCTCGCCGGCCTCGAACCGGTGAAGGAGGTCGTGGAGCGGATCGTGGCCGAGGCGCGGGTGGCGGCGGCCCGCCGCCGCGCCGGGCTGCCGGTCTCCGAGGGGCACCGGCACCTGGCCTTCGCCGGCGCGGCCGGGACCGGCAAGACGACCGTGGCCCGGCTGATCGGCAAGCTCTTCGCGGTGATCGGGCCGCTGGAGTCCGGGCACGTGGTGGAGGCCGTACCCGACGATCTCGCCGGCGCCGAGCAGACCAGGGCCAGGGTGAGCGAGGCGGTGGGCGGGGTTCTCGTCGTCGACCATGCTCCCGGACTGGGCGATGGCTCCGCGGTCGCCGAGCTCGCACAGCAGATGGACGAGCGCGCCGACGACTTCATCGCTATCTTTACCGGCCCGCCCGGCGAGCTGACCGCGTTCCTCGACGCCACGCCCGCCCTGCGGGACCGGCTCGGCGGAGTGATCGACTTCCCGGACCCCACGGACGACGACCTCGCCGAGATCTTCCGGCGCTGCGCCGCCGAGCAGCAGTACGTCCTGGAGGACGACCTGCTGGCCGCGCTGCCGGAGCGGATGGCGGCGCTGCGCGGCGGCACCGGCTTCGCCGCCGGCCACTCCGTACGCCGCCTTTTCGACGCCACGGTGGCCCAGCAGTCGGTACGGATCGTCCGCGACGGTGCCACCCTGTCGGCCGACCAGCTCACCCGCCTCAGCGCCGCTGACCTGCCCGGCTGACCGAGCCCGGGGTCGTGTCGGTCCCGGCCGGAAAGCGCTGGTGAGGCTAGCTTTCAGGCATGCCAGACGCGAGCGGGGGCCCGGCCGTCGGCACCTACCTGGCGGGCGCGGTGCCGGTGCTCGTCGCGTTGACCGTGAGCCTGCTGACGGCGCTGTGGATGCTGGTGTTCATCGTCGCCTACCAGCAGCTCGAGAACTACCTGCTGCAGCCGCGGATCACCGCCAAGACGCTCGACATGCATCCGGCGGTGGGCTTCGGCACCGTGCTCGCGGGCGCCGCCATCCTGGGGCCGGTCGGGGCGGTGCTCGCGCTGCCCGCGGGCGCCAGCCTGCAGGCCTTCGCGAGCGCCTACATCCGCCGCTACGACGTCGAGGAGCATCCGCTCACCACGGACACCCGCCGGGGGCGGCGCCGAAGGGACTGACCCGCGGTTGGATTGACGCATGGCGATTCAGGTGGCGGTCTGCGGGCCGCGCGAGTGCGACGAAGAGGTGGGCCGGCTCGCGTTCGAGGTGGGGCGGCTGCTCGCCGAACGCGGGGCCGTGGTGATCTGCGGCGGGTACGGCGGGGTCATGGCCGCCGTGGCCGAGGGGGCCGGGTCCGGCGGCGGCACCGTCGTCGGCGTGCTGTCGGGCGCGGACCGCGACCACGCCAACCCGCACCTGTCAGTCGTGATCCCCACCGGCCTCGGGCAGGCCCGCAACGCCGTCATCGTCAACTCCGGCGACGCCGTCATCGTGATCGGCGGATCGTGGGGCACGCTGTCGGAGCTGGCCTTCGCCGTACGCGGCGGCCGGGTCCCCGTCGTCCAGCTGGGCGGCGGATGGCAGATCCGCGACGCCGCCGGAGACCCGCTGCCCGGCGTACGGCAGGCCCGCACGCCCCGGGAGGCGCTCGACCACACCGAACTTTGGTGACCGTTTCGCCACGTCGTACGGCGGCGGGGGAGCGGCGGTCAGCGGGCCGAGAAGCCGCCGTCGACGAAGATCGCCTGGCCGGTGACGTAGCCGGCGGCCGGAGAGGCGAGGAACACCACGGCTCCGGCGAAGTCGGCCGGGTCGCCGTTGCGACCCACCATCGTACGGCCGGCCAAGGCCCTGACCTTCTCGGGGTCCGCGGAGACCTCGGCGGTCAGCGGCGTGATCACGAACCCGGGGATGATCGAGTTGCAGCACACCCCATGCGCCGACCACGCCTCGGCCTGGGACCGGGTCAGCCCGACGACGCCCGCCTTGGACGCGCCGTACCCGCCGCTGTTGTTGAACGCGCGGAACGACTGCTGCGACCCGATGTGGATAATGCGCCCCCAGCCGCGCTCGGCCATCCCCGGCCCGTACCGCTGCCCGAGCAGGAACGGCGCGCCGAGGTTCACCGCCATCGTGCGGTCCCATTGATCTATCGACAGCTCGCCGAGCGGCGGCCGCAGGTTGACGCCCGCCGAGGTGACGAGGATGTCGGGCTCGCCGAATGGCTTGACCGCCTCCTCGGCCGCGCCCGCCAGAGCCGTACGGTCGCCGAGGTCGGCCGAGACGGACGCGGCGCGGCAGCCGTACGACTCGAGCTCGGAGACCGTCTCGGCCAGCGGGCGCTCGCGGCGGGCCAGCACGACAACCGCCGCGCCGGCCCGGCCGAGCGCGCCGGCGATGCCGCGGCCGATGCCCGAGCTACCGCCGGTGACGACGGCGACCCGGCCATGGAGGGAGAACAGTTCGTCGAGATAGGCGGTCACGTCGGTCGATGGTAGCCGCGTACCTGGTACGGCTGTTTCAAGGCCGTTCGGGGTTCCAGCGCTCGCCGAGCTCTGCCCAGGTGGGCGGCGAGCCCGGCAGCGGTGTAGGGGACGGCTGGCGCAGACCGTCGAGGAACAGTGTGAGGTAGCGGTGCCGCAACTCGCGGGTGCGGTCCTCGTCGCCCAGCCGGACGCTGGCGAGCTGTTCGAGCACCAGGGACAGGTCGTTGACGTCGAAGTCGGGCCGGACGGCCTCCGCGGCCCGCACGCGGGCGAAGATCTGTTCGTTGAGCTCCTGGGCCCTGGCGGCGTCGCGGTACAGCTCTTCGGTCGGCACGAAGGTGCCGGCCAGGCGCTGGGTCAGCGAGTTGGTGTCGGCGTCGACAAGGTTGCGCATGAAGCGGGCGAACGCCTCCCACGCGTCGCCGTCGTCGGCGAGCATCTCCTCGGCGGCGTCGAGGTAGCGGCGCAGGCCGTCGCCGCACAGCTTGCGGAGCAGGTCTTCCTTGCTCGCGTAGCGGCGGTAGAGGGCACTGATGCCCACCCCGGCCCGCTCGGCCACCGCGGAGATCGGAGCGGTCGGGTCGGCGATGAACACGGCTCGGGCGGCATCCAGGATCAGTTGATCGTTGCGGGCGGCCTGTGCCTTGCGACCGCTCAGCGGGGTGGTTGTCGTACCGTCCATGACCTCAGCATAACACTGGAACGTATTGTTCCGTTCTGAAGGCTTGCGTTACGGGCTCCGACCGTCACTCGGAGTCGCCGGCGTCCAGCTGCGCGACCAGCCGCTTGGGCGCGACGACCCGGTAGGCGTCCTCGATCAGCTCGGCGATCTCGGCCCAGTCGACGGGGACGTCGAGCCGTACGCCCAGCCAGCCGCGATGCCCGACGTAGGGCGGCACGAAGAACCGGTCGGGCGCGGAGGCGACCAGCGCCTCCTGGCTGCCGGCCGGCGCCGCGCACCAGAACCCGAGCCGATCGTCGTGGTGATGATCGGCGTAGGACACGAAGGTCTTCTTGTCGCGGACGAACCACGTCGGCTCGCCATGGCTGGCCCGCTCGGTCGTCTCGGGCAGGGCCAGGCACAGCCGCCGCAGCCGCTCCAGCGGATCGTCGGTCATAGCCGAGATTGTGCCCGACCCCTGCGAAAACGACCGCCCCAGCCGCGCGTTCCGGTCGCACCCCATGGTTGTCCGGCTGGCGCCGCGACGTGCGCATCCCGCACCGTCCACGGCTTGAAGGTTGTGCGGCACGTCGCGGACCATACGACGGGCCGGACACGAACACTGGGGCTGCCCCTGGAGCCGCGAACCCGACGGGCACAGGATGAGGTATGGCCGACCGGCACCTGCGCGGCGCGATCCAGCTTCCGGACGGGGCGTGGATCCGCGGTCGCGGCCTGCGGTACCCGCCACCGGCGGACGATCCTCCCGACTTCGGCCTCTACCTCGGCGGCAAGCGTCTGCGCCGGCGTCACGATCACGAACTGTCCTGGCCGCACCACTGGATCGACTGGCCCGACTTCCTGCTGCCCCGTGACAGCGAGGCCGCCGTGCGGCTCATCCGGGCGCTTGGCGACCGCGCCCACGCCGGCCGGCGCGTCGAGGTCGCCTGCGGCGGGGGAGTCGGCCGCACGGGTACCGTCATCGCCTGCCTCGTCGTGCTGACGGGACGTCCGCCCGCCGAGGCCATCGCCTGGACGCGGGCGCACTACCACCCCAAAGCGGTGGAGACCCCGTGGCAACGCCGCTGGGTGGCCCGCTTCCCACGGTGAGGCCCCGGCCGGTCGATGCGGACGCGGTCAGGCCGGTTGGGCGCGGAGTTCGGCGGCGACGGCGCGTTCGCGTTGGGCGTCCGCGTCGGCGCGGGCCGCGTGGCGCTCGCGTTCGAACCCGTCGGCGCGCACCTGCTCCGCGCGCAGGGCCAGCCGGGCCTCGGCCAACTCCTGGCGGAGCTGGTCGGCGTCGGCGCGGGCCGCTGCGGCCTCCGCGCGCGCCCGCTCGGCGTCGGTGGCGGCCACGTCGCGGGCGGCCAGGGCGGCCGCCCGCTCCGCCTCGGCGGTCGCGGCCCGTTGCTCTGTGCGGCGCCGGGCCTCGTCGGCGGCCTCGGCCCGGGCCGCCGCGTCGGCGCGGGCTTGATCGGCCTGGGCGGCGGACCGGCGTGCCCCGGCGAGTTCCGCCCGCGCCTCGGCCGTCTCGCCGGCGGCCACGTCCGCCTCATGTACGGCCTTCTCCGCCTTCTGCAGCGCCGTTGTCAGCTCGGCTCGCGCCCCGGCAAGCTCGTGGGTCGCCGTTTCCGCCTTGCGTGCGGCGTCTTCCGCCCGCCGATCGGCCCGGTCCGCGTCACGCCGGGAGTCGAGGGCCTCCTGCACCGCCGCCCTGGCGCGCTCCTCGGCGCGCGCGGCCGCGGTCTGCGCTTCGGCGACGGCGTGGTCGGCGGCCGCCCGCGCGTCCGCGACGGCGGCGGCGGCCTCGCTGCGCATTTCGTCGCAGGCTCGCCCGGCCGCCGCCTCGGCGGCCTGAACGGCCTTGGCCGCGTCGGCACGGGCCGTCTCGGCGGCGGCGAGCGCCTCGTCGCGCTCCCGTTCGGCCTCCCGCCCCTGCCGCCGCGCGGTCTCGGCGGCGTCCTGGGCGGCACGCGCGTCCCGTTCCGCTTGTACGGCCCGGTCGCTCGCCGCCTCTCGTTCGGCGAGCGCGGCGGCGGTCTGGGTGTGCGCTTCGGCCTTGGCCGCGGAGATCCGTGCCTCGACGCCGCGGGGTGACAGCTCGTTGTCGAGCGCCTGGGCCAGGGGAGCGATGGCGGCGGCGAGCCCCTGTTCCATCCGGTCGTACAGGTCCTCGGCCTTGGCCAGGGCGCCGTCCAGCCCGGGTGTGGTGCGCCTCAGCTCGCGGTCGCGTTTGGCGCGGGCCTGGCAGTCGCCGGTCTGGCAGTACTCACGGGGCCGCCCGCGGCCGCCGCTACTGCGCACCGGCCGTCCGCAGTAGCGGCAGGGACGCGTCGCGGCCTCCGGCGGGTTCCCTTCGCTGTTTTCGCTGCTCGTCGCGGTCACACGAGGAATCTACCTTTTCTAGTTTTCTATTTTCAGAAATTAGAGGGCTCCAGAAAACGTGTCGCGATAGCTAACGAGAACTAAACTTCTCACAAGCTATGCGCTAGGATCCGTCCTGTGCTGATCCCGCGCGAAGTACGCCCGTCCGCTTCGATCCTCGACGCGTGGGGCACGGGCCCGCCGGTGTCGTACGACCCGGAGCGCTGTCCCTACCGGGTGTATCTGGACACGCTCGACAGCGTGAACTCCCGGCGCACCATGCGCGGCTGCCTCGACCGGGTCGCCATGCTGATCAAACCGGGCGCCAGGACCGGGGCGGGCCAGCCGTGGTGGCTGTTGCGCTACGAGCACACGGTGCGCATCCGTACGCTGCTGCGGCAGGGCGCCGGCACGCGCGACGGGGCGCCGCCGTCGGCCGCGACCGTCAACAAGCACCTGGTCGCGCTGCGCCGGGTGCTGCGGGAGTGCTGGCGGCTCGGCCTGATGAGCGCCGAAGACTACGAGCGGGCCGTCGACCTCCGTTCGGTCGAGGCCGTCCGGCTGCCACGCGGGCGGCACGTGCCGGGGCGGTCGCTGGGTGCGGCGCTGGCGGCCTGCGACGCCGACCCGTCGCCGGCCGGGCGGCGTGACGGGGCGCTGCTGGCGGTCCTCTACACGACAGGGGCGCGCCGCGCCGAGATCGCCGGGCTGACGCTGGCCGACTACGACGGGTCCGAGCGGTCGCTGCGGGTGCGCGGGAAGGGCAACAAGGAGCGCACGGTGTACGTGACCGAGGAGGCCGCGGACCGCCTCGATGCCTGGGTCGCGGCGCGCGGCCGTACGCCCGGAGCGCTGTTCCCGCCGATCAACAAGGGCGGCCGATGCGCCCGGCGGGTCGTCGCCGGCCGCTCCGACCTTGCCCATCCCACCGGGCAGGCCATCGCCGGCATCCTCGCCCGCCGGCTGGCCGCGGCGGGGGCGGCCGGCCACACCCCGCACGACTTCCGGCGTACGTTCATCGGCGACCTGCTCGACGCCGGCGTCGACCTCGCCACCGCCCAGCAACTCGTCGGGCACGCCTCCCCGGCGACGACCGCGCGCTACGACCGCCGTCCGGACCGGCAGCGCCGCGCCGCCGTCGACCGGCTGCGGCTCCCGCAACCCGGCTGACCGCCCTGCCCGTTACAGGGTGCGGCCGACCAGCAGGGCCAGGTCGATGAGGCGGTGGGAGTAGCCCCATTCGTTGTCGTACCAGCCGACGACCTTGACCTGGGAGCCGAGCACACGGGTCAGTTCGGCGTCGAAGACGCAGGAGGCGGGGTCGCCGACGATGTCGGTGCTGACGATGGGCGCCTCGGTGTAGGACAGCAGCCCCCGGTAAGGGCCGGCGGCGGCCTGCGCGTAGGCGTCCTTGACCTCCTGGACGGTGGTGGGGCGGCGGGTGGTGACGGTCAGGTCGGTGACCGAGCCGTTCGGGACGGGCACCCGCAGCGCGAAGGCGTCCAGCCGCCCCCGCAGGTCGGGCAGGACCAGGCCGATGGCCTTGGCCGCCCCGCTGGAGGTGGGCGCGATGTTGACGGCCGCGGCGCGGGCGCGGCGCAGGTCCTTGTGCGGGCCGTCCTGCAGGTTCTGGTCCTGGGTGTAGGCGTGGACGGTCGTCATCATGCCGGAGTCGATGCCGACGGCGTCGTGCAGCACCTTGGCCAGCACCCCCAGGCAGTTGGTGGTGCATGAGGCGTTGGAGATGATCGTGTGCCGTTCCGGGTCGTAGGCATCCTGGTTCACGCCGAGCACGATCGTGACGTCCTCGTCGCTGGCCGGGGCGGCGATGATGACCTTCTTCGCGCCACCGGCGACGTGCGCGCGGGCCCTGGCGGCGTTGGTGAAGACGCCGGTGGACTCGATGACCACGTCCACCCCGAGATCACCCCATGGCAGGTCGGCCGGGTCGCGCTCGGCCAGCACCTTGACGGTCGCGTCCCCGGCCCGGATCGCGCCGGGCTCGGCGGTGACCTCGCCGGGGAAGCGCCCCAGAATCGAGTCGTAGGCGAGCAGGTGGGCCATGGTCGCCACGTCGCCGAGATCGTTGACCGCGACGATCTCCAAGTCGCCGCCGCGCGCAGCCGCCGCACGAAACACGTTGCGGCCGATCCGCCCGAAGCCGTTGATGCCGACACGAACAGTCATGCGTTTTCCCCCTGCTCCGACGAGGTGTGTCGCCCCGGCACGCCGGGGCACCCGGCAACATCATAAGCAATTTATATAAGTTTACGATATATTTTCGGCGTGGACGACACCTCGCCCGACGACGACCCAGACGACCTGGGCGTCGAGGCCTTCACCGCGGCGATCGAGAGCTTCAACCGCTTCTACATCCGGCTCCCGGCGCTGGAGAAGCGGTCGTTCACGACGCTGTCGGTGCTGGATACGCTCGCGTTCAGCGACGGCCCGATACGGCTGACCGACCTGACCAAGACCGAGCAGGTCAGCCAGCCCGGCATCACTCAGCTGGTCACCCGGCTGGAGCGCGACGGCCTCGTGGAGCGCCGGCCCGACCCCAATGACCGGCGCGCCGTCCGCGTCCACATCACCGAGGCCGGCCGCCGGATCGGCCGCTCCCGCGCCGGCGACCGGGCCCGCCATCTGCGGCCGCTCATCGCCCAGCTGACCCCGGACCAGCGGCGCGCGATCGCCAACGCCCTGCCCGCCCTGACCCGGCTCGCCGCCCTCGGCCGCGCCTGTCCTGACCCCGGGGTCGAGGAAACCCGCGGACAGGACTAGGGGCCCCTACGTCAGCGCGGGGTGAGGACGTCGAACTCGTTGCCCTCCGGGTCGGCGAGGCACGTCCACGGGACGTCGCCTTGGCCGAGGTCGATGTCGGTGGCGCCGAGGGCCCGCACCCGGGCCACCTCCGCCGCTTGGTCGTCACCGGGGTACGGGCGGAGGTCGAGGTGGACACGGTTCTTCACGGTCTTGGTGTCGGGTGTGCGCAGGAACTTCAGATACGGGCCGACGCTCTTGGCGGAGCGCAGCACCGCATGATCGTCGGTCACCTCGTGCAGGGTCCAGTCCATCGCCTCGCCCCAGAATCGGGCCATGGCCTGCGGGTCCGCGCAGTCGGCCACCACCGCGGCGATCGGTCCGGTGTCCCGGTAGATCGGTCGAGGCTCCGCCACGCAGAACTCGTTGCCCTCCGGGTCGGCGAGAACCGTCCACGGGACGTTGCCCTGGCCCACGTCGGCGGGCGTGGCGCCGAGAGCCATGAGGCGCGCCACCAGGTCTGCCTGATGGGCCGTGGAGGCGGTGGCGAGGTCGACGTGCACGCGGTTCTTCACCGTTTTGGGTTCCGGGACGACAATGATGTCGATGCAGACGGCGCTGGGGTCGGGATAGGCGAAGCCCTCGGGTTCGAGGTTGGTCACGCCGGGTTCCTCGCTGGAGATGGTCCAGCCGAGCGCCTCCGCCCAGAATCGGCCGAGTGCGGAGTCATCCCGGGCATTCATCGCAATCTGAACGAGCCGCAACGCCATGCCGCCGATCTTATGCCAGGTGGATGAACCGTCAGGAACCGGGCGCTTTCGGCTCAACTTGCGGTCCCGGGCAGGTCTGGGACTTGGCCGATCTGCCGAATGCCTTGGGCGGGTGCGGACCTGGTGGTGACCGGCGACCGGCGAACCGGTAGCCGAGTAGGGAGAACCCCAACACCATGTCGGAGTCGGGGCGTGGTCGGTCGTGACGACCTCGGGCTTGGGGCCGGCGTGGAACTCGAGCGACGGGGACCGCCGCCGCCGGAAAACCGTTTGAGCCTTCCTTCCGCGTTCCCGTAGATTGCCTGCGGCCCCGTCGCAGCAAGGACAGAGGACAAACCGCGTGACCCCGCCTGCTCTTTAGACCTGACACCTTCTTCCGCTCGCCTTCAAGCCGACCTTCCCGTCGGCTCTGCCGGGCTGCCATGTACGCCCGGTCCTACGGCGTTTTGAGGTCGCGCGTAATCGGCCTCGTGTCAGGTCCAGAGAGATCATGTCTTCACAACCTCATACTGTGCTGCCCTGGGTCGTTCGCCGGACCAGGCTGCCTCTGCTGTCGTCGCGGTGCGCGCACTGCCGGTCGGAGTCGGCCACCACCGGCGAGGGCAGGTTCCGCGTCAACGCCAACGGCAAGCTGCTGGACGTGTGGCTGCTGGTCCGCTGCGTGTCCTGCGATCGGACGCGCAAGCTCACCGTGCACGAGCGAGCGCCGGTCAGATCCTTCACTCCGGCCGCGCTCGACGGCTACCGCGCCAACGATCCGGGGCTGGTGGCGTCCACGCTGTTGGATCCGCTGCTCGCCCGGCGCAACCGCTTCACGCTGGACTGGAAGGGTGCCTGGCGGCTGGACACCCCGTCGGCATGGCTCGACGAGGTCTGGCCGGTCCAGGTGGAGGTGGTCTTCGAGGATCCGGTGCCGGTGCGCCCGGAGCGGCTCATCGCACACGGGCTCGGCCTCAGCAGGAACGATGTGCTGCGCCGGATCAAGTGCGACATTCCGCTGCGCCGTCCGACCAGCGCCGGGTTCACCTTCACTGTGATGGCCGGGGACTAGCGGAGAAGTCGCGGCGGCATGGCCGGGTGGGGCCGAACGGCTCGGCGACCGGCATGGCGGGCCGCTCACGGCGGGTCTCCGGAGGATAATCGGCGCATGGGCTATGACCAGGAGTTGGCCGACCGCATCCGCGAACTGGTCGCGGGTGAAAAGGGCCTTGCCGAACAAAGGATGTTCGGTGGCCTGGCTTTTCTCATCAACGGGAACATGTCGGTGGCGGCCAGCGGAGAAGGCGGCCTGCTGGTCCGGGTGGATCCCGCGGAGACCGACGCGCTGACCCGCCACGAGGGCGTACGGCCGATGGTGATGCGCGGGCGCGAGATGCGCGGGTGGCTCCGGGTCGACGCCACGGCCGTCGCCACTGCGAGCCGGCTCGAAGACTGGGTGGCCCGTGGTGTCTCCTACGCGAAGTCGCTGCCCGCCAAGACCAAGAACAAGACCAAGAAGCGGTGACGTCGCAGGCCGCACAGGCTCCCGCAGGCCCGCTGCGGTGGATGCCAAGCTGATGACGCCATATCGCCGACCGCAAGCGAGACACATGGCGGGAAACAAAAAGAGCAGGGAGCCCACTCCCTGCCATTTCTAATATATAACACACCGGGGGGCTTGCGGCAAGACCCGGGTCGTGTCGCACAATTGTCGACCGAGGCCAGAACCTGCGGAAATGACAGATTCGCAAAGTGTGTGCTTTGCCGACTTATGGGGTCGCGTGGGGACGTCGAACCCACGGTGGGATTCGCGGTGCGGTCGCGGTGACAGGGCGCGGAGGGGGGAGCGCGTCGCCGGGCCGCGTGGAACGGCTGGCCGAAATTCACTCTCGTCGAATGGGGTTTTCTTGATTGACGTGATCGTGGTCGGCGGCGGACCGACCGGCATGATGCTGGCCAGCGAGCTGCGGCTGCACGGCGTGCACGCGCTCGTGCTGGAGAAGGACGCGGAGCCGACCAAAATTGTCCGCTCGCTCGGCCTGCATGTGCGCAGCATCGAGGTGATGGACCAGCGCGGCCTGCTGGAGCGGTTCCTCGCGCACGGCAAGAAGTACCCGCTCGGCGGTCACTTCGCCGGCATCGACAAGCCGTGGCCTGACCAGATGGACACCGCACACGGGTACGTGCTCGGCATCCCGCAGTCCGTCACCGATCGCCTGCTGACCGAGCGCGCCGCCGAGCTCGGCGCCGAGATCCACTGGGGCACCGAACTGGTCGGGCTCAGCCAGGACGACCATGGGGTGACCGCCGAGCTGGCCGACGGCGCGCGGCTGCGCTCGCGCTACCTCGTCGGCTGCGACGGCGGCCGCAGCACGGTGCGCAAGCTGCTCGGCGTCGGCTTCCCCGGCGAGCCCGCCAGCACCGAGTGGCTGCTGGGCGAGATGGAGGTGACCTCGCCGCTGGAGGAAGTGACCGCCGTGGTGGCCGAAATTCGCAAGACCCATCGCGCGTTCGGCGTCGGGCCTATCGGAGACGGGCTGTATCGCGCCGTCGTGCCCGCCGAGGGGGTGGCCGAGGACAGTACTGTCCCGCCGACCCTCGAGGAGGTCAAACAGCGGCTTCGGGTGTTCGCCGGCACCGACTTCGGCGTGCACTCACCGCGCTGGCTCTCCCGCTTCGGCGACGCCACCCGGCTCGCCGAACGATACCGGGTCGGTCGGGTGCTGATGGCCGGCGACGCGGTGCACGTCCACCCGCCGCTGGGCGGACAGGGGCTCAACCTCGGCGTCCAAGACGCGTTCAACCTGGGCTGGAAGCTGTCCGCCGAGGTCGGCGGCTGGGCACCGGAGGGGCTGCTGGACAGCTACCAAACCGAACGGCGCCCCGTGGCCGCGGGCGTGCTGGACTACACCCGCACGCAGTCTGAGCTGATTTCCCTCAAGCCGGGCCCCCAGGCAGTGCGCCGGCTGATCGCGGAACTGATGGAATTCGAGGAGGTGAACCGGTACCTGATCGAGAAGATCACCGCGATCGGGATCCGCTACGACTTCGGCGAGGGGCATGCGCTGCTCGGCCGGCGGCTGCGGGACGTGGAGCTGAAGCGAGGGCGCCTCTACGCGCTGATGCACGGCGGCCGCGGGCTGCTGCTCGACCAGACCGGCCGGCTTTCGGTGGAGGGATGGACGGATCGGGTCGACCACATCGTCGACGTCAGCGAGGAACTGGACGTGCCCGCGGTGCTGCTGCGGCCGGACGGCCACGTGGCGTGGGTGGGTGAAGACCAGCAGGATCTGCTCGGCCGGCTGCCCACGTGGTTCGGCGCGCCCGTCAACTGAAACGGGCCGCCACGTACACACGCAAAACGAGCGTGAGCCGGTAGCGGATCAGGCGTGAGGGCCGGCGGCGACGGGGCCGATGGTCAGCTCGGGAGTGCCTTCCAGGATCTCGCCGAGGCGTTCGACCTGAGCGTCGAGCTCACGACGGTGGCCGGAGGCGAGGGGAGCGAGCGGCTCGACGGTGACCGCGATCTTGCGGCCGGAGCGGCGCTGGTGCCAGACCCCGGCCACCGTGCCGTCGACGAGCACGACCGGGTAGTTGCCGGCCTGCCCGGACGGCACCAGGGCGCGCTCCGCGGCCCGCCCGGGGAACAGCAGCTCGCGCGGCCGGCACCCGACGACGAAGGCGTCGAAGTAGGGCAGCAGCCGTACGCCACGGGGCGCGCCACCCGCCGTGTCACCGGCCGTGTCGCCGGCCACCTGCCAGGCCGCCGCGCCTTCGACGTGCACGCGCTGCAGAGAGGAGGTCAGCGAGTCGAACAGGCCGGTCGCCCATCGTTTGGGGGCCGCCAGCCATTGCGCGAAGTGCTCCGGAGTGGACGGGCCGTACGCGTGCAGGTAGCGACGGGCGAGGGCGGCGAGCGCGTCGGGGCCGGCGGCGGGCCGGAAGCCGGGCAGCCAGCGGTGCGGGTTGGTGTAGGTGACCTTCCGCCCGCGGTTGGGGCCGAAGCACAGCACGCCCCGGTGGGCCGCGGTGGTGATGGCCTGCCGCCACCGCGGCCACAGGTCCTGGAACGCGGGCATGACACGGTCGCCCGCCCACGCTCCGGCCCGCTCGACGACCGCGTCGGTGAGCTCGTCGATGGTCAGCTCCGCGTCGGCGAGCGCGGCGCCGATCGCCTCGACGACGCTGTCGGTCTGCTCCGGCGTCATCCGTACGTGATCTGGGAAGGGGCTCGCGGACTGCGGGATGGCCGACAGCGCGCCGGTCCACAGGGGCAGGTCGCGGGTCGGCAGCAGGTGCACGGTGCCGCGCGGACCGTACGTCTTGACCAGGCTCCGCTCGTGCCACAGGGCGTCGCGCACGTCCGTGCGGGTGGCGCCGGCGATGCGCAGCGCGATGGACACCTCGGCGGCCGACAGCACCTGCGCGTGCGCGCCGCACAGCGCGGCGGCGATGTCGGCCGGGCGGGCTTGTGCGGCGGGCTCCGACAGGGCGTGCCGGGCGAGCCGCCGGGCGCTCACCTGGGCCCACGACAGCCGCGACACCTGGGTCGCGTGGGTGCTCACGGGCACGGCTCCTTCCGCAGGCGGGCGCCGGAACTCCACCTGACACTAGACCCCGCCACCGACAGTTCCCGGCGCCCAGCCGGGCCGTCCCGGGTGATCAGAAAATCCGTTGAACCACACCGCGACCCCTGCGTATCTATGGACGTCGCCCTGCGCAGGCGACAGGGAGAATACGGTCCGGACGGCCTCGAGCTGGTCCTGGCTGACGGCCACTCGTGGCTGTCCGGATCGATCCCATCTCGACATCCCTCGATCCCGGGCCGTATACCCGCGCCGCCAACGGCAGGGGACAATGATGCCCATGGGTGAACGGAAGACGATCGAGTGCTGGCTGTCCGACATGGACGGGGTGCTGGTCCACGAGGGCCGTCCCGTGCCGGGGGCCGAGGAGTTCATCCGCCGGCTCACCACATCGGGCAAGCGGTTCCTCGTCTTGACCAACAACTCGATCTACACGCCGCGTGACCTCGCCGCCCGGCTGCGCGCCTCCGGCCTGGACGTGCCGCCCGAGTCGATCTGGACCTCCGCGCTGGCCACCGCCCAGTTTCTCGCCGACCAGCGCCCGGAGGGATCGGCGTACGTGATCGGCGAGGCCGGGCTGACCACGGCCCTGCACGAGATCGGCTACGTGCTCACCGACCTCAATCCCGACTACGTCGTGCTGGGGGAGACCCGTACGTACAGCTTCTCCCAGATCACGCTGGCCATCCGGCTGATCGAGCGGGGCGCCCGGTTCATCGCGACCAACCCCGACGCGGTCGGCCCGTCACACGAAGGGTCGCTGCCCGCCTGCGGCGCCGTCGCCGCGTTGATCACCAAGGCGACCGGCGTCGACCCGTACTTCGTCGGCAAGCCGAACCCGCTGATGATGCGCACCGCTCTCAACACCGTCGAAGGCCACAGCGAGACCACGGCGATGATCGGCGACCGGATGGACACCGACATCGTCGCCGGCATGGAGGCCGGCCTCTACACCATCCTCGTGCTGACCGGGATCACCCGGGAGGCCGACATCGACCAGCACGCCTACCGGCCGTCGAAGGTGGTCGGCTCCATCGCCGAGATCGTCGACATGGTCGACCCCTGACCGTTCCTCAGGACTCCGAGCGCGACGCGACGCCAAGAATGTGCGGCGAGCTCGGATTCGTGATGCGCGTGTCGGGGAACCGGAACCGCTCCAGCCGTTCGATCGTGAACCCGGTGGCTTCGATGGCCGCGGACGTGTCGCGCGACGTGTGGCAGCCGCCGGCCATGACCGGCCAGACGGTCGCGTCGAGCAGCCGCTGCACCCGCCGCAGCCCGGGCGTCTGGGCGACGACGTGCTCCATGAACCGCAGCTGCCCGCCGGGCCGCACCACCCGGTACATCTCGGCCAGCGCGCTGCCCTGGTCGGGCACCGAACACAGCACCAGGGAGGCGACGACGGCGTCGCAGGCGGCGTCGCCGAGCGGAAGCCGGTCGGCGACCCCGTTGACGACCTCGACCTTGACCGGCGCCCGCACGGCCGCGTCCTGCGCGATCCCGCGCAGGTACGCGTCGGGCTCCACCGCGATCACCCGCGTCACCTCCGCCGGATAGTGCGCGAAGTTCAACCCGTTGCCCGCCCCGACCTCGATCACCTCACCGGCGAGACCGGCGAGCAGATGGTCGCGGCGCTCGGCGACCCCGCCGCGCTCCATCGACGTACTCACCCGCGCATAGAACCGCGCGAAGATCGGATGGCTGATGCGATCGTTCGGCATGCGTCCTCCCGGCGCCCACGGCACGCCCTTCCCACCGTAAACGGCGACCCGCCGGCGACGTCACTCGCACAGCACGCGGTGCAGACGGCGGCCGGCGAACACCAGCCCGGCCGCCATCATCGCCACGAGGTACGCGGCGTGCACCACCAGCCCCACGCCGAGGCGCCCGATGGCCAGGCCACGGATCAGCTCGACCGCGTGGTACAGCGGCGTGAGCCAGATGAGGACCTCGACACCGGCCGGGTAGGCCTGCACCGGCGAGAAGCTCCCGGAGAACAGAAACAGCGCGAACTGCACCGTGTTGAGCAGATCGAAGTCCTGCCAGCCGCGCATCAGCGTCGCGGCCGCCATGCCGGCCGCGCCGAACGCGAGCCCGGCCAGCACGGTGGCGGGGAAGGCGGCCAGCGCCCAGCCGGGAGCGGTCAACCCGAGGGCGACCATGACCGCCAGGAACAGCACGGTATAGACCGAGCCGCGCACCACGGCCCAGGTCAGCTCGCCCAGCGCCACCTCGAACGGCCGCACCGGCGTGGCCAGCACCGCCTCGAAGATCTTGCTGTATTTCATCTTGTGGAAGAAGTTCATCGTCGTCTCGGCGAGCGCCCCCGTCATCGCCGCGGCGGCGAGCATCGCGGGCGCCACGAACGCCGCGTACGACAGCGTGGTGCCATCGGGCAGCGTGAGGTCGCCGATGAGCCCGCCGACCCCGACACCGATCGACAGCAGGTACAGCAGCGGCTCGAAGAACCCCGAGATGACGATCAGCAGGTATGACGGGCCGGCGCGCAGCGCGATCACGTTGCGGGCCGCCACCGCGGCGACCCGGTCGGCGCAGACCGCGTCGCGGCGGGCGCCGAGCCGGGCCGCGAGCACACCGGTGACCATGCGTCCGCCCACCTACCTCGTCAGCCGGCGGCGGAAGGCGTACCAGGCCAGGGCTATCCCGGCCGCAGCCCACGCCAGCAGGTAGCCGACGTGCACCGGGATCGGCCATGGGGGAGGGCGGCCGAGCGTCGCCGCCCGGCTCAGCTCGACTGCGTGCCACAGCGGGGAGAGGTACGCGAGCGGACGCATCGCCGCCGGAAGCCGCGCGACGGGGAAGAACACTCCGGCGAACAGCGTCGACGGGATCAGCACGAAGCGGAACACCAGCGCGAAGTAGCCGTCGTTGTCGATCCAGGCGGAGAACGCGGTGGTCGGGGCGGCGCCGGCGACCGCGAGCAACCCGCAGATCAGCGGGGTGACCGCCGACCACGGTGAACGCAGCGCCCCGAACAGCGCGGTGACCGCGAGGAAGGACACCACCGCGACCTCGGTCCGGACCAGCACCCACATCAGCTGCCCGCCGACCATGTCGACGGTACGCACCGGCGTCGCGGCCATCGCGTGGAAGGCCCGCGTCCACTTGAAGTTGCCCAGCACGGGGTAGGTCGATTCGCCGACCCCGATCTGGAACGCGACGGAGGCCAGCACCCCGGGCGTGATCCACGCCAGGTAGCCGACGCCGTCGATGTCGCCGACGTACCCGCCGACCCCGATCCCGATGCTGATCAGGGTCAGTACCGGCAACAGCAGGCTGCCGAACACCGAGGCCCGCCACAGCCGCTTGTACAGCAGCAGGCTGCGTTCGAAGACGGCGATGGTCGGGGAGGTCGTCAAGAAGCTCATCAGTCGATCAGCCTCCGGCCCGTGAGGTGCAGGAACACGTCCTCGAGCGTGGAGCGGCGCACCAGCACGCTGGAGGGGGAGAATCCGCGCCGGTGCACCTCGGCCACCGCGGCGTCGCCGTCACCGGCGTAGATCAGCAACCGGTCCGGCAGCGGATCGACCCGGTCGCCGACGCCTGCGAGCTTGTCGGCGTACTCGGCGGGCGACTCCGCACCGAACCGCAGCTCCACCACCTCCGGAGTGGAGTAACGGGTGATCAGCGCGCGCGGCGAGCCCTCCGCCACGATGAGGCCGCCGTCCATCACGACCAGCCGGTCGCACAGCTGCTCGGCCTCGTCCATGTAGTGGGTGGTGAGCACCAGCGTGGCGCCGCGCTGCTTGAGCCGGAATAGCCGCTCCCACAGCAGGTGCCGCGCCTGCGGGTCGAGGCCGGTGGTGGGCTCGTCGAACAGCACCAGCTCGGGCTCGTTGACCAAGGCCCGCGCGATGGTGAGGCGGCGCTTCATCCCGCCCGACAGCGGTTCGACCCTGCTGTCGGCGCGGTCGGCGAGCTGCACGAAGTCGAGCAGCTCGGCGGCACGGCGCCGGGCCTCGGCCCGGGGGATGCCGAAGTAGCGGGCGTAGGTGGTGAGGTTGTCCAGGACGGTCAGATCGGGGTCGAGGTTGTCCAGCTGCGGGCACACGCCCAGCCGTGCTCGGATGCGCGAGCCGTCGCGCACCGGGTCCATCCCGAGGATGCGCAGCTCACCGGCCGTCGGCGTGGACACGCACCCGATCATGCGCATCGTCGAGGACTTGCCCGCGCCGTTCGGCCCGAGGAACCCGAACGCCTCCCCGCGGGCGACGTCGAAGTCGACGCCGTCGACCGCGGTGAATCGGCCGAAGCGTTTCACCAGGCCGCGGGCATGAATCAGCGGTTCGCCGGACACGGGGTCCGACCCTAACCCGGAGGTCCGACACCCCCGCAACAGGTTTTCCGGGGCCCGCCCGAGGACGGGGCGCGGGCATTAGGGGCGGGCGCGCAGCCAGGCCAGCACCTCGGCGGCGTGCCCGTCCGGCGGGAAAACCGGGTAGAAGGCGTGCTCGATGACCCCGTCGCGTACCACCAGGGTGAGCCGCTTGATCAGGGTCTCGCCGTCGAACTCGAACGTCGGCAGCCGCAGCGCCCTGGCCAGCCGCAGGTCGGCGTCGGACAGCAGCGGGAACGGCAGGTGCAGCCGCTCCGCGGCCTCCGCCTGGTAGGCCGTGTCCTGCGTGGAGAGCCCGGCCACCGCGGCGCCGGCGGCGGCCAGGTCGGCGGAGTGGTCGCGGAACCCGCATGACTCGGGGGTGCAGCCGCGCGCCCCGGGGATGGCGTCCCACTCGCCGGGCACCGGCGTGTCCGGACGGCCCGTACGCGGGTAGGCGTACAGCACCAGCCGCGTGTGGCCCGCGGGGACCTCGTCGACCCGCATCGTGCCGCCCTTGGTGGTGGCGAGTTCCAGCGCGGGCATCGCCAGGCCCGGCAGGTGCGCCGCTCCGCCGTCGTCGACCGGGACGGGCAGGTCGCCCGGCAGTTCGGTCAGGTTGTCGCGCATCGCCCGCTCCTTTTGTCCATGGCCGCCGCACCCGGACGTACGGCCGCGTACCAGGTGTACTACAGGTGCAGGGGCTTGATCGGCGCGCCGATCAGCGTGGGGTCGGTGCGCCAGTCGACCCCGGGCACGTCGATGTACAGCTCGATCTCGTTGCCGTCGGGGTCGGCGATGTAGAGGCTGTGGGTGACCGTGTGGTCGCTGGCGCCCAGCAGCGGCGTGCCGGTCTCCTCCAGCCGCTTCAGCGCCTCGCGCAACTCCTCGTCGGTGTCGCCGACCTTCAGCCCGAAGTGGTACAGCCCGACGCGCCGGCCCTGCGGCTGCGCCGCCGCGTCGTGACCGACCTCGATGAGCAGCAGCTCGTGGTGGGTCCGCCCGGACGGCGCCGAGAACGCGGCGAAGGGCGCCCGCAGCGCCTGCTCACCCTCCCCGGGCAGGATCTGCCGCCAGCCCAGGACGTCGCGGTAGAAGCGGGCCGAGCGCTCGATGTCTCGGACGTACAGGACGATGTGCCCGAGTTCCTTGATCTCCACGCTGCTCGCTCCTTACCCGGCGGCACCGGCACGGTGCTCAAAATCTCAACTAAATCCTATGACGAGGGCTCCCGGCCCTGAACCCCGTCGGCGACCGTCGTGGCCCGGCCCGGGGGTGGGGGTGACCTCAGGGACCGGTCGGGGGAAACCCCGATGGTGCCGCGCCCTCCGGCCACGCACCCTTGAGATATGTCGCATACACCTGACGTTCCGAGCCGCAACGAGTCGCTGTGGATCGCGACCGCCGCGGCCACACAGGGCCCGTGGGGGCTCGCCTTCGCCGGCGGCGCCGTGATCGGCGGCGCACAGATGGCCCTGCAGTTGCTGGGCGGACACCTCACCGTGGCCGGGCCGCTGGCGGCCGGCCTGGTGGCCTTCTTTCTGATCGGCTCGATCGGCGCGCTGCTCGGCAAGAGCCGCGACCGGGCCCGCGCCTGGGCGCACCGGCACCCCTGGCGGTACGGCGTCGCGCCCGCGATCGGCGTCGGCGCCACCGTCCTGCCCGTCAAACTGCTGCTCAGCGGCGCAGGCCCGATCGGCGCCACGTTCGACGCGCTCTGGACCGCGCTCAGCGTCCTCGTGATCGTCGGCCTGGTCGGCATGGTCGTGGGAGCCGTCCGCCGCGACGCGTGACCGCGCGCCCGGCCCCGCCGCCCCACATCCGGCGGCCCGGCCTGGCACGATGACACTGACCGAAACCCGGAGGACAAGAGGAGCACTCCCGTGGCCGGAGCGCGGTGAGCGACGAGCCGCCCGCGTCTGCCGAGGCGCCGAGGGTCGGCCTCGTCACCATCGCGCGCGAATGGGGCCGCATCGGTGCCATCAGCTTCGGCGGCCCGCCCGCCCACATCACGCTGCTCCGGCAACTGTGCGTACAGCGGCGCAGGTGGCTGACCGACACCGAGTTCGAGGACGGGATCGCCGCGACCAACCTGCTCCCCGGGCCCGCCTCCACGCAGCTGGCCATCTTCTGCGCCTGGCGGCTCGCCGGCCCGCTCGGCGCGCTCGTCGGCGGGGTGTGCTTCATCGCGCCCGGCCTGATCGTCATCCTCGCGCTATCCGCCCTGTTCCTGGCCGAGCGCCCGCCCCGCTGGGTGGCGGGCGCGGCCGCCGGCGCCGCCGGGGCGGTACCGGCGGTCGCGGCCCACGCGGCGATCGAGCTGGTCCCCGCGGCCTGGCGGCGCGCCGGGCCACGC
The DNA here is from genome assembly GCA_036555725.1 of Streptosporangiaceae bacterium. Classification (GTDB taxonomy): domain Bacteria; phylum Actinomycetota; class Actinomycetes; order Streptosporangiales; family Streptosporangiaceae; genus CALAED01. The sequence goes on along the minus strand of DATBKU010000057.1, from coordinate 104,998 downwards.
CGCCCCGACCGGATCCGCTGGGTGCTCTACCTCGTCGCGGGTGGTGCCGCCGCCGCGACGCTCGGACCGTGGCTGGTGCTCGCCCTGCTCGCCTGCGGCGTCACCGAGACGGCCGTACGGACCGGGGCCGGATCCGGACGGTCCGCGATGCCGCCGGTCCTGGCCGTGCCCGCCGTCGCGACCGGCGGGCTGGTCGCGGTGGCCTGGGTGGCGCTCAAGGTCGGGGCCCTGTCCTACGGCGGCGGCTTCGTGATCATCCCGCTCATGCAGCACGACGCGGTCGAGCGCTACCACTGGATGACCGGCCCGCAGTTCCTCGACGCCGTCGCGCTCGGCCAGGTCACCCCGGGGCCGGTCGTGCAGACCGTCGCCGTCGTCGGCTACGCGGCGGCGGGCCTGACCGGCGGGCTGCTCGCCGCGGCCGTCGCGTTCGCGCCGTCCTTCACCTTCGTGCTGGCCATCGGGCCGCGCTTCGAACGGCTCCGCCGCAGCCGGCTCGTGCAGTCATTCCTCACCGGCGCCGGGGCGGCCGCCATCGGCGCCATCGCCGGCACCACCGTCCCGCTGTCGCTCTTGCTCGGCCATGCCTGGCAGGTGGCCGTCCTCGTGCTCGCCGCCGCCTGGCTGCTGGTGTTCCGCTACGGCGTGGTGGTCACGCTGCTCGCCGGGGGGCTCCTCGGCGTCGTGGCCGCGGTCGCCGGCGCCCCGCTCACCTGACCCACCGCACCGCCACGCGCGCGCCGTGGCCAGCCACCGCCCGCCCGCCGCGCCCGCCGCCCGCCGCGCGGTGGGCTGAACATCGCGTACGCCGTCGCGCGGGCGCAAGACGTTACCGTCGCCGGCCCGGGCGCAGGCCGTCGAAGACGATGGCGAGGGTACGGGCCTGCAGGTCGGGACTCCATTCGGCGTCGAGCGCGGCCCGGCAGGCCCCGGACAGCAGCGCCATCACCTCGGGGACCGCCGCGTCGGCCCGTACGGCGCCGACCCGCTGGGCGCCGGCGAGCAGCGCGCCGACCGCCTGCCGCAGCGCCTCGATCGGCTTGGGGATGTCGAGCTCGAAGCCCTCGCCGCCGAGCGCCTCGACGACGGTCTTCTTCGACGCCGCCTGCTCGACCATGCGGGTGAAGAACGTGAACAGCGCCGTGGCCGGGTCGCCCTCGGCGATGAGAGCGTCGGCGTCGGCGAACAGCCGCTCCAGCCGGGCCGTCATGATCGCCGACACCAGGTCCTTTTTGGTGGGGAAGTGCCGGAAGACCGTGCCGACGCCCACCCCGGCCGTGCGGGCGATCTCCTCCGTCGACGCGGCGGCGCCCTTGGCGCTGAAGACGGCCTCGGCGGCCTCGAGGACGCGGGCCCGGTTGCGCCGCGCGTCGGCGCGCAGCGGCCGGCCGGTCTCCGGCGTCATCGCGCCAGGCCCTCCCCATTGACAAGCGGAGTGATCACTCCGTATTTTGGAAGCGGAGTCACGGCTCCGATTGTACGGGATCACACAACCAGGGGAGTTCTCATGGCAGACACGGCCAGTCCACGTGAGGTGTTCGAGCGGGTGCTCGCCGGAGTGACCGGCCGCCGCTGGGACGAGCTGCCCGACCTGTACGCCGAGGACACGGTCGTCGAGCACCCGTACGCCATGCCGAAGCCGTCGAGGCTGGAGGGCCGCGAGGCGATCCGCCGGCACTTCGCCGCCGGCGCGAGGCTGCCGCTGGAGATGAGCGCCCGCAACGTCGTCATACACGAGACGGCCGACCCAGAGGTGATCGTCGGGGAGTTCGACTACGTCGGCCGGGTCACCACGACCGGCCGCACCTTCACCTTCTCCAACATCTTCGTCATGCGGGTCCGCGACGGGCAGATCGTGACCTCGCGGGACTACCACAACCACTTCGCGCTGGCCGAGGCCACAGGCAACGCGCCCGCACTGTTCACGGGCGCATGACGGCCAACAAGGACCTCGTCCGGCGCTACCTGGAGATGTGGAACACCGGCGACGTGACCGTGGCCGACGACGTGCTCGCCGAGTCCTGGGTCGACCACGCCCACCCCGAGATCACCGGCGTCGAGGCCGTCAAGGAGGCCGTCCGGCGGGTCCGGGCGGCCATGCCGGATCTGCGCTTCGACATCGAGGCCATCGTCGAGGAAGGCGACTTGGTCGCGGTCCGCCGCAGCGTCACCAGGGCCGTCGACGGCACCCTCGCCACCTCGACTGGCATGGCGTTCCTCCGCGTCGCCGACGACCGGACAGGCGTGCCCGTGCGTGAGGTACCGCACCGTCGCCGCGGCGACCAGATCGGCCAGCCGGGCCCGCACGGTGATCTCCTCACCCGCCGCCGGCAGCTTGTCCAGCCGCCGCGAGTAGTCGTCCACCCATCGGTGCACCATGTCGGCGTGGCCGCGCCGGATGAGCACCTCTGCCGCCATCGGGCCATGGTTGGTCAGCTGGTCCTCGCCCCACTCCGGGCCGGTACGCGACAGCCGCTCGTACGCCTCGTTCAACTCTCCGAAGCCCATGGCCTTCTCCTTACCGGTCGGTCGAGTCGTCCGGCGCCAGCCGTGCGGCGCGGGCGTTGAGGTAGCGCTGCTCGGGCAGGCTCGTCGTACGCCGCGCCGCCACCTGGTAACCGGCCCGGGCGGCGGACTCGTCACCGGCCATCTCCAGCAGATGCGCCCGCACCGCGTCCAGCCGGTGATGCGAGGCCATCCGGTCGTCGGCGTCGAGGGCCCCCAGCAGCTCCAGGCCGGCCTGCGGGCCCCGCACCATCGCGACCGCGATCGCCCGGTTCAGCCGCACCATCGGGTTGTCCGAAAGCCGCGCGAGCAGGTCGTACAGCGCCAGGATCTGCGACCAGTCGGTGTCCTCGGCGTGGGCCGCCTCGTCGTGGACTGCGGCGATCGCCGCCTGCAGCTGGTACGGCCCGAGCGGCGCCTCGGCCAGCGACTGGGAGATGAGCGCGACGCCCTCGCCGATCGCCTCCTGGTTCCACAGCGCCCGGTCCTGCTCGGCGAGCGGCACGAGCCCCCCGTCCGCCGTCGTCCGGGCCGCCCGCCGGGCGTCGGTCAGCAACATCAGCGCCAGCAGCCCCGTCACCTCACCGTCAGCCGACAGCAGCCGGTGCAGCGCCCGGGTCAGCCGGATCGCCTCCCCGGTCAGCTCGGCCCGGTGCAGGTCGGGCCCGGACGTCGTCGTGTAGCCCTCATTGAAGATCAGATACAGCACGTGCAGCACGACCCGGAGCCGGGCGGCCCGCTCCGGCTCCGGCGGCATCTGGAACGGCACCCCGCTCGCCTTGATCCGCTGCTTGGCCCGGCTGATGCGCTGGGCCATCGTCGCCTCCGGCACCATGAAGGCGCGCGCGATCTGCGCCGTCGTCAACCCGCCGACAGCCCGCAGCGTGAGCGCCACCTGCGAGGCCGGCGACAGCTCCGGATGGCAGCACATGAACAGCAGGATCAGCGTGTCGTCCTGGTCCGGCGGCTGCTCGCCGTCCGGCCCTGCCGCCTGCATCTCCTCCGGCGGCGTCTGCGCCGCGACCGTCTCCTCCCGGCGCCGCCGCGCCGACTCGCTGCGCCACTGGTCGGTCAGCCGCCGGGACGCGACCGTGATCAGCCAGCCTCGCGGGCTGTCCGGCACCCCTTCGTCCGGCCACTTGACCGCCGCGTCCAGCAACGCCTCCTGAACGGCGTCCTCGCACGCGTCGAACTGCCCGTACCGGCGGACGAGCGCGCCCAGGACCTGCGGCGCCAGCTCGCGCAGCAGGTCCTCGACGCGGGCGTCCGTCTTAATGATCAGGCCCCCCGGATTGGTCCATCAGCGGCCGGAGCTCGACCCCCGCGAAGCGGGCGTCCGGCCAGCGCGCGGCGATGTCCAGCGCGCGCTCGAGGCTTTCACACTCGAACAGACAGTACCCGGCGAGATGTTCCTTGGCCTCACCGAAAGGGCCGTCCGTCACCACCGGCACACCGTCGCGCACGTGGACCGTCTTGGCGTTCACCGGATCGGCCAGCGCCTCCCCGCCGATCCACTCACCGGACTCCGTCAGCTCGGTCATGATCGCCTCCACCTCGGCGAACACGCCCTGCAGGTCCTGGCCGAGCGCCTCCAAAGCGGCCGGGTTGCTGTAGATCAACAGCATGTACTTCATCTCTCGCCCCTCATGCTCCACGGCGCCCCGCGCGGGCGCCCTTCACAAGGTGAGTCGAAGCCCGCCCGGCCTTCTCGACATCCTTTCGGCATCACGTGCCGAGCGGGCGTCACTTCGCCACCACCAGCACCACGGGCCCCATCCCTCACTCGATCATGTTCGAGGTCTTCCCTAGATCCTCGCGGAGTGCGAACCTGTGAGCGTCGGTACGTAAGCATCGGACTCTAGGTCGTGGCGCCGACAACCGAAGGCGACGCACGCGGCGCACGCGACCAGCGCGACCGGCACGTCGCCTTACCGGCCGCATCGTGACAAGCCACCCCTATAGGCAAGTGGGAGCAGCGACCGGTGGTTGGCACACGGATCTCTTTCACGGACGAACAGGCGCCCTGCGGACGCACCGTCAGCGGCGACCACTTCGTGGATGACGACGAAGAAGGCCTCGTCATCCGCGACGAGTACTACACATGCGGATGCCGGCGCATCCGCCACGAGTACCACGATGGCAGCATCCAGGTGCGCGCCATCAGACACGATGGCAAGCCCGTGAAGGACCCGTACGGCCCAGACCATGGCTGCTGACGGCGGAACCGCCCACGACGTGCTCATCGTGGGCGGCGGAGGCGCCGGACTGCGCGCCGCGATCGCCGTCGCCGAGGCCGACCCCAGCCTCAACGTCGCGATCATCTCCAAGGTCTACCCGATGCGCAGCCACACGGTCTCCGCCGAAGGCGGCGCCGCAGCGGTCGCCAGCGACACCGACAGCCTCGACGAACACGCCTACGACACCGTCTCCGGCAGCGACTGGCTATGCGACCAGGCCGCCGTCGAGGCGTTCGTCGTCGAAGCCCCCCAGGAACTGATGCGGCTCGAACACTGGGGCTGCCCCTGGAGCCGCGAACCCGACGGGCACATCGCCGTCCGGCCCTTCGGCGGCATGAAGAAGGAGCGCACGTGGTTCGCCGCCGACAAGACCGGCTTCCACATGCTGCACACCCTCTTCCAGACCTCGCTCAAATACGACGGCATCGCACGCTACGACGAATGGTTCGTCACCAAGCTCCTCGTCGACGACGGCGCCGTCCGCGGGGTGGTGGCGATCGAGCTGATGTCGGGCCGCATCGAGACGATCATCGCCAAGGCCGTCATCCTGTGCACCGGCGGGTGCGGCCGGGTCTTCCCGTTCACCACCAACGCCAACATCAAGACCGGCGACGGCATGGCCCTGGCCTACCAGGCGGGCGCCCCGCTCAAGGACATGGAGTTCGTCCAGTACCACCCGACCGGCCTGCCGTTCACCGGGATCCTCATCACCGAGGCCGCCCGGGCGGAAGGCGGCTGGCTGCTGAACAAGGACGGCTACCGCTATCTGCAGGACTACGACCTCGGCACCCCCACCCCGGAGCCGGTGCTGCGGTCCATGGAGCTCGGCCCCCGCGACCGGCTGTCCCAGGCGTTCGTGCACGAGGTCGAGAAGGGCCGCACGGTCGACAGCCCGTACGGCCCGATCGTCCACCTCGACCTGCGGCACCTCGGCAAGGCCAAGATCGACACCAAGCTGCCGTTCGTACGCGAGCTGTGCCTCAACTACGAGGGCATCGACCCGGTCCGCGAGCTGATCCCGGTACGGCCCGTCGTGCACTACATGATGGGCGGCGTCCACACCGACATCAACGGCGCCACCCCGCTCCCCGGGCTGTACGCCGCCGGCGAGGTCGCCTGTGTCAGCATCAACGGCGCCAACCGGCTCGGCTCCAACTCCCTGCCCGAATGCCTCGTGTTCGGCGCCCGCGCCGGCGAGGCCGCCGCCGAGTATGTCGCCTCCGTCCGCGCCGGACCGGACGCCGCCGTGTACGCCCAGGCCGCCGATGAACGCCGCCGCCTCGACGACGACCTGCGCCGCCGCGACGGAGGACGCGAACCGCTGTCGACGATCCGCGAGGAGATGCACCAGGCCATGGAGGAGGGCGCCGGGATCTACCGCTCGGCCGACTCCCTCGAAAAGGCCGCCGACAAGCTCCGCGAACTGCAGGAACGGTACGCCACGGCCCGCATCGACGACCACAGCCGTACGTTCAACACCCAGCTCGTCGCCGCCCTCGAACTCGGCTGCATGCTCGACGTCGCCGAGACCATCGTCAGTTGCGCGCTGCGCCGCGAGGAATCCCGCGGCGCCCACCAGCGCATCGACTTCCCGCGCCGCGACGACGAGAAGTACCTGGCCAACTCGCTGATCTACCGCGGCGCCGACGGTACGGGACGGGTCGAATACCTCCCCGTGACCATCACCCGTTGGCCGCCCGCGGAACGGGTGTACGGGAGGTAGCCGGCAATGGCGGACGTCATCACGATGCGGGTGGCCAGGTACCGGCCCGAGGACGGTGAGGACAAGCCCACCACCCAGGACTACGAGGTGCCGCTGCGCAAGGACTGGGCGGTCCTCGACGGCCTCAACCACATCAAGGACCATATCGACGCCACGCTGTCGTACCGCTGGTCGTGCCGCATGGGCATCTGCGGCAGCTGCGGCATGCTCGTCAACGGCGAACCCAAACTCACCTGCGAGGCCTTCCTCACCGACTACGCACCCGGCCCCGTCACCGTGGAACCGCTCGCCAACTTCCCGGTGATCCGCGACCTCGTCGTCGAGATCGGCGACTTCATGCGCAAGCTGCCCAAGGTCAAGCCCTGGATCATCGAGGAGTCCGAGCCCGCCGACGGCGAGCACCTGCAGACCCCCGCCCAGGTGAGCGAGTACCAGCAGTACAGCATGTGCATCAACTGCATGCTCTGCTACTCCGCCTGCCCCATCGTCGGCCTCGACGAGCACTTCCTCGGCCCCGCCGCCATCGCCCTCGCGCAGCGCTACAACCTCGACTCCCGCGACCAGGGCGTACTCGACCGGCTCGAGGTGCTGTCCACCGACGACGGCATCTGGGGCTGCACGTTCGTGGGGGAGTGCACCACCGCCTGCCCCAAGGGCGTCGACCCGGCCGGCGCCATCCAGCGCTACAAACTCACCGCCGCCACCGACACGCTCAAATCCTTCCTGCTGCCCCGATCATCCAAGGGGGCGCGGCGATGACCGGCTACACCGAGTTCCACCCCCGCTGGTACCGGCGGCGGATGCCGGTCTTTTGGTGGCTGCGCCGCCGCTCCTACTTCGCGTTCGTCATCCGCGAGCTGAGCAGCGTCTTCGTCGCCTGGTTCGTCGCGTTCCTGCTCCTGCTGGTGAAGGCCGTCGGCGACGGCGCCGCCGCATACCAGCGGTTCCTCGACTGGGCCGCCAACCCGATCGTCATCATCGTCAACATCGTCGCCCTGATCTTCGTCGTCTACCACGCCGTCACCTGGTTCAACCTGGCGCCGCAGGCGATGGTCGTACGGATGCGCGGGCAGCGCGTCCCACCGTCCATGGTCGCCGGCGGCAACTACGCCGCCTGGGTCGTCGTGTCCGCGATCGTGATCTGGATCATCCTGGCGTAGCCCCGGCGAAGATCACCTTGACGTAGATCATCCTGACGTAGAGATCATCCGGGCAGTAGGGGAGAGGGGCCATGGCCAAGCAGCGAGCCGAGCCGTTCCTGTGGTTGCTGTTCAGCGCGGGGGGAGTGGTCGCGGCGCTGTTCATCCCGGCGCTGCTGCTGCTGTTCGGCATCGTGTTCCCGCTCGGCTGGATCACGGCCCCCGACTACGACCACATGCACACCGTCATGACCAACCCGCTCACCCGCATCGTCCTGCTCGGCGTGTGCGTGCTGGCCCTGTTCCACTGGGCCCACCGGTTCCGCTACACCCTGTACGAAGGGCTCCAGCTCAAACACCTCGGCCTGGTCATCACCGTCTTCTGCTACGGCGGCGCCATCGTCGGCTCGGTCGTGGCCGGCTACCTCCTCGTCGCGGGTCTCTAGGATTCCGGTTTCACCCCGGCGGCGAGGAACAGGCAGCCGAGGTACAGGTCGGTCGAGGAGAAATCGGTCAGACCGGACCGCATCGCGGCATGGATGGCCTCCCAGGGGCGGCGCGCGATCCACTCATCCGTCCCGGCGAACGGCCGTACCAGCGCTCGCGCCAGCCACCGGGGCGGACCCGGCGGGAGGCCGGAGTCCAGCACGACCCAGCGCCCGCCGGGCGCCAGCGCGGCACAGCCGCGCGCGATGACGCCGGCGCAGTCCGGCACCAAGGACAGCGCATACGTCGACAGGATCGCGTTGACCCCGGCCGGAAACCGGAACCGGGCGGCGTCGGCCTGGATCACGGTGACGTTCCGCCAGCCGTGCGCCGCGACCCGCCGCCGGGCCTGGGTGAGCATCGCATCGGTCAGATCGACACCGATGATCCGGCCCTCCGATCCGATCGCCCGTTCGATCAGCGGGAAGTTCAATCCGGTCCCGCAACCGATCTCGGCGACGGTGTCTCCGGGACGCAGCCGCAGCGCCTCGACGGCCCGGCGGCGGAAGGCCTGCTGCCGTACCCCGAGCAGGTAATAGAGCCAGGCCGTGAGGTCGTAGCGGCCGGCGCTGCGACGGTACGTGGCGATGACGCGCTTTCGCGTCCGGTCCTGTTCGCTCATGGTCTCGCTCGGGTCAGGGCGGGAATTCGAGGCCGGAGGCGGGGCGTCGTCTCCCGTTAGGCTGACCATACGGTGATCTACGTGCGACCCAGGGGAGTGAGATGCATAGCGACGCCCCCGAGGACCTGCTGGTGTTCGGCGGGTCGGGCAGCCTCCGGCTCACCAAGGAGATCTGCGGTCACCTCGGCGTCGCCCCCGCCCGCGGCGAGGTGCTCCGATTCTCAGAGGGCACCTTGTTCCCTCGGGTCCTGGAGAACGTCCGCGGGCGCCGCGTCTATCTGGTGCAGTCGACCGTGTTCCCGGCCAACGACCACTTCATGGAACTGCTGTTCTGGATCGACGCGCTGAAGCGGGCCAGCGCCGAGTCGATCACCGTGGTGATGCCCTACTTCAGCTACGCCAAAGGCGACAAGAAAGACGAGCCCCGGGTGTCGATCCGGGCCCGGGTCTGCGCCGACGCCATCGAGGCGGCGGGCGCCGACCGTGTGGTCACCGTCGACCTGCACGCCCCGCAGATCCAGGGGTTCTTCAAGATCCCCGTCGACGACCTGTACGCCCGGTCCTTCCTGTGCGACGCGATCCGCGCCGAAAGGCTGTCCGACATCGTGGTCGTCGCGCCCGACGCCGGGTTCGCCAAGCGGGCCCGGGCGTACGCGACGCTGCTGGGCGCGCCATTGGCCATCGCGGACAAGATGCGCATCGACCACCGCGAGCACGCCACCGTGACCGAGATCATCGGCGACGTCGACGGCCGCCACGCCGTGATCGTGGACGACTTCACCATCAGCGGCGGCACCCTGATCGAGGCCGCCGACCAGCTCCTGGCCCGCGGCGCCCGCTCCGTCCTGGCCGCCGTCAGCCACGGCGTGTTCGCCCGCGGCTCGATGGAACGGCTGGACGCCAGCCCGATCCGCCGGCTGATCACCACCGACACCATCGAGACCCAGCCGGACGTCCTCTCACCCAAGGTCAAGATCGTCTCGATCGCCCCGCTGCTGGCCGAGGCGATCCACCGCATCCACCACCACGAGAGCATCAGCGTCCTGTTCCAGGCCCGCGACACCTAGCCGGCTCCCTCGACACCTCGGCCGCGAGTCGTCGTACGGCCCTTCCGCGGACGCGGCGTATCGAGGTGACCAGACCGGTCAGGAATGGAGAAGCCCGGTTTGCCGAGCCGGAACTAGCCTGACGCCAACGACATACCGGGTCGACTGTGGCCCACGACGTCAGGAGTGACCGTGACCGGCTCCACCACCGAAGGCATCAAGACCGTGCTGCACCCCGTCTCCGACCTGGCGGCGGCCAAGGCGGTGTACACCGCCCTGCTCGGCACACCGCCGACTACCGACGAGCCCTACTACGTCGGCTTCGAGGCCGCCGGCCAGCAGATCGGGCTGGTGCCGGGCCGTGGACCGGAGGCCATGACCTCACCGGTGGCCTACTGGCACGTGCCCGACATCGAGGCGAAGCTGGCCGAGGTGACCGCCGCGGGCGCCAAAGTGAAGGAACCCGCGCACGACGTCGGCGGCGGCCGCCTGGTCGCCACCGTCACCGACCCCGACGGCAACGTCCTCGGGCTGCTTCAGGACCGGTGAGTCCGACCCACGCTCCCGCGCTCAGCGGCGCGACCAGGCCACACAGACTCCACGGACCGGAACGATAGAGAAGCTGACGTACTGTTCGAAACTGGTTAGATCAAGCCAGGCGACGCCGACGGAGCCGCGCAGGCGGCCCGCCCAACACATGGAGACACGATGAGCACCCCCACGAGGACGGACACGCAGTCGCCTGCGCTGCACCTTGCCGACAGCCACGACCTGATCCGCGTGCACGGCGCGCGTGTGAACAACCTCAAGGACATCAGCGTCGAGATCCCGAAGCGCCGGCTGACGGTGTTCACCGGCGTCTCCGGCTCGGGCAAGAGCTCGCTGGTGTTCGGCACGGTCGCCGCGGAGTCGCAGCGCCTGATCAACGAGACTTACAGCGCGTTCGTGCAGGGCTTCATGCCGACGCTGGCGCGGCCCGACGTCGACCTGCTCGAAGGGCTGACGACCGCGATCATCGTCGACCAGGAACGAATGGGCGCCAACGTCCGCTCCACCGTCGGCACCGCCACCGACGCCAACGCGATGCTGCGCATCCTGTTCAGCCGCCTCGGGCAGCCGCACATCGGCTCGCCCAACGCCTACTCGTTCAACGTCCCCACCGTCCGGGCGAGCGGCGCGATCACCGTCGACCGCGGCGCCGGCAAGACAAAGACCGAGAAGGCGACCTTCACCCAGCTCGGCGGCATGTGTTCGCGCTGCGAGGGCATGGGCTCGGTCACCGACTTCGACCTGTCCGTGCTGTACGACGACAGCAAATCCCTCAACGAGGGCGCGCTCACGATCCCCGGCTACAGCATGGACGGCTGGTACGGCCGCATCTTCCGCGGCTCCGGCTTCTTCGACCCGGACAAGCCGATCAGCAAATACACCAAGAAAGAACTGCACGACCTGCTCTACAAGGAGCCGACCAAGATCAAGGTCGAGGGGATCAACCTGACGTACGAGGGTCTGATCCCCAGGATCCAGAAGTCGATGTTGTCCAAGGAGGTCGACTCGCTGCAGCCGCACGTCCGCGCCTTCGTGGGGCGGGCGGTGACGTTCATGACCTGCCCCGAATGCGACGGCACCCGGCTCAGCCCGCAGGCCCGGTCGTCGAAGATCAATGGGAAGAACATCGCCGACGTCTGCTCGATGCAGATCAGCGACCTGGCCGACTGGATCCGCGGCCTCGACGAGCCATCGGTGGCCCCGCTGCTCACCGGCCTGCAACACCTCCTCGACTCCTTCGCCGAGATCGGGCTGGGCTACCTGTCGCTCGAGCGGCCCGCGGGCACCCTGTCCGGGGGAGAGGCCCAGCGCACCAAGATGATCCGCCACCTCGGCTCGTCGCTCACCGACGTCACCTACGTCTTCGACGAGCCCACGATCGGCCTGCACCCCCACGACATCGAGCGGATGAACAACCTGCTCCTGCAACTACGCGACAAGGGCAACACCGTGCTCGTCGTGGAGCACAAACCCGAGTCGATCGCGATCGCCGATCACGTCGTCGACCTCGGCCCCGGCGCCGGCACCGCCGGCGGCGAAGTGGTGTTCGAGGGCACCGTCGACGCGCTGCGGGCCAGCGGCACCACCACCGGGAAGCACCTGGACGACCGCGCCTCCCTGAAGTCCTCGATGCGGACACCGGCCGGGAAACTGGAAGTACGCGGCGCCGACACCCACAACCTGCAGAACGTCGACGTCGACGTCCCGCTCGGCGTGCTGGCGGTGGTGACCGGCGTCGCCGGATCGGGCAAGAGCTCCCTGATCAACGGCTCCATCGCCGGCCGCGACGGCGTAGTCGTGATCGACCAGGGCGGGATCCGCGGTTCGCGGCGGAGCAACCCGGCGACCTACACCGGCCTGCTCGACCCCATCCGCAAGGCGTTCGCGAAGGCCAACGGCGTCAAGCCGGCGCTGTTCAGCTCCAACTCCGAGGGCGCCTGCCCCACCTGCAACGGCGCCGGCGTCATCTACACCGACCTGGGCGTCATGGCCACCGTCGAATCCACCTGCGAGGAGTGCGAGGGGAAACGGTTCCAGGCGTCGGTGCTGGAGTACACGCTGGGCGGCCGGAACATCAGCGAAGTCCTCGCGATGTCGGTGACCGAGGCCGAGGAGTTCTTCAACAACGGCGAGGCCCGTACGCCGGCCGCCCACAAGATCCTCGAACGGCTCGCCGACGTCGGGCTCGGCTACCTCGGCATCGGCCAGCCCCTCACCACGCTGTCCGGCGGCGAGCGACAGCGGCTCAAGCTGGCCACCCAGATGGGGGAGAAGGGCGGCGTCTACATCCTCGACGAGCCGACCACCGGCCTCCACCTCGCCGACGTCGAGCAACTGCTCGGCCTGCTCGACCGGCTCGTCGACTCCGGCAAGTCGGTCATCGTCATCGAGCACCACCAGGCGGTCATGGCGCACGCCGACTGGATCATCGACCTCGGGCCCGGCGCCGGCCACGACGGCGGCCGGATCGTCTTCGAGGGCACGCCCGCCGACCTCGTCGCCACTCGCCCCACCCTCACCGGCCGGCACCTCGCCGCCTACGTCGGCACCTGACGCGCGGCCCGGAGTGGCCGGCCCCGTTTTCGGCGCCGTGCATTCGCCGGCCCCGCCGTCCGTCGCGTTCGCTGAGCCGGACCGACAGCGCCGGCCGGCGAGACTCAGGGGTCGACGAGGGCATTGGCTGTGCCGAACACGAACGTCTGCATGCCACGGATGAAGTCGTGGGGAAACCCGAGGTCGAATGCGGTCGCCTCGTCGAGCCGGGCGACCGCCTCGGGCGGCAGGGTGAGCTCTGCGGCGGCAAGGGTGTCGCAGAGTTGATCGAGCCGCCGCACGCCGAGGATCGGGTGCACGACGCGGGAGTGCGCCATGGTCCAGGCCAGGGCAACCTGCGCCGTGGTGGCGCCGAGATGCTGGGCGACGTCGGCGGCGGTGCGGGCGATGGTGAGATCGCGCTCGCTGACCGAGTCCGGCGGGACACGGCTGGGCTCGCCGGGTCCACCGGGGCGAGTGAACTTCCCGCTGAGAACCCCGCCGCCCAGCGGCGACCAGGCGGCCACACCCATTCCGAGCGCCTCGGCGGCCGGGATGAGATCACGCTCGGCGTCGCGACTGAGCAGACTGTAGCGGGCCTGCGAGACGACGAACGGGCTGCGGCCTCGCCATCCCGCGTCCGTGTTGGCCTGGGCGATCACCCACGCCGGGGTGTCGGAGACGCCCAGATGAAGAACCTTGCCGGCCTGGACGGCGTCCTCGAGCGCGCGCATCGTCTCCTCCAAGGCGGTGCGCGGGTCCCACAGGTGGACGTAGTAGACGTCGATGTGGTCGGTGCGGAGGCGGCGCAGGCTGGTCTCCAGCGACAGGCGCAGGTTCTTGCGGTGGCTGCCGGCGGCGTTCGGGTCGCTGGGGTCTCGTGACACCCCGTACTTGGTGCACAGCACGAACCGGTCCCGCCGACCGTGCAGGACCTCGCCGAGGATTTCCTCGCTCGCCCCGTCGCGGTAGTTGACGGCGGTGTCGATGACGTTGCCGCCCGCGTCGGCGTAAGCGTCCACGATGCGCCGGGCCTCGGCCGCGCCGGCGCCGTGGACGAACCCATCTGAAAAGGTCATCGCCCCGAGGAAGAGCGTCGAGACCCGCAGCCCGCTAACGCCCAAGATCCGGTAGCGCATCAGCCGAACGCTCGTGCGGCGGCGGCGACGATCTCGTCGTGCGGCACGTCGCGCAGATGCTGGGAGATATTCCAGCGATGGCCGAACGGATCGGCGACCTGGCCGTGCCGGTCGCCCCAGAACACGTCGGCCAACGGCCGGCGCACCTGCGCGCCGGCGGCCAGGGCACGGGCGAACACCGCCTCGGCGTCGGCGACATCGAGGGCGAGCGTGACCGGCGAGCCGCCTATCGAGGGCGGGGCGAGCACGCCCATCTCCGGGAACTCGTCGGCGATGTGCAGCACGCTGTCACCGATCCGCACCTGGATCGACATGAACCGCCCGCCCGGGACAGGGATCCGGCCGGTCTCGTGCGCATCGAACGCGTCGCGATAGAACTCGGCGGCACGTTCCGCGCCTTGGACCACGATGTGAGCGCTGATCGACATGGCTGAAGCGTAGGAACGCCGGTCCGGGCGCGGATTGAACGTTCTTGCAGCTATGTTGGCCTGAGTGAGGACCGAGCAGGTCCGGATGTGGCGCGCCGCCGGCGTACTGTGCCTGGCCGGCCACACCGACCGTTACGCCGTCGCGCCGCGCGGCGAATACGTGTTCGGGACCGTCGCCGCGGCGCCGATGCTATCCCGGCGGGGACGCGAACGGCGCCTCGTACAACCCGGCAGCCTGCTCGCCTGGGACCCATCCCAGGCGCACTCCGGAGCCGCTGTGGCCGGCCCCTGGACCTCCCGGCTCATCATCGTCGAGGCCGCCGACCTGGCCACGTTGGCCAACGACCCGGAGTCGGACCTGCTGGCTGACATCACATTTCCTGAGCCCGCCCTGTCCGACTCCAGGCTCATCCGCGACTTTCTGCGGATGCACGCGGCGCTCGCGGCGTCCGCCACGCAGCTGGAACGCGACCAGCGGCTCGCGGAGTGGCTACGCGCCGTCAGTGCACGCCGCTCCGCCGCCCGTCCGGCCAGGGCACCACTGACACCGCGGGACGACCGCGCGTTGCGCGTGGCATGCGACTACCTCGGCGCGAACTACACCCGCAACATCGGCCTCGACGAGCTCGCCGCGGCCGCCGGCATCGGGAAGTTCCGCCTGGTTCGCCTGTTCCGGGAACGCACCGGGTTGCCACCGCACATGCTGCTGATCGCACACCGCATCCGGCGGGCCCGACGGCTGCTGGAGGCAGGTGCGACCATCGCGACCGTCGCCGCAGCCACGGGGTTCGCCGACCAAAGCCACCTGCACCGTCATTTCCAGCGCAGTCTCGGCATGTCACCGGGGGAGTACCGACGACGATTTCAAACCTGAACGATAACAATGCCGGCCGCTGCCGACGGGGCCAGTGACCTGCACGGCATCAGATCCGCTGAGTCACCATCGCCGCCGGCGAGTCAACGGACGTGATCCGAGCGGGTCAACCCGTTCCCGCGGTGATCGGCGAGGAGGTCGTTCCAAGAGGCGCCGATCACGGCCGGGTCGTAGGCCCGCGCGGCCGCCGTGGCGCCCGCCGCCAGGCGGCGGCGCAGATCGTCGTCGCCGAGCACCTCACCCAGCGCGGCGGCGAAGGCGGCCACGTCCTCGGCCGGGACCAAGAGCCCGTCCCGCCCGTGCGTGATCATCTCGGCCGGGCCGGTCGGGCAGTCGAACGCGACGGTCGCCAGGCCCTTGCTCATCGCCTCGATGAGCACCAGCGGGAGGCCCTCGTGCCGTGAGGACAGCGCGTAGACGGCGGCCCTGGACATCTCGGCGGCCAGGTCGGTGGTCCGGCCGCGAAGGTCGACCCGGTCGCCGAGCCCGCGGTCGGCGATCATCTTCCGCAGCGAGTCCCGCTCGTAGCCCGAGCCGAAGATCCGCAGCGTCCAATCCGGGTGCCCGGCCGCGACCATGGAAAACGCCTCGATCAGCAGGTCGAAGCCCTTCTGCGGGATCAGCCGGCCGGCCGCGAGCACCACGCGGGCTTCGCCGGAGGCCAATCCGCCGGGCAGCGCGGGCAGGGAATTGGGGATCTTCACGACCTTGACGGGCGCCCCGGCCAGCGCCGCGCTGTAGTCGGCGAGCGAGGTCGCGGTCAGCACGGTGACCACGTCGAGTCGGCGGTAGCGCCGGGCGATGGCTCCGCGCAGCTCACGCCGGTAGGCGCCGAGGTTCATGTGGTCCTGGCCGATCGTCAGGACCCCGCGCGGGGCGGTCTCGGCGACCAGCAGGTTCAGCGACGGCCGCGTGCCGATGAGCACGTCACAGCGCAGGGTCGCCAGCCGCGCCGCCAGCCGCATGTCGCTCCACAGCGACAGCCAGCGGAACGAGGGGTCCTCCACGGGCGTGAGCACCGAGGGCAGCCGCGACAGCAGCCGGCACATACGCCCGCGCGGCGCGATGTGGTCGTCGAGCGCGGTCACGGTGACGCCGGCCGGGAAGGGGAAGAACGGCTCGTCGCGGTTGCGGCGCAGGCTGATGATCTCGACGTCGTGGGCCGTGGCGAGCTGGCCGGCCAGGTTGAGCACGGCACGGGTGGTGCCGCCCATCCCATACGCGTGCAGCAACAGGATCCGCACGCGCAGCCGCCCCGGCTCGCCGGACGCCGGGCGTCGCGCGGCCGTCAGCGGCCGCGCCGCCCTGAACGCCACCAGCAGGGTGCGGCGCAGCAGCCGCAGCAGCAGCTTCGCCGCCCGCCGCAGTCCCCGCGCCGCCCCACGCCTGACGCCTCGCACATCTCACCCCTTGTGGATCCCTTGTCTTATGTCACGCTTGCCTACCGCCTTCGGATCACTCGACCGGCGGTGAACGTCACGATAGTCGGTGGTCGATAATGTACATTATGTTAAGTAAGATGGATCTTGCGGTGGAGAACACCCGCGAGCAGGACGTTGGTCACGAGGTGTGTGACTGGGCGGAGACCTTGGCGTCCCAGTCGATCCGATAGTCGAAGATCCACGCCATCTTCGCGGGGTTGTTGATCTTGGAGAAGAGCTTGATAGCCCACGCGTTGAGGACTCGGGCGACCGGGCCGGCGGCCTTCCTGGCGTTCTTACGGGTTGTCTCTTTGATGACCTTCTCGACCCGGGGACGGCGTTCGGCCTCATATGTGGCGAAGGCTTGGTCGTACGGCAGGTCGCGCAGGCAGCGGGCCAGCTGGATCGCGCTCTCGATGGACAGGGACGCTCCCTGGCCCGAACTGGACGACGGCGCGTGGACCGCGTCGCCGATCAGCACGACGCGACCACGGCTCCAGACAGCCGTCGTGGGCGGCATGAACTCGACCGGCCCGACGATGATCAGCTCGTCGGGTTCGGTGCGGTCGATGAGCCGGACCGCGGGCGTGCCGTCCGTGACGAACTGAGCACGCACGTACGGCAGCCATTCGGCGGCCGGCTTCTTGAGCACGTCGGCCAGGGTCATCGGCTCGCGCTGCGGCAGGTTGGCGAACCACATGGCGGTGTCGTCGTCGAAGATCTGGTAGCCGAAAAAGGCCCGCTTGCCGAAGCTCATCGGCATCTTGCCCCGGGTGGACGGCACGCCGGGCTTGCTGATCTTCGCGCCGAAGCTGATCAGACCCGCGTACTCGGGGCCGGGCGCGGACGCGTCGAGGAGCCCGCGCACGGTGGAGCGGATGCCATCTGCGCCGATGAGTACCTCGGCGGTGGCCTCGGTGCCATCGTCGAAGTGGGCGGTGACCCCGTCGTCTTTCTCCTCGGTTCTCATCAGGCGCTTGCCGTGCTCGATCAGGATGCCGCGGCGCAGGGCCTCGTCGTACAGCGCGCGGTAGAGGTCGCCGCGCCAGAGGAACTGCATGGGCGCGACGCCCGGCGGATTGGCGAACAGGCCGAGCGGCCGTCCGGACCAGTCCTGGATCTCGATGCCGGTCATCGGCACGCCGAGCGGCCGCACGACATGGTCGAGGGCGATGGAGGCCAGCGCCTCGATGCCGTTCGGTGCGATGCTCATGCCGCCGCCGACACCCTCGGCGGTGCTTTCATGCGCCTCATAGACCGTGGCCTCGATCCCCGCCTTCTGCAAGGCCATGGCGGCCACGGGACCGGCGATACCAGCGCCGATCACTAGAGCTGACTTCGTGTACTTCGCGGTGTTCTGTTCCATGCAGGTGATAGTGTCATTGAAACTAGTGGCTAGTCAACTAGTTTCGCTGTGGAGTAGTGTCAGTGACATGAGCACCACGTTCCGCGGTTCGCCGCTCGCGCTGACCATCCTGTCCTTGCTGCACTACAAGCCGCTGCACCCGTACGGGGTGCAGCGGCTGATCCGGGACTGGGGAAAGGACATCGTCGTGAACGTCGGGCAGCGGACGAGCGTGTACCGGACGATCGACCGGCTGGCCGAGGCCGGCCTGGTGGCGGTCCGGGAGACCGAACGCGACCAGGCCTACCCCGAGCGGACTGTCTACGAGGTCACCGACGCCGGGCGCGCGGCCGCGCGGCGCTGGCTGACCGAGATGATCGCGGCGCCGAAGAAGGAGTATCCGCAGTTCCCCGCTGCGCTGTCGTACCTGTTGCTGCTCACGGCCGAAGAGGTACCTGACCTGCTCGAACAGAGGTTGAAGCAGGTCGAGGACTCACTGGGGCAACTGGAGTCGAACCTCGCCGAGCAGCGCGCCCAGGGACTGCCCCGGGTCAGCCTGCTCGAACTCGAGTACCTGGAGACGGTGACACGCGCCGAGGCCGGATGGCTCAGGGCCGTGCTCGACGACCTGCGCTCCGGCCGGCTCCGGTGGACGCCCGACGACTTTGCCGAACGCTGAGGGGTCACCCACGGACTGACGGAATCACCGGTTACATGACGTACCGGTGCGACTCCGCGGTGGTCAGCACGGCGACGGCGCGTAGCGTCAGCGTGATCGAGGTCACAGGTCCCCCGGCTCGATGGTGCCCATGACCCGGCGTACCTCGATCCGCTGCCGCAGCGGCACGCCGCCCAGCCCGGGCGCCGCGGCCACCTCCGCGGCGATCTCGATCGCGCGTGCCTCAGCCTCGACATCGACCAGCTGGTACCCGGCCAGGACCTCCCTGACCTCGGTGAACGGGCCGTCGGTGACCACCTGGCCGCCCTGCCTGTCGACAGTCACGATCTTGGCCAGCTCGGGTCCGGTGAGCGCCCGCATCTCGACCAGCTCTCCGTTGTCTATGAGCCGCTGGTTCAGCGCCCGCAGGTACTCCAGATGCGCGGTGATGTCGTCGGGGTCCCATTCGGACATCGGCCCCGCCTCGAGGCTGTCGTCGTACTTGGTCAGCAACATGAACTTGGGCATGGTGAACCCCGTCAGTCCTCGCGCGCCGGCTCGTCCGCCTCTACGGAGCGTCCGTCCTCGACGCGGGCGCCCTGGCGGGCCAGCACCAGGTCCTCGACGGCCTTCGGGATGGTGGTCTCGAAGTCCAGCAGCTTCGCCCAGTCCGGCTCGATGGTGATGACGACCATCTGGTCGTACAGGGCCCGCACTCCCTGCGCCCAGCCCTCGAAGTGCTCGGCCGGGGTCACCCTGCGGCCCGCCTCGATGTAGTCGTCCGGCACCCCGTCGACCAGCTCGAGGCGTGCCGCCCCGCGGATCAGCAGCACCCGGGGGGGCCATTGATCCTGCGTGTCGATGGTGAGCGCCACCTTGGGGTGCCGGCGCAGCGCCTTCACCTTCGCCGACTTCGGCACGGTGGCCATGACCACGTGCTCGCCGGTCCACCAGAACCCGATCGGGATCGCCCGGGGCGCACCGTCGGTCCCAACGTAGGCCAGCCGGGCCGGGATCGACGACCCCAGCAGCTCCTGCGAGATCGGCTTGGCCAGCACCTCGGCGACGTCTTGGCGGTTCATGTCGTTCTCCCTTGTCGCTTGTCGCTTGTCGCTTGTCGCGCCCAGTCGGCGCATTCGTGAGTCAGACGGAGCCGACCGCGCGTTCTCGACATTCCCGCATGAACCGACCAGACATGACAAAGTCACCTCCCCGGGCCACGGCTCGGGGAGGTGACAGACGGTAATGGGCAGGGGGCGGTCAGTCGTCGCCGTGACCGCGGGGGCCGCTGTGATCGCCGTCGTCGGCTCCACCGCCACCGCCGGGGCCGCTGTGATCGCCGTCGTCGTCATCCCGGCCTTCGGCGTGGTGGTCGCCGCCGTGCCGGTGGCCGTCGTCGTCCGCGTCGCTGTCGTCTCCATGGTCGTCGAAACGGTCGTCCCCGTCGTCCTCGGCGTGGTCGCGCCCGCGGTCGTCACCGCGGTCGTCGGCGCGTCCCGCCTGCCGCTCGTCGTGGTCGACCCGTGCCCGCAGGACGCTGCCCGTGGCCGCGTCGACGTCGACGTCCCATTCGGCGTTCGCCGTCAGCACGTCGATGTCCCAGACCAGCCGGCCGTGCTCCAATTCCAGCTCTGTCGACTCCACCTGCCCGCCCCCCGTGCGCCGCAGCGCGATCGCCTCGGCCTGCTCACGGGTGATCTTCGACTGGGCCGTCGGCGACGACGTCGGTGTGGCCGTGGTCTGTGTCACGGCCGCTCTGGTGGCGTCCGCGGGCCCGCCGGAAATGGCGACCGCGACGCCACCGCCAACCAGGAGGGTGGCGCCCGTGGCCATTGCTACAAACAGTGGCTTGCGCATTGTCGTTTCCTCCGCGCTCTCGGTTCCTGTCGTAGGGTCCGAGATTCGCGCGGACCCGGCTAGGGCGACCCTGCGAGAGCGATAAGGCGAAGCTAAGATGCGGGAGGCCAAGGCTCGGCGGGACCGCGGAGGTCCACCTCGACCTGGGCACCGCCGCTCGGCGAGACCCCCAGGGTCAGCCCGCCGCCGGATGATTCGGCCACCCTGCGGGCGATGTCGAGTCCGAGCCCGGTCGAACCGGCTCCGCTCACGCCGCGCGGCAGCGGATCCCGGTCGCCGAACCCGGGACCTTCATCGGCGACGACGAGGCGGGCTCCCCCGCCCGGCCGGGCCGCCAGCCGTACGGCGAACGCGGTGCCGTCCGGGGTGTGCGCGAACACGTTGCCGATCAGCGCGTCCACGCATGAGGCGAGCTCTTCCCGGCTGGGCCGCGCCGGCAGCGGTGCGGCGGGAACGTCGATATCGACGCGCCGGTCCTGGTCTTCGGCTAGCACCGACCAGAAGCCGACCTGCTCGCGCACGACGGCCGCCGCGTCGCAGCCGCCGCCCCCGGCGGGCCGCCGCGCGTCGCTGATGGCCTGTGAGACCGCCCGTTCGACGACGTCGACTTTGGCGCCGACGCGTGCGGCCTCGTCCGGGTCGCGCAGCGACTCCGTCTCCAGCCGCAGCGCCGTGAGCGGTGTACGCAGCCGGTGGGACAGATCGGCGACCCGCTCGCGTTCTTGGTGAAGCAGTTCGCGGATGCGCCCGGCCAGGTGGTTCAGCGCCTCCCCCACGGCGCGGATCTCCGGCGGGCCGACGGGCCGGGTCCGGGCGGTCAGCTCACCTCCGGCGAGCCGGTGCGACACCGCGGCGAGCGCGCTGATCGGCCGGACGAGGGCGCTGGCCAGCCGGTCGGCGACGAGCAGCCCCACCAGGAGCAGGCCGAGGCCCAGCATGCCGAGGATCAACCAGGCCCGGGCCACACCGTGGTGAAGTTCGGCGTCGCTGACGTAAGTGCGGACGACGGCAGTGCCACCGGGGGCGCCGTCCACGGACACGAGGATCTCGCGGCCGGCTGGTGCGGACACGGTGACGCTGCTGCCGCGTCTGGCCAGCTCGACGCCGGGCGAGGCGCCGGCCGGGGCGCCGATCACGGTGCCGTCCGGAAGGAAGACGGTGACGGGATGGCGGCTGGTGACATTCACCTGCTGGACGGCGAGGGTGAGCGAGTCGCGGTCGGCGGTCGACACGACCGAGCTGAGTGATTGTGCCTGCAGCGTGGCGTCGCTGACCGCCCGGTCTGCGGCGACGGAGCGGACCAGCAGCGCGAGCGGTACCAGGAAGGCGACGAGCACCAGAGACGTCGTGGCCGCGACCAGCAGCGCGAGTCGTCTTCTCATGAGTCCGGGTCGACCAGCTTCACGCCGACGCCGCGTACGGTCTGCAAGTAGCGGGGTTCTTGTGCGGTCTCGCCGAGCTTGCGGCGCAGCCACGATAGGTGCACGTCGACCGTCTTGTCCGCGCCGCCGTACGGCACCTGCCACACCTCCGTCAGCAGCTCCCGCTTGGTGACCACCTGCCCGGCCCGTACGGCGAGGTAGTGCAGCAGGTGGAACTCCTTCGGGCTGAGGTCGAGCAGTTCCCCGTCGAGGCGGGCCTCGCGGGACCGGGCGTCGACGCGCAGCCGGCCGATCTCGACGGCCGCGTCCGCGGCGTCCGTCGCGGCGGCCCGGCGCAGCACAGCCCGGATGCGGGCGTCGAGCTGGGCGGCGCTGAACGGCTTGACGAGGTAGTCGTCGGCGCCGGTGTCGAGCAGTCGGACGATCTCGTCTTCGGCGTCGCGCGCGGTGGCGACGATGACCGGCACGGCCGTTACGGCGCGGAGCATCCGCAGCACCTCGCGGCCGTCGAGATCCGGCAGGCCGAGGTCGAGGACGATGAGCTCGGGACGGGTGTCGATGGCCTGCTGCAGGCCTCTCATCGCGGTGGGTTCGGACGCCACGGCATGCCCCCGTTCCGTGAGGGCCCGGCTCAGCGCCGTCCGGATCGTGGCGTCGTCCTCGATGAGGAGTATGTGGGTCACACGAGCACGGTAGCCGGGGGCGGCCCGCCGCCTCGACGGCTCTATCCGCGGGTTGCGGGTCCCTTAACGTCGTCTTAGGACTGAAGGTGAGACGGTGTACCGATGAACAGGCCCGTGCTCCTCGCCGTCGCGGGGTGGCTCGCTGCGGCCCTGGTCGCCACCGGCGTCGGGGTGGCGGCTGTGTCGCTGCTGGGCGAGGGCATCAGCGACTCGACGGCCCGGCCGCTGAGCCCGGCCGAGGTGCGGCGCGAGCTCGACCGGTCTCCGGAACCCGCCGAAACGCCCAGTGGCAAGGAGACGCCAACGCCGCCGCTCGGGGCCGGGCCGATGAAGCCGTTCGACACAGAGGGCGGTACGGTCGTCGCCCGCTGCGCCGGAACCAAGGCGATCCTTTCGTCGTGGAGCCCGGCCCAGGGTTTCCACGCCGAGGACGTCGTACGTGGCCCGGCGTCGACCGCGTCGCTGACCTTCGAATCCGACGAGGACGAATTCCTCGTCACGGTCACCTGTGCGTCGGGAACTCCACAGGCGAGGACGCAAGCCGACGACCGGGGCGGCGGCGGCCACCGCGGCGAGGGCTGACACCACCCGCCGTGCGGTCAGGCGTCGCGGAGCAGGAGGGCCGCCGCGCCCACGACCATCGCGCCGCCCGCGTACGCGGCGAGGACGCCGAGCCCGGCCCACGGCCCGATCGGCAGGCTGTCGAGGCGCCGGGTGGCCTGCACGGCGAGCCCGGCGGTCATGGGCGACAGCTTCTGGATCCGCTCCTGCCACACCTGGTTGTGAATGAACGTGCTGATGGCCGGCACGACGTACAGCAGGGTCAGCACGGTCGTGAGCGTCCCCGCGGTGTCCCGCAGCGCCGCCCCGACGCCGAGGCTGAGCAGCGCGATGAGCCCGAGGTACAGAACGGTGCCGCCGGCGGCGCGCAGCGTCGGCTCGTCCGCGAGCGACAGCGGCGGGTACCCGTTGGCCGTGGTGAACCCGTTCGCGGGCAGGATCTGGCGGGAGGCGAGCAGCGAGCCGAGCACGCCGAGCGCGCTCGTGCCCAGCACCACCGCGACCATAACGAACGCCTTGGCGGCCAGCACCACTCCCCTGCGCGGATTCGCCGCCAGCGTCGTACGAATTACACCGTTGTCATATTCGGTCGTCATCGCGAGGGCGGCGAGCACGACGACGGCGAGTTGCCCGAGGTAGACCCCGAAGAGGCTGAGCTTGGCCGTGTCCTCGTCGCACGCGGTCGGCGAGGCGCACGCGTCGGTGCTGACGGACCACATCGCCACGCAGCCGACGACGAGGACGCACCCCGTCACGGCGAGCAGCAGCCAGGCCGTGCTCTGCACCGTGCGCAGCTTCGTCCACTCCGCCCGTACGGCCCGGCCGGCGTCGCGCACCCGGCCGCCGGCCGGCTCCGCGACGCCCGGACCCCCGGATTCCCCGGACCGCCGGACCGGGCCGGCCGGATCGGCCCCGGGAGTCTCGGTCTCTTTCGTCACCGGCTCGCTGCTCATGCGTCCCGCCTGCGCAGCAGCCACGCGGCGACGCCCAGCGCCACCGCGGTGTAGGCGCACAGCACGGCGAACCCGGCCCAGGGCGCGATCGCGGTGTCGTACCGGTGGCGGGTCTGCTGGATCGCCAGCCCGGCGACCGGCGTGAGCCGCTGCAGCCAGTTGGCGGCGCCGAGCGGGAGGAACGGGGCCGTGATGGCCGGGAGGATCACCAGCGCGATGACCAGGCTGATCGCCCGAGCCGACCGGCGCAGCAACGCGCCGACGCCAAGGCTGAACAGCGCGAGCACGGTCAGGAACAGCGCCGTGCCGACCACGGCCCGCAGCACCGGCTCGTCGGCCAGCGACGGATGCGGGTAGGCGGGCGGCTCGAAACCGCGGTCGCGCTGGATCGGCTGGACGAGGAAGAACGCCGCGACGCTGGCGACCAGCCCGGCGGCCAGCGTGACCGTGCCGAGCACGATCGCCTTGGCCGCGAGCACGCGGCCGCGGCGCGGGCTGGCCGCGAACGTGGTACGGAGGATGCTCGTCTTGTACTCGGAGGTCATAAAGACCACGCCGAGCGCCACGATCGCCATCAGGCCGAAAAGCACGCCGGCGAGACCGTCCCTCACCATGTCGTTGTCGCCCCCGAACTCCGTCTCCGAAATCGGGCGGACGTCGCCGGCGCCGGTGACGGTGAAGGTTCCGCCCGCCTGAGTGGAGCCGCCGCGTACCTGGGTCCCGTCCATATTCCGCAGGGACCCGCCCACGTCGGCGTCGGCCCAGCGCGCCGTGGGCGCCGCCTTCGCCGGGGTCAGTCGCACATTGTCGAAGGTGGCCACGCCCGCCGTGTAGTCCGGGCCGCTGGTGCTGCTCCCACCGTGGCGGATGACGCGCAAATGAGTTGAGGGTGAGGTGACGAACAGTCCCGCCTCGGCCTTCCGGGGCAGGTCCGCGACGGTGAGCTGCCCGATCAGCCGCCACGTCTGCCCGTCCGCCGACTCGTACCCATAGACGGTGGTCCCGGCGCGGGTCAGCTTGAGCCATCGCGGCGCGGGTCCGGTACTCCCCTGCCGGATCGAGTTGAAGTCGGCCTCCAGCCGCACCCCGTGGCCGGGGCTGACCGAGATCGCCGCGTATGGGGCGCCGGGCAGCACGCCGGGAGATCCGGGCTTGGCGCTGCCCTGCTTGATCATGATGCCGGCCTTGGCCGACGGGCCCGTGTTCCGCTGGTTCGCCACGTGGGCGACGATGCTGCCGTCGCCGGTCAGCGGCCGGTACGTGAAGTGGAACATGTCCTGATATTTCGGGATGTCGCCGCCGGCGCTGGTGGTGCTTGTTGTGGCACCGAGCATGGACAGCCCGACCATCAGCCCGATCGCGAGGATCAGGCACCACACGGTGCTGCGCACCGACCGGAATTTGGTCCACTCGCCGCGCAGGACCTGGCCGAATCCGTCGCGCGCGGCGGGCTCGGGCCGGTCCGCCGGCCGCTCGATCGTGGGCGTGGACATCACGCCTCCCCCCGCCCGTCGGCCGGTGCCGCCTGGAATTCGACGGCGTCCCTGGTGAGCTCCATGTAGGCCTCCTCGAGCGAGGCGCGGTGCTGGGCGAGTTCGGAGAACGGCAGGCCGTGCTCGGTGAGCAGGGCGGCGATGCGCTCGCCCGGCAGGCCGGTGACGGTGACGAGGTCGCGGTCGGTGGCGGCCACCGTGGCGCCCGCGTTGGCCAGCACGGTCATGGCCGCCGAGCGGTTGGTGGTACGCAGCACGACCCGGTCCCCCGACGCGGCCGCGAGCAGGTCGCGGACATTGGTGTCGGCGATGAGCCGGCCGCGGCCGATCACGATGATGTGGTCGGCGGTGTCCTCCAGCTCGCTCATCAGGTGGCTGGACACCAAGATCGCGCGCCCCTCCCCCGCCAGCGACCGCAGCAGGCCGCGGATCCACTGGATGCCTTCGGGGTCGAGGCCGTTGACCGGCTCGTCGAACATCAGTACCGGCGGGTCGCCGAGCAGGGCGGCGGCGATGCCGAGGCGCTGGCGCATGCCGAGCGAGAACCCGCCGGCCCGCCGCCGGGCCGCCGAGCCCAGCCCGACCATTTCGATCACCTCGTCGACCCGGCCGCGCGGCAGGCCGTTGTAGCGGGCCAGCCACAGCAGATGGTCGCGGGCGCGGCGGCCCGGATGGACCGCCGCGGCGTCCAGCAGCGCCCCGACCTGGCGCAGCGGCGTACGGAGCGTACGGTAGGGCCGCCCGTGGACCAGGGCGGTGCCCTCGTCTGGCGCGTCCAGCCCGAGGATGATCCGCATCGTGGTCGACTTGCCGGCGCCGTTGGGTCCGACGAAGCCGGTGATCCGGCCCGGGATAACGTCGAACGACAGGCCGTCGACGGCGACCGTCCGGCCGTAGTGCTTGCGCAGGCCGCGGATCTCGATGGTTCCTTCCATGCCTGGGAGGCTACGGACCGGCCGGGGTCCGCGTCGTCCCGCCGCCGAGCCCTCTTCGGCACCCCTGCGGGGAGCGACGCGCCGGCGCGTCGGTCCCCCGTATGGGGGACGCGCAAACTCCTGGCCTGTGGGGACGTTGCGGCGGTCCGGCGCGCGCGACAATGACGATCGTGGGCCGGATGCGCGTATTGATCGACCAGGCGGTCGCGGGCGGCAGACGGGTGACCGGCGCGCCTGACTGGCCGACCGCGGCGGCCGTGCTGCTGGGCCTGTTCGCCATGGTCGAGGTGGTCTACAGTGCGCCGCGCGGCGACCCGGGCGAGCTGGACGCCCAGAGCCCGGGTGCCGGGCTGACGCTGACCGTCGCGTTGCTGCTGGCGCTGGGCGCGACCCTGCCGCTGGCGCTGTGGCGCACCAGTGTCGTGGCGGCGGCGGCCACGGTCACGGTGGCCAACCTGCTGACGCTCGCCGGCGACGCGCTGCTGACGGTTACCGCCGTGGCCGCGCAGCTGATCGTGCTGTACCTGCTCGGGCTGTACCGGCCGCGCCGGGTGGCGCTGCCGTTCGTGCTGCCCTACGCCGTGTACGCGGTCGCCCCGTACGGCGGGAGCATCGACGACAGGCACGTCGCGGTGCTGTTGCTGGCGTTGACGGTGGCGGCGGTGGTGCTGGGCAGCGGCCGCCGGGCGCACCGGGAGGCCGTCGAGCGCGACGCGTCCCGGCAGGCCATGGCCGACAGCCTGCTCGAGCACGCGGCGCGCGGCGAGCGGGCCCGGATCGCCCGGGAGCTGCACGACGTCGTCGCCCACCACATCTCGATGATCGCCGTGCAGGCGGAGACGGCGCGGCTGGCGACGGCCGGGATGCCGGCCGAGGGCCAAAAGCGGCTGCTGGCCATCGGCGACACCGCGCGGGCGGCGCTGACGGAGATGCGCCGGCTGCTCGGTGTGCTCCGCGAGGACGCGGGCACCGAGACCACCCGCAAGCCGCAGCCGGGGCTCGAACAGCTCAACGAGCTGATCGACGAGGCCCGCGACTCGGCGGCCGCGAGCACCCGGCTGATCGTGCGCGGCAACGTCACCTCCCTCGACCCGGGGATCGAGCTCACCGCGTACCGCATCGTCCAGGAGGCGCTCACCAACGCGCGGCGGCACGCGCCGGGCGCCGCCGTCGACGTCGAGCTCGACTACGCCGGCGCCGCGCTGCGGCTGCGCGTCCGCGACAATGGTCCCGGCCCGCCGGGCGACGGGTCGGACGCCGGGCACGGGCTGCTCGGCATGCGCGAGCGGGCAGCCATGGTGGGCGGGGCGCTGTCGACCGGGCCCGGCACGGCCGGCGGCTTCGTCGTGGAGGCGACGCTGCCGACGCCGCGGCAGGACGCCGAATGAGTGCGCCGCGGGAGGCCCGGTGAGCGGTCAGGACCGCGTTCGCGTCGTCGTGGTCGACGACCAGGAGGTTGTCCGCGCCGGGTTCGGCGCGTTGCTGGCCACGCAGCCGGACTTCCTGGTCGTCGGCAGCGCGACCGACGGCGCGGAGGCGGTACGGCTGTGCCGCGAGCAGTCCCCCGACGTCGTGCTGATGGACGTGCGCATGCCGGCGATGGACGGCATCGAGGCCACCCGGGAGATCGTCACCGAGGCGGGCGGCGACCGGCCGCGGATCATCATGCTGACCACCTTCGACCTCGACGAGCACGTGTACGACGCGCTCGGCGCGGGCGCCAGCGGCTTCCTGCTCAAGGACGTGTCGGCGGAGCGGCTGTTCGACGCGGTCCGGGTGGTCGCGGCCGGTGAGGCGCTGCTGGCCCCGGCCGTGACCCGGCGGCTGATCACCGAGTTCGCCCGCCTGCGGCCGCGGCCGGCCCGCCCGTCGGCCGAGCTGCGGGTGCTGACGCCGCGTGAGACGGAGGTGCTGCGCCTGGTCGCCGAGGGGCTGTCCAACGCCGAGATCGCCGAACGCCTGGTCGTCGGCGAGGAGACCGTCAAGACCCACGTCAGCCGGGTGCTGAACAAACTGGGGCTGCGCGACCGGACCCAGGCGGTGGTGGCCGCGTACGAGAGCGGGCTGGTCGTCCCCCGCTCCGGTGCCTGACACCCCTCGAGACCGAGTTTGGGCCAAGGCTGGACAAAAAGGACGCTACGGTGGTTCGCGATGACCGCCGCCTCCCTCGCCCCCGCGCCCGCCACCACGGTTTCCGTACCGGCCCCGCCGACCCGGCTGGGCTGGCTGGACGCGTTGCGCGGGATCGCCGCCCTGATGGTGGCCTTCCAGCACGCGGGCTACCGGTACGTGCCGCGGCTGCAGTGGGAGATCAGCCAGTGGTTCGACCCCGGCACCTTCGGCATCACGGTGTTCTTCCTGGTCAGCG
This sequence comes from Streptosporangiaceae bacterium, assembly GCA_036555725.1. GTDB lineage: Bacteria > Actinomycetota > Actinomycetes > Streptosporangiales > Streptosporangiaceae > CALAED01. The sequence goes on along the minus strand of DATBKU010000057.1, from coordinate 76,062 downwards.
GCTACATCGTGCCGGCTTCGCTGACCCGGACCGGCAGCGTGCGGCGGTTTTGGATCAGCCGGTTGTTCCGCATCTACCCGCTGTGGGTGTTCGCGTCGACCGTGATCGTGGTGCTGGCCGTCACCGGCGTCGCCCAATGGCGGACCGGCCTGTCCGGCGTCGCTCCCCCGACGGCCGTCCTCGCCCACGTGACCATGCTGCAGGACCTGCTGTTCGTGCCGAGCGTGATCAATGTGCTGTGGACGCTGTCGTATGAGATGGCGTTCTACCTGCTGGTGGTGGCGTTGTTCACGGTCCGGCTGCACACCAGGCCCGCGGGAGTGGCGGCGGGGTTCGCGCTGGGCGCGGTGGCGCTGGGCAGCGCGCTGCCGGTCGCCGCCCTGTCCCAGGCGGCCGATCTCGACCTGGTGGTCGCGATCGCCGCAGCCGGGGTCGGCGCCGCGATCTGCTGCGGCATGTCCGGCCGTACGGCGGTGCGCACGGGCGGGGCATTGCTGGGCGGGGTGCTGGCCATCGTCCTCGTCACCCTCAACGGCCGGGTCGGGCCTTGGCAGGGGCTGGCGATCATGGCGGCGATGTTCACCGGCACCGCCATCTACCAGGCCGAACGCGGGCTGGCCGGCCGCCGGGCCGTGGCCGGCGTCGCCGCTTTGGTGCTGGTCTGTTCCATCGCCGCCGGGGTCTGGCACTCCCGGACGTGGGGGCTGCCGCCCGCCGCCGAGACGGCCTTCCAGCGCGGCTGGACGACGGCGCTGCTGCTCGCCGCCCTCACCTTCGCCGGCGGGCTGGCGCTGCGGCGCCGGCGGCTCCCCCGCTGGCTCACCGGGCTCGGCGTGATCAGCTACTCGATCTACCTGCTGCACCCCGTGCTCTTCCAGAGCCTCGACCACATCATCGGCCGGCCCCGCCACGACGACATCGGCGTGCTGGCCGCCGCGATGATGTTGCTGGCAGGGGTCAGCTGGGCCGCCTACCGGCTCGTCGAGGCCCCGGCGCAGCGCCTCGGCCGGGCGCTCGCGCGCCGGTTCACTCCCGGGCCGGCCGCCCGGCCCGCCGAAGGCCTGCCTCAGGCTGCGCCGGCCGCCTCGGATGCCCGCTCGTCGTAGGCGTCCCGGGCGGTCAGCACGGCGTCCATGTTCTGCTCGGCCCACTGCTTGATCGCCCGCATCAGCGGCAGCAGGCTCCCACCCAGCGGGGTCAGGGCGTAGTCGACCCGGACCGGTACCGACGGCGTGACCTTCCGGGTCAGGATGCCGTCGCGCTCCATCGCCCGCAGCGTCTGGGTGAGCATCTTCTGGCTGACCCCCGCGATCGTCCGCGACAGGTCGCTGTAGCGCCGCGGGCCGTCGGCCAGCGCCACCAAGATCAGGCTCATCCACTTGTCGCTGATCCGATCGAGCAGCTGACGGGCCGGGCACGTGGCGAGAAACGCGTCGTACGCCTCCCGCGCCTCCTGCCTGCGCTGCGCCGCGGTACGAGTCGGCATCCCGCTCCCCTCCGTACGTTACGCACCTTGACGTGCGTACTTTCCACTAGAGAGTAACACTCCGTACGTTCGTAGGGGTCATGGTCAGCGAACAAACAGGAGTTGAGTAACCATGCGCGCAGTCGTCGTCCGCGCCTTCGGCGGGCCGCAGGCACTCGAGATCGTGGACGTGCCGATCCCCGAGCCGGGCACCGGCCAGGTCCGCATCCGGGTGGAGGCCGCCGCCGTCAACCCCGTCGACGCGGCCACCCGCGCCGGCCATCTCACCGAGGCCGGCCTGATCGTCCCCCGCGAGATGTACGGGATCGGCTGGGACGTCGCCGGAGTCGTCGACGAGACCGGCCCGGCCGTCCACCGCTTCTCCCCCGGCGACAAGGTCATCGGGCTGTCCGACCGGCTCGACGTCTCCCTCGGCACCTACGCCGACTACGTCGTGCTGGACGCCGGCGCCGTCGCACCCGCGCCCGCCGGGCTCCCGGCGGCGGCCGCGGCCACGCTGCCGCTGAACGCGCTCACCGCCGTGCAGGCGCTCGACCGGCTGGCCCTCGACCCCGGCCGGACGCTGCTGGTCACCGGCGGCGCCGGCGGGCTGGGCGGGTTCGCCATCGAGCTGGCCGCCCGCCGCGGGCTGCGGGTCGTGGCGAGCGCCAGTGACCGCGACGCCGGCGTCGTGCGGGCCTTCGGCGCCGAATGGTTCGTGCCCCGGTCCGCCGACCTCGCCACCGAGGTACGCCGGCTCGTCCCCGGCGGGGTGGACGCGGCGCTCGACGCCGCCGTGGTCGGCGTGCGCGCTCTGGACGCCGTCCGAGGCGGCGGCGCGTTCCTCGCCTTCGTCTCCGGCGCGGAACCGCCCGCGCTGCGCGGAACCACCGTCGGCAACGTGTGGATCCGCGCCGACGGCGCCCGGCTGGCCGAGCTGGCGGCGCTGGCCGCGGCCGGGCACCTCACGCCGCGCGTGGCCGACGTGCTGCCGCTGACCGAGGCCGCCGACGCCCACGAGCGGCTCGCGAAAGGCGGCCTGTCCGGCCGCCTCGTGCTGGCTCCCTGACAGACCGCTAGGCGTACACGAGGCAGCCGCGTCGTTCCAGGTCCGCGATCACGCCGGGCGCGTCCACGCCGTTCCACCGCAGGTCGAGCTTGTCCAGCGCGGGCAGCTGGGCCAGCCACGGCGGCAGCGCCCGCACCCGGTTGGCGCGCAGGTCGAGATGGCGCAGCGCCGGCAGGGCTCGCACCGCGTCGGGTACGGCGGCCAGCTCGTTGCCGCGCAGGTTGAGCACCCGCAGTTCGGCGAGCCCGGCGAGCGTCGTGGGGACGGCGGTGAGCCGGTTGTGCTCGACGTGCACCTCCCGCAGCAGTACCAGGGCGCCGAGCTCGTCCGGCAACACCGCGAGCCGGTTGCCGGCGGCGCGCAGCTCCCGCAGCTCCGTCAGCCGGCCGACGGTGGCCGGCAGGGCGGTGAGCGCGTTTTCGGCGACGTTGAGGTACGCCAGCTCGGCGAGCCCGCCGATCGTCTCGGGCAGGGCGGTCAGCCCGAGCCGCGCCGCGTACAGGAACCGGAGCCGGCGCAGCGCCCCGACCGTGCCGGGCAGCGCGGCGAGCAGGTTGTCGCTGAGGTCGAGGACACGCAGCCGGGTCAGGTCGCCCACCTCGGCGGGCAGCTCCGCCAGCGCGTTGTGGTCGAGGTAGAGCTCTGTGAGCCCGGTCAGCGCGCCGACCCGGGGGTCGAGGTGGGTGAGGCCGTTCTCGCCGAGGTCGAGGACGCGCAGGCCGTCCACCTGCCACACGGAACCGGGGACGCCGGACAGCCCTCCTCGGCGGAGCCGCGTCTCCTGCGTCACACTCCAAGGGTAAAGGCGGGGACGGGAGAGGCAGCACATGATCACGGTGGTGTACGCGGGCGACCAGCCGCCGGACTCATGGGACGCCTCGCTTTTCCTGGCCGGCCCGACACCCCGCTCCCCCGACGTCGCGTCCTGGCGGCCCGCCGCGCTCCAGGAGCTGGACCGCCTGTGGTCCGGCCCCGGCCGGCTGGTCGTCTTCGTGCCGGAGGCGCCCGGCGGTGGCATGGTGATCGACGCCGACGAGCAGGTCGCCTGGGAGGACCGCTGGCTGAACGGCTGCGACGCCATCGCCTTCTGGGTGCCGCGCAGCGCCGACCTGCCCGGCTTCACCACCAACGTCGAATGGGGCCGATGGGAAGGCTCCGGCAAGGTCGTCCTCGGCGCCCCACCCGACGCGGTGCGGATGACCTACCTGCGCCGCTACGCGACCAAGCACGGCGCCCCGACGTCCGGCACCCTGCGCGGCACGCTGCGGGCCGCGCTCGCCCTGCTCGGCGACGGCGCCCGCCGGGCCGGGCCGCACCGGGAGATCCCGCTGCCGCTGTGGCGCACGCCGTCGTTCCGGCAGTGGCTGACCGCCCAGGAACGCGCCGGGAACACGCTGCGCGCAGGCCGGGTGGAGTGGACCTGGCGCTGCCCCGGCCTGTTCTACTGGGCCTACCACCCCGCCCTGGAGGTCAACGCCGAGGGACGGGTCAAGGGCAACGAGGTGGTGCTCTCCCGGCCCGACATCGCCACCGTCGTGGCCTACCGGCGCGGCGCCACACCATACGACACCGAGGTCGTGCTCGTGCGCGAGTTCCGGTGCGCCGCGGTGACCGGCGACGGGTTCGTCCGCGAGCCGCCCGGCGGCAGCGGGCCGGGCGGGCCACGCGATCAGGCGGCCGCCGAGCTGGCCGAGGAGACCGGCCTGGTCATCGACCCCGGGCGGCTGCGGACCTACGCCGCCCGCCAGGCGATGGCCACCATGTCGGCACACCGCCACCACGTGTTCGGCCTCGAGCTCACCGGCGAAGAGCTGGACCGGCTGCACGCCGACGACTCCGTGCACGGCGACCCCGTCTCGGGCGGCGAGGAACGCACTACGGTCGAGATCCACACCTTGGGCGAGCTGCTGTCCGGCGACCTCGTCGACTGGACGACCGTCGGCATCCTCGCCCAGGTGCTGCTGGGCCCCAAATGATCATGCACCCGCCCCATGACGCGGGGAACGGGTGCATGATCACCCTTGGTGCGCTGCTCGCCCTAGTCGCCGGTCTCCCAGTCGAAGGTGCGCTCCACCGCCTTCTTCCACCGGCCGTACTCGCGTTCGCGTGTTTCTGCGTCCAGCTGCGGCTGCCACTCGGCCGCCTTGTGCCAGTGGGACCGCAGCTCATCGATGCTGCCCCAGTACCCCACGGCGAGCCCGGCGGCGTACGCGGCGCCGAGCGCCGTCGTCTCGGCGATCATCGGCCGGACGACCGGAACGCCGAGCACATCAGCCTGGAACTGCATCAGCAGGTTGTTGGCGGTCATGCCGCCGTCCACCTTCAGCGAGTTGAGGGTGACCCCGGAGTCGGCGTTCATCGCATCGACGATCTCGCGGCTCTGCCAGGCGGAGGCCTCCAGCACCGCGCGGGCGATGTGCCCCTTGTTGACGTACCGGGTGAGGCCGACGATCACGCCGCGGGCGTCGCTGCGCCAGTACGGCGCGAACAGGCCGGAGAACGCGGGCACGAAGTACGCGCCGCCGTTGTCGTCCACCGTCGCCGCGAGCGTCTCGATCTCCGCCGAGGAGGAGATGAGGCCCAGGTTGTCGCGCAGCCACTGCACCAACGCCCCGGTGATCGCGATGGAGCCCTCCAGCGCGTACACGGTCGGCTGGTCGCCGATCTTGTAGCCCGCAGTGGTGAGCAGCCCGCTCTTGGAGAAGATCGGCTCGGTACCGGTGTTGAGCAGCAGGAAGCTGCCCGTGCCGTAGGTGTTCTTGGCGTCGCCGACGTCATAGCAGCACTGCCCGAACAGCGCCGCCTGCTGGTCGCCGAGCGCCGAGGCCACCGGCACCCCTTCCAGGGCGCCGCGGCACGTGCCGTACGCCTCGGCCGACGCCCGGATCTCGGGCAGGATCGCCCGCGGCACGCCCATGGCGTCCAGGATCGTGTCGTCCCAGTTCATGGTGCGCAGGTTCATCAGCATGGTCCGGCTGGCGTTCGTCACGTCCGTGGCGTGCACGCCGCCGTCGGGGCCGCCGGTGAGCTTCCAGATCAGCCAGGTGTCCATGGTGCCGAACTTGATCTCCCCGCGTTCGGCGCGCTCCCGCAGCCCCTCGATGTTGTCGAGCAGCCAGCGCGCCTTCGGCCCGGAGAAGTAGGTGGCAAGCGGCAACCCGCACCGCTCGGCGAAGCGGTACTGCCCGACATCGCCGGCGAGCTCGTTGCAGAGCTTGTCGGTTCTGGTGTCCTGCCAGACGATCGCGTTGTGCACGGGCTCGCCGGTGGCGGCGTCCCACAGCACGGTCGTCTCGCGCTGGTTGGTGATGCCGATGGCGGCGAGCTGCGAGCGGTCGATATCGCCGCCCCGCAGCGCTCCCTCGACGACGTGGACCACGCTGTCCCAGATCGCCATTGCGTTGTGCTCGACCCAGCCGGGCCGCGGGAAGATCTGCTCGAATTCCTCCTGTGCGTCGGCCACGATCCGACCCTCGTGGTCGAAGATGATGCAGCGGCTGGATGTCGTCCCCTGGTCGATGGCGGCGACGTACTGCTGTTGCTGCTCGGTCACGATTGCCCCTCGCTATCTCGTTGTCGATCTACCGCCTTCATGTATCCAAAGCTCAGAACACGGCTTTGGCCACCCCCGCGGCGATGAATCCGCCGACGATCGGGCCGACGACCGGGATCCAGGAGTAGCCCCAGTCCGAGCCGGCCTTGTTGGGGATCGGCAAGAAGGTGTAGGCGATGCGCGGTCCGAGGTCACGGGCCGGGTTGATGGCGTACCCCGTGGGGCCGCCGAGACACAGGCCGATGCCGACGACGAGGAGGGCGACGAGCAGCACCCCCAGGCCGGTCTGGGCGATCTTGCCGACGGGCCCGCTCGGCAGGCCCGTGGCGAGGATGAAGAACACCAGGACGAAGGTGGCGATGATTTCGGTCACGAGGTTCTGCACGGTGTTACGGATCTCCGGGATCGTGGAGAAGATCCCCAGCGTGGGCTCCTCCGCCTCGCGGAAGTGGCCGTAATAGGCGAGCCAGCAAAGGATGCCGCCGGTGATACCGCCGAGGACCTGCGCGAGGATACGCAGCGGCACCTCGCTCCAGTCTCCGCTGAAGGTGGCGATGCCCAGCGTGACGGCGGGGTTGATGTGCCCGCCGGACAGGTTCAGGGACGCGTAGGCGCCCGCCAGCACACCGAAACCCCACCCGAAGGTGATCACGATCCAGCCCGAGTTGAAGGCCTTGGACCTCGGAAGCAGTACGGCGGCGACCACGCCGTTACCCATCAGCAGGAGAATTGCGGTGCCGATGAACTCACCGACGAAGATCGCCGCATTGGATCCAGGGGTCATCCAGGGCCTCCTTCACATCGTTGTGTCGGCGCCCACGCCCGCCTTCACCTGGCCCGTCCGTCCGGCCGGCCAGGGCACCGCTGGTGACGCGTACGGCAAAATCGCCGCAATTGTTCGACAATGTCGTACGCTGCCCTGGATTGTCGGTGCCGGTCGTTGCGCGGTCAACCCTTTGCCGCCGGATTCGGCCAGCAAGAAATCAGGCGGCCCGACGTCAGCGTTTGCCCGTAACTCCGCCCGCGATGGCGTGTGCCGCCTGCCGAACATCGGTGACGAGATCCGGCCGCGGCTCGCCCCCCGCGCACAACCGGTCGACCGGTCCGGAGATCCCGATCGCGCCCACCGTCAGCCCGCTCGGGCCGCGGATCGGCGCCGCGATCGACGCCTCCCCCGCCACCCGCTCTTCGACGTCGGCGCCCCACCCGCGGGTGCGCAACCGCTTCAGCGCCGCCTGCAGCGCCCGCGCCGAGGTGATCGTCCGCTCCGTGTAGCGCTGCAGCGCCGTACGGGATATCGCCTGGGCCGCGAGCGGGTCGTACCCCACCAGCACCTTGCCGAGCGCGCTGGCGTGCAGCGGCAGGGTCGAGCCGATGTCGAGCACCTGCTCGGTGTGGTCGGGCCGGAACACGTGATGGACGACGAGCACCCGGTCGCCGTGCAGGGCGCCGACCCGGACGCTCTCGCGGCTGCGCGCGGCCAGCGCATCGGCGCCGCTCAGCGCCACCGAGCGCAGCTCGTTGGCGTCCGGGTAGCCGGCGCCCAGGCGCAACAGCCCGGCGCCGAGCATGTACTTGCCGGTCGTGGCGTCCTGTTCGACGAAGCCGACCTGCCGCAGCGTGCGCAGCAGCCCGTGCACGGTCGCCTTCGGCAGACCGAGCGCGTTCGCCACCTCCGCGACACCCAGACGGCGCGATCCCGACCGGAACATCCGCAAGATCGCCGCAGCCCGCTCGACGGACTGGATTGTGCCGGGCATGCAATCAGTTTAAGAAAACACCAACAGGCGGAAACGCCCTAACCCGTTAACCCTGTGTATCAGAACCGGCACCAGCCGGGTAAGCCGCGTAACGGCAGACGGCGTCAAGGCAGGCACGCTCACGGCGGGCGGGGTCAGGGCAGGCGGGCGAACCACGCCAGCGACGCGCCGCCCGCGGCGAGCGCGAACAACAACGCGATCCCGGAGAACCGGGCCGCCACCTCGCGGTGCTCCGTCCGGTACCCCAGCGAGCTGCCGATGTGCTTGTAGACGTCCGACAGCTCCGAGCCGTCCGACGCCTCGTACGCCTTGCCGTTGGTCTGCTCGGCGAGGCTGCGCAGCGCCTCCTTGTTCACATCGACCGGCGTCACCTCGCCGTCGATCTCGACCGTGCCGTACGGCGTGCCGAACGCGATCGTCGAGACCGGCACCTTGGCCGCCAGCGACCCCTGGACCGCCTCGGCCACCGACCGGCCGGTCGTGTTGTCGCCGTCGGACAGCAGCACGATGTGCGCGGGCGGCGGATCCGACGGTGCGCTCTCCCCGCCCCGCCCCACGGCGTCGAAGGACCGGATGGCCTGCAGCGACGTGAACACCGCCTCCCCGATCGCGGTCCGCTTGTCCAGCTGCAACTGGTCGATCGAGGCGATCGCCGCCTCCCGGTCGGCCGACGGCGCGGCGATGACGTTGGCGCTGCCCGCGAAGCCGACCACGCCGACGTTGAACCGCATCGGCAGGTTCTGGATGAACGTCTTCGCCGCCGACTTGGCGGCCTCGAACCGGTTCGGCGCGATGTCGGTGGCCTTCATCGACAGCGACACGTCGATCGCCACCATGATCGTCGCGCGGTCTCGGGGCACCTTCACCGACGACGCCGGCCGCGCCCACCCGATGATCATGACAAGGATCGCGGCGAGGAACAGCACCGCGGCGACGTGCCGCCGCCAGCCGGGATGCTTCGGCGCCACCTGTGCCAGCAGATCGAGGTTGGTGAACCGCACGGTGTACTGCCTGCGGCGCAGCTGCAACAGGACGTACACCGCCAGCACCACGGGCACCAGGGCGAGCATCCACAGCCGGCCGGGCGAAAGGAACGTCATGGCGCCGCCCGGGTAAAGCGCCATGGCCCGCCGTGCCGACGGCGCGGCGATGAATACGTCATATCCGTACTCCCTGCTGCCGGCCGGCGACCCGGCGCTGCCGCAGCGCGAACCTGGCCACCTCGGCCACCCAGTCACGATCGGTCCGCAGCACCATGTGCGGCACCGCGCAGCGCCGCAGCGCGGCGCGGATCCGGTCCCGCTGCGCCGCCGCGGCCTGCGCGTACGCGGCCTGCACCCGCCGGGACAACACGATCTCGCGGACGACGCCGGTCTCGGGGTCTTCCATCTGCACCAGCCCTACGTCGGGCAGCTCCAGCTCACGCGGGTCGACGATCTCCACGGCCAGCACCTGCTGGCGGGCGGCGAGCCGGCGCATCGGCCGCTCCCACGACAGCCCGGCCGAGGCGCTCCGCTCCGGGGTGATGAAGTCGGAGATGACGACGCGCAGGCCGCGCCGGGTCTGGCCGCGCGCCAGCCCGGCGAGCGCGTCGGCCAGGTCGGGGACGGACGCAGACCGGCCGGCTGTCCCTCGCGGCGCCGCATACTCGCTGAACGCCCGGCCCGCGCCGGAGCGTTCCACCCCGGATCTTGCCGGTGTGCGTTCGGCATCGAGAATCGACTGCAGCATGGCGTACATCGCCGCCTTGCCGGTGCGCGCCGGGATCCGCCGCACCGCGCCCTGCTGCATGACGTACGCGCCGAAGCGGTCGCCGAGCCGGGCCGTGAGGAACCCGACGGCCGCCAGCGCGGCGACGGCAAGGTCGCGTTTTTCCATGGTGGCCGTGCCGAAGTCCATACTCGGCGACAGATCGACCAGCGCCCACGCCTCCAGCTCCCGGTCGGCGATCAGGTCGCGCACGTGCGGCGTGGTGGTCCGGGCGGTGACCGCCCAGTCCATGTGCCGGACGTCGTCCTCACCCGGCTGGTAGACCCGCGCCTCCGCGAGCTCGGTGCCGGGGCCGGGAAGCAACCCGACGTGCTCGCCGTGCAGCAGCCCCTCGAGCCGCCGCGACACCGTCAGCTCCAAACGGCGCAACGACCGTTCGGGGACGAGCGCGGCAAGCTTCCGGTTCCGCCGCGTACGGCGCATCAGACCGACTCCGGCAGGGGCGGCAGCTGACTGTCGTTCTTCCACACGACCCGCGGCGGCGGTACGGCGGTGAGCAGCTGGTCGACGACCTCCACGGTGTCGACGCCGTCGGCGAGGGCGTCGAAGCTCAGCACGATCCGGTGCGACATCACCTCGCGGGCGACGTCCCGTACGTCCTCCGGCAGCACGTAGTCGCGGCCGCGCAGCAGCGCCAGCGCCCGGGCGGAGGCGACCAGGCCCAGCGTGGCCCGCGGGCTGGCGCCGATCTCGATCACCTCGCGCAGGTCGCCCACCCGGTACTGCGCGGGGTCGCGGGTGGCCATCACCAGGCGGACGATGTAGTCGGCGACCAGCTCGTGCACCGACACCTCCTCGGCCGCCCGCTGCAGCGTCTTCAGCTGTCCGGGGTCGAGGATGCGTGTGGCCTCGGGCGGGTCGACGCTCATCCGCCGCAGGATCTGCAGCTCGTCGTGCGCCCCCGGGTAGGTGACGTTGACCTTCATCAAGAAACGGTCGCGCTGCGCCTCCGGCAGCGGGTAGACGCCCTCGGACTCGATCGGGTTCTGGGTGGCGATGACGACGAACGGCTTCGGCAGCGGGAAGGTCTTGCCGGCGATCGAGACCTGTCGCTCGGCCATGACTTCCAGCAGCGCCGACTGCACCTTCGCCGGCGCCCGGTTGATCTCGTCGGCCAGCACGAAATTCACGAAAACCGGGCCGAGCTCCACGTCGAACTGCTCGGTCGACGGATGGTAGATGCGGGTGCCGACGATGTCGGACGGCACCAGATCGGGGGTGAACTGCAACCGGGCGAACGTCCCGCCGACCACCCGGGCCAGCGTCCCCACGGCGAGCGTCTTCGCCACGCCCGGCACGCCCTCGAGCAGGCAGTGCCCCTTGGCCAGCAGGGCGACCACGATCCGCTCGACCATGTGCTTCTGGCCGACGATGACCTTCTCCACCTCGGCCACGGTCCGCTGCAACAGCGCGGCGGCCTGGTCGATATCGTGCGCCGTGACGGTCATCAAACCCCCTGGAGGTCTGTACGCGGCGCCTTCGACCATATGCGATCGGCCAAACCGCTCAAGAGGGGTCCACCCTTCTACAGCCGTCTACCCCAGAACGCTCCCGCGATGCGCGCCCGTGGGCTGCGGCGCAGCCCTGGGTAGGGTGACAAACATGTCGCGGACGCTGCCCACCGAGGACCCCTCGCGCCTCGGGCCCTTCGAGCTGACCGGGCGGCTGACCGAGACCCCCGCCGGGATCGTCTACCGCGGCACCGACCCGCACGGACGCGAAATCACCCTCGCCGTCCTCAACCAGGGCGCCGCCGACGACGCCGCGGCGCGTGACCGGTTCCGCGCCGCGATCCTCGCCGAACCCCTCGACCGCGCTCCGCCCGACGGCGCGACCGCCATTGTCGGCGCCGAGCCGGCCGGGCCCGCGCCCTGGGTCGCGACGCTGCACGAGCCCGGTTCGCGCGGGGCGGAGCGGTTCCTCGCCCCGGTGCTGCTCGACGGGCCGCCGCCCGGAGCCGGCCGCTCCCGCGCCCCGCTGTTCCAGCCGTACTGGCTCGGCTCCCGCGACCCGGCGCTGACCCGGATCGGCTCGCTACGCGACCTGGTCCGCGATCGCAGCATCGCCTCAACGGTGCTGGCGGTGGCGGCGCTGCTCGTCGCGATTGCCGTGCTCCTGCTGGTGCTGTACGCCTGCCGCCCGGCGACCGACCAGCAGCAGCTGCCGACCCCGTCGCCGACCCCGACCTCCGGCACGCCCACGCCTACGCCGACCCCGACCTCCGGCACGCCCACGCCGACCAGGTCCGGGACGCCGCCGCCCACTCCGTCCGACGGCGGCGGCCAAGGCGCGGGCGGCGACGCCTGACACACCCGCCGGCCGAGGCGCTCGAAACTTCGTTGCGTTCGGGTCGCCGTCCGACCAGCATGGGGGCATGTTGCAGAGCCTGCTCGCCTTCGTGGCCGCCGCCGTCATCGTCGCCATGGTCCCCGGCCCCAGCACGGTGATGATCATGCGGCAGGCGGTCCGGTCCGGGCGGCGCGCCGGCCTCGCCACCGTCCTCGGCAACGAGACCGGCGTGCTGTTGTGGGGGCTGGCCGCGGCGTTCGGGCTGTCCGCCCTGCTGGTGGCCTCCCGGGTCGCCTACGACGGCATGCGTATCGCCGGCGCCTGCGTGCTGATCTACTTCGGCGTCAGGTCGCTGTGGAAGGTACGGAAGGGCCGCGCGCAGGTGGAGCCCCGCGAGCCGGTGCCCGCACGCTCTCTATGGCAGTCCTGCCGGGCCGGGATCGTCACGAACGCCGCCAACCCCAAGGCCGGTGTGTTCGCCGTGTCTTTCCTGCCCCAGTTCGTGCCGCACGGCGCCCCGGTACTCGCCACCCTCGTGCTGTTCTCCGTGCTGTGGGCGCTGATCGACATGGTGTGGTACGTCGGGATCGTCTGGCTGGTCGCCCGGGTCAAGCGGGTCTTCGAGCGGCCCGCCGTCCGCCGCCGGCTGGAGCAGATCTCCGGGATCGTCCTCGTCGGCCTCGGCATCCGGCTCGCCGCCGAATCCCGTTAGCGAGCCGTCTCGTCTCGTCACGGACCCGCTGCTGGTACGGTCGGCCGACGTGGGAGAGCACTACTTCGCGCCCGAACCGGCGGCGGCCAGCCGCCCGGGCGTCGTCGATCTCGTGCTGCCCGACCTGCACCTGCGGCTGGAGACCGACCGAGGCATGTTCTCCCCCGACCGCGTCGACCCCGGCACCCGAATCTTGCTGGAGACCGTGCCCGCTCCCCCACCCGAAGGCCACCTGATCGACCTCGGCTGCGGGTACGGCCCGATCGCCCTCACCATGGCCACCCGGGCCCCCCAGGCGATGGTTCTTGGAGTAGATGTCAACGGGCGGGCCTTGGACCTGGCGAAGCGGAATGCCTCGGCCGCCCGGCTTTACAATGTAAAGTTCAACCTGCCGGACGAGGTCGATCCCGGCCTGCGCTTCGCGGCCCTGTGGTCGAACCCGCCGATCCGTATTGGCAAGGCCGCCCTGCACGATCTGTTGAGCACCTGGCTGGAGCGCCTGTCCCCCGGCGGCACCGCGCACCTCGTCGTCCAAAAGCACCTCGGCTCCGACTCCCTGCAGCGCTGGCTCACCGCCCAGGGCTGGCCGGCCGAACGGATCGCCTCCCGCTCCGCCTACCGGGTGCTGGCCGTGTCCGCCCGTAAGTCCCACGCGGAGCCCGCGGCGGAGCGGCCGTGAACACCGAACGGCGGCAGCTGCGGCCGACCGACGTCAAACGGCTCAACCGCACCTGGCGGCGCCGCACCGAGTCCCGCCTCGGCCTGCTGATCGAGTCGGTGACACAGCCGTACAACATCGGCTCGATCTTCCGCACCGCGGCCGTGTTCGGGGTGGAGCGCCTGTGGCTGGCCGGCAACGCCGCACCCCCGACCCACCAGGCCGTCCGCAAGACCGCCCTCGGCACCGAGCGTCTCGTCCCGTGGGAGCAGGCCGGCACCGCCGCCGAGGCCGCGCGCGCCGTGCACGACGCCGGGTTCCGGATCGTGGCGATCGAGCTGACCTCCGACGCGGAGCCACTGCACGAGGCCCCGCTGCACGGAGACGTCTGCCTCGCGGTCGGCGGCGAAGACCACGGCTGCTCCCCCGCCCTGCTGGCCGCCGCCGACGCGGTCGCCTACATCCCGCAGGTGGGCCGGGTCGGCTCGCTCAACGTCGCGGTCGCCGCGGCCATCGCGCTCGCCGAGGTGCGCCGCCGCGAGTGGGCGGGCTCGGCCGTACGCGACGGCGGCTAAGGCCCGCCGGCCTGCCTAAAGGTCTAGCCGCCGGCCTTGGACGCCATGTAGCTGGAGAACTCCTCCAGCGAGATCAGATCGTCGGAGGACGAATCGGCGGCGCGCACGATCCCCTTGGCCTGCTCCTCCGTGACCTGCTCGCCCAGAATCGTCATCAGCCGCACCAGTTCGGCGGCGGAGATGAAGCCGTCGTCGTCGCTGTCGATCAGCTCGAACGTCGCCTTGTACTCGGTCACGTCGGCCACTGTCGGTTGCCCTTCCGTCACGGGGGTTCGAAGCCATAGCACCGTACACCCGCATCATCCCGGTACGAGGGGAAAACCGGGGATCAGGCCTGGCCCCGCCCCGGGCCGGTTCGCGGCCGGCCGGGACCGCGGGTGATACTCACGTACGTGCCGCATGCCTACGAGTTCCTCGACCACCCGGGGACCGTCGCGTTCGCCCACCGCGGCGGGACCTTCGACGGGCTGGAGAACTCCATGCCCGCCTTCCAGCACGCCGTCGACCTCGGGTACCGCTACCTGGAGACCGACGTCAACGCCACCGCGGACGGCGTGCCGCTCGCCTTCCACGACCGCACGCTCGACCGGGTCACCGATCGCGCCGGACGGATCGCGCGCCTGCCCTACGCCGAGGTCGCCAAGGCCCGGATCCGCGGCGTCGAGCCGATCCCCTCACTCGAGGACGTCCTCGGCAGCTGGCCGGACGTCAGGGTCAACATCGACGTCAAGGACGAGTCCGCCATCGGCCCGCTCATGACGGCCCTGCACCGCACCCAGGCATGGCACCGCGTGTGCGTCACGTCGTTCTCGACCCGGCGGCTGGTCCAGGTGCGCACCCGCATCCGGCTGTTCACCGGCGTCGACGTGTGCACCTCGCTCGGCCCGCGCGGGGTGGTGGCACTGCGCGCCAAGTCGTACGGCGGACCGCTCGCCAGGCTGATCCGGCCGGCCGCGTCCGAGGTGGCCTGCGCCCAGGTCCCGTACGCCGTCGGGCGCACCCCGTTCGTCACGCGGGCCTTCCTCGGCCAGGCCCACGACCTCGGCCTGCAGGTGCACGCCTGGACGGTCAACGACCGCGCCGAAATGGCCCGGCTGCTCGACCTCGGCGTCGACGGAATCATGTCCGACGACATCGAGGCCCTGCGCGAGGTCCTGATCACCCGCGGCCAGTGGGCGCCGCTGCCCGTGACCGTGCGCTAACCCCCTTCCGCGAGAACGAGCTCGGCGATCTGGACGGCGTTGAGCGCCGCGCCCTTGCGCAGGTTGTCGCTGGAGCAGAACAGCGCGAGCCCGTTGTCGGCGGTCTCGTCCGCCCGGATCCGGCCGACGTAGGTGGGATCCTGCCCGGCGGCCTGCAGCGGGGTCGGCACGTCCGAAAGCACCACGCCGGGCGCGGCGACCAGCAGCTCCTGCGCACGCCCCGGCGTGATCGGCCGGGCGAACCTCGCGTTGATCTGCAGCGAGTGCCCGGTGAAGACCGGCACACGCACGCAGGTGCCGGACACCTTGAGCTCGGGGATCTCCAGAATCTTCCGGCTCTCGTTGCGCAGCTTCTGCTCCTCGTCGGTCTCGCCCGCGCCGTCGTCGACGACGGAACCGGCGAGCGGTAGCACGTTGAACGCGACCGGCCGGGCGAACTTCCGCGGCGCCGGGAACGCGACCGCCGAACCGTCGAAGGTCAGCCGGCTCGCCTGGTCGGCGCTCTTGCGTACCTGTTCGTCGAGCTCGGCGACGCCGTCGAGCCCGCTGCCCGACACCGCCTGATAGGTGGCGGCGACCATCGCGATCAGCCCCGCCTCGGCGTGCAGCGGGCGCAGCACCGGCATCGCGGCCATCGTCGTGCAGTTCGGGTTGGCGATGATGCCCTTGGGCCGGTTCGCCACCGCGTGCGGGTTGACCTCGGAGACCACCAGCGGCACGTCCGGGTCCATCCGCCACGCGGAGGAGTTGTCGATCACCACCACACCCGCCGCGGCGACCCGCGGCGCCAGCTCCCTGGACGCGCCCTTCCCCGCCGAGAACAGCGCGATGTCCAGGCCGCGGTAGTCGGCGGTGGCGGCGTCCTCCACCGTCACCTCGGTGTCCCGCCACGGCAGGGTCCGGCCCGCCGACCTGGACGAGGCGAACAACCGCAGCTCGCCGACGGGAAACTTCCGCTCGGCCAGCACCTGACGCATCACGCCACCGACCTGGCCGGTGGCCCCCACGATCCCGATCCTCATGCGGGAGAGGCTATCGACCGCGCCGCCCGCCACCGAACCCGATATCTCACCAGCTGGACCCTGCGGGGGTTCCAGGGGGTCGTCCCCCTGGGCAGATACAGCGCGGCGCTCCGGCGCAGCCGGCCGCCGGCCGGCGAGCAGGCCGCGCCCGCGAGACCGCGCTACCCGCGGAAGCCGGGGCGCTGCGGGGGGCCGCCGGGCCGGTACTCGGCGGCGATGCGGAGCGGGTCGTGGTGCTGCGGGGCCGGCCGCCCCGGAGAAGGGACGGAGCCGATGGTGTTGAGGTCGACACGCTGGGCCCGCAGGCTCTCCAGCAGTTCCAGGTCTTCGGCGGACACCAGGGCCGCCATGACCTTGCCGCGGCGAGTGAGCACGATGGGCTCACCGGTATAGGCGACCCGGTTGACCAGGTCGGCGAACTCAGCACGAGCCTGCGTAACCGTCATGTCCACGCCGTTCAGCATATAGCGAACTCCTCTCCGGCCTCTGGTTCCTCCCTCGACCTCCAGCGTACGCTGCTAGATGTACGTTACGTACGTAACGTACAGATGATCTCGAGAGAGGAAACCGCATGCTCGGCCAGCCGGGAACGGGACAGTCAGGATGGATGCCGGACAAGCGCGAGCCGAGGTACCGGCTCAGGGAGGACGTGGAGACCTTCGCGCCGCCCATCCGGGCCCGGGTCAGCGAAATGCCGGACCAGCGGTACCTGCAGGAGCAGCTGTTCCAGCGACTGCTCGGCGAACGGATCGTGTTCATCGGCCAGGAGATCGACGACGACCTCGCCAACCGGGTCTGCGCCCAGCTCCTGCTGCTGGCGGCGGAGGACGGCCAGCGGCCGATCCAGATCTACATCAACTCCCCCGGCGGCGTGGTCGACGCCGGGATGGCGATCTACGACATCATGCAGTACCTGCCCAACGACATCGCGACAGTCGCGCTCGGGCTGGCCGCCTCGATGGGGCAGTCACTGCTGTGCGCCGGCACCCCGGGCAAGAGGTACGCGCTGCGGCACGCCCGGGTCATGATGCACCAGCCGTCCGGCGGCATCGGCGGCACGGCCTCCGACATCAAGATCCAGGCCGAGCAGTCGCTCTACCTCAAGCGGATCCTGGCCGAGCGCACCGCCTTCCACACCGGGCAGCCGCTGGAGCGGATCGAGGCCGACGCCGACCGCGACCGCTGGTTCACCGCCGAGGAGGCCAGGGACTACGGCTTCGTCGACCACGTCATCGACAGCGCCGAGCAGGTGATCACCTCATGAGCGCCGCGCGGGGGGCGCCGGGCAGGGTCACCGCGGAGGGCCGTTACGTCGTGCCGTCGTTCATCGAGCGCACGTCGTACGGGGTCAAGGAGATGAACCCGTACAACAAGCTGTTCGAGGAGCGCATCATCTTCCTCGGCGTGCAGATCGACGACACCTCGGCCAACGACGTCATCGCCCAGCTCATCGCGCTCGAAGGACAAGATCCCGATCGGCCGATCAGCATCTACATCAACTCGCCCGGCGGCCTGCTCACGTCGCTGATGGCGATCTACGACACGATGGAGTTCATCAAGCCGGAGATCGAGACGACCTGCGTCGGCCAGGCGGCGTCCGCCGCGGCCGTCCTGCTCGCCGCCGGCGCCCCCGGCAAGCGCGCGGCGCTGTCGAACGCCCGCATCCTGCTGCACCAGCCCTCGATCGAGGGCGGCCGGGGCGACTCCACCGACCTGGAGATCCACGCCCGCGAGGTGCTGCGGCTGCGGACGGTGATGGAGGAGATCATCGCCCGCCACACCGGGCGCACCACGGAGCAGGTCCGCCGCGACATCGAGCGCGACAAGTTCCTGACCGCCGAAGAGGCGCGTGACTACGGGCTCATCGACGAGATCATCACCAGCCGCAAGCGGCACTGAATGCACCGTCGCTCCCGCCCGGAAACTTCTTCCGTGAAAACCGTGCGTCACGAAAACAGCAGGGTTGGAGGAGGCGCCGGGCGGGAATCTCGTGACGGTACCGAGCGTTACTTGCTTAGAACGCAAGCCGTCAGGGGAGGCACGTGACGATGGCCGAGCGCGCACTTCGCGGCACCCGACTCGGAGCAACCAGCTACGAGAACGATCGCAATACCGATCTGGCTCCGCGCCAGGAGGTTGATTACACCTGCCCGAAGGGCCACCGGTTCACCGTGACGCTCGCCGCCGAGGCGGAGGTCCCGATGACCTGGGAATGCCGCAACTGCGGTGTGACGGCTCTGCGGGTGGACGGGGAGATGCCACAGCCCAAGAAGGGCAAGGCGGCCCGAACCCACTGGGACATGCTCATGGAGCGCCGCACCGTCGAAGACCTCGAAGAGGTCCTCGCCGAGCGGCTGGAGCTGCTCCGTTCCCAGCGGCGCAAGACCGCCTGACCGACAAACCTCACTGAGCCCGTGCCAAAGCCGATCGGCGGCACGGGCTCAGGTATGTCTGTCCGGGGGTGCGTGGCCGGATCCGGTCGCTCAGGGCTCCTTGTCCTCGCGGATCACCTGGCCGCGGATCACCTGGCCGTCGCGCTCCCCGCCGCCGGACGGGTCGTACGGTGTGCCGTCGACGCCCGGCGGGAAGTTCGCGCCCGGCGGGAAGTTCGCGCCCGGCGGGAACTCCACGCCTGACGGGAAGGACTCCTCCATCCGGCGCCGCGTGATCCGGATGCGACGCGCCATGTAGGCCGCCCCCAGCTTTCGCATCAGCGGGCGGGTGAACGGCAGCACGAACAGGAAGCCGACCACGTCGGTGATGAACCCCGGCGTGAGCAGCAGCACGCCGCCGACCAGCACCAGCGCGGCGTCGGCCAGCTCGCGCTCGGGCACGGTCCCGCGCTGGAACGTCTCGGTGAGGGCCCGCCACGCCCGGCGCCCCTCATGCCGGACGATCCACGCGCCGAGCAGGCTCTCGGCGAGGAGCAGGCCGACGGTGGGCCAGCCGCCGATGAGCTGGCCGACCTGGATGATCACGTAGATCTCCAGGACCGGGACAACCAGGAACCCCAGGAACAGCGCGAGCGGCAGCATAACCCCATCATCACGATCATTACGTGCGGGACGACCCCGTACGTCAAAGTCAACGCCGTACAGGCCGGGAGCGTTCCGCTCAGCGGCGCCGCAGCCGGTTCAGGGTCTGCGCGGCCTGGTCCACCCGTTCGCCGACGCCCCACTTGGTGATCCGCCATGCCGCCTCGGCCATGATCCCGCGGCTCATCTTGCTGGCGCCCTGCGTACGCTCGACGAACGTGATCGGCACCTCGACGACCCGCAGGCCCTGCCGCAGGGCCCGCAGCGCCAGGTCGACCTGGAAGCAGTAGCCGCGCGAGTCCACGTCGTGGAGGCCGATCTTCTCCAGGGTCGTGGCGCGGAACGCGCGGTAGCCCCCGGTGGCGTCGCGCAGCGGCAGGCCCAGCATGACGCGGGCGTAGACGTTGGCGCCGCGCGACAGCGCCTCCCGCGACCGCGGCCAGTTCACCACCTCGCCGCCGCGCATCCACCGGGCGCCGATCACCAGGTCGGCGTCACGCAGCGCGGCGAGCAGCCGATGCAGCTCCTCGGGCTGGTGGGAGCCGTCGGCGTCCATCTCGACCACGACCTCGTACCCGTGCTCGAGCGCCCACCGGAATCCGGCGAGGTAGGCGGGGCCGAGCCCCTCCTTCCCCTCGCGGTGCAGCACCTTGACGTGCGCGTCGGCGGCGGCCATCTGGTCGGCGAGCTCGCCGGTGCCGTCCGGGCTGGCGTCGTCGACGACCAATACGTCGGCGTCCGGGCCGGCCGCACGGACGCGCCCGACGATGGTTTCGAGGTTGGCCCGCTCGTTGTAAGTCGGGATGATCACCAGCACCCGGCCCAGGTCGACCGGAAAGTCAACCGAAGAGTCGCCCGAGGAGTCGCCTGACGCCGCCACGCTAGTCCCCCCTGCCCTTCTCCTTGACTCGACGCATTCTGCCCGCCCCCGCCCCCGTCACGCCGACCGCGGCCAGGGCCGCGATGCCGGCGGCGGCCATCGACCACTCCGGCGCGGCGCCGAGATGATCGGCCAGCGTACGCGACGTAAGGGCCGGGACGCGCGCCACCTGGACGTACGGCACGAACTCGGCCGACTGATCGACGACGTGTCCGTCGGGGGCCACGATGGCGGTGATTCCGCTGGTCGCCGCCACCAGGACCGACCGTCCGTGCTCGACGGCGCGCAGCCGTGTCATGGCGACCTGCTGCCAGGGCAGGCTGGTGTGGCCGTAGGTCGCGTTATTGGTCTGCACGACCAGCAGCGGCGCCGACGACACGTCCCGCACGATGCCGTCGTAGGCCACCTCGAAGCAGATCACGTCGCCGACCTCGACCGGCCCCAGCCGCAGCAGGCCCGGCCGCTTGCCGGACAGGTAGTCGTACGGGATCCGCTCGAACCTGGTGATCAGCTTGGTCAGCAGGTCGCGGAAGGGGAGGTACTCGCCGAACGGCACGGGATGCCGCTTGATGTAGTACTCCCCCGGGCCGGTCCGGGGGTCCCAGACGATGCCGCGGTTCTCCACGTGCTTGCCGTCGCCCGCGTCGATGACGGCCCCGACGAGCACCGGTACGCCGACGTCCTTGACCGCGGCGTCGATGGTCTGCCGCGCGTCCGGGTCGGCGTAGGGGTCGAGGTCACTGGAGTTCTCCGGCCAGATGACGAGGTCGGGCCTGGCCACCTTGTTCGCCCGGATCTCGGCGGCGAGCTCGTGCGTCGCCCGCGCATGGTTGTCGAGCACGGCCTTGCGCTGGCCGAGGAAGTCCAGGCCGAGTCGCGGCACGTTGCCCTGCACGACCGCGACCGTGACCGACCGTCCCCCGGTGGGTGCTGGCTGGCTGGGGAAATACCGCAGGGCCGGCCCGGCGGCCGCGACGGCGAGGACGGCGCCCACCGCGAGGCCGGCCGTTCGGAGGTCCTTGGAACGTACGACCGCGTAGGCCAGCAGCCCGCCGGCCAGCGCGGTGACGAAGGTGACCAGCGGCGCGCCGCCGAGCGCGGCGTACGGGGTGAACGGCGACGACGTCTGGCTGAAGGCCAGCCGGGCCCAGGGGAAGCCGCCGAACGGCGTGCGGCCCCGCACCAGCTCCTCGGCCACCCAGAGCAGGGCCGTCGATACCGGCCAGCAGGCCGCCGCCACCCGGCCCGCCGCCACCCGGCCCGCCGCCACCCGGCCCGCCGGCGCCACGAGCCGGGCCATGGGCCGCCGCGCGACGTCGTCCGGTGCGCCGGCGCGCGGCGTGCCGCCGGCCGGCCTGTCCTCGCGCGCCCGGCCGTCGTACGGCCCGTTAGCGGGAGGCCTGGTCACGACGGCGATGGCGGCGCCGAGCGGGGCGAAGTAGAGCGCCTCGACCAGGCTCAGGATGATCCAGCCGTCCGCGCCGATCTTGACGATGCCCGCGAGCGTGGTGAGGAAGAACGGGGCCCCGAAGGCGAGGCCGAGCCACGCGCCGGTGCGGGCCCGCGTGCCGCGAATCGCCAGCGTGAACCCGGCGACGCCGACCGGCGCGAGCGGCCACAGGCCCTCGGTCGAGCCATGGCTGGAGAAGAAGACGTGCGAAACCTGGTTCGGCGGGAAGGCCAGGAAGGTGAGGAACGCGCTCGCCACCGCCAGCGCGAGGCGGCCGATCAGCGGCCGCGTGCCGCCGCGGAGCAGCAGCCGGCCGGGCCGGCGGCGCGCGGGAGCGTCCGGCCGCGTCGCCTGCTCGGCCGGGGACACGGTCTCGCCCGCCACCATCGCTCCTCGCCTCTGACCCGTGCGGGGTCCGTCGACCAAAGAAACCTCGCTGGCCGGAACGCTACCGGACCCGGGCCGATGCCATGTTTGCCCGTCTCATCCGGATATGCCCACTTGATGCGCGGTGCCGTACGAGCGCCCGGTCGGAGACCGCGCGGCGGGGAAGAGCGAATGGGGGGCGCATCTCCGTGGGTCGGCGACCGAAGCGGCCGGACATTCCCGCGCCGTGGTGAATGATCGGCGGCCTTCGGCGCCGGCGCCCCCACGGAGGTGCGAACTCGGGTGGACTCGGAGGAGGGCTCGGACATCCCTCGGGCCGGAGCCGTCTCACAGGCGGTGAGAACGAGATTCCGTTGTCTACTGGATGTCCGAACCCTTCCCGGGTCCAACCCCCCGCCCGATCGGGTTCCACGGCCCCAGACGCGGCACGGGCCGCTGCGTCTGGCTCTGGCGCAGCATCCAGTGGCGTCAGGCCGACCGATCGGGGAGTCCTTGCTGGACTTCGAGCCAACCTACCGAGTCCGGGTTCGCTGTTGTCAACCGGCCGATACTCTGCGTGGATTCACTCTTATGCCAGCTCAGCGTAGAGATCGCAAAGAGCGGGAAATCTCGGCCGCGGCAAATCTCACGGTACGACGACGGTACCGGTTGCGGTCACCGCCACGATCGGCTCGGCGAGCACCTCGGCCGCCGAGTCCCCGCGGTCCGGGCGGCCCCGGCACACCACTCGGGCCTCGAAGGCCAGCGCGCGGCTGCGCTTGCCCATCCGGGTGACCGTGGCGGCGATCTCGATGACGTCCCCCGCCCGTACCGGCGCCGTGAACTGCACATCGTCGTAGGACGCGAACAGACCCTCGTCGCCGTCGATCCGGATGCAGACCTCCGTGGCCACGTCGCCGAACAGGGCGAGCAGGTACGCCCCGTCCACGAGGTTGCCGCCGTAGTGCGCATGCGAGTACGGCACGTACCGGCGGTGCGTCACCGTCAGGCCTTCACCCGGCGTCTCCCGCGCAGCGGTCATTTATCCCTCCCGGGCAGCAGGGCGTGGACGAGGTACGCGGCGACCTCGGCGGGCGTGGTGCCGCGGCCGAAGATGCGGTCGACCCCCAGCTCCTCCGGGGTCACCGTGTCGAACCGCGGCCCGCCGACGACGAGCAGCGGCCTGCCGAACCCGGCGGCGACCGCTGTCGGATAGGCGTCGTGGAACGCGGCCGCCATCTGCTTGGTGTTGTGCAGGTGGGCGTTCTTCTGCGTGACGACCTGGGAGACGAGGACGGCGTCGGCGTTGTCGGCCTTGGCCCGCTCGACCAGCTCCTCGACCGTCACCTGGGCGCCCATGTTGACCACCTGGATCTCCCGGTAGTACTCCAGGCCCTTCTCCCCCGCGAACCCCTTCACGTTGAGGATGGCGTCGATCCCGACGGTGTGCGCGTCGGTGCCGATGCAGGCGCCGACCACCACGAGCCGCCGGTTCAGCGCCGTACGGATCGCGAGGTTGACCTCCTTGGCCGTCAGCAGCGGATACTCACGGCCCTCGGGCACCGGGATCGACGCGTAGTCGATCAGATGGCCGGCCCGTCCGTACACGATGAAGAATGTGTAGTCGGGGCCCATCGCCTTGGCGTGCACGACGCTCGCCGGGTCGAGCCCCATCTTCCCCGCCAGCTGCAGGGCCGCCGCCTCGGCCCGCTTGCCCGCCGGCACCGGCAGGCTGAACGACAGCTGCACCATGCCGTCGCCGGTGGTGTCGCCGTACGGCCGGATCACCTGGCGCGTGTCGGCCGGCTCGACCGGTGTCTCCGTACCGCTCTCCACGGTCATGCGGGCACCTCCTCCGTACGTACGGCGTGCGGATCCTCGGTCTGCAGGATGTCGATGGCCGGGTTGAGGTAGCCGTCGGCGCGCTCCACCACGCCGTCCAGACCCTTGCCGCCGTCCGGAGGCCGCCGCGTCACCCCGAACGTCCCCTCGGCGATCGCCGTCAGCAGCGAGTCGTCGCAGATCCGGTTGAGCAGGTCGACCGACTCCGACAGCACCCGCTGAGCGCGCTCCACGATGAACCCGCCGGGCCGCGGCACGAAGTCCTCGGCCAGCCGGCCGCAGGCGTCCCGGACGTACCGCACGTTCTCCAGGGCCAGGTCGCGGTCGGACAGCCACGGTGTGTGGATGCCCTCGGTCATCATCCCGATCAGGATGATCGACTGCCCGGTCATCACCCCGGCCAGGTTGAAGAACGCGTCCAGCAGGTATCCGGCGAAGATGTTGCCGGTCATGTGCTTGGTCGGCGGCATGTACTTCAACGGCGCGTCCGGGAACAGCTCGCGCACCAGCTGGGCGTGCGCCAGCTCCAGCCGGAACGAGTCCGGGATCGCCGGGTTGATCTCGAACGCGTGCCCCAGGCCGAGCTGCCCGTCGGCCAGCCCCGCCTCCCTGCCGAACCGCTCGTTGAGCAGCTGGCTGACGATCACCGTGTGCGCGGCGTCGACCGCGTCGGCCGTGGTCAGGTAGTTGTCCTCGCCGGTGTTGATGGTGATGCCGGCCCGGGCGTGGATCTGCCGCGAGAACCGCTGGTCGATGAAGGTGCGCCGGGGGTTGATGTCGCGGAAGATGATCCCGTACATGCAGTCGTTGAGCATCATGTCGAGCCGCTCGAGCCCGGCCAGCGTGGCGATCTCCGGCATGCACAGGCCCGAGGCGTAGTTGGTGAGCCGCACGTACCGGCCCAGCTCACGCGACACGTCATCCAGCGCGGAGCGCATCAGCCGGAAGTTCTCCTGCGTGGCGTACGTGCCCGCGTAGCCCTCCCGGGTCGCGCCCTCGGGCACGTAGTCGAGCAGCGACTGCCCGGTCGAGCGGATCACCGCGATCACGTCCGCCCCCTCCCGCGCCGCCGCCTGCGCCTGCGGGATGTCCTCATAGATGTCGCCGGTCGCCACGATCAGGTAGATCCACGGCTGCGGCGGGTCGCCGGCCTCGCGCAGCAACCGGTCGCGCTCGGCCCGGCGTGCGTCGATCCGCGCCATCCCGGCCCGGGCGGCCGCGCGCGCCGCGGACTCCGCCGCCGTCGCGTCGGATCCGGACGGGATCCGGAATGCCACCTTGCCGAGCGCCGCCGCCTCGGCCAGCGTCGCCAGGCCGGTGTAGGGCCCGGCGCGCAGGGCGTCCCACACCGGCAGCGCCACGCCATGCTCCAGGCCGACCTGGTCGCGTACCGCGTCGGCCAGCCGGTTCACCCAAGGGATGCGGTCGCTGTCGGCCCCGGACAGCCCGGCGAGCCGCAGCAGCGCCCGCTCCACCGAGACCGTGGTGTGCGTACGGGCCATCTCGATGATCGGCTCGGCGGCGCGCGCGGCCAGCAGCCGGGCCGTCCGGACGACCTCGGGATCCAGGTCCAGTTTCGACTCGCGAGTCATGCGATCTCCAGACGATCTTCAAAGATCCTTCGTAGGCCGGGCTCGGTGCGCAACAGGTCGAGGGCCATGGCGGCGTGCCCTGGGACGTACCCGTTTCCGATCAGCATCGTCACGTCGGCGGCCAGGCCCTCGGCGCCCAGCGCGGCGGCGGAGAACGACGTCGCCATCGAGAAGAAGATCACTGTGCCGCCCGGCGCCGTGGCGAGGATCGCGCCGTGCTCGCAGCCCGGCACGTCGACACAGACCACCGTCACATCCGCACTCGGCGCCGCGGCGCTGAGGGCGAGCGGGTCGCGCGCGTCCGCCCGTACGACGTGGTCGGCCAGGCCGGCCCGCGTCAGCCGGGCGGCCTCCTCATCCGCCGGCACGACGCCGACGGTCCGGCGGGCCCCGGCGCGGCGGGCGGCGGCGAGGGCGAGCGACCCGCTCTTGCCCGCGCCGCCCAGCACCACGACGGTCGGCGCGTCGTAGGACCGGACGACGCGCTGGGTGAGGGCGGGCGCGCCACACACGTCCATGACCGCGAGCGCCAGCTCGGCGGGCAGATCGGCGGGCAGCACGGCCGCGATCGACCGGGCGAACAGGATCGCGTGCCCCTCGGCCGGGACCTGCTCGCTGCGCCCGTCCCAGCGGGCCAGCCCGTCGGTGATGGCCAGCGGGGTCAGGGTCAGCGAGACCAGCGTGGCGACGCGATCCCCGGGGGTGAGACCCAGGGGCGAGTCCGGCCCGGCCTCGTCCACCGTGCCGATGAGCATGCCGCCCGAGCCGGTCACCGGGTTGTGCATCTTGCCCCGCTCGCGGACGATCGCCAGCACCTCGGCGCGGATGGCGTGGGGGTCGCCGCCGTGCTTGGTGTGCAGCTGGCGGTAGGAGGCGGCGTCGAGGTTGAGGCGCTCGACCCGCAGCCGTACCTCGTCCGCGTGGATCGCCGGGTCTGCGTCGAGCCGGTCCGCGGCCTGTGGGAGGCAGGTTCGGACGGCGGAATGCGCGGGGCCGGCGGGCGCCAGCACACGGTGCGCCCCCACGGGTGAGGTCCGCCCCGTCGTGTCGGAGGTCGATCCGCGTTGATCGATCATGACGCCGCCCTGATTTGGTAGTGATCTGTAGATTCTTCAGGGTAGTAATACTTCTACCTGAATTTTTCCCGCAGGGGGGCCACGTGACCACAGACGTTCACGCAGCGGCGACCGCGGCCGTCAGCGAGGCGGTCGACCAGCCGTACTCCTATCGCCGGCGGCCGCTGGCCGAGCCCGACTGGCGGCGACTGCCCGGCTGGGCAGACGTTACGCCGCAGGAGTGGGAGTCGGCGCAATGGCAGCGCGCCCACTGCGTGAAGAACGTCCGGCAGCTCCGGCAGGTCATGGGCGACCTCCTCAGCGAGAGCTTCTACGCCGACCTCGAACGCGACCAGCGCGAGCGGGCCACCATGTCGATGCTGGTCCCACCGCAGATGATCAACACGATGGTGCCGGACGGCCCGCCGGCCGCCGACGCGTTCTACGCCGATCCGGTGCGGCGCTACATGATCCCGGTCTTCAGCGACCGGCGCACCGACTGGCCGTCCCACCCGCACGCCGCGCGCGACTCACTGCACGAGGCCGAGATGTGGGCCGTCGAGGGGCTCACCCACCGCTACCCCACCAAGGTGCTGGCCGAACTGCTGCCGACCTGCCCCCAGTACTGCGGGCACTGCACCCGGATGGACCTCGTCGGCACGTCCACACCGCAGATCGCCAAGCACAAGTTCGGCCTCAAGCAGCCCGATCGGCTCGGCGCGATGCTCGACTACCTGCGCCGCTCCCCCGGCGTCCGCGACGTCGTCGTCTCCGGCGGCGACGTGGCCAACATGCCGTGGCCCCGCCTGGAGAGCTTCGTCGACCAGCTGCTGGACATCGACAACATCCGCGACATCCGGCTGGCCACCAAGGCGCTCATGGGGCTCCCCCAGCACTGGCTGCAGGACGACATCCGTGCGGGCATGGAACGGCTCGCCACCAAGGCGCGCCGGCGCGGGGCGCAGATCGCGATCCACACCCACGTCAACGCCGCCCAGTCGGTCACCCCGCTGGTGGCCCGCGCCACTCGCGCCATGCTCGACACCGGCATCCGGGACGTACGCAACCAGGGCGTCCTCATGCGCGGCGTGAACTCCAGCGAAACCGAACTGCTCGACCTGTGCTTCGCGCTGCTCGACGAGGCCGGCATCCTGCCCTACTACTTCTATATGTGCGACATGATTCCGGGCAGCGAGCACTGGCGGCTCGCGGTCTGGGAGGCGCAGCGGCTGCAGCACGGCATCATGGGCTACCTGCCCGGCTTCGCCACCCCGCGCATCGTGTGCGACGTGCCGTACGTCGGCAAGCGCTGGGTGCACCAGCTCGCCGAGTACGACCGCGGCCGCGGCATCTCCTACTGGACGAAGAACTACCGTACGGGCCTGGAGTCCGGCGACCCCGATGCCGTGTCACGGCGCTATGAGTACTACGACCCGATCTACACGCTGGCGGACGAGGGTCAGGACTGGTGGCGTGCCCACGGCTGACGGCTTTACATTGTAGATCATGAACAGCTTCCCGGTGGGGGCCGCGGCGACGCTCGACGAGCTCGACCGCGACCCCCATCCGCTGCTCGCCCGGCTGCGAGCGGCCGAACCGGTCTCCTGGCTGCCGGTGCTCGACGGCTGGCTGGTCACCCGGCGCGACCTGGTGCTCGCCGTCCTGCGCGACCCCGTGACGTTCACCGTCGACGACCCGCGCTTTTCCACCGCCCAGGTGATCGGCCCGAGCATGCTGTCGCTCGACGGCCCCGCGCACACCCGGCACCGAGACCCCTTCTCCCGCGCGTTCCGGCCCGCCGCGACCCGCGAGCGGTTCACCGCGTTCGTCGCGGCCGAGGTCGACCGCCTGGTCACCGCCATCCGCCCGCGCGGCGCGGCGGAGATCCGCGGCGACCTCGCCGGGCCGCTCGCCGTCGCGGTCGTCGCCCACGCGCTCGGTCTGCCCGAGGCCGACCCGGCGACGATACGGACGTGGTACGAGGCGTTCGTCGCGGCGATCTCCGACATCACCGCGGGCGAGAGCGCCGACGCCACGGCGCCGTACGGCGAGCTGCGGGCAAGCGTCGAGGCGGCGCTGGCGCAGGGCGGCCCGTCGCTGCTGGCCGAGGCGGGCCGCGAGCTGCCGGCCGCCGACGTCGTGGCCGACGCCGCGGTGCTCATGTTCGGCGGCATCGACACCACCGAAGGCATGATCACCAACGCCGTGCTGCACCTGCTCGGCCATCCCGGCCAGCTCGCCCTCGTACGGGAGGACCCGGCGCGGCTGGCGGGCACGATCGAGGAGTCGGTGCGGCTGGAGCCGGCGGCCGCCGTCCTGGACCGGTACGCCACCCGCGACGCCCAGCTCGGCGGCGCGGCGATCAGGCGCGGCGACCTGGTCCGCGTCTCCCTCGCCGGGGCCAACCGCGACCCCGCCGTGTTCCCCGACCCGGACCGGTTCGACGTGCGCCGCGGCGACGTGTCCAAGCACCTGGCCTTCGCGCACGGGCCGCACTTCTGCTTCGGCGCGCCGCTGGCCCGCCTCGAGACCCACGCGATGCTGTCGGCCCTGCTCGACCGGCTGCCCGGACTGCGCCTCGACCCCGCCCGCGCGGCCCATCCGCGCGGGCTCGTCTTCCGCAAACCCGCGGCGCTCCACGTACTCTGGAACAGGTAGCCCCAGGGGGTCCGTAACCTCCGCTGGACACGGAGTCATTGGATCTGAATACTCCAATCATGGACGGGCAGCCCGCATACCCGGTGCGGGCCTCCGACAGCGAGCGCGACCGCGTGCTCCGTGCCCTCAGCGACCGGGTGGCCGAGGGCCGCATGTCCACCGACACGTTCGAGCGGCGTGTTGACCAGGTGTTGCGCGCCCGCAGCCGGGCCGAGCTCGACGACATCGTCCAGGACCTGCCTCCGCGCGGCCGCATCGTCTCCATGCTGACCGGCGCGGTCGCCTCCATCTCGGCGGCGACGGCGCAGATCAGCGCGGCCTGGCGGACGCCCCGGCTGCCCCGGTTCGTGCTGCCGCCGGCCGAGCTGACCCGGATCCTGATCGGCCGGGCGCCCGGCTGCCACTTCGTGCTCACCGACCTGACCGTCTCGCGGTTCCACGCCGAGCTGTACCGGGCCGAGGGCCAGGACACCTGGTTGATCTCCGATCTCGGCTCGATGAACGGCACCCGCGTGAACGGCTGGCGGCTCACCGGCCCGGCCCCGCTGCGGCCGGGCGACCAGGTCGGGTTCGGGAACCTCAATTTCCTTGTCGCGCCGAGCTAAATGCACCGCCCCGCCGCCCACCTGTCCAACCTGGACCTGAACCTCCTGGTGGCGCTGCGGGAGCTGATCAGGGAACGCAACGTCACCCGCGCCGCCGCCCGCATCGGGGTGACCCAGCCGGCCGCCAGCGCCGCGCTCGCCCGGCTGCGCCGGCACTTCGACGACGAGCTGCTGATCCGGGGCTCGAGCCGGGGCAGCTACGTCCTCACCCCGCTCGCCGCGCAGCTGGCCGACCAGGTCGAGGTGGTGTGCGCCGCCGCCGAGCGGCTCTTCGCCACCGGCACCGACTTCGACCCGGCCACCTCCGAGCGTGAGTTCACCCTCCTGATGGCCGACTACACCGTCGCGGTCATGGGCGAGCGGCTGTCCCAGCTCCTCGAGGCGGCCGCGCCGCGGGTCAAGCTGCACATCCGGCTGGTCAGGGAGTCACTGGTGGCCGACGTCGCCGACACGATCCGGCTGGTCGACGGCATCGTGGCCCCGCCGGTGAACCGGCTCCGCACCCCGGACATCAGGTCGGCCGTGCTCTTCCCCGACCGGTGGCGGATCGTGGTGTCGGCCAAGAACCAGCTGCTCGACACCGACGCGCCGACCGTCGACGACCTCGCGCGGCTGGCCTGGGTGGCGCCGTTCTACCCGGACCACCCCTATCCGTCGGCCGCCCCCATCACCCGGCAGCTGGCCCTGCTCGGCATCCGGCCCCAGCTCTCGATCCGCGTCGAGAGCTACCAGGCCGTACCGCAGTTCGTCGCCGGCACCGACCGGGTGGCGCTGATGCAGGAGCGGCTCGTCGCGCCGGTCACCGACCGGCTCGGGCTGAAGGCGCTGGCGCCGCCCACCGACCTGGAGCCGATCATCGAGACGCTGTGGTGGCACGAGGACTACGAACACGATCCGGCGCACGCCTGGCTGCGGCAGCTGATCGTCGGCGCGGCGCACAGCCTGTGAGCACGGTTTCATAAACGGCATTGATGGTCGACAGCCGATTTCTCTATTTCCCGGTGCGGCGGCGCTCTCCTTAACATGCCCGCAACGTCGTAAAACGCTCGTGTCCCAGGCGCAAGGGGAGGACCGTTGCCGCACCCGCTGACCGCGCTGAAAGTCGAGACCATCGTCAAACCCGCGAGCGGGACGCCCGCTCACGAGCTCAGCGCCGATGTGTGCGTCGTCGGCGCCGGCATCGCGGGCATCTCCGCCGCCATCGAATCGGCGCGGCTGGGCCGCGACGTCATCCTGGTCGACGCGCTGCCGGTGCTCGGCGGCCAGATGATCAACTCGCTGATCGGGCTGTTCGCCGGGGTCTTCGGCAACGCACCGGAGTACCGGCAGCTCACCCACGGCGTCTTCGATGAGATATTCGCCCACCTCGAGGGGCTCGGCCCCGGGCACCTGCACTACACCAAGCACCACACCTGCATCGTCCACTTCGACGAGGTCGCGCTCGGCCGGTGGGTCGAGCAGACAGTGCAGGACCTGGGGATACGGCTCGTCCTCGGCGCGGTCATCCAGCGGGCCGACGTCGCCGACGGCCGAGTCCGCAAGCTCACGCTGGCCACCCGGTACGGCGACGCCGCCATCACCGCGACCGGGTTCGTCGACGCCTCCGGCGACGCCGCGCTGGCCTGGGAGGCCGGGCTGCCGTGCCGGCTCCCGGAGCGCACCATCTACGGCTCGCAGCAGGCGATCGTCGAGTTCGTCGACATGGAGCACAAGCCCGACCTGCAGGAGATGCACCAGCGGCTGGCCGACAAGCACGACGCGTACGGGCTCACCCGCCGCGACGGGCTGGCGTTCTTCTTCCCCGAACGCGGCACCGCGGTGCTGAACATGACCCACATCGAGGCGCCACTCGACCCCGTGGAGGCCTCGCAGGCGCAGCTCAACGGCCGTACGCAGGCCGACCGGGCGCTGGAGTTCCTGCGCACGGAGTACCCGAAGGCGTTCCGCAACGCGCGCATGCGCGGGTACGGCTTCCCGGGGCGGCGGCAGACCCGCTGGCTCCAGGCCCGGCATCAGCTCACCGCCGACGAGGTACGGGCCGGCACCGAATTCGACGACGCCGTCGCGCGAACCGCGTGGCCGATCGAGTTGCACGACCGCGTCACGGGGTACGTATGGGAGACATTTGACGCCGATCATGTCCACTACGTCCCCCTCCGCTCCATGACCCCCCCTGACGTGCACAACCTCGTCGCCGCCGGCCGCTGCGTCGACGGCGACCCCGCCGCCCTGTCCAGCGTCCGCGTCATGGGTCCGTGCGCGGCGATGGGCGCGGGCGCGGCGCACGCACTGGACCTGGCCGGCAAGGACAGCGTCCATGACATCAACCTCACCGAGCTGCGCGAGCGGCTGCGCCCGAACCTCGAGGACTGAGCGCCGGGAGGGTGAGCAGCGTCCACGAATTGACCCCATTGACATAGCCCGAGGAGGAAGAGATGGGGAGAAAGAGTTGGACGGGGGATGCGATCAACGGACGGCCGCCGATGAGCCGGCGGTCGTTCCTGGGAACCGCGGCCGGAGGGGTGGCCGGCACGCTCGCCGTGAGCGGCGCCAGCGGGTTCCTGCTCGCCGGATGTGGCGGTAAGGACGACGCCAAGGCCGGCGGCTCGAACAGCCTCGACAACGTCACCTTCCTGACCATCATCCCGCTCAACCTTGGCTTCATCTCCGAGGTCCTCGGCGACGTCAACGGCCGGTTCAAGCAGCAGGGCCTGAACGTCAAGATCCAGTCGACCCGCGGGTCGGCGCAGGCGTTGCAGTCGATCCTGCAGGGCAGCGCGCTCACCACCCGGGCCGGCGCCATCGAGACCGTGCTGCACAACGCCCAGGCGGGATCGCCGCTGGTCAACATCGGCATGCAGTGGCGTAAGTCGCCGCTGGGCTTCGTGTCCTCGCCCGACCACCCGATCCGCCAGCCGTCCGATCTGCGCGGCAAGAAGATCGGCATCCCGTCGAAGGGCGGCACCAGCGAGATCACCTTCAACCTGATGATGGCCAACGCGGGCATCCCGCTCGACAGCGTCCAGCGGCAGGTCACCGGGTTCTCCGTCGGCACGTACGACCTCGTCCAGAAGGGCCGCGTCGACGGCTACGTGATCGGCTCGGTCGAGACCGTGCTGTTCCCGCTGCAAAAGCCCGACGCCGTGGTGATCGACCCGTCGAAGTGGGTCGAGGAGGGCCAGTGCTACCTCACCTCACGGCGGCAGCTCGACGAAAAGCGCGACCAGCTGCAGGCCTACATGAACGTCGTGAAGGCCACCATGAATGACGTCATGAACGACAAGGCCAACAAGTACATGACGGTCATCCGGGCGGTCCGCAAGAAGTACGACTTCGAGGAGCTCAAGGACGACAAGGTCGCCCAGGGCGTCCTCCAGGGACAGGTGGACGCCTGGTCCTACAACGGCGCCCAGCCCGACCTCGAGACCGTCTCGGCGAGCTGGCAGAAGGTCTACGACGAACTCGTCCACGCCAAGCTCATCGAGGCCGGGAAGAACCCGCAGGAGTGGTTCACCAACGAACTCGTCTCCAAGACCTGACCAGGTGATGCCCATGCGAAAGACCCCCACGATCGGCGAATCCCAGGACTCGGACAGCGAACCCGCGAGCGGCGTCGTGGACGGCCGCGCGCCCTCGGGTGAGGAGTTCATCACCGCCGCCGGCCTCACCATGCGCTACACGACCCGCCGTACGACGACGCTGGCGCTCGACAACATCGACGTCTCCGTGGCGCGCCGGGAGTTCGTGTCGGTGATCGGCCCGTCCGGCTGCGGTAAGACGACGTTGCTGCGGATCATGGCGGGGCTCATCCGGCCGACGGAGGGCGTGGTCGAGATCGGCGGCCAGCCGCTGTGGCACGGCGCCCGGCGCGACGACCAGGCGCTGCGCATGCTCGGACTGGTCTTCCAGGACGCCAACCTGTTTCCGTGGTACACGGTCGAGGACAACATCGGCCTGCCGCTGCGGCTGCGCGGCGCGGGCCGGCGGGAGTGGCGGGCCAAGGCGCGTGAGCTCAGCGAGCTGGTCCAGCTCAAGGGCTTCGAGCGGGCGTACCCGCGGGAGCTGTCGGGCGGCATGCGGCAGCGGGTGGCGATCGCGCGGGCGCTCAGCTACAACCCCGAGATCCTGCTCATGGACGAGCCGTTCGGCGCGCTCGACGCGATGACCCGCGACCGGATGAACTTCGAGCTGCAGTCGATCGCCGAGGCGACCGGCGCGACCGTCGTGTTCGTCACGCACTCGATCACCGAGGCCGTCTTTCTCGCCGACCGGGTCGTCCTGCTGTCGGCGCGGCCGGGGCGGCTGCGCTCGGTGACCCCGATCGAGATCGACCGGCCGCGCAACCTGGAGCTGCAGAGCGACCCGGTGTTCCAGGACACGGTCCGCGAGCTGCGGCACCAACTCTACGAAGACACGGGAGGCGGACCCGAAGGGCAGGGGGGCGGGAAAGAGAAGGAGCGCGCCACATGACGGCCCAGGCACCGCCTCTGTCCCGGGCGGCGGGGAAGCCGGGCCGCGCCACGGTCGGCGAGCTGCTGCGCGGCCGGCTGCTCCCCTGGATCAGCACCCCCATCCTGCTCGCCCTCGTGGTCGCCGGGTGGAAGCTGATCATCGCGATCTTCGACGTCTCGCCGTACGTCCTGCCCCAGCCCGAGGACGTGTTCGGCGGCATGATCGACGTCATCAAGTCGAAGGATTTCACCACGCACCTACGGGTCACCCTGACCGAGACGTTCATCGGGTTCGCCATCGCGCTGGCGCTCGGGGTGGCGATGGGCGCGATCCTCGGCCGCATCCACTGGCTGGAGCGGGCGCTGCGGCCGCTGGTGGTGGCCTCGCAGGTGGTGCCGAAGGTCGCGCTGGTCCCGCTGTTCATCGTCTGGTTCGGGTTCGGCATCACCTCGAAGGTCGTGATCGTGACGATCCTGGCGTTCTTCCCGATCATGCTGAACACGCTGCTGGGCGTACGGTCCGTCGAGCCCGGCCATCGCGACGTGATGCGCAGCCTCAACGCCGGGCGGTGGGCCACGTTCTGGCGGCTCGATTACCACAGCACGATGCCGTACGTCTTCGCCGGGATGGAGATCGGCATCGTCTTCGCGATCATCGGCGCGGTGGTGGGCGAGTACCTCGGCGGCAACCAGGGCCTGGGCTACCTGATCGTCGTCTACCTCAACGCGCTCAACGCCAGGCAGCTGTTCGCGGTGATCGCGATCTTGACCCTTATCGGCTTCGCGCTCTTCCTCGCGGTGCTCGGCCTGAAGCGGCTGTTCATTCCCTGGCACGAGTCGGTCGCCGGAGGCGACAACACCACGACGACATAGAGGACGACATAGAGGAGGCTTGCCGCGGTGCGGCTGTCGGACGACGAGAAGGCCATGCTCGACGGTGCCGAGGGACCGGCCGCCGCCGCCGCGATGGACCTGCTGGTCCGGTACGGCGAGGCGCTCGACTGCGAACGGCTCTGCGAGGTACGCAACGTCGCGGGGACCATGACGCAGCCGTCGCCGGCGAAGGCCCGGCTGGTCGAGGAGGGCGGCTGGCACAAGGCCTACGCCGTGATCAACCTCGACTGTGACGACGACATCGAGATCCCCGACATGCGGGTGCCGACCTGCCAGCTGCAGCAGGGCTTCGGGCCCGACTCCGTCGGCGTCGTGCCCTACCCCAAGCAGATGGTCGAGCTGCAAAGCGACGCCGAGTCGTTCTACGGGCGGCGCGGCGTGAACATCCTCGCCACCTGCACGCCGTACCAGGTCGGCAACATCCCGGTGCGCGGCGAGCACTGCGCGTGGATGGAGTCGTCGGCGGTCGTGTACGCCAACTCCGTGCTCGGCGCCCGCACCAACTGCGAGGGGACCGCCTCGACCGGGGCGGCCTCGCTGACCGGGAAGATCCCCTGCTGGGGCAACCACCACGCGGAGAACCGGTACGGCACGCACCTGGTCGACGTGCGGATCCCGGTGGCGAGCCCCATGGACTGGGGCATGCTCGGCTACTTCGTCGGCGGCCTCGTCCAGGAGGAACGCCCCGTGGTCGTCGGCGACCTCTCCCGGCCCGACCTGCTCGAACTCAAGCACTTCGGCGCCGCGGCGGCCTCGTCTGGCGGCGTCGAGATGTACCACATCCCGGGCATCACGCCGGAGGCCCCGACCGTGGAGGCCGCGTTCGGACCGCACCGGCCGCCGGCCGCCGTGCCGTACGGTCCCGCCGAGCGGCAGGCCGTGTACGACGACCTCAACTCCCAGGGGACCGGCGAGGACGTCGACTTCGTGCTCCTCGGCTGCCCGCACGCCTCGCTCGACCAGATACGCCAGGCGGCGAGGCTGCTGGCGGGCCGGCGGCTGGCCGACGGCACCCAGCTGTGGATGATGGTGCCGCGCGCGCTCAAGGCGATGGCCGACCGCAGCGGCTACACCGAGGTCATCGAGCGGGCCGGGGCCCGCGTGCTCGGCGACTCCTGCCCGGCGATGTCGCGGGCCGCGCCCGCCGGCACCCGCGTGTTCGCCACCGACTCCGCGAAACAGGCGCACTACCTGCCCGCCATCCTCGGCATCGAGGCGTGGTTCGGCTCGCTCGACGACTGCATCGACGCGGCCGTGACCGGCCGCTGGCGGGGAGATCCTCAATGAGCGCGCCGATGATTTTGCGGGGACGGACGGTGGTGCCGGGGGTCGCCGAGGGCGAGGCGCTGGTCTCGCACGAGACGATCTCCGGCTGGGGCGGCATCGACCCGTCGAAGGGCGTCATCATCGAACCCCGGCACGAGCTGTACGGGGTGTCGTTCGCCGGCAAGATCCTCGTGTTCCCCGGGGCCAAAGGCTCGTCGGGCTGGTCTGGTTTCTTCCAGACCACCCGGCTGAACGGCTGCGCCCCACTCGGCATGATCTTCAACGCGATGACGACCAAGGTGGCGCTGGGCGCCGTGGTCACCCGGGTGCCCGCGATCACCGCCCTCGACCGCGACCCGCTCGAGGTGATCAAGACCGGCGACTGGGTCCGCATCGACGCCGACCACGGGATCGTCGAGATCAAGGAGCGGTGATGACCAAGCTGCGCAGCAACTTCGAGCCCGGATCGGCGCTGTGGGCGATGCGCCGCACCCACTGGAAGGCGCTCGGCATCCCCGACGAGGACATGGAGAAGCCGAAGATCGCGGTCGTCAACAGCTCCTCGGAGCTGGCGATCTGCTTCAGCCACCTCGACGACGTCGCGGCGACCGTGAAGCAGGCGGTCCGCGACGCGGGCGGGCTGCCGTTCGAGATCCGCACCACCGCGCCGAGCGACTTCATCATCTGCGCGGGCCGCGGCGGCGGGTACATCCTGCCGTCCCGCGACCTGATCGTGAACGACATCGAGGTCGCCGTCGAGGGCGCGGTGCTCGACGGCATGATCTGCCTGTCGTCGTGCGACAAGACCCCGCCCGGGCACATGATGGCGGCCGCCCGCCTGGACATCCCCACCATCCTCGTGATCTGCGGCTACCAGCCCAGCGGGACCTACCGCGGCCGGCACATCGACATCGAGGACGTCTTCCTGCACTCGGCCGGCGCCGAGCGCGGCTCGCTGAGCAGGGAAGAGATCACGGAGATGAGCGACAACGCGGTGCGCGGGCCGGGCGTGTGCTCGGGCATGGGCACCGCGAACTCGATGCACGTGGTGGCCGAGTCGCTCGGCATGAGCCTGCCCGGCGCCGCGCCGGTGCTGGCCAACAGCCCGAAGATGACGGAGTTCGCCCAGCGCTCCGGTCAGCGCATCGTCGAGATGGTGCTGGAGGATCTGCGGCCCCGCCGGATTCTCACCCCCGCGGCGTTCCGCAACGCGGTCGCCGCCGTCCTCGCCGTCAGCGGCTCCATCAACACCGTCAAGCACCTGCAGGCCATCGCCACCGAAGGCGGCGTTCCGGTCGACGTCTTCGCCCTCTTCGAGGAGCTGTCGCACACCGTGCCGATGCTGACCGCCGTACGGCCCAACGGCGAGACCTCGATCGAGGCGTTCGAGGCCGCGGGCGGCGCGCGGGCGATCCTGAAGCGGCTGGAGGACCTCATCGACCGCGACGCCCTCACCGTCACGGGCCGTACGGCCGGGGAGAACCTCGCCGGCATGGTCGTGGGCGACGACGAGGC
This sequence comes from Streptosporangiaceae bacterium, assembly GCA_036555725.1. Taxonomy (GTDB): domain Bacteria; phylum Actinomycetota; class Actinomycetes; order Streptosporangiales; family Streptosporangiaceae; genus CALAED01. The sequence goes on along the minus strand of DATBKU010000057.1, from coordinate 38,378 downwards.
GATCCGGCCGGTCGACCGCCCCATCTCGACCGAGGCGCCCATCGTCATCGTGCGCGGTTCGCTCGCCCCCGACAGCGGCATCGTGAAGATCGGGGCCCGCGAGGCCGGCCGGAAGACGAAGTTCACCGGGCCCGCCGACGTCTACGAGAGCACGGTCGACGCCACCGCGGCCATCAACGAGGACCGGCTCCGGCCGGGCCATGTCATGGTGCTGCGCGGCAACGGCCTCAAGGGCGGGCCGGGCATGGCCGGCTCGGTCTCGCGGGTCGTCTTCACGCTGTACGCGGCCGGGCTGACCAACGACGTCGCCGTCGTGTCGGACGGGCAGCTGTCCGGGCTGGTCAACAAGGGTCTCGTGGTCGGCGAGGTGTCGCCGGAGGCGGCCGTCGGCGGCCCGCTGGCGCTGGTCCGCGACGGCGACCTGATCTCCATCGACCTCGACGCCCGGTCGCTCGACCTGCACGTCTCCGCCGAGGAACTGCAGGCCCGCCGCGCCGAGCTGGGTGAGCGTCCGCTGCCGCGGTCGTCCGGCTACCTGTCGATCTACCAGCAGTCCGTACAGCCGATGTCGACCGGCGCCGTCCTCGGCCGCGACCGTACCTAGTAACCGCGGCCGGCGTGGTAGCGGTTGCGCAGCGGTCGCCCGTCGAGCCAGCGCCGCAGGTTGTCGACGAAGATCTCGGTGATGCGGGCGTTCTCCTCGGTCAGGGTGGCCGCGGAGTGCGGAGAGATCAGGACGTTGTCCATCTTCCACAGCGGCGACTCGACCGGCAGCGGCTCGGTGGCGAAGACATCGAGTGCCGCTCCCCCGACGTGCCGGTCGCGCAGCGCGTCGATGAGCGCCTCCTCCTCGATCGCGGCGCCCCGGCCCACGTTGACGATGATCGCGCCGGGGCGCAGCAGCCGCAGCTCCGCGGCGCCGATCATGCCCTCCGTCTCCGGCGTGTGCGGGACGCACAGGACGAGCACGTCGGTGTCCGGCAGCGCCGCGGCCAGCCGGTCGTAGGAGACCTGGCCGCGCATGCCGGGCACGTCGTAGTCGCGCCCTTGGCGACCGGCGCCCCACACCTCGACCCCCATGGCGGCGAAGACGCGGGTGACCTCCCGGCCGATCGCCCCGAGCCCCACCACGAGTGCCCGCCGCCCGGCCAGTGAGGCGGTCGTGGACCGCTCCCACCGCCGGTCGGCCTGCCGGGCGCGCAGCTCGGGCAGGCCCTTGACGAAATACAGGGCCCCGGCCAGGACGAACTCCGCGAGCGGCACCGCGTGCACGCCGGCCGCGGTCGTGAGCACCAGCCCGTCGACGGACAGCCCCGTACGGCGCAGTGCGTCGCCCATGCCGGCGCTGGTGCCCTGGATCCAGCGCAGCCGGGGGCAGTTCTCGCGCATGGCCTGCGGCGCCCACCAGTCCAGCCCGAAGGTCACCTCGGCGCTGGCGAGCATGTCCCGCCACCGGCGCAGCTCCGCGTCGTTCAGGTCGCGGTGCCGGCCCTCGTGGTCGGCCGCGAACCTCGCCTCCGGCAGCAGTTCCGGGGAGTACATCACCTGGATACGTGGATCGGCGGCGTCGATGGCCGCCACGTGCTCTGCCTCGAGCGGCGAGGCGATGAGGACCTCCATGAGACCCTTCTGATCTACGCGTGGGTGCATGCCCACCCTAGGACACCCGCCGCCACGGGCACGTTCCCGCCCGGTGAAAGGAAGCTGGCCGGGGCCCGGCCGAGTGGTCACACTGAGGCGATCCCGCCGCATCGCCCACCCCGGGAGGAAGCCATGCGGACGTTCATCACCCGCCGGCGGCTGGGTGTCGCCGCGCTCACCGGTCTGGCGACCACCGCGTTCGCGCCCGCAACGGCCCGCGCCGACCAGGGGCACGCCGGCCACGGCGACCATGGCGACGCGCGGCTGCGGCACAACAAGCAATCCGTGGTCGGCTTCTACACCTTGGCGTTCAACGGCAAACAGCCCGCCAAGGCGGTCGAGCGCTACGTCGGCCCGGTCTACATCCAGCACAACCCGCTGTTCGCCGACGGGCCGGAGGCGTTCATCGCGGCGGTGACGGACTTCACGACCCAGTTCCCGCAGGTGCACGTCGACATCCGGACCGTCATCGCCGAAGGCGACCGGGTGGTGACCCACAGCCTCCTCACGCTCGACCCCTCGGATCGGGGCACCGTCGCGGCCGACATCTTCCGCCTCGACCGCGGCAAGATCGTCGAGCACTGGGACGTCGTGCAGCCCTTCCCGGAGACCTCGGTCAACCCCCACCCGATGTTCTGACCTGGCTCCGCCGACGGACCGTCAGTCGACGTCGCGGGCCGTCATATTGTAAGAGCCGGTGTCGATGCCCCAGGCCAGGATCCGGCGGGGGCGGACCCGGATCCACTCCGGGCTGAACGTAAAGGTGGCGCCGACCCGCTTGCCGGCCTCCTCGCCGCCCTCGGTGTGCGTCTCCGCGTGCCCGCGGATCTCGACGCCGCGCGGCGTCCACGGGTCGACGGACGCCAGGTCGTCGATGACGATCGCCACGTCCGGCCGGCGCTGTGCGTCGCGGAACTTCTTGCTCGCGCCCATGCCGTGCCCGCCGATCACGACGGCCTCGGCCTCAGGGTCGTAGAACACCCCCACCGGCATGACGTGCGGCCGGCCCTGGGCATCGATGGTGGCGAGGCGCCCCAGCGGCTGGCTTCTCACGTATTCGACCTCGGCGTCGGTGAATATGCTCATCGTTCCCTCCCGCGCTGTCGCTGCGGTCCAGCGGTAAAGTACAACGATCGTTGTAACACGTAAAACGGCCGTTGTAATCCAGGCACGTCCGGTGTCAGCCCGGAGTGTCGCGCAGTCCAGGTGCGGAGGGTTCGTCATGGCGGAAGGCCGCCCGCGCGGCGGATCGATGGACAAGCGCGCGGCGATCACCGCCGGGGCGCTCACCGTGTTCGCCCGCGACGGCTACAGCCGCGCGAGCATCGACGCGATCGCCGCCGAGGCCGCCGTGTCCACCCGCACCATCTACAACCACTTCCTCGACAAGGCGCGGCTGTTCCAGGCAGTGATCCAGGAAAGCGCGGGCCGGGTCGCCGAGGCGCAGATCGCGATCATCGACCGGCACCTGAGCGAGGTCACCGACCTGGAAGCCGACCTCATCGCGTTCGGCCGGGCCTGGTCGACGCCGATGCCGGACTACGCCGACCACTTCTGTCTCGTACGGCAGGTCAACGCCGAGGCCGGGCACATCCCGCAGACCGCGATCGACGCCTGGCAGCAGACCGGGCCGCTGCGGGTCCGCCGTGCGCTCGCCGACCGGCTGCGGGGGCTGGCGGACCGCGGTCTGCTGCGGATCGACGACCCCGAGCAGGCGGCCCTGCACTTCTCGTTGTTGATCTCGGGGCTGAACCCGTCGTACCGCGGCAGCGTCGTGCCCGCCGACGAGACCGCCAAGGTGGTCGCCTCCGGTGTCCGCGCCTTCCTGTACGGCTACCTGCGCTGAGGCCCGCACGCAGGTCAGTCGGCGGCGACGGCGCGCAGCATGGCGGTACGGGCGGCGCGCCGGGCGGGCAGCGCACTGGCCAGCACCCCGGCCACGAGGGCGAAGACCGCGAACAGGGCCAGCTGCCCGACGGGTACCGAGACCACCGGCAGTTGCAAGGTGATCGTGGTGGCCCAGCCCAGGAAGGTGCCAACGGCGATACCGACGAGGGCGCCGATCGCGGCGATGATCACGGCCTCCCAGCGGATCATCGACCGCACCTGGCGGCGCTCCATGCCGACCGCGCGGAGCAGCCCGATCTCGCGGACCCGTTCCATGATGGACAGCGCCAGCGTGTTGCCGATGCCGAACAGCGCGATCAAGATCACCAAGCCGAACAGGCTGTAGTACACGCGCAGCGCGGGATCGATCTCGCTCGACACTTCGTGCCGCAGGTCGTCGCGGCCGGCGATCGTCAGGCTGGGGTAGCCGGCCAGTGCCCGCTCCACGGCGGTCCGCGCCGCGGCGCGGCCGACGCCCGGTCGCGCCATCGCGGACACGGCGGTCACCCCGCTGCCGGTTGCCAGCCCCTGGTAGTCGGCGGGCGCGATCAGATAGTCGCCGAACGGCAGCCGCGCGTACCCCAGGTCGGACAGGTCGTAGATGGCCCGTACGGCGAGCGTGCGTTCACCGCGCGCCGTCCGGACAGCTCGGCGGGTTTGTGCCCGAGCCGGTCGCCGAGCCCGACGGCCGCGGTCAGCCGCTCCAGCCAGGCCTGATCGATCGTCCGCCCGGCGAGCCGCAGCGGCAGCGTGATGTTCTCCGCGGCGGTCAGGGTCGGCAGCAGGTTGAACGACTGGAACACGAAACCGATCCGGTCCCGGCGCAGCCGGGTGAGCTGCCGCTCGCCGAGCCGGGTCAGGTCGACGTCGCCGAGGTGCACCGTGCCCTCGTCGACGCTGTCCAGGCCGGCCAGGCAGTGCAGCAGGGTGGACCTGCCCGACCCGGACGGGCCCATGACCGCGGTGAACCGCCGCGGCCGAAGGTCACCGACACCTGGTCGAGCGCGATCACCGCGTTCGGGCCGCAGCCGTAGGTTTTCGTGATCGAGGTGGCGCGCGCGGCGACCTCGGTCACCTGCTCGGCGGAGAGCGCCGGCATCGTCACTCCCCCACGTCCCGCAGCAGCTTCTCGATCGCGGCGACCCGCTCGGTAAGCTTTCCGAGCTCCTGGGCGGTGTGCCGGAGACCGATCGCGCATTCCTCCGCGAGCTGCCGGTAGCGGTCAGTGTGCAGGGCGTCGGAGTCCGCCTCCCGCTTGCGAGCCGCGGCCTGCGCCGCCGTCCGCCCCACCACGCCGAGCATCACGGCGACCACCATGATCACAATCCCGCCGATGACGATCAGCGGAACCCAGCTACCATCCATCCGTTTCTCCGTGTTCGTCCGCCGGCCTCGGCAAGGCCGGTCTGCGTTGCGCGGGCAGAGCCGCTGCGGCCTCGGCCACCACCTCGGGTGTCAGGCGAATGTCGAACGGCTCCAGCTCGAACCACTTGACGGCCTTGCCGTCGCCGCCGAGCTCCAGCGACCCGGTCACCAGACCCGCCTTTTCCAGTCGCTCGAGGTGCAGGTAGAGAAGTGGACGGCTGATCTTCAGCTCACGGGCGAGCGCGCTGACGTACTGCCGGCCGCCGCGCAGCGCCGCGATCACCTTGAGGCGCTGCGGATGGTCCAGGGCGGCGACCACGAGCGGCAGCCGCGCCGGATCCAGAGCTCCCCCATCAGCGTGCATGCCCTCGCCATCCTGTCAGGCATTGCCTTCATCTGTAAGAAAATTATTACACATGACTCATACGACTGACTAGACGCGATGCCAATCAGCTGCCCGGACCTGCGGCACCGCAGGCGGGTGGATCCTGGATCACCGGCCTGCGCCGCCGCGAATGGACCTAGGAGTAGTAGCCGTCGACCGGCCGGCGGGCCTCGTCGTACAACGCCGGGCCCTCCTGCGGCACCGGCGGGAAGCCGCCGCCCGGTTTCAGAGCGTTGAGCTGATCACCGGACAGGGCGAACACGACGCGGCCGAGGCCGGAGCGCTCAATGGCGCCCGTACACATGTTGCAGGGCTGGCAGCTGGTGTACATCGTGGTGCCCGCGGCGGTCTCCGCGGCGAGCTCGCGGGCCGCCCACCGGGCCAGCTTCTGTTCGGGATGGGCGCTGATGTCGCCGTCGGTGATGGTCGTGTTCTGCTCCTCGGCGAGCACGCCGCCGTCCGGGCCGACCAGCAGCGAGCCGAACGGCGGGTTGCCGGCCGCCCGCGCCGCGGCGGCGAGATCGATGGCCCTGCGCAGGAAGCGTTCGTCGTCGGGTGTCACCGTTGCTCCGATCCTGGATGGTGGGTGTCGAGGTCCCAATGGGCGGCCACGGTCGCGAGCGCCTGCCAGGCCGGCTCCGGGTGCAGCGTCTCGCGCGGGTCGCCGGCGAACGGGTCGAGCACGACGGTTTCGGCGCCGAGCAGCCGCAACTGGTCGAGGTCGCCCATGACCTGGTCGATCGTGCCCTCGCCGGCCAGCCGGTCGACGCCGGTGAGCGGCGTGCCGGTGAGCCGCAGGATGATCCGCGGGACAAGAAGCGGCACCGGGCGCCGCTCCTCGTCGGCGATGGCCTTCATGCGGTCGAGGCCCGCACGCAGCCGGTCCACGGTGAGCCGCAGCGGATGCCACGCCTCGCCCAGGCGCACCGCCCGGCGGATGCCGGCATCGCTGTTGCCGCCGACCCAGATCGGGATCGGCCCGGCGCGGTAGTCGGCCTCGTCGGCCCAGGCGGTGCGGACGGCCCGCAGGTGGTCGTCGGTCAGGGCCCCGCGTTGCCGGAACGCAACCCCGAGCGCCTCGAACTCCTGCCGCGCCCACCCGGCCGCCACGCCGAGCACCAGCCGTCCCCCGCTGAGCCGGTTGAGGTTGGCGGCCATCCGCGCGATGAGCAGCGGGTGCCGGTACGGCACGATCAGCACCGTGGTGCCCAGCCGTACCCGGTGGGTGATCCCGGCCAGCCAGGACAGGGTGGTGAACGGCTCGTAGAACGGCGCCGGGTACTGCTCGGCGACGTCGGGCGTCACCACGACGTGGTCGGAGACCATCAGCAGGTCGTAGCCCAGCCCCTCGACCGTCTGCGCCCAGCTCCGCAGCATCGCGGGGTCGGTGCCGGGTCCGAAATTGGGAACGTTCACGCCGATACGCACCGGCACAGGCTATCCAGCGCGTCCTATTTGACGGCGCCCGCAGTGAGGCCCGCCTGGATCTGCCGCTGGAAGATGATGTAGACGATCACCACCGGGATGATCGCAATGCTGAGCGCGGCGAACAGCCCCGGCCAGTCCGCCTCGTACCCCGCCGTCGTGGAGATGCCCGCGATGCCCTGGGTGATCAGCCACTTGTCCTGGGCGTCGCCCGGCAGCAGCACGATCGGCAGCAGGTACTGGTTCCACTGGCCGATCACGTTAAAGATGGTGATGGACACCAGCCCCGGCTTGGCCATGGGCAGCATGACCTGGACGAACGTCCTCATGTGCCCGCACCCGTCGATCATCGCCGCCTCGGCCACCGAGGTGGGCAGCGTACGGAAGAACGCGGTCAGGAAGAACACCGTGAACGGCAGCGAGTACGCGATGTAGACGAGAATGATGCCGTGGTAGGTGCCGAGCAGGCCGAGGTTCTTCACCACGAAGAACAGCGGCACCAGCGCCAGGAAGACCGGGAACGTCAGGCCGGAGACGAACATCAGGTAGATCGCCCGGTTGCCGAAGAACCGGTACCGCGCCAGCACGTACGCCGCCATCGACCCGAGCACCATCGTGCCGAAGGTGGCGACGCCCACCACCACGATCGTGTTGATCATGTATCGGCCGATGTGCGCCTTGGCCCAGGCCCGGCCCCAGCTGTCGAAGCCCCAGTGATGCGGCAGCGTCCACGGGTCGCCGAAGATCTCGGTGTTCGTCTTGAACGAGGCCAGGAACGTCCACGCGATCGGCACGATCACCAGCAGCGCCCACACCACGAGCGCGAGGTGCGACAGGGCGTTCAGCAGCCCGAACGACGGCCCGCGCCGGGTCGCCTTCCGTACCGGCACGACGCCCGGCCGGACGGCCGTCACCGTGTCCGTGTTGGATGCCATCGCTCAGCCCCTCAAAACTCGATGCGCTCGCGCCGGGTGATGCGCAGGGTCAGCGCGGCGAAGGTGATGGTCAGGAAGAACAGCGCCACCCCCATCGCCGAGGCGTAGCCGAACTTGGAGTAGGTGAACGCGTTCCGCCACGTCTCCAGGGCCAGCACGGTGGTCGCGTTGTCGGGGCCGCCGCGGTCGACCGACAGCACCTGCACGATCGCGAAGCAGTCGAACGCCAAGATGCCCAAGTAGACCCAGCCGACCTGCAGGGTGTCCCACAGCAGCGGCACGGTGATGCGGAAGAACAGGGTCAGCCGGCCCGCCCCGTCGAGCGCGGCCGCCTCGAACAGGTCCTGCGGGATCGACGCCATGCCGGCGGAGAACAGCACGACATAGAACCCGACCGCCTGCCAGACCAGCACGCCGATGATCGACCACAGCGCCAGCTTCGGCTCGGTCAGCCAGCCGACCGGGTTGATCCCCACCTTGGCCAGCAGCCCGTTGATCATCCCCGACGTGTCGGGCCGGTACACCGCCTGGAACAGCACCCCGATGACGGCCACGGCCAGCACCTGCGGCAGGAAGAAGATCACCTTGTAGACCGGCGACCCGCGGACGCCGGTCAGCCGTCCGGCCCGCCCGCCCGCGACGTTGAGCAGGAAGGAGAAGACCAGCGCGATCGCGATGGTGGCCAGCGGCAGGGCAAGCAGGATGATCAGGTGGTGGCGCACCGCCGCCCAGAACACCTCGTCATCGAAGAGCCGCCGGAAGTTGTCCAGCCCGATGAACACGGGTGCCTTGGCGAGCCCGTGCCAGTTGGTCAGCGCGATGTAAAAGGCCTGCGCGTACGGACCGATCACGAAGACCACGTACAGGGTCACGGGCGCGGCGAGCATGCCCACGATGAACGGGTACCTGCCCTGCCGCATGGGTCACGCGCTCCGCGTCTGCTTGTCGATGGAGGAGTCGGCCTTGGTCTTGTCGGCCGCCTTCTGCATGTTGTCGCAGAACTCCGTCGCGGACAGGCCGCTGAACATCAGGAGGTTGGTCTGCTTGCGCAGCTCGGTCTCCAGCTCCTTGTACCAGAGCTCGAAGCGGTTGTCGGTGACGATGTTGTCGCCGGCCGCCCTGAGCACGTTGCTGACGCTCTGCAGGCCCGGTGAGAGCGACAGGCCCTGCTCGGCGCCCTTGACGATGGTGAGGCTGCCGGACTTCTCGGTGAAGCCCTTCGCGCCCTCCCTGGACAGCATGATCCGCAGGTACTCCAGGCCGCCGGGGACGTTCTCGCCCTTGGCCGAGACGAAGTACGACTCGCCGGCGGCCACGCGGACGGCCTCGTAGGGCATCTTGTCGGCGGCGGTCACGCTGGGGGTCGGCGCGACGGCGTACTCGAAGCTCTTGGGGGTCTGCTTCTTCTGCTCGTTCTCCAGCCAGGAGCCCGACGGGTAGAGCGCGACCTTGTCCTGGTTCTGCCGGGTCTGCACCTCGGTGTGGATGAGGCCGAGGAAGCTCTTGTCGGAGTATTTCGCACCGATCTCGGCCCAGGCGGCCGCGGCCTGCTGGACGGCGGGGTTCTTCCACGCGCCGTCGGCGAGGTTGTCGATGTCGATGAGCACCTGGTTGCCGGCGATCTTGGCGGCCGAGATCAGGATCATCCAGTACTGGTAGTACGAGGCGTTCTTGCCCGCGTAGCCGTACGGGATCATCCCGGCGGCTTTGATCTTGTCGGCGAGCGTCTTGAACTCCTCGAACGTCTTCGGCGGCGTCCAGCCCTTCTCTTGGAAGAGCTTCGCGTTGTACCAAAGGCCGTAGGCCGAGGACACGTAGTTGAGCAGGTACGGCTTCTGGTTGACGTAGCCGGACTGGACGGCCCCGGTCAGCACCGTGTCGCGGACCTTCTTGCCCGGGTCGTCGATCGACGGAGCGTCCCACAGCTGGGTGAGGTCCTGCAGCTGGCCGTCGGCGACGAGGGCGTTGTTGTCCATCAGGTCGGTGCCGGAGTTGGCGACGACGTCCGGGATGTTCGTGCCGCCCGTGAACCGCGGCCGCAGGGTCTTGCCGATCTCGACGATCGGCTCGTGCTTGATCTTGGCCTGCGGGAACTTCTTGACGTACGCGGGCTCGTGCACCTGGGTGGCGTACTCGTCGCCGAGGCCGCCCTTGAAGATCACGACGTCGAGCGGGGCCGTCGGCGAGACGTTGAACGGGTTGGCCGCGTTGCCGCCGGCCTTGACCGTTTTGCTCGGCTCGCCGCTGCCGGTGCCGCTGGTGGCGCACGCGCCGATCATCGACAGGCCGGGCCCGGCGATGAGGGCGGTCATGCCGACGTGCCGGAGCAACCGGCGGCGGTCGGGGTCGGCAGGCAGGCCGGTGATATCGGCCGGGTTGTTGTCTGACATGGGCTTTTCTCTCCTGGGGGCTCGAAGATTACTTCGTCGGGGCAATGGATTCGAACAACGCCTCCGGCGCGGCGCGCTCGTTGATCGCGCGCATCAGGCGAGGGGTCGCGGGCGCCTTCGCGCCATGGGTCGACGCGGCCATCGGAGTCCCGGCCTCCCTCCGACGAAGACGACCAAACAGTAAAGAAACTGTCCTAATTAATGCTGGGAACTTAGAAAGCCGTCCGCGCGGCGTCAAGGGCCGTCCGCGCACCCGCAACCAAGCTGTGATACGCGGTTATAGGCACTGAGAGCGGTCCACCGCCCCGCCTGGACTGGTTGTTTCCCGACCGTCTTGCTAGGAATCGACGGGCCGGTGGGTCGCATCGCGGGTTCGCCCGGCCGCCAGCATAGGCTGCTGGCTGTGCAGATCGGATTCGCGGTTCCCGTGTCAGGCTCCTGGGCCACCCCCGCCAACCAGGTCCGCGTCGCGCGGCGCGCCGAGGAGCTCGGCTACCACTCCCTGTGGACCTTGCAGCGTCTGGTCAATCCGGCGAGCTCGGCCGACGAGACGTACCGGAACGTGTCCGACCCGGGAATCACACTGGCGTACCTGGCCGGCTTCACCACCCGGATCCGGCTGGGTGTGGCGGTGCTCAACATGCCGTTCTTCTCTCCCGCGCTGCTGGCCAAGCAGGCCATCACTCTCGATCACGTCTCCGCCGGACGGCTCGACCTCGGGCTCGGCATCGGCTGGATGCGCGAGGAGTACGCCGCCGTCGGCGTGCCGTACGAGCGCCGGGGCGCCCGGGCCGAGGACTTCCTGGCCGCGCTGAACTCCCTGTTCACCGACGACGTGAGCGATTACAAGGGCCCGTTCTATGAGCTGCCGTCCGTACGGCTCGATCCCAAGCCGGTCCAGCGCCCGCGCCCGCCGATCATCCTGGGCGGCATGTCCACGCCGGCGCTGCGCCGGGCCGGGCGGCTGGCCGACGGCTGGGTGAGCTCCAGCCGGGCCGACCTGACCGCCATGGGCGCCGCGATCGACGTGGTCAAGGAGGCCGCGGTCGAGGCCGGGCGCGACCCCGCGGCGCTGCGCTTCGTCTGCCGCGGCGTGGTCCGCGTGCGGGCGGCGGGACAGCCCGAACGGCGGCCGCTGACCGGCTCGTACGACGAGATCAGCGCCGACCTCGCCGACCTGGCGGCCCAGGGAGTGACCGAGCTGTTCGCCGACCTCAACTTCGACCCCGACGTCAGCGGCCTCGGTGTGGACCCGGCGGCCGCGATGGACAGCGCCGAAGAGGTCCTCGACGCCCTCGCCCCGAACGGCTGAGGCCCCCGAACGCCCCGGCCCCCGCGCACGGCTGCGCGGCCCCGAGGGGCTGTGCGCTCAGATCTTGGGCGGGCGGCCCTCGTACGGAGTGGACAGCACGACTGTCGTGCGCGTCGCGACGTTGGCGGCGGCGCGGATCTGCTGGAGCAGTTCCTCCAGCGCGCCGGGCGAGGCGACCCTGACCTTGAGGATGTAGCTCTCGTCGCCGGCCACCGAATGGCAGGCCTCGATCGCGTCGAGGTGGGCGAGCCGATCCGGGGCGTCGTCGGGCGCGGCCGGATCGATCGGCTTGATGGACACGAACGCCGTCAGCGGCAGCCCGATCTCCTCTGGGTCCAGCCGCGCGGTGAAGCCCTGGACGATGCCGCGCTGCTGCAACCGGCGGACCCGCTGGTGGACGGCGGAGACCGACAGCCCCGTCTCCCTGGCGAGATCGGTGAAGCTCATCCGGCCATCCTGGGCCAGCAACGCGATAATTCGCCGATCGATCTCTTCCACGGGAGAGAATCTAACGCGTGCGGGCCGGGGGTCCACAGCTGCCACGGACGATCAGCTCGGTCGGCAGCACGACGGGCCGCCCGCCGTCGCGCCGGCTCCGCTCCCCCGCGCGACCCGGATCCCGTAGCAGCAGCTCACCGGCGCGATAGCCCATGTCGGCCGCCGGCCGGGCGACCGCGGTCAGCGGCGGGTCGCACAGCTCCGCCCAGGCGACGTCGTCGACCATCGCTATCGACACGTCGGCGGGCACCCGGAGATCGAACTCCCGGGCCACGAGCACCGCCGCCTCCCCCAGCAGGTGGTTGCCGGCCAGCACCGCCGTCAGGTCGGTGCGGCGCTGGAACAGGCTGGCCGCCGCGGCGTACGCGCTGTCGCGGCTGGAGCGCGCCCGGACGACGAGCCCGCTGTCGGGCCGGACGTCGAGGTCGCGCAGCGTCTCGGTGAACGCCTCGGCGCGCAGCCGCCCGGTCGGGGTCGCGGCGGGGCCGCCCAGGAACCCGATGCGCCGGTGCCCGAGGCCGACCAGGTACTCCACCACCGACCGCACGCCCGCCCGGTCGTCGGCGAGCACGGCGGGGACCCCGGCGGTGTCGGCGCCGTGATCCACGAAGACGACGGCTACCCCGACCCGCCGTGCCGAGGCCCAGTGCGCCGCGCCGCCGCGGGCGGGCAGCGCGATGATGCCGTCGACGCGCTGTTCGACGAACCGGTCGACGATCTCGGCCTCGCGGGCCGGGTCGTCGCGCGAGACGTCGAGGATCACGTGCTCGCCGAGGGAGCGCGCGCACTCCAGCACGCCGTCGGCCAGCCCGGCGCTGAACGGGTCGGTGACGTCGGGGATGAGCAGCCCGATGCTGCCGGTGCGCTGCAGCTTGAGGCTGCGGCCGAGCGCGCTGGGCCGGTAGTCGAGCTGTTTGGCGGCCGCCAGCACCCGCTCGCGGGTGCGCGGGCTGACCGAGCCGGTCCCGGACAGCACCCGCGAGACGGTCGCCACGCCCACCCCCGCCGTGGCAGCGACGTCCTTGATGGTGATGGAGCGGCTCGCCACCCGGCACCTCCTGTTGTCGTCTCCGGCCCTCGTCGTTCGTACGAGTTCACCGTACCTGGAAACGTTTCCATTACCAATGACCGCCGGGCCGCCTGGCCGCGCACGGCCAGGCACCGGCGCCTTTCTCGCTTCCAGCGCCATAACGACAGGTAGAAAGGTCGCAACACCTCGGGTCTTGACAGACGATCGGGGCACCTGATGAAGTCTCTTGGAAACGTATTCAGTACGGCCGTCGCGCGGCGGCGGCGCAGGCACAGGCGGAGGGCGCACGATGGCACAGATCGTGCTGGACAATGTCGACAAGGTGTACCCCGGCGGCGTGCGAGCCGTCGACGAGCTCACCCTGGAGATCAAAGACGGCGAATTCATGGTCCTCGTCGGCCCGTCCGGCTGCGGCAAGTCGACGGCGCTGCGCATGATCGCCGGCCTGGAGGACATCACCTCCGGCACCGTCTCCATCGGCGACCGGGTCGTCAACGACCTGGCCCCCAAAGACCGCGACATCGCGATGGTCTTCCAGAACTACGCGCTCTACCCGCACATGACCGTGGAGCAGAACCTCGCCTTCGGTCTGCAGCTGCGCGGCACGCCGAAGGCCGAGATCAAGAAGCGGGTCGCCGAGGCCGCCAAGATGCTCGGCCTCGACCAGTTCCTCAAGCGCAAGCCGGCCGCGCTGTCCGGCGGCCAGCGGCAGCGCGTCGCGATGGGCCGCGCCATCGTCCGCGAGCCGCAGGCGTACCTGATGGACGAGCCGCTGTCCAACCTCGACGCCAAGCTGCGCGTCTCGATGCGGGCCAGCCTCAACCAGTTGCACGACCGCCTCGGCGTCACCACGGTGTACGTCACGCACGACCAGATCGAGGCCATGACGCTGGGGCACCGGGTCTGCGTGCTGCGCGAGGGCAAGCTACAGCAGGTCGACACCCCGCAGCGGCTGTTCGACAACCCGGTCAACCTGTTCGTCGCCGGATTCATCGGCTCGCCCGCGATGAACTTCGTCACGGCCGAGCTGGTCCGCGACGCGGGCCCGCACATCGCGTTCGCCGGTGAGAAGATCCCCGTGCCCGACTCGGTCTTCACCGCCAAGCCCGGGCTCGAGGGCTACTTCGGCCGTAAGATCATCGTCGGCATCCGTCCGTCCGACTTCGAGGACTCGGCGCATGCCAGTGCGAGCTGGGCGCGCATCCCGGTGAAGACGAGCGTCACCGAGGAGCTCGGCAGCGAGATCAACGTCATCTTCATGATCGACGCGCCGCCGGTCATCCACAAGGACACCACCGACCTCGCCCAGGACGCCACCGAGGGCGAGGAGGAGGCCGCCATCCCGCTGGCCGAGAACAAGGCGCTGTGGACGGCCCGGGTCAACGCCCGCTCCCACGTGCGCCCCGGCGAAGACATCGAGCTCGCGATCGACACCAGCAACCTGCACTTCTTCGACCCCGACAGCGGGCTCGCGGTCGGGCACGCCGACGCCCCGGCGGTGGCGGCCGTGCGGGACTGACCCGCTGGCACGAAACCCCACGAGGCCTGTGACAAAACAAGATCGCCTCCCCGCCGCGGACTGCCGACAGCCCGCGGCGGGGAGGGACCAAGGGACCGAGACCCGGTTCCCGGGTCTCGGTCCACAGTTACGCACAGCCGACCCACAGCGTTTTCCACAGGCTGTGGGTAAATGACATGCCTCTCGCCTCCCGCGGTGGCACATGAAGACCGCGTGATCACCCATGCCGGTGATCACGCGGTCTCTGTGCTGGTCGACGGCTACTCGACGCTGGCCGAGGGCTACTCGACGCTGGCCGAGGGCTACTTGACCGAGCCGGCCATCACGCCCTCGACGAAGTAGCGCTGGAAGGCGAAGAACACGATCAGCGGCACGATCAGTGACAGGAACGCCCCCGGCGCGATGACGTCGAGGTTCGAGCCGAACTGCCGTACCTGCTGCTGGATCGCGACGGTCAACGGCTGCGAGTCGCGGTTGGCGAAGATCAGCGCGACCAGCAGGTCGTTCCACACCCACAGGAACTGGAAGATCGTCAGCGACGCGATCGCCGGGCCGCCGAGCGGCATGATCACCCTCACGAAGATCGTCCACTCGGTGCCGCCGTCCATCCGGGCCGCCTCGAGCAGGTCCCTGGGGATGCCGGCGAAGTAGTTCCGGAGCAGGAAGATCGCGAACGGCAGCCCGAACGCCGTATGGAACAAGATGACGCCCGGGATGGTGCCGAAGATCCCGATGTCACCGAACAGCTTGGCGACCGGGATCAGCCCGACCTGGACCGGCACCACCAGCAACCCGATGACGAGCAGGAACAGCCAGTCCCTGCCGGGAAACTCGATCCAGGCGAACGCGTACGCCGCCAGCGACGCCACCACCACGACCAGGATCGTCGTCGGCACCGTGATCAATATGGTGTTCACAAACGACGAGGTGATGGTGTCGTTCTTCAGCAGGTTGGTGTAGTTGCTGAGGGTCAGCTGCGACGGTGCGGTGAAGATCTTCCACCAGCCGTTGTTGGCGTTGTCGGTCTCCGACCGCAGCGAGGCGACGAACAGCCCGAACGTCGGGACCAGCCAGAACAGCGCGATCAGGATCAGGCCGATCCGGACGACGCCGCCGCCGAGGCGGTTCACGATCCGCGACGCGACGCCGCGCTGGGGTGCGCCGCCGACGCCTTCGACCCGCCGGGCCTGGGTCGCGGTCGTCGTCGCGTTCGTCACTGCTTCGCTCATGACTGCTCCTGACGGAACCGCCGGATGTTGAACACCATCGCGGGCACCACGAGGAGGAACAACACGACCGCGATCGCGCTGCCCAGGCCCTGGTCGTTACCGCCGCCGAAGGAGCTGAGGTACATCTGCAGGGCCAGCACGTTGGCGTCCTGCTGGGTCGCGCCGGGCGCGATGATGTACACCAGGTCGAAGATCTTCAACACGTTGATGATCAACGTCACCAGCACGACCACGACCACAGGCGCCAGCAACGGCATCGTCACGCGCCAGAACACCTGCAACTCGGTGGCGCCGTCCACCCGCGCCGCCTCCAGGGCGTCCCGCGGGATCGCGGCCAGCCCCGCGCCGATCAGCACCATCGCGAACCCGGCCCACATCCAGACGTACGCGCCGATGATCGCGGGCGTGACGAGGGCCGGGCCGAGCCAGTCGATGCCGTTGAACGGCTCGGCGAAGTTGCTCTCCGGCAGCCGCAGCGTGTACGACCCGGACGGCAGCGAGCCGAACTCGAAGTTGCCGTCTTTGCGGCTGGTTGCGGTGCCGGCCACCGAGCCGCTGGACGACACGGCCTGCACCTTGATGCCGGACAGGCCCTTCTCGTTGGAGTCGGGCTGGTTCTGGGTGCCCCCGCCACCGGGTGCGAAGTCGACCCATACCGTGCCGTTGATCACGCCGGGCTTGGCGGCCGCCGGCTTCACCGGGGACAGCTTCCGCTGCGCCTCGGTGTTGACCGCGACCAGCGGCAGCAGCGCCGGCTGCCCGGGCTGTACGGCCTGCTTGGTGACGAAGCCCTTGCCCTGCGCCTGCAGCGGGCCGTTGGGCCGCGGATGCGCACCGGGATAGCCGACCGATGACGTGAACGTGTCATGCGCGCCGACGGCGACCGCGTTGAGCACCCCGCGCTCCGGCGCCTTGTCGTACACGAGCGTGAAGATCACACCGGCGGCCAGCATCGAGATGGCCATCGGCATGAACACGACCAGCTTGAACGCCGACGCCCAGCGGATCCGCTCGGTCACCACCGCGAAGATCAGCCCGAGCGCTGTGATCACCGTCGGCGCGAAGATCACCCAGATGATGTTGTTCTTGATCGCCGTGAACATCGGCGAGTGCATGGCCAGGATGAAGTACGCCGCCAGCGCGATCAGCGGCACCGCGATGAAGCCGACCCTGAGCGCCGTGCCCCGGTCGATCGCGCCGCTGGCCGACCCGCCGGCCAGCCCGATCACCGCCAGCACGACGAGGACCAGGGCGATCCCGATGGCCGAGTTGTCGGTCCAGCCGAACGTCACCGAGTCGGTGAACATCGAGATGTAGTTGTCCAGCCCGACGAACTTCGAACCGGCCGCGTCGAACAGGCTCCGCCAGATCGTGTAGATGATCGGGTACAGGACGAGCAGGCCGAGCAGCAGCAGCGCGGGGAACAGGAACCCCGCCGACAGCCACGGCGTCGGCCCCAGCCGCCCGCTCTCCGAGGCCGGAGTCGCGGGCGGCTTGGTCCCTACAGTCTCAGCGCTCATCGCGAGTTACTCACTTGAAGGCCTTGGCGGCGTCGGCCTCCAGCTTCTTGGCCGCGCCGTCCACGTCGCTCGGGTTCTTCAGGAAGTCCTGCAGGTCCTTCCACTCGCCCTGGCCCTTCGTGCCGCCGAAAGCCGCGGGCGCCAGGTCGGACATGTCGAACCGGAAGTTGTCACCGGCGTCGATCACCGACTTGGCGATCATCCGCTGGGTGTCGTCCGGGTACACCGACAGGTCGACCGACTTGTTGGGCGAGGTGAACCCGCCCAGCCCGGCCCACACTTTGGCACCCTCGGTCGAGGCGAGGAACGCGAGCAGGGCACGCGCGCCCGCCGTGTCCTTCATCATCGTCGCGGCGTCGCCGCCACCGACGACCGGCGGCTGCGCGCCGACGGCCGGGAACGGGAAGAACTTCGCGTCCGTGCCGACCTTGGCCTTGGTCTGGTCGGCGATGACCCCGGGCACGAAGTCGCCCTCGTAGACCATCGCCGCCTTGGGCGGGTCGCCGAAGGCCTGGGTGACCGACGTCGGCATGTCGGTCTGCAGCGCGCCGCCGGCGCCCCCGGGCATGTAGTTGGGCTTCCACACCTGGGCGAGGGTCTTGAGCGCGTTCTTCACCGACGGGTCGGTCCACGGGATCTCGTGCTTGGACAGCTGGTCGTATTTGTCGACCCCGGCCTGGGAGGCGTACACGTTCTCGAACCAGTCGGTGAGGGTCCAGCCGTCACCGCCGCCGACCGCGATCGGCGTGGTGCCCGAGTCGGAGATCGTGCCCACGTCCTTGACGAAGTCCGCCCAGGTGGTCGGCGGCTGGGCGATGCCCGCGTCGCTGAACGCCTGCGGGCGGTACCAGACGGTCGACTTGTTCGCCGCCTTGTAGTACACGCCATACGGCTTGCCGCCGCTGGAGCCGAGCTCCTGCCAGATCTTCGCGTAGTTCTGCTGCAGCCCCTGCACCGCCTCGGGCGGCAGCTGCTTGATCCAGCCCTTCTGCGCGAACTGCACCAGCACGCCCTGCTGGGCCAGCAGGGCCACGTCCGGCGGGGCGCCGCCGGACACCTTCGAGCCGAGGAAGGTGCTCTGGTTGTCGCCGGTGGGGGTGTACTTGACGGTCGCACCGGTCTTCTTGGAGAAGGCATCCAGTACCTGCTGGAAGTTCTTCTGCTCCTGCCCGGTCCACACGGCGGCGACCTCGACCGTCTGGCCCTTGAGGGTCTGAGCCCCGCTGCTCTGCGACGAGGAACCCCCGCCGTCTCCTCCACCGCCACATGCCGCGGCGACGAGCAGGCCCACCGCCACGGCGGCCGCCCGTACCGGCAAGCGCCTCGTCGCCGGCAGACGCCATGTGCTGCGCATCGCTATCCCTCCCGCGCGTCCCAGATGGCCGCGCCAGTTTCCAGATCAAAAAAGTGCAGCCGCCCGGTGTCGACGTGCACCTTCACCGGGTTGCCGACCTTGACATGAGTGCGGGGGCTGAACCGGCCGACCAGGTCGGTGTGCGGCGTGTCCAGGCCGCCCAGCACGTCGGTGCCCGCGTCGCGGGCGAGTTCCTTGGTGTCCTCGGTGACGACCTGGGACGCCTCGACAGAGAAATGCACGAGCACGTCCGAGCCCATCGCCTCGACCAGGTTGGCGGAGGAGTCGAGGTGCGCGCCGTCGCTGGTCGCCACCAGCTCGGCGTCCTCCAGGTCCTCGGGACGGATGCCCACCACGACGGTGCGGCCCAGGTAGTCCCGCAAGGCCGGCCGCTCCTGCATCACCTCGCCCGACACCGCCAGCGTCTGACCGCCGACCTCGAGCCGCGGTTCCTCGGGGGTGCCGTTGAGCGAGCCCTGCAGCAGGTTCATGGCGGGCGAGCCGATGAACCCGGCGACGAACAGGTTCGCCGGCCGGTCGTACAGCTCCTGCGGCGGGGCGACCTGCTGCAGCTCACCCTTCTTGATCACCGCCACCCGGTCGCCGAGGGTCATCGCCTCGGTCTGGTCGTGCGTGACGTAGATCGTGGTGACGCCGAGGTCGCGCTGGATGCGGGCGATCTCGGCCCGCATCTGCACCCGCAGCTTCGCGTCGAGGTTGGACAGCGGCTCGTCCATGAGGAACGCCTGCGGCTCGCGCACGATCGCGCGCCCCATCGCGACCCGCTGCCGCTGGCCGCCGGACAGGTTCCGCGGCTTGCGGTCGAGGTGATCGGTCAGGCCGAGGATCTCCGCGACCTCCTCCACCTTCTTGCGGATTTGGTCCTTTGGGGTCTTCCTCAGCGACAGCCCGAAGCCGATGTTGTCGCGCACCGACAGGTGCGGGTACAGCGCGTAGCTCTGGAACACCATCGCCACGTCGCGGTCCCGGGAGGGGACCCGGTTCACCACGCGGTCCCCGATACGGATCTCGCCCTCGGAGATCTCCTCCAGGCCGGCCACCATGCGCAGGGCGGTGGTCTTGCCGCACCCGGACGGACCTACCAGAACCAGGAACTCCCCATCGGCGATGGTGAGGTTGAGGTCCGTCACGGCACGTGTGCCGTCCGGATATACCTTCCCCACACCATCCAGGACGACCTCTGCCACGACGTCTCCCTGTCTCTTATTGGTTCCAGCCCCCTCCGAAGCGGGCTCAACGCCAGCCCGAAAACTTTCGAGAGCGCCTAAACGTCGTACCTCGTTCGCTCGGAACATCGCAACACCGACGGGCGATGTGCGACGTTCGTAAAGAGATCGTTACTTACGGACAGGCAGAGTGCACCGTTCAGCCCTGGGTGAGGTGCCGGCCGATGACGACTCGCTGAATCTGATTCGTGCCCTCGACGATCTGCAGCACCTTCGCCTCACGCATGTACCGCTCGACCGGAAAGTCGGTGACGTAGCCGTATCCGCCGAGCACCTGGACCGCGTCGGTCGTCACACGCATCGCCGTGTCCGTCGCGAACAGCTTCGCCATCGCCGCCTCGGTTCCGTACGGCCGGCCGGCGTCGCGGCGGCGCGCCGCGGACAGGTACAGCGCCCTGGCCGCCGCCACGCCGGTCGCCATGTCGGCGAGCATGAACCGCACGCCCTGGAAGTCGGCGATCGGCCGGCTGAACTGCCGGCGCTCCCGCGCGTAGTCCGTCGCCGCGTCGAGTGCCGCCTGCGCGAGGCCCACCGCGCACGCGGCGATGCCGAGCCGCCCGCCGTCCAGCGCGGCCATCGCGATGCGAAACCCCGTCCCCTCGCCGCCGATCAGGTTCTCCGCCGGGACCACGGCCTCGTCGAAGCTCATCTGCGCGGTGGTCGAGGCGCGCATGCCCATCTTCCGCTCCGGCGCCGCCGCGCTCACCCCGGACGTCTCCGCCGGCACGTGCAGGCACGAGATCCCCCGCGCCCCCTCCCCGCCCGTGCGGACGAACACCGCGTAGTAGTCGGCCACCCCGCCGTGGGTCGTCCAGGCCTTGGTGCCGTTGACGATGTAGGACCCGTTGCGCCGTACGGCCTTGGTCGCCAGCGCGGCGGCGTCGGAGCCCGAGTGCGGCTCCGACAGGCAGTACGCGCCGAGCAGCTCACCACCCAGCAGGTCAGGCAGCATGCCTTCCCGCTGCCGATCCGTGCCGTAACCGGCGACGGGGAAGCACGACAGCGTGTGCACGCTGACGCCCAGACCCACGGCCAGCCACCCGGCCGCCAGCTCCTCGATGACCTGCAGATAGACCTCGTACGGCTGTCCACCGCCGCCGTACTCCTCCGGGTAGGGCAGGCCGAGCAGCCCGGCGCGGCCGAGGGTGCGGAACACCTCACGGGGGAACCGGCCGACGGCCTCGTCGGCGGCGGCCCGCGGCGTCACCTCGGCGGCCACCAGATCGCGGGTGAGCCCGATCAGCTCCCCCGCCTCCGGTGTCGGCAGTTCCCGATCAAGATTCATCAGTCGATGACGTGCAGGGCGTGGTCGACGAGGTTCATCGACTCGTGGCCCTCGTCGGTGCAGACCACGATGTCCTCGATGCGGGCGCCGTGCGGGCCGGGGTAGATGCCGGGCTCGATCGAGAACGCCGTGCCCGCATCGAGCGGCTCGGTGTTGCCCGCGACGATGTACGGCTCCTCGTGCGTCTCCAGGCCGATGCCGTGCCCGGTGCGGTGCACGAAGTACTCGCCGTAGCCGGCGTCGGTGATGATCTTGCGGGCGGTGGCGTCGACGGACTCGGGCGTCACCCCGGGGCGGACGGCCTCGCAGGCCGCGCGCTGGGCCTCGCGCAGCACGTCGTAGTAGGCGAGGAAGTCGGCCGGCGGCTCCCCGACGGCGTACGTGCGGGTCGAGTCGGAGCAGTACCCGCTCGGCATCGTGCCGCCGATGTCCACGACTACGGCGTCGCCGGTCTGGATCACCCGGTCGGAGACGTCGTGGTGCGGGCTCGCGCCGTTGGGGCCCGAGCCGACGATCACGAAGTCGACCATGGCGTGCCCCTCGGCGACGATGGCGTCGGCGATGTCCTTGCTCACCTCGCGCTCGGTGCGGCCGGCCTTGAGCAGCAGCGGCACGCGCTGGTGCACCCGGTCGATCGCCGCCCCCGCCGCACGCAGCGCCGCGACCTCGGCCGCGCTCTTGCGCATCCGCAGCGTGCGCAGCACCTTGCCGGCGGGGATCTGCTCGGCGTCCGGCAGCGCGGCGCGGAACCGCAGCGCCATCACCGCCCACATCCGGTCGGCCACTCCGACCCGGTCCGGCCGGCCGGGCAGCCTGGCCGCCACCAGCGCGTACGGGTCGTCGGTCTCGTCCCAGGGCACCATCTCGACGCCGAGGCCGCCCGCCGGGGACGCCTGCGCGGCCGGCAGCTCCAGCCGCGGTACGACCAGGAACGGATCGCCTGCCGCCGGCACGACCAGACAGGTCAGCCGTTCCAGCTGGATCGCGTCATAGCCGGTGACATACCGCAGGTCGGCCCCGGGAGTCAGGAACAGCGCGGCCAGCCCGGACGCGGCGGTGGCCTCCTGTACGCGGGCGAGTCGCTCGGGTGGATACAACGTCGTTGTCAGATCCGTGGTCACGCCCGCCAATCTAATCCCCCGGGTCTGCCGCGGCACACACCGGAGCCGGGCGCCCGCCGCGGCGCCCGCCGCCCGGGCGACGCGCGGGCGACCGGGCGGGCTCACGAAACGCGCCGGAGGTGGCACCATAGGCCCGTGCCAGGTCTGATGCTGCTCGATACGCCGTCCCTGTACTTCCGTGCCTTCTTCGGCGTGCCGGAATCCGTGACCGCGCCCGACGGCACGCCCGTCAACGCCGTACGCGGCCTGCTCGACATGATCGCGGTGCTGGTGCAGAACCGCTCCCCCGAGCGGCTGGTCTGCACGATGGACGCGGACTGGCGGCCGGCCTTCCGCGTGGCGGCCCTGCCGTCGTACAAGCTGCATCGGGTGGCCGACGACGGCGGCGACCAGACGCCCGACCCGCTCGAGCTGCAGCTGCCGATCATCGACGCCGTCCTCGACGCCTTCGGGCTGGCCAAGGTGGGCGCGCCCGGGTATGAGGCCGACGACGTGATCGGCACGCTCGCCACGCGGGCGGTGGCCGAGGGCAGCGGCCCGGTCGACATCGTCACCGGCGACCGCGACCTGTTCCAGCTGGTCGACGAGCGCGGCCCGGTCCAGGTGCTGTACACGGCCCGCGGCATCCGGAACCTCCAGGTGATGGGCGAGAAGGAGGTCGGGGCCAAGTACGGCATCCCGGGCCGGGGCTACGCCGACTACGCGACGCTGCGCGGCGACCCCAGTGACGGGCTGCCCGGGGTGCCCGGGGTCGGCGACAAGACCGCCGCCGCGCTGGTCTCCCGCTTCGGCTCGGTGCAGGGCATCCTCGACGCCATCGAAGCGGGCGAGACAGCGGGCTTCCCGGCGGGCAGCCGGCTCAAGATAGAGGCCGCCCGCGACTACCTCGCCGCCGCCCAGACCGTCGTGCGCGTAGTGACCGATATCACACTTCCTGCCTACGATGACCTTCTGCCGGCCGAGCCGCGCGACCCCGAGGCGGTGGTGGCGCTCGCCGACCGGTACAACCTCGACGGCCCCACCAACCGCCTGCTCGCCGCGCTAGCCCGCTAGGCCTGTTTCATAAGCCCCGTCCGTCGCGCCGCGCCGGAGGACATGGACCCACGGGACACGCCGGGGAGCGCCGCCTTCTGTGTCACGCGACACAGACGCCCGATGCCTGGTGGCGCAGCATTCCTGTCTATGGCGTCGTTTGCTCGAAAGGAGATAAAGCGAGCGCCGTAGGAGGGGTGCCATGACCACGATCACCCGACCCCGGGCCCTCCCCCACAAGGACACTCCCGCGCCCGAGGCCATCCACACCACGGCAGACGTTATCGAGATCGTCCGGCGGTCCAACCACGCCACCGCGTTCGCCGGATGGACGGTCGCGACCATCACCATGGGCCTGATCATCCAGACCGACACGCTCCGGTCGATCGAGTCCTTCTCGATCACCCTTTTGATGATCGGCCTGCTCATCCCGGTAGTCGCCGCGACGGCCCGCACCGGGGTCCTGCTGGTTAGCGCCGGCCGGGCGGTATCGGTCGTCGGCGGCGAAGCCGAGCTCACGGGGGCCGCCGCCGACACCCGCCCCGTTGCCGGCGATCGTCCTACCTCGGCCGACGCCGCGGATCCCAGCGAGGAGCCGGCGAGGCGGGAGGCCTGGGACCGGTTGCGGTCGGTCATCACATCGGCCCTGATCCGCGACGCGCTCGCTCGGCGTGCGCTGCGCTGGGCCTATGGATCAGGCGCCGCCTTCCTCGCTTGGAGCATGGCGGTGGCCCTGCTCGCCGGCCGTTAGGGGGGCTCATGACGGAGCCGGCACCTGTGGCACCGGGCTTACCGCCCCACTCCCCCCTGCCTGGGTGCCGGCTCTTGCCAAAAAGTCCCCCCGTTCGTTGGACTGAAGGTAGGTAGATCCGGACCACGACCTCTGCCCAAGAGGCTCACCGAATGGACCCCCCGTGCCAGAGAGGATCTTCGGCCAGCCACAGCCACCCGGCCGTTTCTGGAACGACCTCGACGAGACCGAGCGGACCGCCCTGCGGGACGCCGCTCGGCCGTTCACGTATTCGGCCGGGATGCACCTGTGCTACGAGGGGGACCCATCCGACCACATCATCATCATCGAGAACGGCTGGGCCAAGGTCACCTCGACGACCGAGGACGGGCATGAGGTGATGCACGCGATCCGCGGGCCCGGCGACCTCGTCGGCGAAAGCGCCGTCCTCGGGCACCGGCCACGTTCGGCCACGATCACCGCGCTGGGGGCGCTGCGGGCGCTGCTGGTGTCGGCCACCCGGTTCACCACGTTCCTCGACGAGCACCCGCGGGTGTGGCGGATGGTCAGCGGTGCCCTGGTCCGCCGAACCGACGACGACGTCCGGCGGGTGCGCGCCCAGGCCTCCGCCGACGGCGGCCAGCGGCTCGCCCTGCTGCTGATGGACCTGGCCGAGCAGTACGGCACGCCCGCACCGTCCGGCGGCATCGTCATCCAGCCGTCGCTGTCCCAGCAGGAGCTCGCCAGCTGGGTCGACTCCTCCCGCGAGACCGTGGCCAGGGCGCTCAAGGTCTGGCGGGCCCGCGGCCTGGTCAACACATCGCGGCGCAAGATCACGGTGCTGCGCCCGGCCGGGCTCCGCGCGTACGCCAACGGCCGGCCGAACACGGGGAACCACGGTTCCGCGCCGGGTCCGGATTGACCGATCATGTTCACAGGGCCACGCACGTTCGGCTCGTGGGGAACCTGAGGGGGAAACAGGGTGAACGCTGATGCCGAAGGGCTGCCCGCCCGCACGTCGCAGAGTCTGGAGGGCTTCCGCCGCGCGCAGCACTGCGTGATCTTCGCCGTCGACGTCGCCGGGTTCACCGACGTCAAGCGCGACGACGAGGTGCAGCTGGCGGTCCGCGACGCGCTGTACGGGCTGCTCATCGAGGCGTTCGGCGGCGCCCACCTGCCCTGGGAGGAGTGCCTGCACGAAGACCGCGGCGACGGCATCCTCGTCATCATCCCGGCCAAGATGCCCTCGGCCACCGTCGTCGACCCGCTCATGGAGCGGGTCCGCGCCGGGCTAAGGCACCACAACCGCCTGGCCAGCGACGCCGCCACGATCCGGCTGCGCGCCGCGGTCCACATCGGCGAGGTGCACAGCGACGCCTACGGCCTGGCCGGCAGCGCGGTCAACCACCTGTTCCGGCTGCTCGACGCCCCGGTGCTGAAGAAGACGCTGGCCAACGCCCGCGCCGACCTCGCGCTCATGGTTTCCGACTACTTCTACGACAGCGTGGTCAAGCACGGCCCCGGCATGATCGACCCGGCCACGTTCCGGCCGGTGGACGTCGAGGTGAAGGAGACCAAGACGCGCGGCTGGATGCACCTGCCTGGCGTACCGCCGGCGCTCGCGCGCCGCGCCGAGATGGAGGCGATCGAACCGGACACGGCAACCGACCCGAGGGAGCTGTACGGCACGGCGCACCCGCAACCCGCTCCCCCCGGGCCGGCTCCCGCCCAGGGCTTTATGTTCCTCGGCCCGACGACCATCCACGGCGACGCAGTCGCCGGAGACAAGATCGTTAACGCTAGGGACGCCGAGGAACCTCCTGATTGACCTGCGATCTCACTGACCAGGCCACTGCCTTTACGTTGTAGATTATCTTCTGTAGCGACGATAGCTCGACCGGCTCCGCCAGTTGAAGCCAGACCCGACGCCCGCCAGGTGCAGGGCCAGGAACAACAGCCCCAGCACCGTCAAAGTGGTGTTGTTGATGGCGTCCGACGAGACATTGGCCCAGTCGAAAAGCAGGGCCAGGACGAAGACGATAGCCGCGACGATGGCCAGCATGGTCACCTCCGGTTGTTGTCTGTGATTCGCCAGGGAGACTTGCCTCGGAAGACGATCGCAAACCACGACCCGGAAAACGGTCATGCCTTTATGGCGCGGGTCTGACCGAAATCGATCACTGATCGTGAGATCTAGCCGACCGAAGAGTAGGCGACCACGCCGCGCCGCATGGCGTCGATCGCGTTCCACGCGGTCTCGCGGATCTCGGTCTCGCGCGGGGAGGCGTCGGCGATCTGGGCCAGCAGGTCGAGCAGCTGCTTGACGGCCCGGACGAAGTCGCCGGCGGTCAGGTCGGTGTCGCTCAGCACGTCGTCGAGCCGGTGGCCCTTCGCCCAGCGGAAGGCCGCCCAAGAGAACCCCAGGTCGGGCTCGCGCAGGAACGAGACCCGGTTGTCCTTCTCGATGGCGTCGAGCTCGCCCCACAGCCCCACCATGGCCGCCAGCGCGCCCTGCACCAGGCCGGACGGCGTGCGCGGCGGAGTGGCGTCGTCGGGCTGCCGCGACTCGTACACCAGCGCCGACACACAGGCGGCCAGCTCGGCCGGGGACAGCCGGTCCCAGATCCCCGCCCGCAGGCACTCGGCGGTGAGCAGGTCGAGCTCGTTGTAGATGCGGGCCAGCCGCCGTCCCTCGTCGGTGACAGTGTCGCCCTCGAGGTAGCCGAGCTGTTCCAGCACCGCGCAGACCCGGTCGAAGGTGCGCGCGATGACCTGCGAGCGGCTCTCCACCCGCCGGCGCAGCGCGGCGGTCTCGCGATCGAGCCGGAAGTACCGCTCGGCCCAGCGCGCGTGGTCCTCGCGATCGGAGCAGCCGTGGCAGGGGTGCCGCCGCAGCTCGCTACGCAGCCGACTGATCTCCGCGTCGGAGTGCGCGTCGTCGTGCCCGCCCGCCCGCCGCGCCGCCTTCGCCGGATGCTCGCCGACCTTGTTGCGCAGCGTGGACGCCAAGTCGCGGCGGTGCTGGGGCGAGCGCGGGCTGAACCACTGCGGGATGCGGATCCGCTCGATCGGCTCGACCGGCGTCGGGAAGTCGAGCATCGACAGCCGCTTGACCTGCCGGTTGATGGTGAGCACCAGCGGTGCGGGCCCATCGGATCGGCGAGCGAGCCCGGGGTCGAGCACCACCGCCACCCCGGTCCGGCGGCCCCCCGGCACCACGATCACATCGCCGCGGCGCAGCCGTTCCAGGGACCGGGCCGCCTCGGTGCGCCGGCTCACCGAGCGCTCCTTGGACAGCTCGGCCTCGCGGTCCGACAACTGCCGGCGCAGCCGGGCGTAGTCCATGAAGTCGCCCAGATGGCAATTGGCCGCCTCGGCGTACCCGGCGAGCGCCTCCTCGTTCTTGTGCACCTGACGGGCCAGGCCCACCACCGCGCGGTCGGCCTGGAACTGCGCGAACGACTCCTCCAGCAGGGTGCGGGCGCGCTCGCCGCCGACGGCGCCGACCAGGTTGACCGCCATGTTGTACGACGGCCGGAAGCTGGAGTTCAACGGATAGGTACGGGTGCTGGCGAGGCCGGCCACCGCCCCCGGGTCGACGCCGGGCGCCCACACCACCACGGCGTGCCCCTCGACGTCGATGCCGCGCCGCCCGGCCCGCCCGGTCAGCTGGGTGTACTCCCCCGGCGTCAGGTCGGCGTGGGTCTCGCCATTCCACTTGTCGAGCCGCTCGATCACCACCGTGCGGGCCGGCATGTTGATGCCGAGCGCCAGCGTCTCGGTGGCGAACACCGCCTTGATCAGGCCGCGCGTGAACAGCTCCTCCACGACCTCCTTGAAGGTGGGCAGCATGCCGGCGTGGTGGGCCGCGACGCCCCGCTCCAGCCCGGCGAGCCACTCGTGGTAGCCGAGGATCCGCAGGTCTTCGTCGGCGATGTCGGCCGTACGGGCCTCGACGTACCCCCTGATCTCCTCGGCCTCCTCCTTCGAGGTGAGCCGGAGGTTGGCGTACAGGCACTGCGCGACCGCCGCGTCGCAGCCGGCGCGGCTGAAGATGAAGGTGATCGCGGGCAGCAGCCCGGCCCGGTCCAGCCGCTCGATCACGTCGGGTCGCGCGGGCGGGCGGTACCGGGCCGGTCGCCCCTCCCGGCGCCGCCCGGTCCGCCGGGTCTGGTTGATCTTCGTCCGCCGCATGTCGTCGAGGGCGACCCGGCGCAGCTCGGGGTTGACCTTCGGCCGGTCGGCGTCCCTGCCGGAGTCGACGAACAGGTCGTACAGCCGGGTGCCGACGAGCATGTGCTGCAGCAGCGGCACCGGCCGGTGCTCGTCGACGATCACCTGCGTGTCGCCGCGCACCTCCTGCAGCCACTCGCCGAACTCCTCGGCGTTGCTGACGGTGGCCGACAGCGCAACGACCCGGACCGACTCGGGGAGGTGGATGATGACCTCCTCCCACACCGCGCCGCGGAACCGATCCGCCAGGTAGTGCACCTCGTCCATGACCACGTAGGCCAGGCCGGCCAGGGTGGGCGAACCCGCGTACAGCATGTTGCGCAGCACCTCGGTGGTCATCACCACGATGGGCGCCTCGCCGTTGACGCTGTTGTCGCCGGTCAGCAGGCCTACCCGCGCCGGGCCGTAGCGATTCACCAGGTCGGTGTACTTCTGGTTGGACAGCGCCTTGATCGGCGTTGTGTAGAAGCACTTTCGCCGGTCGGCCAGCGCCAGATGGACGGCGAACTCCCCCACGACGGTCTTGCCCGACCCGGTGGGCGCGGCGACCAGCACGCCGTCGCCGCCTTCGAGCGCCCGGCACGCCTCGAGCTGGAAGCGGTCCAGCTCGAAGTCGTACAGGCCGCGAAAGTCCATCAGCGCGGGTCCGTTGCCGTCGGCGCGCTGACGGTGCGCGGCGAAGCGCTGGGCGGGCGTGATGTTAGGGGAGCTCATGGCTTCGAGACTACGTTTTAGTGCGGACCGTTTCCCACTTCGGGCTCAGTGGCCCCGGCTGCTACGACTCGTCCATCTCGCGGTCGACCTCGTCAACATCGAGCGGAGACGCCTCATCGTCCGAGAGCCCGGCGTACGGGTCCGGGCGCCGCGCCTTCCGCCGGTCGTTGAAGTAGGCGAGCACCGTGGCGATCTCGAACAGCACCAGGGTCGGGATCGCGAGCGCGCTCATCGTGAACGGGTCGCCGCTCGGGGTGGCGACCGCGGCGAACACGAAGATCCCGAAAACGATCATCCGCTGCCACTTCATGATGCGCTTGAACGACAGCACGCCGGCCAGGTTGAGGATGACGACGAACAAGGGCAGCTCGAAGGTCAGCCCGAACACCAGCAGCATGACCAGCACATAGCCGAGATAGTGATCAACGTTGATGAGCGCCGACACATCGTCGGGAACGAAGCTGAAGAAGATGCTCAGGCCCTTGTCGACCGTCAGGTACGCCAGTGCCACGCCGACGAAGAACAGCGGGATCGCGGCGCCCAGGAAGATGTAGGTCCAGCGCCGCTCCCGGTGGT
This sequence comes from Streptosporangiaceae bacterium, assembly GCA_036555725.1. Lineage (GTDB taxonomy): Bacteria > Actinomycetota > Actinomycetes > Streptosporangiales > Streptosporangiaceae > CALAED01. Next base: position 8,950 of record DATBKU010000057.1, on the reverse strand, counting down.
ACAGCCCCGGCGCGACGAACGCCCAGATCTGGTAAATCCAGACCGGCCCGGACAGCACCAGCCCGATGATGAACGCGATCTTCAGCTTGAGGAAGAACGCCGAGAAGATGCCGTTGACGATCAGCGTGCACTTGTGGTCGATGACGTGGGTCGCGGGCAGGGAGCAGTACGGCTCCTTGAGGAAGTCCCAGACTGGGTCGAAGAAGATCCAGCCGATGATCGTGCCGATCAGCAGCGCCAGAATGGCCTTGATCAGCCGGTTGCGTAGCTCACGGATGTGGCCCATGAGCGGCATCCGACCTTCAGGGTTGTTGGCCTGCCGGCTCGTCAGCTTCATCGCGTACGGTTATCGCGTTTCGGGTTGGCGGTCGGGACGGTGGGCTCAGTTGTTGCGGCGCGCACGCTCCGCATCGGACAACGGCACACCGTTGATCGTGGTGCCGTCGCCGCCTTGCGCCTCCTGGTCGAGCTGCGCGGCCTCCGCGCGCAGCCGGGCCGCCCGGTCCTGCAATTCCTTGGCCTGCGGGGTCTCCCCCGACTTGCCCGGCTGACCAGACTGCTGAGGCTGCGCCTCCTCGTCGTCGTCGGTGCGCAGACCCTTGGTCTCGGCCTTGAGGATGCGCATCGACTTGCCCAGCGAACGCGCCAGCGTCGGCAGCTTGGCCGAGCCGAACAGAACGACGATGACGAGCAGAATGATCAACCACTCGCCGGCACCGAGATTAGGCATGTCAATCCTCTTCAGCAGGTAGCACTCACGACGATCGTACGCCGTGTTGCTGGGTTTGTGGTTCACGGGTTTTCTGCAATGTCCGCAGTTCACCCTGCAGGGTCTGCTGTTTGGGCTCCAGCCGCCGCCGCGTCCGGTCGAGCTCACGAGCAAGCCCGTTCACCGCGACGGCGAGCTTGATCGCGCACACCGCGAGCACGACCAGCCCGGCGAAGGACAGGCCCACCCACGCGACCACCCAGAACACCTCGCCACCGTAGCGAATACCCACGAGTGTTACGAGCCGTACAGCGCCAGGGCGCGTTCGGCCTCGTCGCGGACGCCCGCCACCAATTCGGGCGGGCCGACCACCCTGCCCAGGTCGCCCAGGCGTAGCGCGAGGCCGCGTATCCAGCGGGTGTCCGGCGTGCGCAGCACGATCCGCAGCCGGCCCTCGCCTATTTCTGTAACGCGCTCGCACGGGTAGTAGTCGGCCACCCAGCGGCCGGCGGGGGTCAGCTCCATCGTGACGCGGACGTCGTCGGGCGACGGGCGGAACAGCCCGGCCGCGACGTCGATCGGCTCGGCTTCGTCCGGCACCTCCGCCGGGACGCCGAGGATGGTCAGATCAACGACCCGGTCGAGGCGGAACAGCCGTACGGCCTCTGCCCGCCGGCACCAGCCCTCCAGGTAGGCGCCGCCCTCGACGAACAGCAGCCGCATCGGGTCGACGTCGCGCTCGGTGTTCTCGTCGCGCCCCGGCACGTAGTAGGTGAGGTGCAGCCGGCGACCGCGCGACAGGGCGTCCTGGACCCTGGTCAGCACGCCGGGGCGCGCGTGCACCTCCACCGCCAGCCGGCTGCTCACCGCGCCCGCCGCGCCGGCCGCGTTCTCCAGCTTCGCGATGACCCGGCTCAGCGCGTCGCGATCCCGCAGGTCGGGGATCTGCGTGAGCATGCGCAGCGCGACCAGCAGCGCGCTCGCCTCGTCGACGCCCAGCCGCAGCGGCCGCGCGATCGACTCGGCCTCGGTGACGGTGATCTCGCCGCCCTCGTACGACAGGTCGATCGGGCAGTACGGATCGGGGGCGCGCAGCTCGACGCACCACAGCATGTTGAGGTCGTCGATCAGCTGCTTCTCGGTCACCCCGAACGCCTCGGCCGCCTCGGCCAGGCTCACCGATCGGCGGCTCACGACGTATGGGACGAGCGCGAGCAACCGGGCCAGCCGGTCGGTCGATGTGGTGCTCATGTCAGTACGGCCTTGAGCTGGTGGATCACGGCCTCGCGCAGATCGGGCGGGTCGAGCACGACCACGTCGCCGGCGAACCGGGCCAGGTAGGGCGCGAACCGGTCGACCTCGACGAAGGTCAGCTCGGCGGTGTCCCAGTCGGGGTCGTACGAGGTCACCCCGCGCGCCCAGCGGCGCAGGCCGTACGCCCGCCCGGTACGCAGCCGTACGGCGGCGACGCGCGGCTCGGTCGGCGGCTCGTCGCGGTCGAAGGCGATGGCCCGCACGTCGACGCCCTCGGGCACGACGACGGTGCCGGGGGCGCCGTCGTGGACGACCTCGCCGATGATCCGGCTGAGCCGGAAGACCCGTACTCCATCGCGGTCTCGGTCGTGCCCGACCACGTACCAGCGGCCCCGGCGGCTCACCACGCCCCACGGCTCCAGGTGCCGCCGCTGCGGGGCGCTGCGGCCCACGCCCTGGTAGTCGAAGGCCACCGGGCGGCGGTCGCGGACGGCCTGCCACAGCACCGGGAAGGCGGGCTCGTCGGTGTCGACCCGCGGCTCGATGCCCGGGATGCCGCCCATCGCGTCGGTCTCGATGCCCGCTGCGCGCAGCTTGAGCAGCGCCCCCGAGGCGGCCTCGGCGAGGCTGGCCCGCTGCCACACCCGGGCGGCCAGGCCGAGCACGGCCGCCTCGTCCGGGGTCAGGTGCAGCTCGGGGAGCTCGTAGGCCTGCCGCGAGATCCGGTAGCCGGCCTCGTCGCCCGCCGAGACGCCGGTCTCCAGCGGGATGCCGAGTTCGCGGACCTCTTCCTTGTCGCGCTCGAACATGCGCTTGAACGCCTCGTCGCCGTCCGGGTAGCCCGGGACGGCGTGCCGGATCTGCTCGGCCGTCAGATAGTGCCCGGTCGCGAGCAGGCAGATCACCAGGTTGAGCAGCCGCTCGGTCTTGCGCCGCGACATCGCCACCACCCTCTCCTGGCTGACGCTACCCTCACGATGTGATCAGATGGCGCAAAGGCACGGTGGAAGCCGTCATCCGCGAGTGGCCGGGGGCGGTCGAGCTGGCGGTGTCGATCGCTGCCGATCCGGGGAACCACCGTGCGCTGGCCTATCCGGCGCTGGTCGGGCGGCCGGAGCCTGGAGACACTGTACTGCTCAATACCACGGCTTTGGCGCTGGGACTCGGCACCGGCGGCTACGCGATGGTGATCGCGGTGCCGGACCGGCTGCCCCCCGATCCGGCCGGCCCTGGGCATCTGGTCAAGGCCCGCTACACCCCGCTGCAGGCCACCGTGTTGGGCGCCGACGAACAGGACTCGCCGCACCACGAGACGCTGCGCGACGCCGACTCGCTCGGCGGGCTGCCGGTGATCGTCGCCGACCTGCACTCAGCGCTGCCGCCCATCCTCGCCGGGCTGCTCGCGGCGCGGCCCGGCACCCGCGTCGTGTACGTGATGCCGGACGGCGGTGCGCTGCCCGCATGGTTCTCCATGTCGATCGCCCGGCTCAAGGACGCCGGGGTGCTGGCCGCGACGGTGACCGTCGGGCAGGCCTTCGGCGGCGACCTCGAGGCGGTGACCGTGCACACGGGGCTGCTCGCGGCCCGGCTGGTGCTCGGCGCCGAGGTGGCCATCGTCGCGCAGGGCCCGGGCAACCTCGGCACCGGCACACGCTGGGGGTTCTCCGGCGTCGCCGCGGGCGAGGCGGTTAACGCGGCGGGCGCGCTGTCGGGGCGTCCGGTGGCGTCGCTGCGGGTCAGCGAGGGCGACGCGCGCGAGCGCCACCAGGGGGTCTCGCATCACAGCCTGACCGCGTACGGACGGGTCGCACTGGCCCGGGCCCACGTCGTGGTGCCCGAGCTGCCGGGTGAGTTCGGCGCCCGGGTGACGGCGCAGGCGGCCGCGCTGGACGACCGGCACGAGCTGGTGGGCGTCCCGGTCGACGGGCTCGCCGACACGCTGCGGGTGGCGGAGAAGGACTGGGGGGTACGACTGTCCACGATGGGGCGCCGGCTCGACGAAGACCTCGCCTACTTCCTCACGGCCGCCGCCGCGGGCCGGCACACGGCCACCCTCCTTGCCTGACACTGCCCGACGCGGCCTGACCCGGCCTGACCCGGCCCACGCGGCCCACGCGGCCCACGCGGCCTGACGCTGCCCGACGCTCAGCGGATCCGTACGGACAGCCGCGCGGTGGCCTGCCGCCCGCCGGGCGTACGCATGGTGACGGCGAGCCGCCAGCCGCCGCCGACGGGCAGTGGCGGCCAGTCGAGCCGGTACCGTCCGGCGCCGGTGGGGATGAACCGTACGGGCAGTGGCCCGACGCCCAGGGCGGTCTGGGTCCACGCCGCCTGGACGGGGGCCGCCTCGCGCGGGCTCACAGTCAGGTCGGCGGAGTGCAGGCCGCGCACAGTGCCGGGGAGGCGGACCTCGAGGGTGCCGCCGCCGAACCGGACGGACTCGGTCGTGGGCTTGGTGGCCTGGGCGTCGGCGGCGGGCTGGACCTGCTGCAGGGCCGTCGTCAACGCGAGCACGGCCACGGCGGCCACCGCGCCTACGGCCACGATCCGGGCCGGCCGGCCGCCGCGGCGCAGGTGGGCGCGCAGCCGCACCGCCGCGGCGAGCACTCCCCCGGCCAGCACGATCTTGAAGGTCAGCAGCCGTCCGTAGGTCGTGGTCACCAGCTCGGCCGGGCCGCCCACGCGCTGCCAGGCCTGGTAGCCGCCGGTCACGACGAGCACCGCTACGCAGGCCGCGGTGACCTGGGTGAACCGCCCCACCAGCGTCGCGGGTCCGGCCGCGGTAGCGGTCTTCGCCGCGGTGATCACACCGCCCGGCGCCGCTTCGGGACGTCCCGTCCCGCCGACCGGGGCCGCCGCGGGGCCTCCCGCGTCGGCGGCCGGTTCGCGGCCGTCCGCCGCGCCACCCGGGGCCGGTTCGGGAGGTTCCGCGTCGCAGGCCGGGGCCGATGCCGGGTCGCCGCGCAGCGCGACCACCACGGCGGCGAGCCCGCCCAGCCAGATCGCCGCGGCGAGCACATGGAGCACACCCACCGCGGCCGCCGCCGACGTCGCCGGGTGGTCCGCGGCGGTCCAGGTCAGGGCCAGGCTCACCCCGGCGATCAGGGCCGCGACGGCGAGCCGCCGCCGATCCCGTCCGGTCACCTCGGGCAGCCGGCGCATGCCCCACACGAGGAGCGCCGGTACGGCCCCGAGCAGCAGCACCCGGACGGCGAGCGCCCGGCCGTAGCGCGTGTGCAGGACCTGCCCCACCACGTCGGCCCGGCCGAAATCGGTCCCGGCCGCGTACGCTCCCCGCGCGATCAGGGCGACGAGCGTGGCGGCCAGCAGCACCATCCAGCCGGTCACGACGAAGCGCCGCAACCCGGGCGTCGCACCGGGCCAGGGCCCCCCGTACATGACCAGCGCCACGCCGCCGGCCAGCGCCATCAGGCCGGCGAGCGCCGCGAAACCGGCGACGCCGTTTACCGCGCCCACCACCCGGTCTGCGTGCGCGGCGGGCACCCGCGCCGTCGTGGCGGCGCCGATCGAGAACCGGTACGTCCCGCCCACCGGACGTGAGTCGGCCGAGACCACGCGCCAGCGCACCGTGTACGTGCCCTGCCGGCTCGACACCTGGAGTCCGGGCAGCCGTACCGTGATGACCTCGGGGCGCGGCCGGCGTACCACGCCGGGATCGACCCGCGCGCCGTCCGGACCGACCACCGCGACGCCCGGGCCGGCGACCTCCACCGGCTCGCTGAAGGTGAGCTGCACCTCGTGCGGCGCCGTCGTCAGCACCGAGCCGTCCGGCGGGGTGGCGGCCACCAGGAACGCGTTCGCCGCGGCCGGCCGTGCCGTGGCCAGGCCGAGCCCGGCCACCAGGATTGCCAGCAGCACGGCCGCCGCGTACCGCCGGCGGGACGCCGCGCCGTCGCTACCCATGATGGTGATGCCCGCTCTGGGCGCCCGGCGGGCCGTCGCCGGCCTGCACCACGGGTGCGCTCACGGTCAGCGGGTCCGACCGGGCGAACACCAAGGTCAGCCGGACCGAGTCGCCCACGCGCAGCGCCCGCGCCGGCTGCATGATCATGATGTGCAGGCCGCCGTCGGCCAGCTCCACGCGTCGGTGCGCGGGCAGCGGCACCGCGCCCACCGTCTGCATGTCCGCCATGTCGCGGGCGGCGCCCTGATGCAGCATGACGATCGTCGACACGTCGGTCCGGACGCCGAGGAGCCGGTCGGCGGAACCGCCGGCGTTGCGAACCGTGGCGTACGCCGCGACCTCGGCGGGCGTGCCGGGCTGCGGGATGTAGGCGCCGGTCACGCTCAGCCGCGGCCGCTCGCCCGCGGCCGACGCCGGGGGGCCGATCCCGGCCGCCAGCAGGGCCGCCCCCACGCCGAACGCCACCGAGCCGGCGACCACGAAGACGAACCACGGCTGCCTGATCATGACGGCGCCATCATGCCCCGGCGCGGCCCGCGGACGGCAGCGAGCGGCGCCGCCGCGGACCGCCGTCGGCCCGGCTACCTGGCCTTAGACGCGCGGACCGTACCGCTGCGCGATGAAACTTTCACGGAGCGGATCACGCCGCGGTGGCCTCTGGGCCGTACGGCTCGCGGAAGGTGAAGGCGCGCGGCGACGGGCCCTCTGCGCGCAGCAGCGCCAATCGCCGGACGGCATCTTCGACGGTCGGCGTGTGCCCGGCCGGGATCCACCACAGCACCAGATGCGCCGCGCCGTGCTGATGGAACCACTCACGGCGCCGCCGCATGACGTCGAGATGGCCGCTCCGGTAGGCGAAGTCCCACAGGGCCTGCCGCGACTCCCACACCGAGAAGTTGATGATCACATCGTCGCCGCACGGACGCATCGACGTGGCGTCCGCCTCGCCGTCGGCGATCAGCCGCCACACGAAGCCCGGCGAGCCGTCCGCGAGCGCGTTGATCGGGGCCAGCAGCGCGACGAACTCGGCCATCCGCGGGTCGTCGAGCGGGAACCGCTGGGTGGCCACGTTGAACTGGGCGAGGTGATGACCGCTCATGGCCGACAGCAGATCATCCGAAAGGGCTCTAAGTCAAGACTCATTATTTTTAGAAGGTTCCACTATGGCGCAGCACCAGCCGGGCCGGGCGTCCATACGGGTCCGCAGCCCGGCCACCCCGTCGAGCAGCCCTTCGAGGAGGGCCACGTTCATGCCGCACACCAGCGGCGGGAACCGCTCGGACAGGGCATGGAACGGGCAGTTGCGCATGCGCAGCACCGGGCCGTCCGCCGTCTCCTCACGACACGGCTCGTAACCACGCGACCGCAGCAGCTCGGCCACCTCGTCGAGCCCGGTTGCGGTACGGCCCTCGTCCCGGACGCCGAGGGTCCCGCGGAGTGCGCGGCCGTGCCGCTGTGCGGCGTCCTGTAGTTCCCGGTCCAGCCCGGCGGCCTCGGCGACCTCGGCGAGCAGCGCGGCGGGCGTACGGTAGTCGCGCGGCGGAATCGAGACCTGGTGCTCGGCGGCCGTACGCCGGTACAGCTTGGCGGGCCGGCCGGCGCCGGGGCCCGTCCGCTCGGTGAGCCGCCGGAACACGGCGTCGAGCAGCCCGGCGTCGACAAGTTTGTCGAGGTGGAAGGCGGCCAGGGTGCGTTGCATCCCGACGGCCTCGGCGGCCTCGTTCCGGCTCACATCGTGATCTTGGGCGGCCACGTACTCATACAGCCGCCGCCGCATGGGATCCTGAAGCGCCGCGACCGCCTCGATTCCGCTCACTCCGCCATTCTAAGAACAACAGGAGTGCGCCTTAGAGCCCGGTGCTCAGTGGAAGGCGCTTGGTGGGGCCTAGGGGGCGATTAGTGGGCGCCGACGATATCGACGGCGAACACCAACGTGTCGGTCCCCTTGATGCCGACCTGCTTGAGGCCCTTCGGGCCGTACCCCCACGCGGGCGGCACCACGAGCAGCACCCGGCTGCCGACCCGCTGCCCCACCAGGCCCAGGTCCCAGCCCTTCACGACCTGGCCGGTGCCGATCGTCGTGGCGTACACCCGCCCGGTCTGCCAGGAGGAGTCGAAGACCTTCCCGGTCCGCCAGAGCACGCCGGTGTACTGCAGGGCGAGCACCTGGCCGCCCTTGACCACCGGGCCGGTGCCCTCGATGACCGTGCGGGCCGCCAGCTTCCGCGGCGCCGGGGCCTGCGGGACCGTCACCTTTGGCGCCTGGCCGGCCGCCGCCGCGCTCACCTGCGGCAGCCGCGGGTCGCGCTGGGACTTGGCCGCGCCGTGCGCCGCGGCGGTCTTCGGGTAGCGACCCACCACGTCGAGCACGTAGACCAGCGAGTCGGCGCCGCCGATCTGCAGGGCCGGGTAGCCGTTCGCGCCGTACCCCTCCTTCGGCGGCACGACGGCCACCACCCGGGTGCCGACCTTCCGCCCGTCGAGCGCCTTCTCCAGGCCGGGCACGAGCGACCCGCTGGGGAACGCCCCGGGCCGGCCGCCGCCGTAGCTGCTGGCCAGCATGTGGTTGGACTTGGCGTTCCAGGTGTACCCGACGTAGTTGGCGAAGATCAGATCGCCCTTCTGCACCTCGGCGCCCTTGCCCTTGATCGGCGTGTCGATCTGCAGCTTGCCGCTCGGCGCCTCGGCCGGAATGGTCACCTTCGGCTGTCTGCCGTACGGCCCGCTCACCTGCACGCCGGAGTCGCCGCCACCGCACGCGGCGAGCAGCATCGACGACGCGGCGAGCGTCCAGACAAGACGACGGGCGACGCGACGCATGGGGGTCCTTCGGGGCTCGACAGTCGGGTCGCTTACCTTATCGCATCGTTACCGACCGAAAGCGCCCAGTTAGCGAACCGGCCTACATCCCCGCGATGAGCTTGTCGACCCGCTCGTCGACCGACCGGAACGGGTCCTTGCACAACACCGTGCGCTGCGCCTGATCGTTCAGCTTCAGATGCACCCAGTCGACGGTGAAGTCGCGGCGCTTTTCCTGCGCCTTGCGGATGAACTCCCCGCGC